>NZ_JBIWPF010000040.1:0-24227 GCF_044768125.1 Streptomyces sp. NPDC101166
CGCCGCATGATCGAGATCCGCAAACAGAACCCCGCCTTCGGACTCGGCTCCTACACCGAACTGCCCTCCTCCAACCCGGCCGTCCTCGCCTTCCTGCGCGAATACGAGGACGACCTGGTGCTCTGCGTCCACAACTTCTCGCGCTTCGCCCAGCCCACCGAGCTGGACCTCAGCCGCTTCAAGGGCCGCCACCCCGTCGAGCTCTTCGGCGGCGTCCGCTTCCCCGCCGTCGGCGAGCTGCCCTACCTGCTCACCCTCGCCGGCCACGGCTTCTACTGGTTCCGGCTCCGCAGGGACGCCGTCTAGAGGGCCTGTCCGGGGCGGGGCGTTTCCTCCGCCCCGGCCGGGGCACGCATGAGTAGCACCCCAGACCCCGTCCCCCGGGGAAAGGAACGTGACGCCATGGCGGAAACTGTCACACTTTCCGGCAAGACGAGCTCCGGCCTCCTCGCGTCCCTGGGGCCCCTGCTGCGCGACTGGCTCCCACGCCAGCGCTGGTTCGCCGGGAAGGGAAGCCCGGTCACCGGGTTCTCGCAGGTCGCGGCCACCGAGCTGCTGCCGGCGGACTCCCGGCTGGGCCTCTACCACCTGCTGGTGCGCGCCCACCAGGGCGCCGGTCCCGGCGACTGCTACCAGCTCCTGATAGGCGTGCGCGAGGCGCTGCCGCCCCGGCTGGCGCCCGCGCTCATCGGACATGTGCCGGACGGCCCGCTCGCCGGGCGGACCGTCTACGACGCCCTGTACGACACCCGGCCCGCCGAGCTCCTCCTGGAGGCGCTGCGCACCGGGTCCCGGATCGGCGTGCTGCGCTGTGAACGGGACCCGTCCCAGGAGATACGCGCCGGCCTCGTGCCGCGCCGGCTGACCTCCGAGCAGTCGAACTCCTCGGTCGTCTATGGAGATACGTTCATTCTCAAGCTGCTGCGCCGGGTGGTCCCCGGCGTCAACCCCGACCTGGAGCTGCCGCTGGCGCTGGCCCGGGAGGGGTGCCCCCGGGTGCCCGCACCGACGGCGTGGATGCACGCCGACGCCGAGGACCTGGCGGAGGCCCCCGGGGAGAGCGGCGAGCCGTACGTCCTCGGCGTGCTCCAGCCCTATGTGCAGGGCGCGACGGACGGCTGGGAGCTGGCCCTGCGGGAGCTGGCCAAGGCCGAGGACTTCGGCGCGGAGGCGCGGGCGCTGGGCCGGGCCACCGCCGAGGTGCACACGGCGCTGGCCCGTGCGCTGCCCACGGTGACCTTCGGGCACGCCCAGCTGGAACCGCTGGTGCACGGCATGGTCGAGCGTCTCGACGCGGCGGCGCAGGCGGTGCCCGCCCTGCACCCGTACGCGCCCGCGCTGCGCACCGCCTTCACCGCGCTGGCCGACCTCGCGGCCGAGGGCCACACCTGGACCGCCCAGCGCGTCCACGGTGATCTGCACCTCGGGCAGTGCCTGCGGGCCCCCTCCGGACAGTGGTCGCTGATCGACTTCGAGGGCGAGCCGGCCCGGCCGCTGGCCGAGCGCAGGATGCCGCAGCCGGCGGTGCGGGACGTGGCGGGGATGCTGCGTTCCTTCGACTACGCGGCGCACTCGGCCACCCCGCCGGCGCCGGGCTGGGCCCGTGCCTGCCGGGCGGCCTACTGCTCGGGGTACGCCGAGGTGTCGGGCGCCGACCCGCGTACCGATCCCGTGCTGCTGCGGGCCTACGAGACGGACAAGGCGGTCTACGAGGTCGTCTACGAGGCCCGGCACCGCCCGGACTGGCTCCCCGTCCCGCTCTCCGCGATACGCAGGCTCGCAGCGTCCGACCAGCTCTGAGGAGGCTTTGTCCGTGACTCCCAGCCCCCCGTCCAACGGTTCCGACCCGAAGAACCCGAAGAAGAAGGCGGCCGCGGCCGAGGAAGGGGCGGCCAGGAAGGCGGCGGCGCAGAAGGCGACGACGAAGAAGGCCGCGGCGAAGAAGGCGGCGGGCGGGAAGGCTGCCGCGAAGGCCGCGAAGCCGGCGAAGGCGGTGGCGAAGGTGGTGAAGGCTCCCGAGGCGGCGAAAGCCGCGAAGGCGGTGGCGAAGAAGGCCGCGCGGGTGAAGGCGTCGCCGCCGGCGGCTCCCGCCGGGCCCCTGGAGGTCGGCCTCTCCCCCGCCCTGGACGCCGGCGACCGCGACCGCCTCCTGCACGGCTGCCACCACGACCCGCACAGCGTGCTCGGCGCGCACCCGGCGCCCGGCGGGGTCGTCTTCCGGGCCTTCCGCCCCTACGCACGCGCCGTCACGGTCGTCTCCGGCGAGCTGCGCGCCGACCTGCACGACGACGGCGACGGCTTCTTCGCCGGACTGCTGCCCCTGCACGAGGTCCCGGCCTACCGCCTCCTGGTCACGTACGAGGACGCGGTCCAGGAGACCGAGGACGCCTACCGCTTCCTGCCCACGCTGGGCGATCTGGACCTGCACCTGATCGGCGAGGGCCGGCACGAGCAGCTGTGGACGGTGCTGGGCGCCCACCCGACGACCCACCAGGGCGTGCCCGGCACCCGGTTCTCCGTGTGGGCGCCCAACGCGCGCGGCGTACGGCTCGCCGGCAGCTTCAACTTCTGGGACGGCGCCGGGCACGCCATGCGCTCGCTCGGCTCCTCCGGGGTGTGGGAGCTGTTCGTGCCGGGCGTCGGCGAGGGTGAGCTGTACAAGTTCGACATCACCCGGCCCGACGGCTCGCGCACCCTGCGCGCCGATCCGATGGCCCGCCGCACCGAGATCCCGCCGGCCACCTCGTCGGTCGTGACCGCCTCGCACTTCGAGTGGGGCGACGAGGAATGGCTCGCCCGCCGGGCCGAACGCCCGGTGCACGAGGCCCCGTTCTCGGTGTACGAGATCCATCTCCCCTCCTGGCGCCCAGGGCTGACGTACCGTCAACTCGCAGAGCAGCTCCCCGCGTACGTCAGGGACCTCGGCTTCACCCATGTCGAGCTGATGCCGGTCGCCGAGCACCCCTTCGGCGGGTCCTGGGGCTACCAGGTCACCGGCTTCTACGCGCCGACGGCCCGTCTCGGCACTCCGGACGACTTCAGGTACCTGGTGGACGCGCTGCACCGGGCCGGGATCGGCGTCCTGATGGACTGGGTGCCGGCGCACTTCCCGCGCGACGACTGGGCGTTGGCCGAGTTCGACGGGCGGCCGCTGTACGAGCACGAGGACCCCCTGCGGGCCGCCCACCCCGACTGGGGGACCCTGGAGTTCGACTTCGGGCGGCGCGAGGTGCGCAACTTCCTGGTGGCCAACGCGGTGTACTGGTGCGAGGAGTTCCACATCGACGGGCTGCGGGTGGACGCCGTCGCCTCGATGCTCTACCTCGACTACTCGCGCGAGCCCGGCCAGTGGACGCCGAACGAGCACGGCGGCCGGGAGAACCTGGACGCGGTGGCCTTCCTCCAGGAGATGAACGCGACCGTGTACCGCCGGGTCCCCGGCGTCGTGACGATCGCGGAGGAGTCCACGGCCTGGGACGGCGTCACCCGTGCCACCCACCACCGGGGGCCGAGCGGTTTCGGCGGGCTCGGTTTCGGGCTGAAGTGGAACATGGGGTGGATGCACGACTCGTTGCAGTACATGAGCAAGGAGCCGGTCCATCGGCGGTACCACCACGGGGAGATGACCTTCTCCATGGTGTACGCCTACAGCGAGAACTACGTCCTGCCGATCTCCCACGACGAGGTCGTGCACGGCAAGGGCTCACTGGTGTCGAAGATGCCGGGCGACTGGTGGCAGCGGCGGGCCAGCCTGCGGGCGTACCTGGCGTTCATGTGGTCCCATCCGGGCAAGCAACTCCTCTTCATGGGGCAGGAGTTCGCGCAGGGCGCGGAGTGGTCCGAGGCGCATGGTCCGGACTGGTGGCTGCTCGACCCCGCCTACGGGGCGGAGCCCGATCACCGGGGGGTGCGCGATCTGGTGCGGGACCTGAACGGCGTGTACCGGTCGACGCCGGCGCTGTGGGAGCGCGATGTCGCGCCGGACGGCTTCCAGTGGGTGGTGGGGGACGCGGCCGACGACAACGTCCTCGCGTTCCTTCGCCACGACGCGGACGGGGCGCCGCTGCTCGCCGTGTGCCACTTCTCGCCCGTCGTGCGGCACGACTACCGGCTGGGGGTGCCGGACGATGTGCCGGCGTGGCTGGAGGTGCTGAACACGGACGCGGAGCGGTACGGGGGCAGTGGTGTCACCCATCCGCACCCGGTGAAGCCGGAGCCCCAGCCGTGGCACGCCCACCCGGCGAGCGTCCGCCTGACACTCCCCCCCTTGTCCACGGTCTGGCTCCGCCCGGCCTGACGTCTTCGAAGCTCGGCCCCGGCGCCTCCACCCCCCCACCTGGGAGCTTGGCCCCCAGGTGGGGAACGGGAGAGGGCGGCGGGGGCGAGGGACCCCCTGGTCAGGCGAGGGTTTCGGACAGGGGTCCGGGGAGCCGGCCCGTGTGGAGTACGCCCAGGCGCTGTGTCGCCCGGGTCAGGGCGACGTACAGGTCGCTCGTGCCGTATTCGCCCGGCTCCACCACCAGTACGGAGTCGAACTCCAGGCCCTTTGCCTGACGCGGGTCGAGCAGTACGACGGCTCGCGTGAGGTCGGGCCCGTCCCCCGCCGTCACGCCGTCGAGCCGAGCGGCCAGCTCACGGTGCAGCGCCCGGGGAGCGATCACCGCGAGCCGCCCCTCCGCCGGAGTGAGCTCCTCCACCGCCTTGGCGACCTCCCCGGGCAGGTCGTCGACGGCCCGCGCCCACGGCCGCACGCCGGTGGACCGCACCGAGCTCGGCGGCACGAAGTCCGGCCTCTCGGCCCGGACGACGGCGGCCGCCACCTCCATGATCTCCGCGGGCGTGCGGTAGTTGACGCCCAGCCGCGTGTGCTCCCAGCGGTCCTCGACGTACGGCTGGAGGATCTGCTCCCAGGACCCCACACCCCCCGCCTCCGAGGTCTGCGCCGGATCACCGACGAGCGTCATGGAGCGCGTGGGACTGCGCCGCATCAGCAGCCGCCACGCCATCGGCGACAGCTCCTGCGCCTCGTCGACGATGATGTGGCCGAACGCCCACGTCCGGTCGGCCGCCGCGCGCTCGGCGGCGCTGCGGTGGTCGTCCTCCTCGTGCCGTTCGGCGAAGCGCTCGGCGTCGATGATGTCGTGCGCGGACAGCACCTCGGAGCCGTCCGGGTCGCTGTCCTCCTTGTCCTCGAACTCGTAGGTCCGCGAGGCGTAGGAGACGTCGAGCACACCCTGCGCGTACGCGATCTGGGTCCGCCGTTCGCGCTCGGCGCGCTCGCGGGCCGCCCGGTCGTCCTCGCCGAGGAGTTCGGCGGCCTCGTCGAGCAGCGGGACGTCGGCGACGGTCCAGGCGCGGGTGACCGGGCGGCGCACGGCGGCCGCGTCCTCGTCGCCCAGATACCCGTCGGGGTCGGCGAGGAAGTCGGCGACCAGCCGCTGCGGGCTGAGCACGGGCCACAACTGGTCGACGGCGGCCCAGACTTCGGGGTTCTCCGCGATCTCGTCGCGGATCTGGGTGATGTCGCTGGGGTCGAGGAGGCTGGACCCGTCGTAGGGGTCGGTGCCGACACGTTCGGCGTACAGCTCGGTGAGGGTGTTGAGGATGTGGCCCTCGAAGTGCTCGCGGGCGGCGTTGTGCGGCAGCTTCAGCGCCCGGGTCCGCTCACGGGCGATGCTCACGAGCCCCTCGTCGAGCATCAGCACCTCGCGGTCGTGCTCGACGGCGATCACCGGGTCGGGCAGCGCCTGCCGGTCCCGTACGACGGCGGCGAGGACGTCGGCCATGTGGGCGCCGCCCTTCACCGCGGCCGCCTCGGGCGTGTCCGCGGCGGCCGCCCGCACGCCCGGGTACAGCTCGCCGACGGTGGCGAGCAGCACGCCGGTCTCGCCGAGCGAGGGCAGCACCTCGCCGATGTAGCCGAGGAAGGCGGGGTTGGGGCCGACGATGAGGACGGCCCGCCTGGCGAGCAGTTCGCGGTGCTCGTAGAGGAGGTAGGCGGCACGGTGCAGGGCGACCGCCGTCTTGCCGGTGCCCGGCCCGCCCTCGACGACCAGCACCCCGCGGTGCGGCGCGCGGATGATCTCGTCCTGCTCGGCCTGGATGGTCTGCACGATGTCGGCCATGCGGCCGGTGCGGGCGGCGTTGAGCGCGGCGAGCAGGACGTCGTCGCCGGCCGGGTCCTCGTAGCCCGTGCGGGTGGCGTCGTCGACGTCGAGGAACTCGTCGTGCAGGGCGGTGACCCGGCGTCCCTCGGTGCCGATGTGCCGGCGGCGGCGCAGGCCCATCGGGGTGTGGCCGGTGGCGAGGTAGAAGGGGCGGGCGACGCCGGCCCGCCAGTCGACGAGGACCGGGGTGCGTTCGGCGTCGTCGCGGCGCAGGCCGATCCGGCCGATGTGGTGAGTGGCACCGGAGACGAGATCGATACGTCCGAAGCACAGGGAGCCGTCCACGGCGTTCAGCGCGGCGAGCATGCCGGAGCGTTCGGCGACGAGGATGTCCCGCTCCAGCCGGGCCTGCCTGGGCTTGTCGCCCTGGGCGAGGGCGTCGGCGACGGACGCCTCGGTGTCGCCGCGCAGGGCGTCGACGCGGGCGTACAGGCCGTCGATGTATTCCTGTTCCCGACGCAATTCACTGTCCGTAAATCCGTTGTTTGACAATTCCGCTCCCGCCCGGATATACTGTGCCTACTGAACTTCACTGCGACCCTCCGCTAATCATTCACAATGAAGACGAGGGCAAAGTCGCGAACCATTCAATATACGCAGAGAAATCCCCCGAGCGCAATTGCCCGGGGGATTTCTGTTGCGACGGCGGACGGTCGGCTCAGAGCACGTCGGACAGCTCCTCCAGCAGTCGCCGCTTCGGCCGTGCCCCCACCATCGCCTTCACCGGCTCGCCGTCGCGGAAGACCATGAAGGTCGGCATCGACAGCACCTTGTAGTGGTTGGTCGTCGCCGGGTTGTGGTCGACGTTCAGCTGCACCACCTTCAGGCGCTCCCCCTCCTCCGTGGCGAGCGCGCTCAGCACCGGCGCCATCTGCCGGCACGGCGGACACCAGTCGGCAGTGAACTCCACCAGCACCGGCAGCTCCGCCCCCAGCACCTCCGTCGAGAAGTCGGCGTCCGACACCTCGCTCACTCCTGCGGCCTTGCTCACAGTTCCCGCCCTCCCAGCTCGCACCCGGGTTCCGGACCCCCCGGAACCAGCGACTCGGCGGCCAGCTCGTCGCGCGCCTGCTCGGCTCGCTCCAGCTGGCCGGCGACCTTCTCCCGCACCGCCCGCAGCTCCCCGATGAGCGCATCCAGCTCGTCCAGCTTGCGCCGGTAGACCGCGAGCGAGGCCGGGCAGGAGTCGCCCTCCGGGTGCCCGGCGCGCAGACACTCCACGAAAGGCCGGGTCTCCTCCAGGTCGAAGCCGAAGTCCCGCAACGTCCTGATCTGCCGCAACAGCCGCAGATCACGCTCGTCGTACGCCCGGTGCCCCAGCTCGTCCCGGCGCGCGGGCAGCAGCCCCCGCGCCTCGTAGTACCGCAGCGCCCGCGTGGTGGTCCCGGCCCGTGCGGCCAGCTCGCCGATTCGCATGACGACGAACGTACGGCTTGACGCCGACGTCAAGGCAAGAGCGGCTTGTGCTCCACCGGTGAGGTGAGCACGATCGACGTGGTCGTGCGGCCCAGCGCCGAGATCCCTTCGAGGACCTCCTCCAGGTGCACGGTGTCCCGTACGGCGACCTTGAGGATCCAGCAGTCCTCCCCCACCACATGGTGCACCTCGATGATCTCGGGGCGCTCCATCAGCTCCAGCGTCCGCGGGTGCTTCAGGGTGTAGCCGCCGTGCGGGTCGACCCTGATGAACGCCTGGATGCCGTAGCCGAGGCGGGCCGGGACGACCCGGGCGCCGTAGCCGCTGATCACCCCGGCCGCCTCCAGCCTGCGCACCCGTTCGGTGACCGCGGCCGGACTCAGCCGGACCCTGCGGCCCAGCTCGCTCAGCTTGATCCGGCCGTCGCTCTGGAGCAGTTCCAGGATCTGCCGGTCCAGCGCGTCGAAGACCACCGAGGTTTCATCGGCGCCGGATCGTGAATGCCGTGGTTCTTTCGGTGCGACTGCCTGAACTCCCATGGTTCCCCCTTCAGTGCGGATGGGCGTGCCGGAAGAATTATGGTCATGGAAAACGCGCGCAAGACCTTGGTCGTCGGCGGGAACCGCTATGTCGGCAGACGGCTCATCGACCGGCTGCTGGCCGCCGGCGACGACGTCACCGTCCTCAACCGCGGTTCGTCGCCGCCGCCCCCGGACGTACGCCACCTGGTCGCCGACCGCGACGACGAGGAGGCGCTGACCGCGGCGCTCGGTGACCTCTCCTTCGACGTCGTCGTCGACCAGGTCTGCTACACCCCGCGCCAGGCGGCGACGGCCCGCCGCGTCCTCGCCGGCCGGACCCGCCGCTATGTGATGACGTCCACGGTGGAGGTCTACGAGTACGAGGACTCCATAGCCCCGGTGCGCGAGACGGACGTCGATCCCCTGGACGTGCCCGTCGACCTCGAACTGCCCTGGCAAAATCCGGAGTTCCTCGACGCCCACTACGGCGAGGGCAAGCGGCAGGCCGAGGCGGTGTTCGCGTCGGACCCCGCGCTGGAGTGGACCGCGGTGCGCGTCGCACATGTCCTGGGCGGCGCGGACGACTTCACCGGACGCCTCGCCCACTACGCCGACCGCATCCGCACCGGCGACCCGATCGCCGTGCCCCCCGCGAACCGCCCGGCGACCTACATCCACGTCGACGAGGCGGCCGGCTTCCTGTTCTGGGCCGCCGGCCAGACGTTCACCGGGCCGGTCAACGCGGCCTCCCACCAGGCCCTGACGACGGAGGAGTTGTGCGAGGCGGTGGGCGCGCACTTCCCCGACGGCAAGACCGTCTTCCAGGAGGTCGAGGTCGGGGAGGTCTCGCCGTTCTCCTTCCGCCGCTGCTATCCGATGGACAACTCCCGTGCCGTTCGGCTCGGTCACACCTTCGGCAACGCCCGGCAGTGGCTCGGGCGCGCCGTCGCGGAGACGCTGGGGAAGGACGGCTGACATGCGCTACCGAACACTCGGGGGCCTGCGGGTGAGCGCGATCGGGCTCGGCGCGATGCCGCTGTCCGTCGAGGGCCGGCCCGACGAGTCCCGTGCGCTGGCCACCGTCCACGCGGCGCTCGACGCGGGAGTCACCCTGCTCGACACGGCCGACTCCTACCATCTGCCCGGTGAGGACCCCGGCCACAACGAACGTCTGGTGGCGCGAGCGCTGGCCGCTCACGGCGGCCCCGTGGACGACGTGCTGGTGGCGACCAAGGGCGGACGGGGCCGGCCCGCCGGCGCGGACTGGACGGTGAACGGCGACCCCCGTCACTTGAAGGCGGCGGCCGAGGCCTCCCTCAGGCGGCTCGGCGTCGAGGCGATCGGTCTCTACCAACTGCACAAGCCGGACCCGGCGGTGCCGTTCGCGGAGTCGGCGGGCGCGCTGCGGGACCTCCTCGACGAGGGCAAGATCCGGCTGGCCGGTGTCTCCAACACGGACGCGGAACAGATCGGCCTCGCCCGCGAGATCCTCGGGGACCGGCTGGTGTCGGTGCAGAACCGGTACTCCCCCGCCGTCCGCGACAGCGAGCGCGAACTGCGGCTCTGCGCCCGGCTGGGCCTGGCGTTCCTCCCCTGGAGCCCCCTGGGCGGCATCTCCCGGAGCTCCCTGGACGGACCCTCGCGACTGGAGGGCGCCTCGCGTTTCGGCGCGTTCCACGAGATCGCCCGCGCACGCGGGGTGAGCCCCCAGCGGGTCTGCCTCGCCTGGATGCTCTCCCGTTCCCCGACGGTGATCCCGATCCCCGGCGCCAGTCGGCCAAAGACGGCGAGGGACTCGGCGGGCGCGGCCGAACTGGTCCTGGACGCAGACGAGTTGAAGCGGCTGGACAGCTCGGCCGAGGGCGTCCCCGCGAACGGCTGACAGCCGCCCCCGGCGCCGAGCGCGCCGGCGGGCACAATGGCAGCCATGACCACGGGCAACACCGGTCGCGCCGAGGCCAATCGCCGCCGCATCCTCGACGTCGCCCTCGCCGAGCTGCTGCGCGACCCCGACGCGTCCATGGACCAGATCGCGCGCGCCGCCGGAGTCGTGCGCCGCACGGTGTACGGGCACTTCGCCGGCCGGGAGGTGCTGATCGGCACGCTGGTGGAGGACGCCGTCCGGTCGCTGGCCGCGACCCACGCGGCGGGCCGGGAGGGGATCGAGGAGCCGGCGGAGGCGCTGGCCCGGTCCGTGCTCGCGGTGTGGGAGGTCGCCGACCGCTACCGGCTGCTGGTCGCGCTGGCCCAGCGCACGGTCACGGTCCAGGGCATCCGGGAGCGGCTGACGCCGGTCCGTGAGAACAGTGTGCGGCTGCTGCGGCGCGGTCTGGAGGAGGGGACGTTCGTCTCACCGCTGCCGGCGCCGGCTCTGGCGTATGTGCACGAACAGATCCTGTTCGGCCTGATGGAGGCCGTGAACGACGGTCTGATGAGCCCGCGGGAGGCGGGCCGCTCGGCCGCGATCACCGTCCTGACGGCGGCCGGCGTCCCGGCCACGCTGGCCACGGCTCTGGTGACGAAGGCGACGAGGGCGGCCGCCCGCACTCCGGAGAAGACCGGGCCGACGGAATTGCTTTGACGCGTACACGTCCCCCTGCATAGGTTCTGCCCGGCCCTGATCATCTTTCAGGCGACCGGATCGATCCCCGGGGGGACATGCAGTGCGCTGGTTCATCGTCGTGCTCAAGAAGTACTGGGTCTTCAGCGGGCGCGCCCGCCGCGCCGAGTACTGGATGTTCACGCTGATCAGCTCGATCATCTACCTCGCGCTGATGTTCGCGGACGAGCAGGTCGGCAACAAGGCGCCCACGACCGCCTTCGCCCTGGCGATCCTGCTGCCCGCCCTCGGCGTCACGGTGCGCCGGCTCCACGACACGGGCCGCTCCGGCTGGTGGGCCCTCGTCGGGGTGCTGCCCTGCGTCGGCCTCATCACCATGCTGATCTTCACGGCCGAAGACGGCGTCCCGGGCCGGAACAAGTACGGCCCGAACCCGAAGGAGAGCCCCGTGTTCACCGACTCGGCGCCGACGGGCGCATGAGAGAGCCGGGCGGCTGAGCAACGGGGGAGTCTCAGCCGCCCGGCGTTCTGGGGGGGCGGAACCGCAGAGCGGCTTGGCCGGGTGTCCGGCCCCGGTTCAGGCGGGGCCGGGCACCCGGGGTGCGGGGGGAGTCAGGCCTTGGCGAGTTCCTTCTCGCCGCCCTCGTGCTGCTCGGGCCGGCCGGCCTCCTCGGCGGGCGCCGGCGCGCCGTGGCCGTCGTCGAGCAGCGTGGTCTCGTCGAAGGGGATCCGGCCCGCGAGGACCTCGTCGACGCGCGTCTTGTCGATCTCCTTGGTCCAGGTGCCGATCAGGACGGTGGCGACGGCGTTGCCCGCGAAGTTCGTCAGGGCGCGGGCCTCGCTCATGAAGCGGTCGATGCCGACGATGAGGCCGATGCCGTCCACCAGGGCCGGCTTGTGCGACTGGAGGCCACCGGCGAGGGTCGCGAGACCGGCGCCGGTGACGCCGGCGGCGCCCTTGGAGGCGACCAGCAGGAAGAGCAGCAGCGGGATCTGCTCACCGAGCGACATCGGCGTGCCCATGGCGTCGGCGATGAACAGCGAGGCCATGGTCATGTAGATCATGGTGCCGTCGAGGTTGAAGGAGTAGCCGGTCGGCACCGTGATGCCGACGACGGGCTTGCTGACGCCCAGGTGCTCCATCTTCGCGATGAGGCGCGGCAGCGCGGACTCGGAGGAGGAGGTCGACAGGATCAGCAGGAACTCGCGGCCCAGGTACTTCAGGAACGTGAAGATGTTCAGGCCGGCGACGATCCGCAGCAGCGCGCCGAGGACGATGAAGACGAACAGGAAACAGGTGGCGTAGAAGCCGAGCATCAGCACGGCGAGGCTCTTCAGCGCGTCCACGCCGGCCGAACCGGTGACCGCGGCGATCGCGCCGAACGCGCCGATCGGGGCGGCCCACATCACCATGGCGAGGATGCGGAAGACGAGCCGCTGGATGTGCTCGACACCGCGCAGGATCGGCTGGCCCGCGGAACCCATCGCCTGCAGGGCGAAGCCGGTGAGCAGCGCGATCAGCAGGGTCTGGAGCACCTCGCCGCCGGTGAAGGCGGAGACCATCGTGGTCGGGATGATGCCCAGGAGGAACTCGGTGGTGTCCTTGGCCTCGGCCGACACCTGCGCCTGACCGGTCTCCTTGATCGCGTCGGTGACCGCGAGGCCGGTGCCCGGCTCCAGGATGTTGCCGACGACCAGGCCGATGCCGAGGGCGACCAGCGACATCACCAGGAAGTAGCCGAGCGCGATGCCTCCGACCGCGCCGACCTTGGCGGCCTTGCGGACCGAGCCGATGCCGAGAACGATCGTGCAGAAGATGATCGGCGAGATCATCATCTTGATCAGGTTCACGAACCCGGTGCCGATGGGCTTCAGCTCCACGGCGAAATCGGGCGCGATCAGACCCACGGCGATGCCGATGGCGACCGCGACGATCACCGCGATGTACAGGTAGTGGGTGCGGTCCCGCTTGGCGGGTGCGGCAGGTGCCGTATTCGTGGTGCTGCTGGCGGCCACGGCTGCCCTCCTTGACGTCTTCGTCGGCATCACCGGCGTGCGGCTCACGTCCGGGGAGTTAGGGGTGCTTGCACTCCTTAAGGGGAATGCTTGGGACTATCTCCCGGCGTGTGAGGGCGGTCACCCTTCCGTTCATTTAGTTCACGATGGACGCCGGGGGCACACTGACGACATGCGTCTACCCGTTCCCGCACCTCGCAGCCTGGCCGGCCAGCTGTTCGCCATGCAGGCGGTGCTGATCGCGGTCGTCGTGGCGGGATACGCGCTGTTCACGTACGTGAGCGACCGCTCTCAGGCCGAGGACGCGGCGGGGCGGCAGGCCACCGCCGTGGCCCGGTCGGTGGCCGACTCCCCCTCCGTGCGGGAGGCGATCGGCACGCCGGACCCGACGGTCTCGCTCCAGCCGTACGCGCTGCGCGTGATGCGGGACACCGAGGTCGACTTCGTGACGATCATGAACCCCGAGGGCATCCGCTGGACGCACCCGGACCCCGGCCAGATAGGCCGGCACTTCCTCGGCAACACCGCCCGCGCCCTGAAGGGCCAGTCGTTCACCGAGACGTACACCGGCACCCTCGGCGCGTCCGTGCGCGCGGTGACGCCGATCGAGGACGACGGACGGGTGGTCGGGCTGGTCAGCGCCGGCATCAGGGTCGAGGCGATCAGCGAGCGCGTCTCGGACCAGGTGACGGCCCTGTTCGCGGTGGCGGCGGGCGCTCTCGCGCTCGGCGCGGTGGGCACGTACGTGGTGAACGCCCGGCTGCGCCGCCACACGCACGGCATGAACGCGACCGAGCTCAGCCGGATGCACGACTACCACCAGGCGGCGCTGCACGCCGTACGCGAAGGGCTGCTGATGCTGGACGGCCGGTTCCGGGTGGCACTGATCAACGACGGCGGGCGGGAGCTGCTCGGCGTGGGCGGGGAGGTGGTCGGCGCCTCGGTGGCCGATCTCGGCCTGCCGGCCCCGCTGACGGGAGCACTGCTGGCCTCCGAGCCGCGGGTGGACGAGGTGCATCTGACGGCGGACCGGGTGCTGGTGGTGAACACCTCGCCGGTGTCCGGCGGCGAACGCCGGGGCACGGTGGTGACCCTGCGGGACGTGACGGAGCTCCAGTCGCTGATGGGCGAGCTGGACTCCGAGCGCGGCTTCACCCAGGCGCTGCGCTCGCAGGCGCACGAGGCGGCGAACCGGCTGCACACGGTGGTGTCGCTGATCGAGCTGGGCCGGGCCGAGGAGGCCGTCGACTTCGCCACCGCCGAACTGGAGCTCGCCCAGGCGCTCACCGACCAGGTGGTGGCTGCGGTGAGCGAGCCGGTCCTGGCGGCGCTGCTGCTCGGCAAGACGGCGCAGGCGAACGAACGGGGCGTGGAGCTGGTGGTGTCCGAGGACAGCGGCCTGGACGACGGTCTGCTCCCCGAGTCCCTGCCCGCCCGCGACCTGGTGACCATCCTCGGCAACCTCATAGACAACGCCGTGGACGCGGCGCAGGGCAGCGTGCCGGCCCGGGTGACGGTGACGGCGTCGACGGAGGGCGACGAGCTGCTGCTGCGGGTCGCCGACACCGGCGACGGGGTGGATCCGGCGCACGCCTCCCAGGTCTTCGAGCGCGGCTTCTCCACCAAGCCGGCGGGCCCGGGGGGCCGCGGCCTCGGCCTGGCACTGGTGCGGCAGGCGGTGACCCGTCACGAGGGCACGCTGGCGGTGGCGGCGTCCGGCAACGGCGGCGACGGCGGCGCGGAGTTCACCGTGCGGCTGCCGCTGCGGTCGACGGCGGGAGCGGCGCGGACGTCGGGAGGCGCGAGATGACGGACGCCACGGGCCCCGCCGCCGCGAACCCGATCCGGGTGCTGGTCGTGGAGGACGATCCGGTCGCCGCCGACGCGCACGTCCTGTACGTGGGCCGGGTGCCCGGTTTCGTCGCGGTCGGAAAGGCGCACACGGGCGCGGAGGCGCGGCGCATGCTGGACCGCACACCGGTGGATTTGCTGCTGCTGGACCTGCACCTCCCCGACGGCCACGGTCTGCAACTGGCCCGGTCCCTGCGCGCGGCCGGCTACCACGCGGACGTGATAGCGGTGACGTCGGCACGGGATCTGACGGTGGTCCGGGAGGGGGTGTCGCTGGGCGTCGTCCAGTACGTCCTGAAGCCGTTCACCTTCGCGACGCTGAGGGACCGGCTCGTGCGCTACGCCGAGTTCCGCGGCGCGGCGGGCGAGGCGAGCGGCCAGGACGAGGTGGACCGGGCACTGGCGGCGCTGCGCGCACCGGGACCCGCGGCCCTGCCGAAGGGGCTGAGCGGGCCGACGCTGGAGCGGGTGACGGTGACGGTCCGGGAGGCGGGCGAGGGGCTCACGGCGGCCGGCCTCGCCGAAGCGGTGGGCATCTCGCGGATCACGGCCCGGCGGTATCTGGAGCACCTGGTGGACGCGGGCAGAGTCGAGCGGAAGCCGCTGTACGGGCAGGTCGGCCGGCCGGAGCTGGTGTACCGGTGGGTGGCCACGGGGCGGTGACGCACGCCGTGCGACGACGCGGCGCCGCCCCGGACGGCCGGGGCGACCGGCCCCGTGTCTCCAGGCCGTCCTAGAAGACCGACTCCGCCTCGTCCATGCGGTCCTTGGGGACCGTCTTCAGTTCGGTGACGGCCTCCGCGAGCGGGACCATCACCACGTCCGTCCCGCGCAGGGCCGTCATCCGGCCGAACTCGCCGCGGTGCGCGGCCTCCACCGCGTGCCAGCCGAAGCGGGTGGCGAGGACACGGTCGTACGCGGTCGGGACGCCGCCACGCTGGACGTGGCCGAGGATGACCGGGCGGGCCTCCTTGCCGAGCCGCTTCTCCAGCTCGTACGCCAGCGCCGTGCCGATGCCCTGGAAGCGCTCGTGGCCGAACTTGTCGATCGCGCCCTTGCCGTAGTCCATGGTGTCGTCGGCGGGGTGCGCGCCCTCGGCGACGCAGATCACCGCGAACTTCTTGCCGCGGGAGAAGCGCTCCTCGACCATCTTGACCAGGTCGGCCGGGTCGAAGGGGCGCTCGGGCAGGCAGATGCCGTGGGCGCCGGCCGCCATGCCGGACTCCAGGGCGATCCAGCCCGCGTGCCGGCCCATGACCTCGACGACCATCACCCGCTGGTGGGACTCGGCGGTCGTCTTCAGGCGGTCCATCGCCTCGGTGGCGACGCCGACCGCGGTGTCGAAGCCGAAGGTGCGGTCGGTGGAGGAGATGTCGTTGTCGATCGTCTTGGGGACCCCGACCACCGGCAGGCCCGCGTCGCTCAGCATCCGCGCCGCCGTCAGCGTGCCCTCGCCGCCGATGGGGATCAGCGCGTCGATGCCGAAGTCGTGGATCATGTCGCCGGCGCTCTCGCAGGCCTCGCGCAGCCGGTCCCGCTCCAGGCGGGAGGAGCCGAGGATGGTGCCGCCGCGAGCGAGGATGCCGCTGACCGCGTTGAGGTCGAGGGACCGGTAACGGCCGTCCAGCAGGCCCGCGTAGCCGTCCTCGAAGCCGATGACCTCGTCGCCGTAGTTGTCGACCGCTCGGTGCACGACCGACCGGATCACTGCGTTCAGCCCGGGACAGTCGCCGCCTGCGGTGAGAACTCCGATGCGCATCGTGCTGTGTCTCCTGCTCGCTGTCGATACCGGTGAGCCGCTCCGATTCTTTCACGCCGCCGAGGGCACTGTCTCTTGACGGGCGCCTTATCCAGACGCAGGGGTATTGTCAAGAGGGTTCCGCTCACCCCGGTGGGCCATTTTTGTGCCCGGACGGCGGCCCTCGACAACAAGCACCCGACGCAAGAAGTGGAGAGCACGCGTGACGCGCAGCGTGTACGTGACCGGGATCGACCGCGGCGACGGCCGCCAGGTCGTGGAGCTGGGGGGCATGGAGCTCCTGACCCGTCAGGTCGACCGGGTCGGCGTCTTCCGTCCCCTCGTCCACGACGGGCCCGACCGCCTCTTCGAGTTGCTGCGCGCCCGCTACCGGCTGGCGCAGGACCCCGCGACCGTCTACGGCATGGACTACCACGAGGCGTCCGCCCTTCAGGCCGAACAGGGCACGGACGAGCTGGTGTCCACGCTCGTCGACCGGTTCCACCGGGTCGCCCGCGACTACGACGTCGTCCTCGTCCTCGGCACCGACTACGCCGACACCCAGTTCCCGGACGAGCTGTCCCTCAACGCCCGGCTGGCCAACGAGTTCGGCGCCTCCGTCATCCCCGTGGTGGGCGGCCGGGGGCAGACCGCGGAGTCCGTGCTCGCCGAGACCCGCAATGCCTACCGCGCCTACGACGGCCTGGGCTGCGACGTCCTCGCCATGGTGACCAACCGGGTGGCCCGCGAGGACCGGGAGGCGATAGCCGAGCAGCTCGTCTCGCGGCTGCCGGTGCCCTGTTACGTGCTGCCGGACGAGCCGGCGCTGTCCGCGCCGACGGTCGCCCAGATCAGCCACGCGCTGGGGGCGAAGGTGCTCCTCGGCGACGACTCGGGGCTCGCGCGCGACGCCCTCGGCTTCGTCTTCGGCGGCGCGATGCTGCCGAACTTCCTCAACGCCCTGACCCCGGGCACCCTCGTCGTCACCCCGGGCGACCGCGCAGACCTGGTCGTCGGCTCGCTCGCCGCGCACAGCGCCGGCACCCCGCCCATCGCCGGCGTGCTGCTCACCCTGGGCGAGGTGCCCAGCGACGAGATCCTCACTCTGGCCGCCCGGCTCGCGCCCGGCACGCCCGTGCTGTCGGTGGCCGGCACCAGCTTCCCCACGGCCGAGCAGCTGTTCTCCCTGGAGGGCAAGCTGAACGCGGCCACACCGCGCAAGGCGGAGACCGCGCTCGGTCTGTTCGAGCGGCACGTCGACACCGCCGACCTGCTCAAGCGGGTCTCCGCGCCGAGCAGCGACCGCCTCACGCCGATGATGTTCGAGCACCAGCTGCTGGAGACGGCCCGCACCGACCGGCGCCGGGTCGTCCTGCCCGAGGGCACCGAGGAGCGGGTGCTGCACGCGGCGGAGGTGCTGCTGCGCCGCGGCGTGTGCGACCTGACGCTGCTCGGCCCGGCCGACCGGATCCGCAAGCAGGCCGCCGATCTGGGCATCGACCTCGCCGACGCCCAGGTGATCGACCCCGCCACCAGCGAACTGCGCGACGCCTTCGCCGAGAAGTACGCCCGGCTGCGCGCCCACAAGGGCGTCACGGTGGAGCTGGCGTACGACGTCGTCTCCGACGTGAACTACTTCGGCACGCTGATGGTGCAGGAGGGGCTCGCCGACGGCATGGTGTCCGGGTCGGTGCACTCCACGGCGGCCACGATCCGGCCGGCCTTCGAGATCATCAAGACCAAGCCGGACGCCGACATCGTCTCCTCGGTCTTCTTCATGTGCCTGGCCGACAAGGTCCTCGTCTACGGCGACTGCGCGGTCAACCCCGATCCGAACGCCGAGCAGTTGGCGGACATCGCCATCCAGTCGGCGGCGACCGCCGCGCAGTTCGGCGTGGAGCCGCGGATCGCGATGCTGTCGTACTCGACCGGGACGTCCGGTTCGGGCGCGGACGTGGACAAGGTGCGCGAGGCGACCGCGCTGGTGCGCTCGCGCCGGCCCGACCTGATGATCGAGGGGCCGATCCAGTACGACGCCGCCGTGGAGCCGTCGGTCGCGGCGACCAAGCTGCCGGGCTCCGAAGTCGCGGGCCAGGCCAGCGTGTTGATCTTCCCCGACCTGAACACCGGCAACAACACCTACAAGGCCGTGCAGCGTTCGGCCGGCGCGATCGCCGTCGGACCGGTGCTCCAGGGTCTGCGCAAGCCGGTCAACGATTTGTCCCGGGGCGCCCTCGTCCAGGACATCGTCAACACCGTCGCCATCACGGCGATCCAGGCCCAGACCCCCAGCGAGAAGGCTTCCCAGCAGTGAGCTCCCACCCGTCTCCCACCACCGCCCTACCGGACGAGCAGCGCTCGGCCCCTGCTTCCCGTGTCCTCGTCCTCAACTCCGGCTCGTCGTCGGTGAAGTACCAACTGCTCGACATGAGCGACGGCAGCCGGCTGGCCGTGGGGCTCGTCGAGCGCATCGGCGAGCAGACCTCCCGGCTCAAGCACACGCCCCTGGCGGACGGCGGCGAGTCGCGGGAGCGGTCCGGCGCGATCGCCGACCACGACGCCGCGCTGAAGGCCGTCGCGGAGGAGCTGGCCCAGGACGGGCTGGGCCTGGACTCGCCCGAACTGGCCGCCATCGGGCACCGGGTGGTGCACGGCGGCAAGCACTTCACCGAGCCGACGGTCGTCGACGACGCGGTGCTCGCCGAGATCGAGCGGCTGATCCCGGTGGCCCCGCTGCACAACCCGGCCAACCTGACCGGCATCCGCACGGCCCAGGCGCTCAGGCCGGACCTGCCGCAGGTCGCCGTCTTCGACACGGCGTTCCACACCACCATGCCG
Source organism: Streptomyces sp. NPDC101166 (assembly GCF_044768125.1). Taxonomy (NCBI): domain Bacteria; kingdom Bacillati; phylum Actinomycetota; class Actinomycetes; order Kitasatosporales; family Streptomycetaceae; genus Streptomyces; species Streptomyces sp. NPDC101166. The sequence continues at coordinate 19,108 of NZ_JBIWPF010000040.1, forward strand.
GAGTCCGCGGCCCGTTACGCGATCGACGTGAAGACGGCCGACGAACACCGCATCCGGCGCTACGGGTTCCACGGCACCTCGCACGCGTACGTCTCCCGGGCGACGGCCGAGCTGCTGGGCAAGACGCCCGAGGAGGTGAACGTCATCGTGCTGCACCTCGGCAACGGGGCGTCCGCCTCGGCCGTGCGCGGGGGCAGGTGTGTGGACACCTCCATGGGGCTCACGCCGTTGGAGGGGCTCGTGATGGGTACGCGCTCCGGAGACGCCGACCCGGCCGTCATCTTCCATTTGGCCCGTGTCGGCAAGCTGTCCATCGACGAAATCGACACTCTTCTCAACAAGAAGAGCGGGCTGATCGGCCTGTGCGGCGACAACGACATGCGGGAGATCACCCGTCGGATCGACGAGGGCGACGAACAGGCGAAGCTCGCCTTCGACATCTACATTCACCGGCTGAAGAAGTACATCGGCGCCTATTGCGCCGTTCTCGGCCGGGTGGACGCGGTGGCGTTCACCGCCGGCGTCGGGGAGAACGCGGCGCCGGTGCGCGCGGCGGCCGTAGCGGGCCTTGAGACCCTGGGCCTGGCGGTGGACGACGGGCTGAACGCCGTGCGCGGGGACGAGCCGCGGCTGATCTCGCCCGGGGACGCGCGGGTGAAGGTGGCCGTGGTGCCGACGGACGAGGAGTTGGAGATCGCCACGCAGACCTACGCATTGGTGGGGCGGTATTGATAAGCGGCTCCGCCGCGGGGCAACTGAACAGCGTCGCCGAAATGCGGTGCCCCCGCTCGGCAACTGAGCGGCTTCCCGCCCATTTGTATCTTCCGCCAGACGGAATATTCCGGAGCGAAACAAACCGTTAGGATCGCCCCATGCGCCGTTCGAAAATCGTCTGTACTCTCGGCCCCGCGGTCGACTCCCACGAGCAGCTCGTCGCGCTGATCGAGGCCGGCATGAACGTGGCCCGCTTCAACTTCAGCCATGGCACGCACGCCGAGCACCAGGGCCGGTACGACCGGGTCCGGGCCGCGTCCAAGGAGACCGGCCGGGCCATCGGTGTCCTCGCCGACCTCCAGGGCCCCAAGATCCGCCTGGAGACCTTCGCCGAGGGCCCGGTGGAGCTGGTCCGCGGTGACGAGTTCACCATCACCACCGAGGACGTGCCCGGCGACAAGACGATCTGCGGCACCACCTACAAGGGCCTGCCCGGCGATGTCTCGCGCGGCGACCAGATCCTCATCAACGACGGCAACGTCGAGCTGAAGGTGCTGGACGTCGACGGTCCCCGGGTGCGGACGATCGTCATCGAGGGCGGCGTCATCTCCGACCACAAGGGCATCAACCTGCCCGGTGCGGCCGTCAACGTGCCGGCGTTGTCCGAGAAGGACATCGAGGACCTCCGGTTCGCGCTGCGCATGGGCTGCGACATGGTCGCGCTGTCCTTCGTCCGGGACGCCAAGGACGTGGCCGACGTCCACCGCGTGATGGACGAGGAGGGCCGCCGGGTCCCGGTCATCGCCAAGGTGGAGAAGCCGCAGGCGGTGGACAACATGGAGGACGTCGTGATGGCGTTCGACGCCGTCATGGTCGCCCGTGGCGACCTGGCCGTCGAGTACCCGCTCGAGAAGGTCCCCATGGTGCAGAAGCGCCTGATCGAGCTGTGCCGGCGCAACGCCAAGCCGGTGATCGTGGCGACCCAGATGATGGAGTCGATGATCACCAACTCCCGTCCGACCCGCGCGGAGGCCTCCGACGTCGCCAACGCGATCCTGGACGGCGCGGACGCGGTCATGCTCTCGGCGGAGTCCTCGGTCGGCGCGTATCCGATCGAGACCGTGAAGACGATGTCGAAGATCGTCGCCGCGGCGGAGACGGAGCTGCTGAGCAAGGGCCTGCAGCCGCTGGTGCCGGGCAAGAAGCCGCGCACGCAGGGCGGTTCGATCGCGCGCGCCGCGTGCGAGATCGCCGACTTCCTCGGCGGCCGGGGCCTGGTGGCCTTCACCCAGTCCGGCGACACCGCCCGCCGTCTCTCCCGCTACCGCGCGGCCCAGCCGATCATCGCCTTCACCACCGACGAGGGCACCCGCAACCAGCTGGCGCTGAGCTGGGGCGTCGAGTCGCACATCGTGCCGTTCGTGAACAGCACGGACGAGATGGTCGACCTGGTCGACCAGGAGATCATCAAGCTCAACCGCTTCAACGCGGGCGAGATCGTGGTCATCACCGCCGGCTCCCCGCCCGGCGTCCCGGGCACGACGAACATGGTCCGCGTCCACCACCTGGGCGAGGGCGCCCGCGACTGACGTCGGATCACCGCAGAGCCGCCGCACGACATGGAGGGCGCCCCCACGATCGGGGGCGCCCTCCGTGGTACCCACCAGGTGTCACATCTGCGCCGCCGCCTGGACGATGGCATGCGCCAAGGCGTCGAAGTTCTCCCGGTAGAAGCCCAGCCGGATGTGGAACGGCTCCTCCGCGAAGGCACCACCGGGCACGAGGAACATGGTGGGCGCGGCGACCAGCGCGCTGTGCGCCATGTGGAGTTCCCGGTCGGTCAGCCATAGGTCACGTGACTGGGCATGAGGCCCGGCCAGGCGTTCCAGGAGGGCATCGACGTCCTTCCGCCCCGCGCCGACCAACAGGGCCAGCTGCGTGTCCCCGTAGCCGTGCAGATAGCTCAGGGCCTCGAACATCGCCGCCATCTGAGAGGGCGCGAGCCGCGCGACGAACGTGTCGCCGTCACGGGTCAGCCTCAGCTGAGTTCGCAACCGTCTCTTCTTTCCCGAGGGCCGCACACATGGCTGTGTCCCGCCGGGGTGGTTCGGCGGGACACAGTCGGGTGCGGCTTGCTAGCCGGACAGCTTGCTGGTGTAGACCTGCATGCCGGGGATGTGCAGGTTGCCGCCGAACTGGCCGGCCTGGACGACCTTGACCTTGGTGAAGTAGATCAGGGGGATGTTCAGCGGCGGGGGGTTCTGCGGGCTGAACGTGACCGGGAGCAGGCCGAACAGGTTTCCCGAGATGCTCTCGGTGTACATGATCGTGTCGCCGCCGGTGATCTTGGACTTGGTGCCGGCGCCGGCCTGGACGTGGTAGGTCACGCCCTTCTGCTTGTCGTCCACGGTCTGGTGCAGGTCGTCGATCTCGGTGCCGCCGGAGATGACGTACTTCAGGACCTTCTTCTTGGTCCCGTTCGCCGTCTTCACCTCGACGATGCCCTGGTAGTCGGCGCTCTTCAGCAGCAGCGCGCTGGCGCTGAGGTACCAGGGGTCGTCCGGCAGGAGGATCTTGTTGTCGACACCGCTTTCCTTGTCGGTGGCGGCGGCGCAGTCCTCGGGCTTCACGGTGGAGCTCGCGGACGGGCTCGGGGAGGCGGAGGGGGAAGCGGAGGCGTCGGCGGCGTCCTTGGCGTCGGAGGCCGCCTCGTCCGTCTTCTCGCCGGTGTCCTCGGCCGTCTCGCCGGCCTTGTCGCCCGCCTTCTGCGTGGTGTCCTTCGCCGTGTCGGTGACGGCGTCGGGGGTGTCCTCGGCGGCCGTGCCGGAGCTCTTGCCGGTGCCCGCGGAGGAGCCCGAGGCGCCCGACTTGGCGCCTGAGTCCGCGGCGGACGGAGAGGCCGACGGCGAGGGGCTCGCGTCGTCCGGCTTGGCGGAGCCGCCGATGCCGCCGCCGTCGAAGACGTCCTTGACGGCATCGCCGATGGTGTCCAGGACGTTCTTGCCGGTCTCGGCCGGCGCCGGGCTCTCGGTCTCGGTGCCTGAGGAGGACGGCTCCTGCGCGGAGGCCGACGCGGACGGGGCCGGGGCCGGCTCGGGGCCCTCGTCGGAACCTGAATCCGACGAGGAGGAGCCGCCCGAGGAGGAGCCCTTGGAGCCCTTCGAGCTCGACGGGTTCTTCGCCCCGCCAAACTTCTCGGAGCCGGAGTCCGACGCGTCGCCCTTGGAGTCCTTGGAGTCCTTGGAGTCGTCCTCGGAGGCCGACGGGGACGGCGAGGCCGAGGGAGAGGCGGAGGCGCCCTCCAGGGCCGTCAGGCAGTCCTTGTAGTCGTCGGCGAGCTGGCTGTTCGACGTCGGCTGGTCGTCGGCGACGGCGAGCGTCGGCGTGAAGCCCATGCCCATGAGCACGGCCGTGGGCATCGCTGCCATGGCTATCGCCTTGCCGGCCGGCATGTGCAGCCGGGTGAACAGCGGCTTCTTCGGCGCCGCGTGGCGTGCCCCGCCCGACCGGTCCGGCAGGACCGAGCCGTCGCCGAGGACCTCGTCAGCCGACACGGTGCACTCCGTTCGGCTCGTCCGCCTGGACGGGCTGGGACGCGCCGCCGTCGGCCTGCTTGTGCAGCGTGTACGACGGGCCCTGCTCCCCGGCGAGGGGGTAGGGGCCGGGCGCGGGGGCGCCGTCCTGGGTCGGGGCGGGCGGAAGGTTCTGGGGCTCCGCGCCCTGGGGCGCCGGGTTGGCGGGCGCCCAGGAGAGGGCGAGGGCTCCGCCGATCAGCGCCAGCAGGAAGCCGATGATGAAGCCGCCGATGTTGGAGACCACGAGGGAGACCAGCGCGAGCAGGATCGCGGCGATGCCGGCGAAGACGCGGGTGGCCTGCTGGAACCACATCGTCAGGCCCAGGGTGACCAGCAGCACGCCGATGATCAGCGAACCGGCGCCGGCGGTGGTCGCCATGGTGAGCGACATGGTGCCCAGCTTGAGCGTGGCATAGGGGAAGTAGGCGATCGGCAGACCGCCGAGCAAGGTGAACAGGCCCGCCCAGAAGGGCCGGTTGCCCCGCCAGTCACGGAACCGCAGACGCAGCCGGGTGAAGGTCCCGGTGCTCTGGCCCGGAGTCTCGGCACTCATGGAAAACAGCTCCCTGGGTCCGGGTTGGGTACATACCGGCTCGGCCGTGACATGGAGAAGCCGGAGGGTCTGTGGGGTGGGGATGCCCGGCGCTCGGTGCCGGGTGGGGGCGCGGGGGGGGGGGGGGGGCGCGCCCCCCCCCCCCCCCCCCCCCCCCCCCCCCCCCAAAAAACACCCCCCCCCCCCCCCCCCCACCACCCCCGGGGGCCGGACACCACCCCCCACCCACCCCAACCACAACCACCACCCGCCCCCCCCGCCCGCAAACACCCACCACC
>NZ_JBIWPF010000041.1:0-23435 GCF_044768125.1 Streptomyces sp. NPDC101166
GTACGTCCAGGCGTGGTAGGGGCATTGGAAGGCCCGCTTGACCTCGCCGGACTCCTCGGTGCACAGCTTGGCCCCGCGGTGCCGGCAGACGTTGAGGAACGCCTTGACCGACCCGTCCCGGGAGCGGGAGACGAGGACGCTCTCGCGTCCGACCTGGTAGGTGCGGAAGGCGCCGGGCTTGGCCAGTTCGGAGGCGCGGGTCACGCAGAACCACATGGCCTCGAAGACCCGCTCCTGCTCCTGGGCGAAGACTCCGGGGTCCGTGTAGTACTCGCCGGACAGCGTGGGGATCAGGCTGGGCGGCAGATTCGTGAGGGTCATCGAGTCACCTTCGGAAAATTCGGAAGCGGTGGCGGGGCTGTTCAGTGGCCGCGGGCGATCCACTCGTCGAGGTGGGGCGCCTCGGCCCCGATCGTGGTGGTGTCGCCGTGACCGGTGTGGACGGTGGTGTCGGCGGGGAGCGTCAGCAGCCGGTCCCGGACGGAGGCGATGATGGTGCCGAAGTCCGAGAAGGAGCGGCCGGTGGCTCCGGGGCCGCCCTGGAAGAGGGTGTCGCCGGAGAACAGGGCGTTCAGCCCGGGTGCGTGGAGGCAGACCGCGCCGGGCGAGTGGCCGGGGGTGTGGAGCACCGTCAGCTCGACACCGGCGACGGTCAGGGTCTCGCCCTCGGCCAAAGCCCGGAAGTCGGGCGCGTCCTCGCCGTGCGCCATCTTCCACAGGACGGTGTCGGCGGGGTGGAGCAGGAGGGGCGCGCCATGGCGGGCGGCCAGGGCCGGGGCGGCGTTGACGTGGTCGTTGTGGGCGTGGGTGCACACGACGGCGACCAGGCGGCGGCCGCCGACGGCGGCCGTGATGGTGTCCGCGTCGTGCGCGGCGTCGACGACCAGGACCTCCTCGTCGTCGCCGACCAGCCAGACGTTGTTGTCGACCTCCCAGGTGCCGCCGTCCAGTTCGAAGGTGCCGGAGGTGACGAGGCGCTCGATACGGGCGGTCACAGGACCACCACCGAACGCAGGACGTCGCCGTGGTGCATCTTGGCGAACGCGGCCTCGACGTCGTCGAGGCTGATGGTCTCGGTGACGAACTCGCCGAGGGCGAAGCGGCCCTGGAGGTAGAGGTCGATCAGGGCGGGGAAGTCGCGGGAGGGCAGGCAGTCGCCGTACCAGGAGGACTTCAGCGCGCCGCCGCGTCCGAAGACGTCCAGCAGGGGCAGTTCGAGCTTCAGCTCGGGCGTGGGGACCCCCACGAGGACGGCGGTGCCGGCCAGGTCGCGGGCGTAGAAGGCCTGCCTGAAGGTCTCGGGGCGGCCCACCGCGTCCACGACGACGTCCGCGCCGAAGCCGCCGGTGAGTTCGCGGATCGCCTCGACGGCGTCGGTCCTGGAGGAGTCGACGGTGTCGGTGGCGCCGAAGCGCTCGGCCCACTTCAGCTTCCGCTCGTCGACGTCGACGGCGATGATGCGGCCGGCGCCGGCGACCTTGCCGCCCGCGATCGCGGCCATGCCCACCCCGCCGCAGCCGATCACCACGAGGGAGTCCCCGCGTCCCACATCGCCGGTGTTGACCGCCGCGCCGAAACCGGCCATCACACCGCAGCCGAGGAGGCCCGCGGCCGCGGGCGCGGCCATCGGGTCCACCTTGGTGCACTGCCCGGCGGCGACCAGGGTCTTCTCGGCGAAGGCGCCGATACCGAGGGCCGGGGAGAGCGGGGTGCCGTCGGCCAGGGTCATCGGCTGGGTCGCGTTGTGCGTGGCGAAGCAGTACCAGGGCCTGCCCCTGCGACAGGCGCGACAGGTGCCGCAGACGGCGCGCCAGTTGAGGATGACGAAGTCGCCGGGAGCGACGTCGGTGACGCCCTCGCCGACGGACTCCACCACGCCCGCGGCCTCATGGCCGAGCAGGAAGGGGAACGCGTCGTTGATCCCGCCCTCCCGGTAGTGCAGGTCGGTGTGGCAGACGCCGCAGGCCTGCACCCGCACCAGTGCCTCTCCGGGGCCGGGGTCCGGCACCAGGACGGTCTCCACCGAGACCGGGGCGCCCTGTTTGCGGGCGACGACGGCGCGTACCTCGTGTGTCACGGTCGATCTCCTCGTCGAGGGACGGCCGAATCCGTGCTTCGGCCGGATGTGCTGGATGGCGGGCGGGCGCCGATCGCTCCCCGGAGCTGTCGGCGAGGAAGGGGAAGGAGGGGAGGAAGGGACTTCGTCGGCGTCCGGTCGGGGACCCGTGGCCGAGCCGCCATTCCTCGCGTTCCATATAGCGCAACTATGTTCGCTATGAGCAACGACGCCCAAACTGTCTCCTTGGGGACACCCACTGTCAAGAGGTCGGTCGCACCGACTTGCCCGGACCCCCTCGACGCCGTCCCCTTCCCCGGACGGGAGGGGCCGTGCGACCATGCGGGCGATCGGTTCCGGCCACGTCCAACCCGAAGCGCGGCCCTCTCGGGATCTTCGGGCGCGGCTGCGTATAGTTGCACCATGAGCAACTATGCGGCAGAGGGCGCAACAACGGGTCCCGCGGTGAACGGTGTGCAGTCCGTCGACCGCGCCGTCAGCGTGCTGGAGATCCTCGCTCAGCGCGGGGAGGCCGGTGTCAGCGAGGTCGCCGCCGAGATCGACGTCCACAAGTCCACCGCGTTCCGGCTCCTCGGGGCGCTGGAGGCACGCGGACTGGTCGAGCAGACGGCCGAGCGGGGCAAGTACCGGCTCGGATTCGGCATCGTGCGGCTCGCCAGCGCCGTCACGGGCAGGCTCGACATCACCCAGCAGGGCCGGCAGGTCTGCGAACGGCTCAGCGAGGAGATCGGCGAGACCGTCAACATCGCGGTGCTACAGGAGCACTACGCGGTCAACCTCCACCAGGTACGCGGACCCGGCGCGGTCGGCACCCACAACTGGGTCGGCCAGCTCACCCCCGTGCACGCCACGTCCAGCGGCAAGATCCTGCTGGCCCACCTGACGGAGCGGCGCCGCGCCGACGTGCTGGAGGCGTCCGGACTGCGCAAGCTGACGCCCCACACCCTGACCGCCCGCACGAAGCTGGAGAAGGACCTCGCCGAGGCACGGACCCGCGGCTACGCGGTGACGATGGAGGAACTGGAGATCGGGCTCCACGCGATGGCGGCCCCGATCCGCTCCCGCGAGGGCGAGGTCATCGCCGCACTCAGCGCCTCTGGCCCGGCCTACCGCTTCACCGAGGAGCGCATGCGCGCACTCGTGCCCGCGCTGACGCAGGGTGCCGAGGAGATCAGCCGCAGGATGGGCTATCTGGGCTGACGCCCGCCGGGAACGCTCGGCCCAGCGGCGCCCGCGCCGCCGCCTCGGCGCCCCAACGGGCCGTCACGCGCACCGCGTCCAGCGTCGAGGCGACGTCGTGCACCCGCAGACACCAGACGCCCTGCGCGGCGGCGAGCACGGACACCGCGGTGGTCGCCGCGTCACGCTCCCGCGCCGGGCGGGGCTCCCCCGTCGTCCGGTCGGCCAGCAGCCGCCCCAGGAACGCCTTGCGCGACGCGCCCAGCAGGACGGGACGGCCCAGCGCACGGACCTCGCCGAGACGGGCCAGCAGCTCCCAGTTGTGCTCGGGCGTCTTGGCGAAGCCCAGCCCGGGATCCACGATCAGCGAGCAGGGCGGGACGCCCGCCTCCAGGGCGGCGTCGATCCGCAGCCGCACCTCGCCGAGCACCTCGTCGACCACGTCGCCGTAGACGGCGTTCGCCTGCATCCCGGCGGAGTGGCCACGCCAGTGCATCAGCACGTACGGCACCCCGGCGCGCGCCATCAGGGGCAGCATCCCCGGGTCGGCGAGGCCCCCCGAGACATCGTTGACGAGCCGTGCGCCCGCCTCCAGGGCGCGGGCGGCGACCTCGGCCCGCATGGTGTCGACACTGACGACCGCGCCCGCCGCCGAGAGGTCCCGGACGACGGGCAGCACCCGCCGCAGCTCCTCCTCGACCGGCGGGCGCGCCGCGCCGGGGCGGGTCGACTCGCCGCCCACGTCCACGATGTCCGCGCCCTGCTCCAGCAGGGCGCGGCCATGGGCCACGGCCGCGTCGGCCGCGTACGACAGCCCGCCGTCGGAGAACGAGTCCGGCGTGACGTTGACGACGCCCATCACCAGCGTCCGGCCGGGCCTCGGCAGCCCTCGCGGGTGCGCGTCCGGCGTGCCCGGGTGCGAGGACGGGGCGGGGGCGTGGATCGTGACGGTCACCGGTGTCCGACTTTCGACGTGCTGACAGGGGCCCGCATACCTCAGACGTACTCCGTCGCCGCGTCGAGCAGCCAGTCAGCCAGGTATCCGGCGAACGACGAACGGACCAGGACCCAGAAGCCCGCGCTGGGCTCCTCGCGCGCGACCAGGCCGACCTGGGTGCGGCCCAGGGTGGTCTGGGCGCTGCGGCCCGCGCCGAAGACCCTCGGGTGCAGGTCCAGCGAGCAGCCGTGGGCCAGCAGGTCACGGGCGCCCGCGCCGGCCACGAGCACCGTGGTGCGCTGCGCGGAGACGTCGGTGACCGAGACCGGCTCCTCCCCCGCGGCCTGACGGATCCGGCTCTCCAGCTCGCGCGCGCCGCCCGGCGGCCCCACGAGCAGCCACTCGTCGGGGCCGAGCCACAGCACGGTCAGCTCCCCCGCGCGGACGACGGTGTCGGGCTCCAGGGGCAGGGGCAGGCCCAGCGCGAGGCCGACGGCGTCGGCCGCCGCCCCCTTGGGGTCGAGACGCACGTCGAGCTGGGTGAGGAAGGGGAGTTCGGCCAGCCGGATCGTGCCCCGGGAGGCGCGGGTGGCGGCGGCCAGCCGGTCGGCGGCCCCCGACAGGGGGCTGCGGAGCCGGGAGGTCAGGGCGGTGTCAGCCATCGCGGCGGGCTCCCTCGGGGTCGTAGAGGACGGGGCTCGCGACGGTCACGGGGACCAGTCGGTCGCCCACGGGGGCGTACAGCCGCTCGCCGATGCGGTCCCGGCCGCCCTTGACCAGGGCGAGCGCGAAGGTCCGGCCGAGGGCGGCACTGCGGTAGCTGGAGGTGACATGGCCGAGCATCGGGACGGGCGGGGCCGGCAGCACGCTGTCGGCGACGAGATGGGTGCCCTCGGGGAGGAAGTCTCCCGGGTCCACGGGGAGGAGGCCGACCAGGTGCTTGCGGTCCGGCCGGACGGTGTCGGGGCGGGTGTAGGACCGCTTGCCGACGAAGTCCGACTTCTTCTTGGAGACCACCCAGCTCATCCCGAGGTCCTGCGGGGTGACCGTGCCGTCGGTGTCCTGGCCGATGATCGGGTAGCCCTTCTCGGCGCGCAGGACGTGCATGGTCTCGGTGCCGTACGGGGTGATGCCGTACGGGGCGCCGGCCTCGTACAGCGCCTCCCAGAGCGTCAGGGCCTCCCACGGCGACACGTTGATCTCGTAGGCGAGTTCGCCGGAGAAGCTGATCCGGCAGACCCGGGCCTCGATGCCCGCGACGGTGGTCTCGCGCCAGGCCATGAACGGGAAGTCCTCGTTGGCGACGGCGAGTCCGGGTGCGAGGGAGCCGATCACCTCGCGGGACTTCGGGCCGACCAGGGCGACCGTGGCCCACTGTTCGGTCACGGAGGTGCAGTGGACCTTGAGTTCGGGCCACTCCGTCTGGAGCCACTCCTCCATCCAGTCGAGCACGGTGGCCGCGTTGCCGGTCGTCGTGGTGACCAGGTAGCGGTCCCGCTCGACCCGGATGACCGTGCCGTCGTCGAAGACCATGCCGTCGGGGCGGCACATGACCCCGTAGCGGATCATGCCGACCTTCAGGGTGCTCATCATGTTGGTGTAGAGCAGGTCGAGGAAGACACCGGCGTCCGGGCCCTGGACGTCGATCTTGCCGAGGGTGGAGGCGTCCATGAAGCCCACGCCCTCACGGGTCGCCGCGCACTCGCGCAGCACGGCGCTCTCCATGTCCTCGCCGTCCCTCGGGTAGTACCAGGGGCGCTTCCACTGGCCGACGTTCTCGAAGAGCGCGCCGTGCCCTACGTGCCACTCGTGGAGCGCGGTCGTACGGACCGGGTCGCTCAGCACACCCCGGTCACGGCCCGCGAGGGCGGCGAAGGAGACCGGTGTGTACGGCGGGCGGAAGGTGGTGGTACCGAGGGACGAGACGTCCACGCCGAGGAGTTCGGCGACGACACCACTGGCCAGCACACCGGAGGTCTTGCCCTGGTCGTTGGCGGTGCCGGCCGTGGTGTACCGCTTGGTGTGCTCCACCGAGCGCAGTCCGGCGCCGGTCGCGCGGCCCAGGTCGGCCACTGTGACGTCGCGCTGGAGGTCGACGAACTTGGGGGCGTCCGACTCGCCCGGGAGGACGTACACCTGCATGGCCGGGGTCGGCCGCGGCTGCGCCGGCACGGCGGGCAGACGGGGTGCCTCGGACGTGTACCCCTCGGCCTCGATCGCGCGGGCACCGGCGGCGGCGCCCTGGGCGAGGACACCGGCGGTGTCGAGGAGACCGCTCGCGCTGCCCACGACCTCGACGGGCTGGCGGCCGCTGTCCGGCACGAAGGAGCCCAGTGTCTCGTCGTGGCGCAGCTTGCCGCCGGACTGGCTGAACAGGTGCGCGGCCGGGTTCCAGCCGCCGGAGACCAGCAGCAGGTCGGCGGCGAACTCCCGTCGCCCTGCGGACTCGCCGTACGGGGCGACGGTCACGGCGGTGAGGCGGGACTCGCCCGACGTGCCGGTGACGGCGTGCCCGGCCAGGACCTCGATGCCGGCGGCCGCGGCGCGTTCGGCCCACTCCCCCGGTTCGGGGCGGGTGTCGACGATCGCGGTGACGGCCAGGCCCGCCGAGGCGAGGTCCAAGGCCACCGCGTAGGCGCTGTCGTTGGTGGTGAGGACCACCGCGTGGCGGCCCGGCAGGGCGCCGTGGCGGTTGACGTGGGTGCGGGCCGAGGAAGCCAGCATCACGCCGGGGCGGTCGTTGTCCGCGAAGGCCAGGGAGCGTTCGTGGGCGCCGGTGGCGAGGACGACGCGGCGGGCGCGGATGCGCCAGACGCGTTCCCGGGAGACGTCAGCGGGCGCCGCGCCGCCGAGGTGGTTGGTGCGGCGCTCCACGGCGAGGAGGTGGTTGTCGTCGTAGTAGCCGAAGACGGTGGTGCGGCGCAGGACGCGGACCTCGGGGGCGGCGTCGAGCAGGCCGGCGGTCTCGCCGACCCAGTCGAGGTGCTCGGCCGTGCCGAGGAGGCTGCCGCCGAGTTCCGGCTGGTCGTCGGCGAGGATGACACGGGCGCCGCTGTTCGCGGCCGCGGCGGCGGCCGCGAGACCGGCCGGGCCCGCGCCTACGACCAGCAGGTCGCAGTGCGCGTGGACGGCGTCGTAGCGGGCCGGGTCGGGTTCGGTGGCGAGGCGGCCCTGGCCGGGGAGGCTGGTGGCGACCAGGCCGTCGTACAGCTCGACGGTGGTCGCGGGGAGCATCGGCTCGGGGAAGGGTTCCTCGATCTGGATGACCGCGTTGGGTTCCTCGACGCCGGCGGAGAAGATGCCCCGGGGGCGGCCGAGCTTGATGCTGGTGCCCGCGTGGATCACGCCGTTGGCGAGGAGGGCGGAGGCGAGGGTGTCGCCCCGGTGGCCCTGGTACTCGGTGCCGTCGAAGGTGAAGGTCAGGAGGGTGTCACGGTCGACGCGGCCTCGGGTGGGGTGGCGGAAGGGCTGAGTGGTCCCGGCCCCCGTCCCGTCCTGAAGGGGCCGCGCCCCTTCGGCCGCGCTTCCGGCGCCCCCTGCGGCCTGGACGGCCTCGGGCGCCGGACGCGCTGGTGTCGCGGGCCTCGGTTCGGGTGTCGGCGGGCGTTCCTCGCCCGAGCGGTACACCGACAGGATCTCGTTCGTGGAGGTGTCGCGCACCGCGTTGAACCAGCGGCGGCAGCCCGCCGCGTGGCTCCAGCGCTCGGCGAACGGCCCCTTGGTGTTGTCGCGGAAGAAGAGGTAGCGGGCCCACTCCTCGTCGGTGAGGGCCGAGGGGTTCTCGGGGTAGGCCACGTGGGCCTGGCCGCCGTAGTGGAACTCGGCCTCGTCGCGGGGCCCGCACCACGGGCAGGTGATGAGCAGCATGGTTGGGCTCCCTAGTGGGCCACCGCGGCCGCGCCGTGCTCGTCGACGAGCGCGCCGGTGGTGAAACGGTCGAGCGAGAAGGGGGCGTTGAGGGCGTGCGGGGTGTCGTGGGCGATGGTGTGGGCGTAGACCCAGCCGACGCCCGGGGTGGCCTTGAACCCGCCCGTTCCCCAGCCGCAGTTGAGATAGAGGTTGTCGACGGGGCTGAGCCCGACGATCGGCGAGGCGTCGGGGCTGACGTCGACGATGCCGCCCCAGGTGCGCAGCACGTGGGCGCGGGCGAAGACCGGGAACAGTTCCAGGGCCGCGGCCATCTGCTCCTCGATGATGTGGAAGGCACCGCGCTGCGTGTACGAGTTGTACGCGTCGATGCCCGCGCCCATCACCAGTTCGCCCTTGTGCGCCTGGCTGACGTACACATGGACGGCGTTGGACATCACGACCGTGGGGTGCACCGGCTCCAGCAGTTCGGAGACCAGGGCCTGCAACGGATGGGACTGGACGGGGAGCTGGACGCCCGCCATGGCGGCGAGGACCGAGGTGTGGCCCGCCGAGCAGAGCGCGACCTTGCCGGCCGCGATGCGGCCCCGTGTCGTGCGGACGCCGACGACCCGGTTGTCGACCACGTCGAGGCCGGTGACCTCGCAGTTCTGGATGATGTCGATGCCGGCGGCGTCGGCGGAGCGGGCCAGGCCCCACGCCACGTGGTCGTGCTTGGCGATGCCCGCGCGCGGCTGGTAGGTCGCGCCGAGGACCGGGTAGCGCACGTCCTGCGAGATGTTGACGATCGGGCAGACGTCCTTGACGCCGTCGGCGTCGAGCCATTCCGCGTCCACGCCGTTGAGGCGGTTGGCCTCCACCCGGCGCACGCTGTCGCGGACGTCCTGGAGGCTGTGCGCGAGATTCAGCACACCGCGCTGGGAGAAGAGGATCGGGTAATCGAGCTCCTCCTCCAGGCCCTCCCAGAGCTTGAGGGCGTGCTCGTAGATGCCGGCGCTCTCGTCCCACAGGTAGTTGGAGCGAATGATCGTGGTGTTGCGGGCCATGTTGCCGCCGCCGAGCCAGCCCTTCTCCAGCACCGCGACATTGGTGATGCCGTGGTTCTTCGCCAGATAGTGGGCCGTGGCCAGACCGTGGCCGCCGCCGCCGACGATCACTACGTCGTACGACTTCTTCGGCTCGGGGTCACGCCACAGCCAGTCGGGGTGCTCGGGGAGGTCTGCGCCGGGGGTACGGGGGCTCATCGGACGTCTCCGTCGTGCGAGGGGTACGGGTGCTGCGGGTACGCAGGGACGTGCGCGTTCATACGGCCGTGGCGTTCCTCTCGGCGGCCTCGACGACGTTGGCCAGCAACATCGCGCGGGTCATGGGGCCCACTCCGCCGGGCATCGGCGCGATCCAGCCGGCGACCTGGGCGGAGTCCGGGTGGATGTCGCCGACCAGGCCCTGGTCGGTGCGGGTGATGCCGACGTCCAGGACGGCCGCACCGGTGCGCAGCATGTCCTTGGTGATCAGTCCGGGTGAACCGGCGGCCGCGATGACGATGTCGGCCTCGCGGGTGTGCCAGGCCAGGCCCTTGGTGCCGGTGTGGCACAGGGTGACGGTGGCGTTCTCGGAGCGGCGGGTGAGCAGCAGGCCGATGGGACGGCCGACCGTGATGCCCCGGCCGACCACGCAGGCCCGGGCGCCGGCGAGCGGCACGTCGTGGCGGCGCAGGAGTTCGACGATGCCGCGCGGGGTGCAGGGCAGCGGAGCCTCGACGCCGAGGGCGAGCCGGCCGAGGTTGACGGGGTGCAGTCCGTCGGCGTCCTTGGCCGGGTCCATGCGTTCCAGTACGGCGTTGGCGTCGAGGTGGCGGGGCAGCGGGAGCTGGACGATGTAGCCGGTGCAGGCCGGGTCGGCGTTCAGCTCGTCGATGACGTCCTCGACCTGCTGCTGGGTGGCGTCGGCGGGCAGGACGCGGCGGATGGAGGCGATGCCGACCTGGGCGCAGTCGCGGTGCTTCCCGGCTACATAGGCGTGGCTGCCGGGGTCCTCGCCGACCAGGACGGTGCCGAGGCCCGGCGGGCGGCCGCCGGTGGCGGTCAACTTGGCCACGCGCTCCGTGAGTTCGCGGCGGATGTCGGCGGCGGTCGCCTTGCCGTCGAGCAACTGTGCGTTCACCGGCGGTGTTCCTTCCCTCTTCGGTCGTGGCCGGGTGTCAGCCACGCAGGCGGGACATGGTGGGGTCGAACAAGGGCTCCTCGGTGACGACGGCCTCGACGCGCTGGTCGAAGTAGCCGATGTGCAGCACGGTCCCGGGAGCCGTGAGTTCCGTCGGGAGCCAGGCGTAGGCGATGCCCTTGCCGATGGTGTAGCCGTAGGAGGCGCTGGTGACGTAGCCGACCGTCCGGACCCCGTCGAGGACGGGTTCCTTGCCGAGGACGACCGACCGGGGGTCGTCGATGACGAGGCAGGACAGCTTGCGCCGGACGTTCTCCTTGCGGCGCAGCAGCGCTGCCTTGCCGACGAAGTCGTCCTTGTCGAGCTTGACGGCGAAGCCGACGCCGGCCTCGTAGGGGTCGTGCTCGTAGGTCATGTCGGTGCCGAAGGAGCGGTAGCCCTTCTCCAGGCGGAGGCTGTTGAAGGCGCCGCGGCCGGCGATGACGCCGCCGAGAGGCCTCGCCGCCTCCCACAGGATGTCCCAGAGCTTCTGGCCCTGGTCGGCGGTGGTGTAGATCTCCCAGCCGAGTTCGCCGACGTAGCTCAGGCGCATCGCGGTGACGGGCACCGAGCCGATGTACGCCTGCTTGGCGCGGAAGTACTTCAGGCCGTCGTTGCTGAAGTCGGCGTCGGTGAGGGGCTGGAAGACCTTGCGGGCCAGCGGGCCCCACAGGCCTATGCAGCAGGTGCCGGGGGTGATGTCGCGGACCTGGACCGTGCCGTCGGCCGGGAGGTGGCGGGTGATCCAGTCCAGGTCGAGGTTGCCGTTGGCGCCGATCTGGAAGGTGTCGTGGGCGAGCCGGGCGACGGTGACGTCACTGCGGATGCCGCCGTCGTGGTCGAGGAAGAGGGTGTAGGTCACCGAGCCGACGGACTTGGCGACCTTGCCGGTGCACAGGCGCTCCAGGAGGTCGGCGGCGCCGGGGCCGCTCACCTCCAGGCGCTTGAGGGCCGTCATGTCGTACATCGCGACGGTCTCGCGGGTGGCCTGGGCCTCGGCGCCGACGATCGGGGACCAGAAGCGCGCGGCCCAGTCGCCCGGAATGGGGATGGAGCGGCCCTCGACGAGTCCGGCGTTGGCCTCGTACCACTGCGGGCGCTCCCAGCCGTTCGCCTCCAGGAAGAAGGCGCCGTGCTCCTGCTGGCGGGCGTGGAAGGGGCTGGTGCGGATCGGGCGCGGGTCCCCGGACGGCTGGAGGGGGTGGAGGATGTCGTAGACCTCGACGAAGTTCTGGCAGTCGCGGGCCAGGACGTACTCCGGGGCGAGCTGGTGCGGCTCGAAGCGGTTGACGTCGCACTCGTGCAGGTCGAAGGAGGAGCAGTAGCCGTCGACGAGCCATTCGGCCATGGCCCGGCCGACGCCGGCGGAGTGGGTGACCCAGACCGCCTCGGCGACCCAGAATCCCTTGACGTCCCTGGACTCGCCGAGCAGCGGGAAGTTGTCGGTGGTGAAGGAGAACAGGCCGTTGATGCCCTCCTCGATCTTCGCCTCCTTGGTGGAGGGAAGCAGTGCCTGGGTCTCGGTCCAGGCGTCCGCGAAGTCGTCCTCGGTGAACTTCAGGACCGACGGCATGCTGTCGGCCTCGTCCACGGAGAGGATCTCGTCGGCGGTGATGGGCATCGGGCGGTGGCCGTAGTAGCCGATGCCGATGCCTTCGAAGCGGTCGCGGTAGTAGAGGTCGGCGTCCTGGTGGCGCAGGATCGGGCGGATCGCCTCCTCGGTCTGGCCGGCGAGGGCCGGTACCGGGCCGGTCCAGGCGAGCTGGTGCGCCAGCGGGGTCAGCGGGAGGTTCATGCCGACCATGCGGGCGATCTTCGGGCCCCAGATGCCGGCGCAGCACACGACGATGTCGGCCGGGATCTCGCCCTGGTCCGTCAGGACGCCGGTGACCTCGCCGTCGGCCTTCAGGACGTCGAGGACCTCGTGGCGGGCCAGGAAGGTCACGCCGCGCTCGGTGGCCCGGCGGATCTGCGCCTCGACGGCGAGGACGGCCTTGGCGAGGCCGTCGGTGGGGACCAGGAGGCCGCCGAGGACCTTGTCGGGGTTGACCAGCGGGTGCTGTTCGAGGCATTCGTCCGCGGTGAGCAGCCGGGCCTCGATGCCCCAGGCGGTGATCCAGCCGTGCCGGCGGCGCAGTTCGGTCAGGCGCTCGGGGGTGGTGGCCACTTCGAGGCCGCCGACCTGGAGGAAGCAGGGCTTGCCGTCCACGTCGAGGGAGCAGAACTTCTCGACGGTGTACCGAGCCAGCTCGGTCATCGTCTTGGAGGAGTTCGTCTGGAAGACCAGGCCCGGGGCGTGTGACGTGGAGCCCCCGGTGGCGGGGAGCGGGCCCTGGTCGACCACGGTCACCTCGGTCCAGCCTCGTGCGGAGATCTCGTCCGCGAGAGCCGCTCCCACGACTCCCGCTCCGATGATGACCACTCGGGGTCCCGCCATCGCCGCACCTCCGGTCTGTTGATCAGTCGAGCCGATAGAGTTGCTGTTTACGCAACGCGGTTCAGGTTGCGCAACTCAATGTGCCTTCCGCGCAGGTGGGTGTCAAGAGTCCCGGGACCTCGGAAAACAGGGGGAGAACGGGGCCCGGACACGGCGATGCCCGGTGGGCGGCACGCATTCCGCGCGCCGCCCACCGGGCGTGGTCCGACCGGATTCCCGCGTCCGGTCCGCACTCCTACTTGAGCCAGGCGTCCACCTTGACGCGGTTGGCGTCGACCCACTTCTTCGCCGCGGCCTCGGGGGTCATCTTGTCCACGGCGATGTACTTGGCCACGATGTTCTGGTCGTCGTTGGTCCAGCTGAAGTTCTTCACCAGGTCATAGGCGGGGGTGCCCGACTCGGCGAACTTCTTGGCGACGATCTTGTCCAGCTTGTAGACCGGGTAGTCGCAGGCGATCTTCTCGGCGTCGGCGTCGCAGCCCTGCTTGTAGTCGGGCAGCTTGACCTTCACCAGCGGGACCTCGGACATGAACCACTGGGGCTCGTAGAAGTAGCCGATCACCCATTCCTTGTTCTTCTCCGCCTTGCGGAAGGTCTGGATGAGGGCCGTCTCGCTGCCCGCGTACACCACCTTGTAGTCCAGCTTCAGGTTCTTGACCAGCGCTTCGTCGTTGGTGACGAACGACGGGTCGCCGTCGAGGAGCTGGCCCTTGCCGCCGGACTCGGAGGTCTTGAAATTCGCCGCGTACTTGTTCAGGTTCTTCCAGTCGGTGATGTCCGGGTGCGCCTTGGCGAGCCACGGCGGCACGTACCAGCCGATCAGGCCCTCGTTGCCGGTCGCCCCCGCGTCCACGGCGGTCTTCTGGTCGGTGATGTACTTCTTCTTCAGGTCGTCGTGGCCCCAGTTCTCCACGACCGCGTCGACCTCACCGGTCCCGAAGCCCTGCCAGGCGATCTCCTCCTTCAGGTCCTTCTTGGTGACCTTGCAGCCGAGGTCGTTCTGCGCAACGTAGGCGATGACCGCCGCGTTGGCCTCGTAGCCGACCCACGGGTTGACCGCGAGGTTGAAGGTGCCGCACTTGGCGGAGCTGCCCGAGCCGCCCGCCTCCGAGGACTCGTCACCGACCTTCGCACCGCCGCAGGCGGTGAGGGTGAGGCCGAGAACCGCGATGCCGGCCGCGCCGACTCTCCATCGTCTTGCCTGCCTTGCCATGGTGACTTGCTCCTTCATGCGCTGGTTCGCCGCGCCGCGGCCTGAGTGATGCGGTCGAACATGACTCCGAGAAGGACGATGGCGAGCCCTGCGGCGAGCCCCTTCCCGAACAGTTGGCCCTGCGAGAAACCGGCCACGACGTCGTAGCCGAGGGCGCCGGCACCTACCAGGCCGCCCACCACAACCATCGACAGCACGTAGATCAGACCCTGGTTCGTGGCGAGAGTCAGGGCACCGCGCGCCATCGGCAGCTGGACCTTGGTGATGATCTGCCAGGTGTTGCACCCGGCCGAGGTGGCCGCCTCCACGGTCGTCGCGGGCACGTTCCGCACCCCGTCCGCGATGATCTTCATGGCGACGGGCGCCGCGTAGACGATCGCGGCGACGATCGCCGTGAAACGGGTCGCGCCGAACAGCGCGAGGAACGGCACCAGATAGACGAACGGCGGCATGACCTGTGCCGCGTCCAGGCTCGGCCGCAGCATGCGGTCCACCAGCAGGCTGCGGCCCATCCAGACGCCGAAGCCGATGCCGAGCAGCATCACGAGGATGGTGGCCACCACGGTCGAGGCCAGCGTCGTCATGCTGTCCGACCACATCCCGGTGGCCACCAGCAGCCCCACGCACACCGCCGTGGTGACGCCGGCCCGGCGGCCGCCGAGGACGACGCCGAGCGCGACGAGGACGGCGCCGACGAGCCACCACGGGGAGTCCGTGAGCAGCGACTGGAACGGGTTGAGCAGCCCGTTGGTGATGAGGTCGCGGACGGCGTTGGTGACACCGGACAGGTTGTCCTGGACCCAGGTCGTCGTGGTGTCCGCCGCGCTCGCGACGGAGCTGCCGAGACCGCCCTCGCCGGGGAACTCGGCCGCCCACACGTAGGTGTGCGACACGAAGACCAGGACGGCCGTGAGGACCGCGCCCGCGACGAGCAGCGGCCGCCGCCAGGCGAGGAACCGGTTCTTGGAGCGCCGGGCCTCCTCCTCCCGCGCGCTCGCCGCGGTCGTGACCCGGTCGAGGACGATCGCCATGACGACGATGGACAGACCCGCGTTGAAGGCGGTGCCCACGTCGAGCGACTGGAGTGCCTGGACGACGGTCTTGCCGAGGCCGGGAGCGTCGATGAGAGCCGCGATGGTCACCATGGCCAGGGCGGCCATGATGGTCTGGTTGACGCCCATCACCACGGTCCGCTTGGACATCGGCAGCAGGACCTTCAGCAGGGCCTGCCGGCGGGTCGCCCCGAGCGAGTCGGCGGCCTCCACCGTCGTCTCCGGCACGGTCCGGATGGCGTGCGCGGTGATGCGGATCGCCGGCGGCGCCGCGTAGACCACCGTGGCGATGGTGGCGGAGGCTCCGCCGATGAGGAAGAACAGGGTCAGCGGTGCGAGATAGACGAAGGTAGGCATCGTCTGCATGAAGTCCAGCAGGGGCGTCACGATCCGGTTGACCCGGTCGGACAGTCCCGCCCACACACCCAGCGGGATCGCGAACAGCAGCGCCACCAGGACCGCGGAGAGGGTGAGCGCCAGGGTGTCCATGCTCTCCTGCCACAGACCCTGCAGGCCGAGGAAGGTGAAGCCGGCCACCGCCAGCAGCGCGACCCGCCAGTTGCCGAAGGCCCAGGAGACGTATCCCGCGATGCCGACGACGCCGAGCCAGCCGATCTGCGGAAGGGGCCGGCCGACGGAGGGCTGGGAGATCAGCTCCTGCACGAAGGTCACCAGGGTGTCGATGACCAGGCGGATCTCGTTGAAGAAGTACAGGAACAGGGGGTTGGAGTTGCGGTTCGCGCCGACCGAGTCGTTGACGTCGTTGAACCACCGGTGCAGATCCGTCAGGTCCGCCGCGCCGAGCGCGAGGGTCTGCCGGCCGCGCAGGACGGCGAACAGCACCAGCCAGACGACCAGGATCGCGCCGATCACCGCGGAGCGGCTGATTCGGCGGGGTTCCGCGGCCGGGCCGGGCTCCTCGGCGGGCCGGGTCTTCTCCGGTCTCCCCGGCGGCTCGGTCTTCTCCACGACGACGGTCATCAGGCGCCGCCTTCCTGTCCGGCGACCACGGCGAGGATCTCCTCGTCGCCGACGATGCCGAGCAGCTTGCCGTTCTCGACGACCTTGACGGGCTTGTCGGCGGCGAGCACCGCGCGGGTGGCCTCCTTGACCACGACGTCCGGGCCCAGTTCGGGTCCGTCCAGGGCGTCGCCGTCCTCCAGCGGCCGCATGATCCACCGCAGGGTGAGGACATCGCCGCGCGGCACGTCCTTGACGAACTCGCGCACGTAGTCGTCGGCCGGGGCCCCGACCAGCTCGTCGCCGGTGCCGCACTGGACCATCTTGCCGTCGCGCATGATCAGGATGCGGTCGCCCAGCTTGAGGGCCTCGGAGAGGTCGTGGGTGATGAAGACCATCGTCTTGCCGACCTCGTGGTGCAGCCGGATGACCTCGTTCTGCATGTCACGGCGGATCAGCGGGTCGAGCGCGGAGAACGGCTCGTCGAAGAAGAGCACGTCCGGGTCGCCGGCCAGCGCGCGGGCCAGTCCCACGCGCTGCTGCATACCGCCGGAGAGCTGGTCGGGGTAGGACTTCTCGTAGCCGGCGAGGCCGACCAGTTCGACGACCTCCAGGGCCCGCCTGGTGCGTTCGGCCCTGCCCATGCCGCGGATCTCCAGCCCGAAGGCCACGTTGTCCACGACCCGGCGGTGCGGCAGCAGTCCGAAGTGCTGGAAGACCATGGAGAACTTGCAGCGGCGCAGATCGCGCAGGTGTCTGTCGTCGGCCTGGCGGATGTCCTCTCCCTCGAAGACGACCTCGCCCGCGGTGGGTTCGATCAGCCGGGTCAGACATCGCACCAGCGTGGACTTGCCGGAGCCGGACAGGCCCATGACGACGAAGACCTCGCCGGGCGAGACGTCGAAGTTCACGTCGCGTACGGCGGCGGTGCAGCCGGTGCGGTCCATCAGCTCCCGGCGGGTGAGCCCGCACAGCTCCTCCGACTCCGGCACCCGGTCGGCCTTCGGCCCGAACACCTTCCACAGCCTGCGCACGGAGATGACCGGGGTGGGACCCGAGTCCTGGGGCGTGCCGCGCCGCTGCGGCACCTCGGTCTGGGTGGTCATGTTCGACCTTCTTTCGGCGTTCAGCCGCGGAACCAGCGCTGCGGCCGGGGTTGGATGTTCTGCCAGATGTGCTTGGGCTCTCGGTACTCGTTCAGGCCGGTCGGTCCCAGCTCCCGGCCCACACCCGAATGCCCGAAACCGCCCCATTCCGCTTGCGGCACATAGGGGTGGTAGTCGTTGATCCACACGGTGCCGTGCCGCAGCCGCCGGGCGACCCGCTGGGCCTTGCCGGCGTCCTCGGTCCACACGGCACCGGCCAACCCGTACTCGGTGTCGTTGGCGATGCGTACGGCGTCGTCCTCGTCGGTGAAGCGCTCCACGGTGAGCACGGGCCCGAAGGACTCCTCGTGCACCACGCGCATGTCCTGCCGGCACTCGTCGAGCACGGTGGGCAGGTAGTAGTGGCCGTTTGCCAGCGCGGGGTCGTCGGGGCGGGCGCCGCCGCAGCGCAGGACGGCGCCCTCGGCGAGGCCGGAGGCGACGTACGCCTCGACCTTGTCCCGGTGCTGCGCGGAGATCAGGGCGCCGGTCTCGGCCTCGGTGTCGTAGGGGCCGCCGAGCCGGATGAGCCGGGCGCGGCGGACGACCTCGTCGACGAAGCGGTCGTGCAGGGAGTCCTCGACGATCAGCCGGGCCCCGGCCGAGCAGACCTGGCCCGAGTGCAGGAAGACCGCGGTGAGGGCGAAGTCCACGGCCGTCTCGAAGTCGGCGTCGGCGAAGACGACGTTGGGGTTCTTGCCGCCCAGTTCCAGCGCGACCTTCTTCACGGTCGCGGCGGCGGTGGCCATGATGTGTCTGCCGGTGTCCAGGCCGCCGGTGAAGGAGACCAGGTCGACGCGGGGATCCTCGGAGAGGGGGGCGCCCACCTCGGGGCCGGCGCCCAGCACCAGGTTGGCCGCGCCGGCCGGAAGCCCGGCCTCCTCCAGTGCCCGCATCAGCAGGATCGAGGTGGACGGGGTCAGCTCGCTGGGCTTGAGGACGATCGTGTTGCCGGCCAGCAGCGCCGGGGCGACCTTCCAACTTGCCTGCAGGAGCGGGTAGTTCCAGGGGGTGATCAGTGCGCACACCCCGACCGGCTCGTAGACGACCCGGCTGACCGCGTCGCCGCGGCCGGTGTCGATCACCCGACCGGCGTCGGTGCCCGCGAGACCGCCGTAGTAGCGGAAGCAGGAGACGACGTCGGCGATGTCGTACTCGCTCTCCACCACCCGCTTGCCGGTGTCGAGCGACTCGGCGCGGGCGAAGATCTTGGTGTCGCGCTCGATGATGTCGGCGGTGCGCAGCAGCAGCGCGCCGCGCTCCCGCTCGGGGGTGCCCGGCCAGGGGCCGGAGTCGAAGGCCTCCCGGGCCGCGGCGATCGCCGCCTCGGTGTCGGGGCGCGTTCCTTCCGAGACGGTCGCCGTGAGCGTACCGTCAGCGGGACATCGGATCTCCCGGTGACCACCGGCCACCGGGGCCCGCCATTCGCCATTCACATACAGGTCTGCCACGCGCCGAGCCTTCCGACTGACATTCGTTGCGCATCGTGCACCCGATTGCTTGTGATGGAACACCCTGTCGGCTGGTCAGACGGACGTCAAGATGTTGGCGGATGACGATTTGGCCATGCGGCCACTTCCCCGCCCACCCTTGACCACAGGCGGCGCCGAGCAGACCATGTTGCGTATCGCTCACCTTGTTGTGCAATACGCACCAACGGAGGCCACCGTGTCCATGAGGTTCCCCCGACCGCAACCTGGCCGTGAGTTCGTCCTGACCCTTTCCTGCCCCGACAGTGCCGGGCTGGTCCATGCCGTGAGCGGCTATCTCGTCAGGAACTCCGGAAACATCCTGGAAAGCCAACAGTTCGACGACCGACTCCAGGGCCGGTTCTTCATGCGGGTCCATTTCGACGTCTCGGACCCGAACGTCGACTTGGAGGGCCTGCGGTGCCGCTTCGGCCCCGTCGCCCAGGCGTACGGCATCTCGTGGTCCCTCAGCGACGCCTCCACGCCCACCCGGACCCTGATCATGGTGTCCAAGTTCGGGCACTGCCTGAACGACCTCCTGTTCCGCCAGCGTGCGGGCGCGCTCAACATCGAGATCCCGGCGATCGTCTCCAACCACCGGGAGTTCGAGAAGCTCGCGGAGACGTACGACATCCCGTTCCACCACGTGCCGGTGACCCGGGACACCAAGCCGGAGGCCGAGGCCCGGCTGCTCGAACTCGTCCGTGACCTGGACGTCGACCTGGTGGTCCTTGCCCGCTACATGCAGATCCTCTCCGACGACCTGTGCAAGCAACTGGAGGGCCGTGCCATCAACATCCACCACTCCTTCCTGCCCAGCTTCAAGGGCGCACGCCCCTACGACCAGGCCTACGACCGCGGGGTGAAGCTCGTCGGCGCGACGGCGCACTACGTGACGTCGGACCTGGACGAGGGACAGATCATCGAGCAGGACGTGGTCCGGGTGGACCACTCGCTGGACCCCGGCGCGCTGGTCACGGTCGGCCGGGACGTGGAGGCCCAGGTGCTCGCGCACGCGGTGAAGTGGCACAGCGAGAGCCGGGTGATGGTCGAGGGCAACCGCACGGTCGTCTTCCGCTGAGCGGTACGACGCCGTATACGACGACGAACGCCGGACAGGCCGAGGCCCGTCCGGCGTTCGTCGTACGAGGCGAGCGCTCAGCCCTGAAGCCGGTCCAGCAGGGACCGCCGCCAGCTCTCCGTCTCCGCGATCTGGTTGAAGGTGAACAGGTGCAGCCCCGCCACCCCGGACGCGGGGTCGGTGAGGGCCTTCTCCGTGCGCGTGAGCAGCTTCTCGGGCGAGTAGCCGCCGGGCGCGGCGAAGCGGACGAACCAGGACGCGTGCCTGGTCAGGAAGCGGGTCGACTCCCCCACCCCGATCTTCGTCGCCATGGCCAGCAGCTTGGCCCGCTGCACGGGCCCGGCGACGCCCACATGGACCGGCAGGGTCACGTCCCGGCGCCTGACGCGCGCGAGCCACTCCCCCAGCACCCGCGGGTCGAAGCAGAGGTTGCTCACGACGTACGTGGCGTGCTCGCGCTTGTCCCACATCGCCTGCACGGTGACGTCGTCGTGGATGAGCGGATGGCTCTCGGGATAGCCGGTGACCCCGACCCGGGCGAAGGGTCCGCCCAGCTCGCTCAGCCGGCGCAGCACCGGCAGGGCCCCGTCGTAGGGCCCGGCCGGCGGGTCGGCGTCACCCGCCGGGACGAACACGTCGTCCACACCGGCCTCGCGCAGCCGGTCCACGACCTCCTTCAGGTGCCGGTCGTCCCGAAGGAGGCGGGCGGGGACGTGCGGGACGACACGGTAGCCGTGCGCGGCGAGCCGGCCGGTGAGGTCGAGGGTCGGTTCCAGGCCCTTGACCGGCGACGCCGTCACGGTGACGACGACGTCGCGCGGGACATGGGCGAGGACCTTCTCCTCGGTGGCTCTCGCCGGCAGCACCTCGTAGCGGACCGTCCCCAGCAGCGCGCGCAGCCCTGCGGCGGCCAAGGTCTACTCCGCCCGCGTCTGGACGTCGTGGTGGCGGTAGTACGCGGCCTTCGACGGGGCCAGCGGCTCCTTGCCGAGGATCAGGTCGGCGGCCTTCTCGGCGATCATCATCACCGGCGCGTAGATGTTGCCGTTGGTGACGTAGGGCATGACGGAGGCGTCCACGACCCGCAGTCCGTCCACGCCGTGCACACGCATGCTGGTGGGGTCCACGACGGACATCTCGTCGGTGCCCATCTTGCAGGTGCAGGAGGGGTGCAGGGCGGTCTCGCCGTCCTTGGCGACCCAGGCGAGGATCTCCTCGTCCGTCTCCACGGACGGTCCGGGGGAGATCTCCCCGCCGTTGTAGGGCGCGAGCGCGGGCTGGTTGAGGAGCTTGCGGGCCACCCGGATCGCCTCGACCCACTCACGGCGGTCCTGCTCGGTGGAGAGGTAGTTGAAGCGCAGGGCGGGGTGCTCCCTGGGGTCCCGGCTCTTGATCTTCACCGAGCCGATGGCGTCGGAGTACATGGGACCGACGTGCACCTGGTAGCCGTGGCCGCCCGCCGGTACGGAGCCGTCGTAGCGGACCGCGATCGGCAGGAAGTGGAACATCAGGTTCGGGTAGTCGACGTCCTCGTTGCTGCGGGCGAAGCCGCCGGCCTCGAAGTGGTTGGTGGCGGCGGGGCCCTTGCGGAACAGCCACTGCAGTCCGATGAAGGGCGCGCGCCACTTCGCCAGGTACGGCTGCATGGAGACGGGCTGCTCGCAGGCGTACTGGATGTAGACCTCCAGATGGTCCTGCATGTTCTCGCCGACGCCCGGCAGGTCGTGGACGACGTCGATGCCCAGCGCCCTCAGTTCCTCGGCGTTGCCCACGCCGGAAAGCTGGAGCAGCTGCGGCGAGTTGATGGCGCCGCCGCAGAGGATGACCTCCTTGGCGCGGACCTGCTTCGGGGCGCCCTTGCCCCGCCGGTACTCGACGCCGACGGCCTTCTTGCCCTCGAAGAGGACACGGGTGACGAGGGCGCGGGTGGTGACGGTGAGGTTGGGGCGTCTGCGGACGGGCTTCAGATACGCCTTCGACGCCGAGAGCCGGCGACCGCGGTGGACGTTGCGGTCGAACTTGGCGAAGCCTTCCTGCCGGTAGCCGTTGACGTCGTCGGTGGGGGCGTAACCCGCTTCCTCGGTAGCCTTGAGGAAGGCGCCGAAGAGCGGGTTCGTCGCCGGGCCGCGCTCCAGGACGAGGGGGCCGTCGTGGCCGCGGAACTCGTCGTCCGGGTCGGCCGCGAGACAGTTCTCCATGCGGCGGAAGTACGGCAGACAGTGCGCGTAGTCCCAGGTCTCCATGCCCGCGTCGGCCGCCCAGCGCTCGTAGTCCATGGGGTTGCCGCGCTGGAAGATCATGCCGTTGATGCTGCTGGAGCCGCCCAGGACCTTGCCGCGCGCGTGGTAGACGCGTCGGCCGTTCATGTGGGGCTCGGGCTCGGACTCGTACTTCCAGTCGTAGAAGCGGCTGCCGATCGGGTAGGTCAGGGCCGCGGGCATATGGATGAAGACGTCCCACGGGAAGTCCGACCGGCCCGCTTCCAGGACCAGAACTCGGTTCGCCGGGTCGGCGGACAGCCTGTTTGCCAGTGCACTGCCCGCGGAACCACCACCGACGATCACGAAGTCGTACTGCACAGGAGCCATGGTGCCTCGTCTCACTCGCGCCGTAGATATGCGTGGCATGCTAGACCTAGTCGCGCTATACGCACCAGGTTGCGAACGACGCAACTTGAGCAACTTCGTTTCAGGGCTGTTACTTGCAACTGTGTTGTTTACTGCGCGTATAGTTTCACTGTGAGCAACTACAGCCTTGACACAGAAACGTCGAATTCACCAGCCGGCGGCGTGCAGTCGGTGGACCGCGCCATCAGCGTCCTGGAGATCCTCGCGCAGCGCGGCGAAGCCGGTGTCAGCGAGGTGGCGGCCGAGATCGAGGTGCACAAGTCCACCGCCTTCCGCCTCCTGGGAGCCCTGGAGGCGCGCGGTCTGGTCGAGCAGGCCGGCGAGCGCGGCAAGTACCGGCTCGGCTTCGGCATCGTGCGTCTGGCCGGCGCGGTCACGGGCCGTATCGACATCACCCAGCAGGGCCGTCCCGTGTGCGAGCGTCTGGCCGAGGAGATCGGCGAGACCGTCAACATCGCCGTGATGCAGGAGCAGTACGCGATCAACCTGTTCCAGGTGCGCGGTCCCGGAGCGGTCACCGCGCACAACTGGGTGGGCCAGCTGACCCCCCTGCACGCCACGTCGAGCGGCAAGATCCTGCTGGCCCACCTGCCGGCCAAGGAGCGCACCGCACTGCTGACGTCCGCGGGCATGAAGAAGGTCACCCCGCACACCATCACCGCGAAGACGAAACTGGAGAAGAACCTCGCCGCCGCCCGGGAGCGGGGCTACGCCTTCACCCTGGAGGAGCTGGAGATCGGTCTGCACGCCATGGCCGCGCCGGTGCGCAACCGGGACGGCGAGGTCATCGCCGCCCTCAGCGCCTCCGGACCCTCCTACCGGTTCACCGAGGAGCGGCTGCACGAGCTGTCCGCGGTGCTGGTCAAGGGCGCCGCCGAGATCAGTCACCGCATGGGTTTCCTGGGCTGACTCACCCCTGAGTGATACCGAGGCTCTCGTTCACCCAGTCGTGGAACGCGCCGATGTGGTGCTCGCTGGGCACCAGCACCCCGCCTTTGGCGTAGAGGCGTGAGCTCATGCCGGGCTGGGTCCGCTCGCAGGCGTCGAAGTCCTGGCGGTTGACCCGGTCGAAGAGTTCCACGGACCGGCTGACGTCCTTGCCGCTGTCCACGACGTGGGGCAGGTACAGCCAGTCGCACTCCACGATCGTGCGGTCCGCCGCCATCGGGTACATGCGGTGGAAGATCAC
>NZ_JBIWPF010000042.1:0-19446 GCF_044768125.1 Streptomyces sp. NPDC101166
TGATCCCCACCACCTACCTCACCCTCGACACACTCCCCCTCACCCCCAACGGCAAAATCGACCGCAAAGCCCTCCCCGCACCCGACCCCACGGCCCTCGCGACGGGTCCCGCGCGGGAGCCCCGTACGGACACCGAGCGTGCCCTCCGCGACGTCTTCACGGCCGTGCTCGGCCTGCCGTCCGTCGGCATCGACGACAGCTTCTTCGACCTCGGCGGTGACAGCATCCGCTCCATCGAGGTGGTCGCCGGCGCCCGGCGTGCGGGGCTGCGGGTCACCGCGGCCGACGTGTTCACCCACAAGACGGTGGCCGCGCTGGCCGCCGCCGTCGGCGAGGCCGAGCCGGCCGAGATCGTCGGCGCCGACGACGGCGTGGGCGAGCTGGCGCCCCTCCCCGTCATGCTGCGGTTCCTCGAAGACGGCGGCCCGATCGACGGGTTCAACCAGTCCGTCGTCCTCACCACCCCCGCCGATCTGGACCTGGAGCGGCTCACCGGGGCGCTCCAGCGGGTCGTCGACCACCACGACGCCCTGCGACTGCGCCTGACGGGCCGGGGTCCCGACGACTGGCGGCTCGTGATCGGCGAGCCGGGGACGGTCCCGGTCGCGCCGCTGGTGGCCCGCATCGACGCGGGGCATCGGGCGTACGAGGACGAGGCGCTGCTGCGACGGGCGGTGGCCGCCCAGTCGGAGGCCGCGCGCGACCGGCTCGCCCCGCGCGACGGGGTCACGCTCCAGGCCGTGTGGATCGACCGCGGGGCCGACCGCCCCGGCCGGCTGGTCCTGATGCTGCACCACCTCGTCGTGGACGGCGTCTCCTGGCGCGTGCTGCTGCCCGACCTGCTCACCGTGTACGAGCGGCCCGACGCGGCCCTCGACCCGGTCGGCACCTCCCTGCGCCACTGGTCCGGCCTCCTCCAGGAGCAGGTCACGTCGCGCACCGGGGAACTGCCGTACTGGACGAAGCTGCTGTCGCACGAGGAACAGCCGGTCGGCGTGCGGGCGCTGGACCCGGAACGGGACACGTACGCCACGGCCCGGACGCTGCGTCTGACCTTGCCGGCCGAGCACACCGGCCCCCTCCTGGAGCACGGCCCCGCCGCCTTCCAGGCGGAGATCAACGAGGTGCTGCTCGCCGGCCTCGGCCTCGCGGTCGCCGAGTGGCGCGGCCGGAGCCTGCTCGTCGAGGTCGAGACCCACGGGCGCGAGCAGCTGCACGAGGGCGTCGACCTCTCCCGTACCGTCGGCTGGTTCACCGGCACCCACCCGGTGCTGCTGAGGGCCGCCGCACTCGGCGCCGAGCAGGCGGTGAAGGAGATGCGCGAACAGCTCGCCGCGCTCCCCGACCACGGACTCGGCCACGGGGTCCTGCGCCACCTCGGCGACGGACCCGCCCCGCTGCCCGCGGTCGACCCGCAGCTCGGCTTCAACTACCTCGGCCGCTTCGCCGCGGTGGAGTCGTACGACGGCGGCTGGGCGGCCGCGCCGGAGGCGCGGGAGGCGTTCGCCGCGACGTCCGGCGGCATGCCGCTGGGCCACACCGTCGAGGTGGACGCACTCGTCGAGGACGGCCCCGACGGGCCCGTCCTGCTCGCCACCTGGACGTGGGCGGGCCGGCTGCTGGAACCGGACGACGCCGAGGCGCTGGCCGAGGGGTGGTTCCGCGCGCTGCGCACCCTGGCCCAGCGGGCCGGCGAGCTCGCCGCGACCCGCCCCTCCGGGACCGGCGGGGCCGGCGGGCGGCGGCCCGCGCTGCTCACCGAGGCGTTCGAGACGCTGCTGCCCATACGGCCCGACGGCACCCGCGAACCGCTGTTCTTCCTGCACGGCGGCGTGGGGCTCAGCTGGCCCTACCTCGGACTGGCCGAGCACCTGGCCGGGGAATTCCCCGTCTACGGGTTCCAGGCGTCCGGAATCATCGCGGAAGCTCCGCTTCCGGCGTCGGTGCAGGAAATGGCCGGGGAATATGTCCGCAGAATTCTGGAAATTCAGCCCGAGGGGCCTTACCATCTTCTCGGCTGGTCCTTCGGCGGACTCCTCGCCCACGCGGCGGCCACTCGCCTGGAAGGGCTCGGGCACCGGGTCGCGCTCCTCGTGAACCTCGACAGCTATCCGGCCCCCGAGCCGGACGGCATCCCGGACGACCGGGCCCTGATCGCCAAGATCCTGGAGTACTGCGGCTACGACGCGGCGGCGTTCGCCGGCGGCGAGCCCACGCTCTCCGAGGTCCTGGAGCTGTTCCGGCGGGACGCGAACCCGCTGGCCGGCCTGGACGAGCAGCAGTTGGCCCGGCTGCTGCGCATCGTGCGCAACCACGCTGTCCTCAGCGCGGAGTTCGTCCCGGACCGCTTCGACGGGGACGTGCTGTTCCTCTCGGCCGAGCAGGGCGCCGACGAGGACTCGCCGACGGTCGCGGTGTGGGAGCCGTACATCGGCGGACGCGTCACCCACCACGGCATCGCCTCGGACCACGACGGAATGATGCGGCCCGAACCGCAACGGGCGATCGGCCGGATCATCGCCGCCCACCTCGAACGACTGCAGTGAACACACCGGGGGCATGCGCACGAATTCGGCCTCGCACGGAATTCCGACGGATGCCCCCGCGCCACACAAAAGAACTCCCGAAGGAATGCTCGAAAGAACTCCGGAAAAACCTCCCGGACGACTCCGCAGGCGAAAATCCGGACGTACTCCCCGAGGAAGGGAAATCATGAAGAACAACCCGTTCGACGACGACAACGGCACCTTCCTGGTGCTGGTCAACGACGAGGGGCAGCACTGCCTCTGGCCCGAGTTCGCGGCCGTCCCGGCCGGCTGGACCACCGTCCTGCCCGCCGGTCCCCGCGAGGCCGCGCTCGACCACATCGAGCGCACCTGGACCGACATGCGTCCGAAGTCCCTGACCCGCTCCGCCGCCTGAGAAGCAGGCCATCCAGATTCGAGAGGCAGCTGCCATGACTGTGAACACTTCCGTGGACGTCACGGCCGTCCGGGCCATCATCGTCGACACCCTGGAGCTCGAGGACGACGAGCTGACGAGCACCAGCCTGTTCATCGAGGACCACGGCGCGGACTCGCTGGGCGCCATCGAGATCCTCTCCCGCATCGAGAAGGAGCTCGGCGTCGTCATCCCGCAGGACGACCTGGTCAAGCTGGTCAACCTGGACGCCGTCCTCGCCGTCCTCGCCGGCGCGGAAAGGCGCCGGCCGTGAGCGCCGCCCGAAGAGCGGCCGGCCCCGTCACAGGGCCGCGCCGTGTCGTCCTCACCGGCTGCGGCGCGCTGTCCAGCATCGGCAACGGGATCGCCGAGTTCGCCGAGGGCCTGCGGGCCGGCCGGGTCGGCACCGGGGACATCACCGTCTTCGACACCACCGGCTTCCCCAGCGGCCGCGGCCACCAGGTGCGCGGCTTCGACGGCGCCGCCCTGCTCCGCCGGGTGCGGCCCGAGGCGACCGGCCGGGCGACGCAGTTCGCCGCCGCCGCCGCGCGGATGGCGCTCGACGACGCCGGCCTCGACGAGGGCTGGCTGAGCGAGCGGCGCGGCACCGTCGTCGTCGGCACCACCGACGGCGAGGTCGGCGAGCTCGATCTGCTGACCGAGTCCGCGCTCACCCTCGGGCTCGCCGCCTTCACCGGCGCGAGCCTGGGCCGGACCGCCACCGGCAGCCTCGCGCTCGGCGTCGTCCGCGAACTCGGCCTGTCCGACGTGGAGACCTCCACGGTCGCCACCGCCTGCGCCGCCGGCAACTACGCGATCGGCGCGGGGTTCGACGCCATCCGCAGCGGCCGCTCCGAATGGGCTCTCGTCGGCGGTGCGGACGCGTTGAACCGGAAGACCTTCGCCGGCTTCGCCCGGCTCGGTCTCATCGCGCCGGACGAGTGCCGTCCGTTCGACACCGAGCGGATGGGCCTGCTCACCGGCGAGGGCGCGGGCCTGCTGCTGCTGGAGACCGAGGAGTCCGCGCTCGCCCGCGGCGCGGAGATCTACGCCGAGGTGCTCGGCTACGGCGTCAACTGCGACGCCTCGCACCCCACCGCGCCCGAACGGGACAGCGTCGCCCGCTGCATCCGCCTCGCCCTGGAGAACGCCTCCGTCAAGCCGGAGGAGGTCGACCTGATCTCCGCGCACGGCACCGGTACGCCGACCAACGACACCACCGAGATCGCGGCCATCCGCCAGGTCTACGGGGAGCGTCCGCCGCGCACCGTCGGCGTCAAGGCGATGATCGGGCACACCATGGGGGCCGCCAGCGCCCTGGGCGCCATCGCCTCCGCGCTCGCCGTCCGGTACGGCTTCGTCCCGCCGACGGCCAACCACCGCACCACCGACCCGGACTGCCCCGTCGACGTGGTGCCCAACGCGTCCGTCGACGCCGACGTGCGGATCGTGCAGAACAACGGCCTCGCGTTCGGCGGCAACAACGCCGTCGTCCTGCTCGGCCGCCACGAGAGCCCCCGAGGGGAGTACGTCCGATGAGTACCGCGGTCATCACCGCATGGTCGGCCGTGTCGCCGTACGGCACGGGCCGCGACCCGCTCGCGGCGGGGCTGCGCGCCCGCGCCGAGGCGCCCGCGTCCGCCGGACCCGAGGAGTGGACCGGGGACCCGGACGCGACCGCCCGCGTCGTGCCCGGCTTCGAGGTCCGCGACGCGCTGGGGAAGGCCGGCACCCGGGGCATGGACCGGCTGACGGGCCTCACCGCGGTGACCGTCAGGGAGCTGCTGCATGGCGCCGGCCCGGACGGCGAGGACGCCGAGCTCGGCACCGGTCTCGTGCTCGGCGTCGGCTCCGGCAGCATTCAGGGGTTCATGGAGTTCACCAAGTCCTCCCTCGAAGGGGACAGCCCCATCGACGTGTCACCGTCGAAGATCCCCAACATGGCGATGAACAGAGCTGCTTCGGCCAGCGCGATCCGCCATCGCCTCAAGGGCCCCAACACCACCGTGGCGGCCGGCCGGCTCTCCGCTCTCGTCGCGCTGGACCAGGCGCACCGGCTCCTCGCCGACGGGCGCGCGGAGCGAGTGCTGACCGGGTCGGCCGAGGAGTACTCGGCGACCCGCGCCCACCTCACGCACGCCGCGCACGGCACCGGCGTGGTGCTGGGCGAGGGCTGCGTCATGGTCCTCCTGGAGTCCGGCGATGCCGCGACCGGCGAGGCGCTGGCCGAGGTGCTCGCGGTCCACCACCGGGTGGCGCCGGACGGCGACTTCGCCGGGGCGCTCACGGCGACGGTGCGCGCCGCGCTCGCCGAGGCGGGCGTCGCGGCCGGCGCGGTCTGGGCGGCGGTGCCCTCACAGGCCCCCGGCGCGGCGGGCGAGCAGGAGCTGCGGGTGCACGAGGAACTGTTCCCGGCGCAGGTTCGCGTCCGCGCGGCGTCCGTCGCGCTGCTCGGCGAGACGGCCGCGGCCACCGGGGCGTACCAGCTCGCGGCGCTGCTGTCTGAGCCGGGCGAACCGGGCCGCGTCGCCCTGGTCACCACCACGGACCCGGACGGTCCGGTGGGGTGCGCGGTGCTGCGGCTGCTGACGGACGGGGCGGACGCGTGAGCGGCGGGGAGACGGCGGGCGACCGTCCGGTCGCCCTGGTCAGCGGTGGCTCGCGCGGCATCGGCCGGGCCGCCGCCCTGCGGCTGGCGCGGGACGGGTACGACGTCTCCTTCTGCTTCCGCGGCGACGAACAGGCCGCCGCGAACGTGGAGAAGGAGCTGAGCGGCCTCGGCGCCCGAGCGCTGGCGCGGCGGGTCGACGTCGCCGACGCGCAGTCCGTGCGGGACTGGGTGGAAGCGACGGAGCGGGACTTCGGACCGGTGGCGGTCGCCGTCACCTCGGCCGGCATCACCCGGGACAAGCCCCTGCTGATGATGTCCGACAGCGACTGGCACGAGGTCGTGGACACCAACCTGGACGGCGTCTACCACGTCTGCCGGGCGGTGGTCTTCCCGATGATGAAGCGGCGGGCCGGCAGCATCGTGACCGTCGCCTCCGTATCCGGCCTGTACGGCAATGCGGGGCAGACCAACTACGCGGCGTCCAAGGCCGGGATCATCGCCTTCTCGCGCTCCCTGGCGAAGGAGGTCGGCCGGCGCGGCATCCGTGTCAACGCGGTGGCGCCGGGCCTGATCGACACCGACATGTCGGCCGTGCTCGACGATCAGGTCAGGGCGCAGGTCGCCGAGCGCACCGCGCTGGGCAGGACCGGGCTCGCGGCGGAGGTCGCCGAGGCCGTGGCCTTCCTGGCCTCGGGCCGCGCCTCGTACGTCACCGGCGCGGTGCTGCCCGTGGACGGCGGGCTGTGACGGCCGGGGCCGCGGGGCTGGTACCGGCGCTTCGGCCCGGCGTCTGCCAGCTGTGGTGGGCGTCGTCCCGCGACGCCCACCCGACGCTGCGCGGGCTCCTCGACGAGGACGGACGCGCCCGCGCCCGCCGGCTGCGGCAGCCGGCCGCGCGAGCGCTCCACCTCACCGCGCACGCGCTCGCCCGCACCGTGGCCGCCGCCCACCTCGGCGTTCCTGCGGGTGAGTTGGCGCTGACCGCCACCTGCAAGCGGTGCGGCGGCCCACACGGGAAGCCCCGCCCGCCGGGGCCGCTCGGGCTGTCCTGGTCGCACTCCGGCGACCGGGTGGTGGTCGCCGTGACGCTCGGCGCCGAGGTCGGCGTGGACGTGGAACACATCGCCCCGTACGCCCCGGAGACCGCTGAGCGGGTGCTCCGGGGGCCGGAGCGCGCGGTCCTCGCGGCCCTCCCCGAACCCCGCCGCCCCGTCGGCTTCGTGCGCTACTGGACGCGCAAGGAGGCCCTGCTCAAGGCGACCGGCGACGGGCTCGCCGTACCCCCCGAGCTGCTGCACGTCACCGCGCCCGACGCCTGGCCCCGGCTGCTGTCCTGGTCGGGCCCCGACCGCCCGCGGCTCCCCCTGCACCTGTACGACCTGAACGCCGGCGCCGGCCATCTGGCCGCGCTCGCCTCCGTGGGCGCCCCGGTGCGTCCGACCGCGCACGACGGGTCCGCGCTGCTCGCCGCGGCCGTCGCTCGGGCGGACGCCCCCGCGACCGCCCGTGTCCCCACTCTTCTCACACCGGAAAGGCCGGTCGCCCCATGAGTCAGTACGTCGTCCTCATCGCCGACGCGCTCAGCCCGCAGGCCGCGGAGGTCCTCACCCGGGACGGCTCCGTCGAGGTACGGCACGTCGACGGCACGGACCGGCCGGCGCTGCTCGCCGCGCTCGCCGGGGCCGACGCGGTGCTGGTGCGCTCCGCCACCCGCATCGACGCCGAGGCCCTCGCCGCGGCGCCGCGGCTCAAGGTCGTGGCCCGTGCCGGGGTCGGCCTCGACAACGTGGACGTCACGGCGGCCACCGCCGCCGGCGTGCTCGTCGCCAACGCCCCCGCGTCCAACGTCGTCAGCGCCGCCGAGCACGCCGTCGCCCTGCTCCTGGCCCTCGCCCGGCACGTTCCGCAGGCGTCCGCCGCGCTCAAGGACGGGCGCTGGGCTCGGAGTTCGTTCACGGGCGTGGAGCTCGCGGGCAAGACTCTCGGCGTCCTCGGTCTCGGCCGGATCGGCTCGCTGGTGGCGCGCCGGTTCGCCGCGTTCGACATGGAGGTGATCGCGTACGACCCGTACGCGGACGAGGAGCACGCCCAGGCCCTCGGCGTGCGGCTGACCGGCCTCGACGAGCTCCTCGCCCGGGCCCAGTTCCTCACCGTCCACCTGCCGCTCGCCAAGGGGACCGCCGGGCTGATCGGCTTCGACGCCCTCCAGCGCGTCCGCCCCGACCTGCGGATCGTGAACGCGGCGCGCGGCGGCATCGTCGACGAGCAGGAGCTGTACGCGGCGCTCAAGGAGGGCCGGATCGCCGGCGCCGCCCTGGACGTGTACGCGCAGGAGCCCTGCACCGACTCCCCCCTGTTCGAGCTGGACAACGTGATCGCGACGCCTCACCTCGGTGCGAGCACCCCCGAGGCACAGGAGCGGGCCGGCACCCAGGCGGCCGAGTCGGTGCTGCTCGCGC
The DNA here is from genome assembly GCF_044768125.1 of Streptomyces sp. NPDC101166. Taxonomy (NCBI): domain Bacteria; kingdom Bacillati; phylum Actinomycetota; class Actinomycetes; order Kitasatosporales; family Streptomycetaceae; genus Streptomyces; species Streptomyces sp. NPDC101166. The sequence continues at coordinate 8,011 of NZ_JBIWPF010000042.1, forward strand.
TCACCGGCATGCCCGTGCCCGACGCGGTCAACACGCCCCGAGCGTCCCGTGTGCCCGACGCGGTCGACGCTCCGCTCCCGTCGCCCGTGCACGCGCGATGAGGTCGTCGAACCGGGTCGCGCGCGGGGCGGCCTCAGTCGCCGACGGGCCCGCCCGCGGCCGGCGCGGCGTGCGCCCCGCCGTCGTCCTCGACATGGTTCTCGCCGATGCCGACGCTCCTGCCGAGCCAGCCGCGCTCCATGGCCAGCGCTCCCGCCTGATAGCGGCTGCGCGCACCCAGACGGGCCATCAGGTCTGCGGTGATACGGCGGCCGGTGCGCACGGACACGCCGAGCTTGCGGGCGACGACGTCGTCGGTGTGGCCCTCGAAGAGCAGGTCGAGGACGGCCTGTTCCTGCCGGGTGAGCCCGTCCGGGTCCGCCGTCGTCGTCCGGCTCCCGCAGAGCGGCTGCGCGCGCGCCCAGGTCTCCCGGAAGAGCGAGACCAGGGCGGTGACGACGCCGGCGCCCCGCAGGATCAGCACACCGCGGGCGGCGGCCTCGGGGTCGATGGGCACGATGGCGGCCCGGCCGTCGAAGATGATCATACGGGGCGGCAGTTGGGGCAGCACGCGCACCTCGCCGCCAATGTCGTTCAGCCAGCGCGCGTAGTTCAGCGTCGCCGGGTCGTTGCGCACCGAGTCCAGGTAGATGTAACGGACCCGGACGCCGCGCTCGACGACGGCCTGGTCGAGGGGCCGGGCGGCCTCCAGGGCCGCCTCCGTCTGGGCGCCGCCGGGCGCGAACACCTCGACACTGCTCTCGGCGCTCTGCGACAGCCGCTCGATCTGGGAGTTGATGGCGTCGAGGCCGGTGTAGCGGCGGACCTCGTCGGTCTGCGCCTCGGTGTCGTCACCGTACTCGGTGAGCATCTGCGTGATGGCCAGGCGGGTGGCGGCGACGGCCTGCTGATGCTGGGCCAGCTCCCGCTCCTGGCGCTAGAGGAGGCCCGCGAGCCCGAACTCCGGGTTGACCAGGCGCACCTTGCCCAGTTCCTCGGAGGAGTTCCGTACGAGGGTGAGCTCGGCCAGTCTGTCCAGGGTGCGCTCGGCGCGCTCCACGGGCCAGTCGAGCCCCTCGGCGATCTCCGCCACACCTGCCCTCGGCCGCTTCAGAAGGATGCGGTACACCGCCTCGGCGTCCGCATCAAGACCCAATTGTCCCGTCACTCGACTCCCCCCGAAGTTCCCCCGCCGACTGCACGAAGCAGACCACAGTCATCCCGATCATCCCAGCCCACTCCGAGTCAGGGCAACCTTACGCAGGGGTACGGGAGTCGGTTCACCGAATATTCGCGGAGGCGGAACTCATGTACCTGGTGACGACGACCGTGCCCGCCGGAGCGCTGCCCGGCGAGCCCCCGCTCATCGACCGGATCCGCCGTGTGGCTCGCCCCGAGGACCATCTGGAGCACGTCCACGTGCTCCGCGCGCCCGACGGCGGGACACACCTGACGCTGTTCCTCGGCCATGCCGACAGCGGGGAGACCGAGCGGGCGGCTGCCCGTCTGGTGACGAGGGCGCTGCCCACGGCGGTCGGCGCGCGACTCGGCTGGGCACCGGCCCGGCCACTCGTCAGCGCCCTGGAAGAGCTCGGCGCGGGCGCCCAAAACGGCTTGCCTGACAGGGAGTTGCCATCACAGGACCCTGACATTGCGTAGTGCTGACGGGACTCGTGGTGAGTGTGAGGATCACATCACCGAGAACGACCACTCCACCGACGTGAATGTTCCTAGGAGACGACACTCATGCGCATCAACACCCGCAGCACCGTCAAGCCGGCCACCCGCAGAGCCGCCACCGTGGCGTTAGTCGCTCTCGCGGCCCTCGCGGCGGCCCCGTCGGCCACCGCCGCGGAGGACTCCCCCGCAGGCGGGGCGATCTCGGCCACGACGGAGATCGGCGAGACGGTCGCGAACCTGCTCGGCCCGCTCGGCCACACCTGGGGCAACTGACCGTGCCGCAGACCCGGTCGACCGCACTCGCGGACGTGTCCGCGCTCCGCACCGACATCGACCTCCTGGACGCGGAGATCCGAGCCCTGGTGGAACGCCGCCGCGAGCTCTCCCGCGAGATCCAGCGCATCCGCCAGGCCGCCGGCGGCACCCGTACCGACCTCACTCGCGAGATGCGCGTCATCTCCCCCTACACCGAGGCGCACGGACGGCAGGGAACGGCCATAGCGATGGCGCTCCTGGAGATCTGTCGCGGCACCGGTGCCACTCCCCGGTAGCCGTACCCCCCCCACACGCAGCAGCACCGAGCGGGAGGGCCGGGTCGTCCGGCCCTCCTCACACGAGAGGGCTCAGACGTGTCTGGTTCACCCGCCGGCTTCCCGTCCCGGCTTCCCCTCACCGCAGGCCAGGCCGGAATCTGGTACGGCCAGCGGCTGGACGCCTCGAAGGTCGCGTACTCCTACGCCGAGTTCCTGGACATCGGGGGACCCCTCGACCCGGAGCTCCTCCGGGAGGCCGTCCGCAGGACCTTCACCGAGGCGGAGGCGCTGTCCGTGTCCTTCGGCGAGGACGCGGACGGACCGTGGCAGCGGGTCGGGGCCGTACCGGACCATCCCGTGCCGCTCGTCGACCTCACCGACGAGGCGGACCCGTGGGCGGCGGCACGGGAGTGGATGCGCGCACGCGTCCACTCCCCGCTCGACCCCTCCGCCGGCGAGGTCCGGCGCACCGCGGTGCTCCGCCTCTCACCGGAACGGCACCTCTGGTTCTGGCAACTGCACCACATCGTCTCCGACGGCGTGGGGTCGCTGCTCCTGGTCCGGCGCGCCGCGGAGGTCCACGGCGCGCTGGCCGCCGGCCGGACACCGGCCCCCACCCCCTTCGGTCCCCTCGCCGCCCTCGTCGAGGAGGACCGGCGCTACCGTGCCTCGGCCGGTTTCCAGGAGGACCGCCGGTACTGGCTCGGCGTGTTCGACGGCCTCGACCGCGTGCCGGGGTTCTCCGACGCGTCCCTGCCGCCGACGGGCGTCGCTCTCAGAGAGACCTGGCGCGCCGACCACGCGCTCCGGGAACTGCTCGCCGCCTTCACCCGCGCCCACGGCGTGAAGTGGCCGCGCGCGGTGATCGCCGCGTTCGCCGCGTACACCGCCCTGGTCACCGGCGCGTCCGAGGCGGTGCTGGGGCTCCCGGTCTCCAACCGGCACACGGACGCGGCCGCGACGACCCCCGGCATGGTCTCCAACATCGTCCCGCTGCGGGTCGCCTGCTCCCTGGAGGACAGTTTCCCCGACCTGCTCGCCCGCGTCAGCGCGAAGATCGACGAGACGCGCGCCCACCGCCGTCACCGGTTCGAGGACATCCGGCGCGACCTGCGCACCCGGTGGGGAACCTCGCGCGTCTTCGGCCCCGTGGCCAACGCCATGTCGCTCGGCACGGAGCTGTCGTTCGGCGGATGCCCCGCCCGGCTCGGCAACCTCGCGCCGGGCCCCATCGAGGACTTCATGCTGGGCGTGTACGCGACGCCCGAGGACCTGACGTTCACCATCGACGCCAACCCGGGCCTCTACGACGCCGCCGAACTCGCCGCTCACCGGACGCGGTTCGACGCGTTCCTCCGGCAGGTCCTCGCCGGGGCCGACCGCCCCCTCGGCGAGATCGGCGTCCTCGGTGACGAGGAGCGGAGCGCCCTGTCGCGGGTGCGCCCGCGCCGACCGGAGGCGTCCGGCGGACCCCCCACCCTCGTTGCCGGGTTCGAGGAGCGGGCCCGCCTCGGCCCGGCCGCCACCGCCGTGACGTGCGAGGGCGAGGCCCTTTCCTACGGGGAGCTGAACGCGCGGGCCAACCGGCTGGCCCGCCTGCTCCTGCGGCACGGCTGCGGCCCCGACCTGCTGGTCGCGGTCCGCCTGCCGCCCTCCGTCGACCTCGTGGTGGCGCTCCTGGCCGTCCTCAAGGCGGGCGCCGCGTACCTCCCTGTCGACCCGGAGCACCCGCCGGAGCGCGTCGAGTCCCTGCTCGCCGACGCGAAACCCTCGCTGCTGCTCGGCGCCACCGCCCACGCAGCACCGCCCCCCTCGCTCCCCGGCCCGGCCGTCCTGGCGATGGACGCCGCGGACACCCTCGCGGCCCTGGCCGCCCTCCCCCCGGACGACCTGCGCCCCGAGGAGCTCGGCCGCCCCCTCACCCGGGACGACGCCGCCTACGTCATCCACACCTCGGGCTCCACCGGGCGCCCCAAGGGCGTCGTCGTCCCGCACGGCAACGTGCTCGACCTCTTCTCCGCGAGCCGCGAGCTCTTCGACCTCCGCCCGGACGACACGTGGTCGATGGCCCACTCCTTCTCGTTCGACTTCTCCGTCTGGGAACTGTGGGGACCCCTCCTGCACGGCGGCCGTCTCGTCCTGGTGCCCCCGGCCACCCGCCGCGCACCGGAGCGCTTCCTGCGGCTCCTGGTGGACGAGGCCGTCACCGTGCTGAGCCAGACGCCCTCGGCCTTCCACCAACTCCTCCAGGCATACGCGGACGATCCGCGGCTCGGCCGGCGACTGGCGCTGCGCTACGTCGTCTTCGGCGGCGAGGCGCTCGACTTCCGGCAGCCGGCGCAGTGGTACGCCCTGCATCCCGGCGACGAGCCGGTGCTGGTCAACATGTACGGGATCACCGAGACCACGGTCCACGCCAGCCATCTGGCGCTCGACCGATCCCGCACCGCCGGCCGGGTCGGGAGCCTGATCGGACGCAGCCTGCCGGGCCTCGCGCTGTACGTCCTCGACGAGCGGCTGCGCCCCGTCCCCCCCGGTGTCACGGGCGAGGTCTACGTCGCCGGCGCCCAGCTCGCCCGCGGGTACCTGAACCTCCCGGGGCTCACCGCCGCCCGCTTCGTCGCCGACCCGTTCGGGCCGCCCGGCTCCCGCATGTACCGGTCCGGCGACCTCGCCCGGCGCACCGCCGAGGGCCTCCTGCAGTACGAGGGCCGCGCGGACGACCAGGTGAAGGTCCGCGGCTTCCGCATCGAGCTCGGCGAGATCGAGGCCGAGCTGCGGGCCTGCCCGACGGTCGCGGCCTGCCGCGTCGTCGTCCGGAAGGACGCGGTCGGCGACAGCGTGCTCGCCGCGTACGTCGTGCCCGCCGATCCGGCGGATCCCGACACGCCCGGCCTGCGCCGCCGCCTCGCCCGCCGGCTCCCGTCCCACATGGTGCCGGCCACCGTGACGGCGATCGACCGAATCCCTCTCACCCCCAACGGGAAGCTCGACCGGCGCGCCCTGCCGGACCCGGTGGTCACCGGCGGCCGGGACGACACGGCGGCGACACCCGCCGAGCGGATCGTCCTGGACGCCTTCCGGACCGTCCTCGGGGTGGCGGGTCTCTCCGTCCGCGACGACTTCTTCGACCTCGGCGGCGACTCCTTCAAGGCCGTACGGGTGGCCCGCGCCGTCGGCCGGGGCACCGAGGTCCTCGACGTCTTCCAGCACCCGACGCCGCAGCGGCTGGCCCGCCGGGTCCAGGAGCTCCACGACACCGGAGGGCGACGCCTCCTGCGGCCCCTGACCAAGGGCGCGGACGACACGACGGAGCAGACCCCGACCCTCGTCTGCGTCCCCTACGGAGGCGGCACCGCGGCGGCCTACCACAGCCTCGCCGCCGAGCTGGGCCCCGGCATCGCGACCTGGAGCGCCGCGCTGCCCGGCCACGACCCGACGCACGCCGACGAACCCCTACTCGGCCTGGACGAGACGGCCGACCTGATCGCCGCGGAGATCCTCGACGCGCTCGACGGCCCCTTCGCCGTGTACGGCCACTGCGCCGGCTCGGCCCTCGCCGTCGCGGTGGCGCAGCGCGTGGAGCGGCAGGACCGGCGGCCGGCCGCCGTGTTCATCGGCGCCGCGCTGCCGTCCGCCGCCGCGGTGGAGGAACTGGAGCGCGCCCGGAACTGGTCCGCGGACTCCCTGTACGCCCACATGAAGTCGCTCGGCGGTTTCGACGGCGTCCTGGACGAAGCGGATCTGCGGACGGTCCTGGAGGTGCTCCGGCACGACATGACGCAGGGCCTGCGCTTCCAGATCGAGGCCGAGCAGGACCGCCACCGGCTGCTCGACGCACCGCTCGTCGTCGTCATCGGCGACGAGGACGCCGCCACCCGGGGCTACGCGCACGCGTACACGGACTGGAAGCGGTACGCGGCCGACGTCGAACTGGCCGAGATCCCCGGCGGGGGGCACTACTTCGTCGCCCACCGGCCGCGCGAGCTCGCCGCGATCATCTCGGGACGACTCGGCGTCTCCCGGCGTCCCGGCGGTCCGGACGAGGAGAACTGATGTCACCCACCACGGCAGCGCTGGTCACCGGCGGCACCTCCGGCCTCGGACTCGCCGTCGCCGCGAGGCTGATGGCCTCGGGCGTCGTCCCGGTCCTCCTCGGCCGGAGCGAGGAGCGCGGCGAGGCAGCGCTGAAGTCCCTCGGCCCCAAGGCGGTGTTCGTCCGCGGCGACGTGGCGAGCGAGCCGGAGGTGGCCGGGGCGCTGGACGCCGCGGAGCGGCACGGCTCCCTACGCGCCGTCGTGAACTGCGCCGGAGTGCCGCACGCGGCGCGGGTGCTCGGCCGGTCGGGCCCGCACTCCCTGGACCGGTTCGTTCAGGTCGTCACGGCCAACCTGGTCGGCACGTTCAACGTCGTACGCCTGGCCGCCGTGCGCATGGCCGCGAACGAGCCGGCCGGCGAGCAGCGCGGCGTGATCGTCAACACCGCGTCCCTCGCGGCCTTCGAAGGGCAGGTCGGGCAGGCGGCCTACGCCGCGTCCAAGGGCGGCATCGTCTCCATGACGCTGCCCCTCGCCCGCGAGCTGGCCGGGTCGCTGATCCGCGTCGTCACCGTCGCGCCGGGCTTCTTCGCGACGCCGGCGGTCGCCACGGTGCCCGCCGCGGCCCGCGCGGAGCTGGACCGCGATCTCGTGCATCCGCGGCGGTGGGGCGACCCCGCCGAGTTCGCCGCGCTGGTCGCCCACGTCATCGACAACCCGATGATCAACGGCGAGACGATCCGCGTCGACGGCGCGGTGCGGATGTCGTCCGGCCTGCGGCACCGCAGTTCTTGACATGGCAGAGTCCGAGACAGGGGAAGCGAGTCCACCATGACGGGGTCCGTCGACAGTTTGCGGGTGCCCACCGGCGTCGGCATCCGCTCCATAGGCGTCTGCCTCCCTGAGCGCGAGGTCACCAACGCGCAGCTCGTCGAGCGCTTCGACACCAGCGACGCCTGGATGCGCGAGCGGCTCGGCATCACCGGCCGGCGGATCGCCGGGCCCGACGAGTTCACCTCGGACCTGGCGCTCGGCGCGTTCGAGGACGCCTGCAAGCGGGCCTTCGTGGACCCCGCGAGCATCGACCTGCTGATCTGCTGCACCTCCACGCCCGATCACATGATCCCGGCGGTCGCCACGCTGGTCCTGCGCAAGGCGCAGGTCCACGGCGTGCCCGGCTTCGACGTGAACGCCGGCGGCTGCGCCGGCGGCCTCTTCGCCCTGGACGTCGGCCACAAGTACATGGAGTCGGGGCAGTACGAGCGCGTCGCCGTCGTCGTCGCCGACACCGTGGCCCAGCTCAACGACCCGGACGACCGCACGCAGCACGCGATCTTCGGCGACGGCGCCGCCTGCTACCTCCTGGAGCGCTGTGCGGACAGTCCCGGCATCGGCCGGACGCTCCTCGGCACGGATCCGGAGCGCTACTACACGGCGTACATCGAACGCGTCGCCGAGGACGGCCGGTTGAACCGCTTCAGCGGAGCGAACGTGACGCGCATGGACGGCAAGGGCGTCAAGGACTTCGCCCTCTCGGTGGTCCCCGGTTTCGTCGACGAGGTGATCGCGTCGGCGGGCGTCGCCCTCGACGAGCTGAAGCTGATCGTCACCCACCAGGCGAACCCCACCCTCGTGAGGGAGCTGGTCCACCGCCTCGGCCAGCCGGCCGACAAGGCCGTCATCGTCGCCGACCGGTTCGGCAACACCAGCGGCTCCAGCGTCGTCATCGCCCTCGCCGAGGCAGAGCGCACGGGGCGGCTCGTCCCCGGCGACAAGGTCCTCCTGCTCGGCTTCGGCGCCGGCATGAGTTACGGCGGGACCGTCGTCCACTGGTGCGGCAGCGCGAACTTCCCGCAGCGGGAGTGGTGACCTCCCCTTCATGTTCGCCGCCTACGCCGCCGAGATCGGACTGCCCGAGCCACTGCGGGGCCTGCGCCTCGGGGAGCTCCCGGCCCCCCGCCCCCGCCCGGGCTGGAGCCGCGTCACCGTCAAGGCCGCCTCGCTCAACCACCACGATCTGTGGTCCCTGCGCGGGGTCGGCCTCACCGCGGAGCGGCTCCCCATGGTCCTGGGCACCGACGCCGCCGGCGTCGACGAGGACGGCAACGAGGTCGTCGTCCATCCCGTGGTCGGCCTCACCGGCCACGGGCTCGCCCCCGGCGAGTCCCGCTCGATCCTCACCGAGAAGTACCAGGGAACCTTCGCCGAGCAGGTCACCGTCCCCACCGCGAACCTCGTCCCCAAGCCCCCGGAACTCTCCTTCGCGGAGGCCGCCTGCCTCCCCACCGCCTGGCTCACGGCCTACCGCATGCTCTTCACCCAGGCCCGCGTCCGCCCCGGCGACTCGGTCCTCGTCCAGGGCGCCGGCGGCGGCGTAGCCACCGCCGCGATCACCCTCGCCCGAGCCGCCGGCCTCCGCGTCTACGCCACGAGCCGCGACCCCCGCAAACGCGCCCGCGCCCTCGCCCTGGGCGCCACCGACGCCGTCGAACCCGGCGCACGCCTTCCCCACCCGGTCGACGCCGTCCTCGAAACCGTCGGCGCCGCCACCTGGTCCCACTCGGTCCGCTCCCTCCGCCGAGGCGGCACGCTGGTCATCTCCGGCGCCACCACCGGCGACCGCCCCACCCATGCCGAACTGACCCGCGTCTTCCGCCGGGAGCTCACCGTCATCGGCTCCACCGTGGCCACCAAGGACGAGCTCACCTCCCTCCTCGCCTTCTGCACCACCACCGGCACCCGCCCCACCATCGACCACACCCTCCCCCTGACCCAAGCCCCCGAAGGCTTCACCCGCATGGCCTCGGGCACCCACTTCGGCAAGATCGTCTTCACTCTCTGACGAAGCCCGAGCGCAGTCCGCCCTCCGAAACACCCCTCGCGCTTCGGCGACGCGAAGACCCACACCCCGAGGCTGTACGGAGTCCTCTCCCATACCAGCACGGGAAGACGCAGAAAGGGCCCGACCCCGAAGAGTCGGACCCTCTCTGACCTGCACGTTCACCGAGTCAGCGAAGTGGCGCCAAGTCACCCGCTACACGTTGAAGCGGAACTCCACCACATCCCCGTCCTGCATGACGTACTCCTTGCCCTCCATGCGGGCCTTGCCCTTCGCCCGGGCCTCGGTCACCGAGCCGGTTTCCACCAGGTCGGCGAAGGAGATGACCTCCGCCTTGATGAAGCCCTTCTGGAAGTCGGTGTGGATGACTCCGGCGGCCTCGGGGGCGGTGGCGCCCTTCTTGATGGTCCAGGCGCGGGACTCCTTGGGGCCGGCCGTGAGGTAGGTCTGCAGGCCGAGGGTGTTGAAGCCGACCCTCGCCAGAGTCGCCAGGCCCGGCTCCTGCGCGCCGACCGACTCCAGCAGCTCCATGGCGTCGGCCTCGTCGAGCTCGGCGAGATCCGCCTCCAGCTTGGCGTTAAGGAAGATCGCCTCCGCCGGGGCGACCAGGGCCCGCTGCTCGTCCTTGAACTCCTCGTCGACCAGTTCGTCCTCGTCGACGTTGAAGACGTAGAGGAACGGCTTGGTGGTCAGCAGGTGCAGGTCGTGGAGGAGCTCGTTGCGCTCGGTGCCCTGGACGATGCCGTGCGCGAAGAGCGTGTCGCCCTTCTCCAGGATCTCCTTCGCCTCCTCGACCGCCTTCACCTTCGGGGCGATGTCCTTCTTGATGCGCGACTCCTTCTGGAGGCGCGGCAGGACCTTCTCGATGGTCTGGAGGTCGGCGAGGATCAGCTCGGTGTTGATCGTCTCGATGTCGTCCTTCGGCGAGACCTTGCCGTCGACGTGGACGACGTTCTCGTCCTTGAAGGCGCGGATGACCTGGCAGATCGCGTCCGACTCGCGAATGTTCGCGAGGAACTTGTTGCCGAGGCCCTCGCCCTCGCTCGCGCCGCGCACGATGCCGGCGATGTCCACGAAGTCGACGGTCGCCGGGAGGACCCGCTGCGAGCTGAAGATGTCCGCCAGCTCGGCGAGGCGGGGGTCGGGGACGCCGACCACGCCGACGTTGGGCTCGATCGTGGCGAACGGGTAGTTGGCCGCGAGCACGTCGTTCTTGGTCAGGGCGTTGAACAGGGTCGACTTGCCGACATTCGGCAGACCGACGATTCCGATCGTGAGCGACACGTTGCGACTTCCCGTAGTCAGAGGGCCAGGGGGCCGGGTGGCCAAGGGCCAGCGGGCCGGCCGATCCACCAGTTTACGGCGTGCCCGGGACCGGCTCCGCTGGCCTCTCGAACGCGACCCCAAGGCCCGTCCCCCGGCGTGTCCCGCGCCCGATCGGGCACATCGACCGACCTAAGTTGGTCTGATGGAGCACCACAGGACGCGCCCACGGCAGAGCACCCCGCGAGGCCGCACCCCACCCGTCCCGCCGCAGGCGGGGCGGAACGGGGGCAGTGGTGGCGGAGGCCGGGTCGGGGACAGAGTCAGGGGTCCGGGGGGCGCGGGGCGGCCGACGCCGCCCGTGCGGGGCGTGCGAGGGGGCGGGCCGGCCGGGCGCGGCTCGGACGCCGTCCGCCGCCGTCCGCTCGGCGGGTCAAGGCCCGCGTCGGCCGCTCCGCCCGCCGCGTCGCCCGTACGGCGGCTGCCGAACCCCCGGCTCACCGGGCTCGGGGTCGCTCTGCTCTTCGGGGGGACCGCGCTCGCGCTGGGGTGGCTCGACGAGCTGCTGTTCGGGGCCTCTCCGACGGTGTACGGCGTGCTGATCCTGCCCCTGTGTGTGCTGGCCGGCCTCTGGGTGAGCGGGACGGAACTGGTGGCGGCGCCGGTCGTCGTGCCGATCGCCTACACGCTGGGGCTGCTGCCGATGACCGAGGCGGGGGACGGGATCGGGCATCGGCTGATGAGCCTGTTCACCGCCCTGGGCACGCAGGTCGGCTGGCTGTACGGCGGGACGCTGGTGGCGGGGGTGGTGGCGCTGGGCAGGGGCCTGGCACGGATGGCCCGCCGCCGCAGGGCCGCCCTGCGGGAGAGGGCGATGAGAGGCGGCGGCAGGCGGTAGGCCCGGGGAGGCGGCGCGGGGGGGGGGGGGGGGCCCCCCCCCCCCCCCCCCCCCCCCCCCCGGGGCCGCCGGCGCCCCCCCCCCCCCCCCCCCCCCCGGGGGGGGAGGCTGGCGGGGGGCCGGCCCCCCCCCAACCCCCCCAGGGGT
>NZ_JBIWPF010000043.1:0-15993 GCF_044768125.1 Streptomyces sp. NPDC101166
AGCCTTCCTGCACACCTACAACTACCATCGCTGCCACACCGCACTCGGAGGCAAGACCCCGATCAGCCGCGTCAACAACGCTGCGGGTCAATACAGCTAGGTGTTGGACCCGGACGCGGCGATCGCGGTGGAGACGGCCAACCGGCACGCGGCCACGCACTTCTACAGTCCCCCGGTACGGCTGGCGCACCTCGCGGCCGACGCCCGCCTGCCGGACCTGCGGCTGCGGACGGTCGGCGCGGTCTTCTCGGGCGGCTCCACCCTGCTACCCGCCCCGGCCCGTACGCTGGCCGACCACTTCGGCATCCCGGTCGTCCAGGGGTACGGCCTGGCCGAGACCTCCCCGCTCACCCACTGCCAGCGCCCTTCCCGGCCCGTCCCGGGTTCGGTGGGCGCGGTTGTTCCCGGTACCGAGTGCCGACTGGTTGACATCGGCACCGGCGCTCCGGTCGCGGCCGGCCGGGCGAGGTGCAGGTCCGCGGACCGCAGGTGATGCGGGGCTACCTCGGCTCCGCCGCACCGGCGGTCGACGCCGACGGCTGGTTCCCGACCGGAGACGTCGGCCACCAGGACGCGGCCGGGAACCTGTTCCTGACGGACCGGCTCAAGGACGTCTTCAAGTGCGAGAACTGGGTGGTCTCACCCACCGAGATCGAGCAGACCCTCATCCGGCACCCGGCCGTCCGTGACTGCGCGGTCGTCGATCACCCCGACCCGTACCGCGGCGCCGTGGCCCATGCCTTCGTCGTCCTCGCCTCGGATACGAAGGGTAGGGCGCACCCAGAGTCCCCAGTACTCGCCGACATCACCGCCTACGTCAACCAACGGCTGCCGTACTACCAACACCTGAAGTACATCGACTCCCTGGACGCCGTCCTCCGCTCACCCAACGGAAAGATTCTCCGCCGCACGCTCCGCGAACGCGTCGGCGCCCTCACCCCCCTTGGAGGATCCCAGTGATCACCGTCATCAACCGGCTCACCGTCCACGGCGACGTCTCCACGTTCGAAGGGATACTGAAGGACATCACCGCCCACATGAGCAGCCAACCCGGCTTCCTCGGCAACCGCATATACCGCTCCGTGCGCGACCCGCGCGTGTTCGTCGAGACCGCGCAGTGGACGGACGCCGCCTCGCACCACAAGGCGATGCAGGCGGACGCCTTCCATCAGAGGGTCAAGGGCCTCGGCGGCCTCGCCACCCCGGAGCCGGACCTCTTCGAGATCGTAGAGGAGGACGAACGGGTGTAGCGGCGGATACGAAGCGGTGGTCCCGCCCCAGCGGTCCGGGACCACCGCCGACTTCCCGGCTGCCCGCGGGCTGGCATCGACGTACTCGGTGATCTCCTTGTGCGAGGAGTCCGCGCAGTCCCACAAGGCGCACCGTGCGACCTCGAGCGCGGCCGCAGCCGCGTGGGAGCCGCCAGATTCCTCCGCGGCCAAGCGCAGCAGCGGCACCGGGTCCGGAGTAACGACCGCCGGCACGTGCAGGGTGGGCGCGCCGGGCTTCCGGCCATCATCAGCGCTGGGTCGCGCAGATACGAATGTCAGTAGGTTGCCAAGCATTCGCTCCAGGCGGTGCCAGGTGGTGCCGTAGTGCTTGTTCGGGCCGGCCACGCTAGCCTGTGCGGCCCTGTGACGCCCGGGGTGATAGCCGGGCGCCCACCGTATGCGTCTGTGGGCAGTGGGTGGGAGGCACCGGTCGAGGGGGAGTTGCTTCCCGGTTGCGCCCACCTCTTACATCCTTCGAAAACCAAATTGGCAGGGATACGTCATTGAATTGCAGGGCCGGCAGATAGCTTGGGCATGCGGTCCGGTGGGATTCTCGGGTGAGTTGGCCTTCGCAGAAGCGGACTCTGCTCGGCGGGCTGGCGAGTTATTGAGCACTCACTCGGAGTGGGGGACGGAAGCATGGGCGAAGGTGGACTCGATGTTCGCCTCAGGTCGGCGGTTCGCGGGGGAGACGCCGAGGCGGTGCGGGATCTGTTGGACAGGGGCGCGGATCCGGACACGGTGGACGTGGACGGGTTTCCGGTGCTGTGCGGGGCCGTGGCGGCGTATGACGAGCCGGTCGCCGAGGCGTTGGTGGAGGGAGGCGCGGACCCTGACCGGGTGCTGCCAGACGGCACCACACCGCTGTGGCGCGCCATCGACGGGGGCTCCCTGGCAGTCTTCTCTGCGGTGCTGGGCAACGAGCCCCGTCTGCGGCTTTCGGAAGCCGCCCGTGAGGGACTCCTTGCCTTGGCGCGGGGCTGGTACGAGGTGGGCCCGGCCGAGGAGTTGCGGCGCAGGACTGGCGCGCCAGGCCCGGCCGCGACGATCCGCGTTCAGGACGGCGAATACAACTGGGTCGATCAGGTCTCACTCGGCGGCCTCGTCGTACGGGCTGGCCACGGCGCCATTTTGACCTCGCTGGAGTGGGCCTTCCGCATCCTGACCCCCGTCGATGAACTGATCGCTCGCGCTATCGAGCCGCGGGATGAGGAGCACGTGAACTGGTCGGAGGTTTGCTGGGTCCTCACCCAGCGCCGCAGCTTCGAGACCTGGTCGGCCGTGGTGGCCCATCGCCACGACCCTGACCCGATGCATCGCCGGTTCGTGATGGATTACCTGCGGATGCGGGGGATTCTCGACACCAGCCCCTACTACGAGAAGAAGGTGAGCGAACTTCTGGCCACCTGGGCGGCCGAGGAGACGGAGGAGGAGATGCTCGCGAAGGTGTTCGACACCTTCACCGAGTACGACCATCCGGACCAGGAGGCCATCGGCCTCCGCTACGCCGACCATCCCGATCCGCGTATACGCCGCAAAGTGCCCTACGCCCTCACTGCAAACTACGTTTGCCGCACCCCCGCGGCCAAGGCCGCCCTGCTCACCCTCATGCGCGACCCGGACGCCGAGGTGCGGCTCACGGCGTGCACAGCGAGCATGCGGGACGACGACCTCCTCCCGGAGATCACCAGCGCGCTGCTGCTGCTGACCGAGGACCCCGACACAGACCTGCGGGGCACGGCCGCGACAGCGCTGGCCGACTCTCGGGACCGTGGGCCCGCCATCGCCGACGCTTTGGCGGCGTTGCTCAGCGACGACAACCAACTCGTACGTCTGGCAGCCGCCTACGGTCTCGCCCTACGCGACGACCCACGCACCGCCGAGGTGATCGAGAAGGTGGGGCCCCTCGGTGAAGGCTTCGAACACGACCATCGGGCCGACGAGCTCTGGCGGTGGAAGTGGCGGAAGGAGAACTCGACTAATGAGTAACGAATGGTCAACGCGCGCGTCGGCTTGACCGGCCCGGTGAACGAAGCCAACCGGGTGGCGGTGACGAGGTGGGCTCCGGAGTGCTTGCCGTCGAACAGGCCGCATTGGCGGCCCGCTGCAACGGTCAGGTCGGGGTGCCAAGGGAGACGATCCTTCCGGCTAGGCGCTCACGCCGAGACCGTCGCGTCGCCGCTCGAACTGTCCAACTGGACCGGCACGCGATCAGTGCTCACCGCGGGCTGAGGGTCGAGAGGCGAGTCGATCGCACAGGTCAGTCGATGGCCATCCATCAACCTTGAGGGTTGAGGCGGCTGCCACTGCGGCAAGCGAATCCAACTTCAGCCGGCTGGCAGTGGAGCTGCCTTCCACAAATCGCGCACCACCGCTCTCACGAGGACACCGAGACTGAACTGTGAGGGGCTTTGGCAGCGGGGGAGTACCGCGTCGACCTGGTCCCGCAAAAGCGTCATCGTCATCAACCAGACACCGATGCTCAGCTCGCCCCTGACACGTCGCTTCTTATGGCCGTCTGGTGCCCGAAGACGTCGCCCCGCCGTTCAGTGTCAGCGGAACCGCGTAGCGTTGCGTTCGGGTGGATCTCATCGGGAGGCGTACGCGGTGCTGACGTTGGACGAGGCGGTTGTTCAGCTTGGCGACAGATCCTCGGCGAAGCGCCGTGCGGCTGCGAAACGACTGCGCAGACTCGCCGTCACGACCGCCGGTCCGTCGCTGCTGAAGGCTCTGCAGCGCGAGGTTCTCGACCCGCGGACGTGGGAAACTCAGTACCAAATGGTCATGGCGCTCGGAGCGTGCGACCACCGACCAGCGGTCCCGTTCCTGAGCGATCTGGCTCAGCAGCCCAGGGACGCCACGATGGTGCATGTCGCTCTGGGCGATTCGATCGTGCGGCTGCGCGGCGCAGAAGAGGGCGTCTCAGTCCCCGTGCGATGGTGCCTGGACAGCGGAAAGCCCATGCTTGCCGACGGCGCCCTTCGCGCTGTTGCCATGCTGCGCGCGGTCCCGGAGCCGGAGATCGTCGACTGCATTCTCGACTTTCTTGCCCCGCTGCAGCCTCACGACGGACTGCGCTTCTGGGCTGCGGCAGCAGCAGCGGGATGGCCAGGTGAACGAGTCCGCGCATTCTTGGAGGGGTGTGTGGCAGGTCCGCGAACGGACGTAGCCGATGTAGCGGCCACCTCGTTGGAAGGCAACTACCAGACGTACCGCCCGCTGTAGCTTGGGCTGATGACGCGCGGCGCGCAGTTAAACGGGTTCAACTCAGCCGGCGGTATGTGATGAGTTGCGGCTATTCCGACAAAGGCAAGGAAATGTTCGGCCTTGCGTTCACGGCGTCGATGAAGCCGTCGGCATCCGGCCAGTCAGGACACGGTCCGCCATCGTGTGCGACGCGATGAGCATGTTCCTGTGGACCTGAATGGGCTCTGGCTCACTTTCCGTGGATCACCACACTGAGTGACGTTCGGCAGGCGGTGGGCATGCAGGAAGCTGCCCGAAACTGATCCGTCCACAGGTGGCACCTCTGGCACAACCTGAGCGAAGCCGCCGAGCGTTGTGTCGCAGACCACCGCGGGTGCCTGCGGGTGCTGGCGCCGGGTCCAGCCCAGCCTGCCCCCGAGCTGGAGAAGTTCGAAGACCCGTCCGGCTCGCCGTGGCCTACCGGACATCGATTCGCCGACCGCACCTGCGCCAAGCACGCGACCGTCCACAAACTGCTGGCCGCCGGACTCAGCCGGAGGGCAATCGGCCGCCAACTCCGCATGACCTCTCGCACCGTCAAGCTCTTCGCCGACGCAGCCACCCCAGAGGACCTCTTCCGCGGGCAATGGCAAGGTCGACCGTCCAAGCTCGACGCGTTCAAGCCCTATCTGGATGACCGCTGGAACCAGGGCTGCACGAACTCCTGGACGGTTTGGGAGGAGATTGTGCCGCTCGGCTATCAGGGCAGCTACCAGCGGGTTCGCGCCTCCGGGAGAAGCGGACCTCGCCCAGCCCGATCACAGCTCGGCCACCGTCACCCCGCGTCGTCGCCGGCTGGATCCTCCGGCGCCCCGAGATCCTCCCGGAGATCGACCACCTTCGACTCAAAGCCGTCCTGGTCCACTGCCCCGAACTCGACGCCCTCACCGGTCACGTCCGGTCCTTCGCCCAGATGCTCACCGAGCGCCAGGGCGAACGGCTACCGCAGTGGCTCGACGCCGTCCGGCAAGACGACCTCCCCAGCCTCCATACCCTCGCCGCAGGCATCGAACGTGACCGTGATGCCGTCATCGCCGGCCTAACCTTGCCCTGGAGTTCCGGTGTCGTCGAAGGACATGTCAACCGGATCAAGATGCTCAAGCGCCAGATGTTCGGACGGGCCGGCTTCGCTCTGCTGCGGAAGAGGGTTCTTCTGGCCAGCTGACCACAGCCACCCATAGGGTGACGGGGACGAGAGAAGAGCACGATGGATCCCCGCATACCCCGCCTGCGTCGCAAGCTGGCCGCGATCCCTTTCCAACCACTCCGCAGCCACTCCTTCAGGGAAGAGCAGCACAAGTTCTGCCTCGGTCCGAAGCTGGCGGAAGCACGCGTCGCTGCGTTCGAGGCCGAGCACGACATTGTCCTGCCCGACGCCTACCGACAATTCCTCACGCATGCCGGAGGATCAGGCGCGGCACCGTTCTACGGCCTCATGACGCTGGAGCAGTGTTCCCTGCTGATCATGAATCCGCGCGGAGAACCGGGTACACCCCGCAGCTTCGATGGCACAGACCCCAGGGCCGACGGACGCGATCTCTTCCTCCACATCATCGAGATGGGCTGCACGGACGTATGCGTCATCGCGGTGACCGGACCCCTCACAGGCCGCGTCCTCATTGGTAACAGCGACGGCTTTTGGGGCCCCAACGTCTCCTCCGCCACCGACTTCCTCGACTGGTACGAACGCTGGCTCAACCACATGAGCACAGGCCGTGACAACCGGGCCCTGGAACTCACCTCTCCGCGGCTTCGCGCCCATCCAAACCGCCATCGCATGGCTCCGAAGATCTGACTCTCCGTAACAACTACACGGAATGTGAGCCAGAACCCGATCTCGTGAACAAAGCCAGTCGCGGGGCTACCGGAGCATGCCGCCGCATTTCCTCTACCAGCAGTAGAGGGTGCGCTAGAGTGAGGGGTATGGCAGCAGACGAGACGAGCATCAAGGTGAGCACGGCCGCGCGGGACCGACTCGCCCAGCTGGCCGCCGAGCACGGCACCACCATCCGCAGCCTGGTCGAGGACCTCGCGCAGAGCACGCCCACGCAGGCCGAATACGCCGAGCGGGCCGAGCTGGCCCGCGCCGAGCTCGCCTCCGCTCTCGGCAGCGCGCCGAGCCCGGAGGCCGAGGCGAAGGCCCGGGCGCTGCTGGAGCGCCTGGGCGGCGCCGCGCACGGCCCGCGGGCAGCCGCGTAGTGGCGGGCATCGCGGTCGTCCTGGACCACACGACCGCGGGAGCGCTGTACGACCCGAAGGACCTGTTCAACGAGGCCGTCGCCGCGTTCTACGTGCAGGCCTCCGGCGGTCTCGGGGATCTGTATGCGCCGGTGCTGTCGCTGACGGCCGGCGACGCCGAACGGCCCGGGCTGCTCGGCTACATCAAGGGACTGCGGTTCATCCGGATCGAGGCGTTCGACACCGACGCAGCGGTGACCGCCACCGAGCTGCTGCGGTTCGGGCACTCATGGGCCGCCGTCCACGCCATCCACGCTTCCCGGCCCTCGGCCGCGCACCCGGCCGGGCGGTTCCTCCTCACGCTGACGCCCAAGGCGTACGCGGGCACCGGCGTGCAGGCAGTCCACCCGGGCCAGTAACCACTGGCGCCCTGGACGCTCCATCAAGCCCGCCCGCGCCGTCGCGGACCTGGCCCCCTGACGCACGAAGCCCGGCCTCCCCTTCCTCCGAGGCTCTCATTCTCGCCATGAGGAGTGAGGTTGGACGGATTGGCTACCGGCGCGCTCGTGGCAGGCCTAGGGTTTCGGGTGTCCGGCGGTGTCCGTTCCGGACACCGGGACGTACGGGGGCGGGCATTGAGCGGGACGCCGAGTTTCTTCGAGGATCTGCGGCGGGTGGGCGCGCTCAGAGGGGATCGTCTGGGCGGCCGGCCGTCGGGCTACGCACTGTCCAAGGCCTCACAGCCGCCGGTGTCCCGCGAAACGGTCATGGCGTGGCTGCGCGGGGAGCGGCTCCCGCAGCAGTTAGAGCCGCTGCTGTCGGTTCTGCGGGAGATCCAAGCCGAGGCCGCCCGCTCAGGCTGTCTAGAAGATCGAGCGGGCGCGGGTTCAGGGGAGAGAGTCGCCGATCTGCTGAGCGAGGACCGATGGCGACGGAGCTGGGCTGCTGAGCAGCAGCGGCGGGCTCAGGTGGGCCGGCAGGAGGTAGAACGGCAGCGGTACCGCAAGGTTGTTGAAATCGAGGAACGGCGCGCCCGCCAGGCGGTCATCACAGACGTCACCCGGCGGCACCTGTTCGACGCTTTGCGCAGCAGCGGGGCGAGCTGGTCGGGCAGCCTGGACGAGGTCACCTTCCTGCGCAGGCTGTACGACCTGGACCGTCTGAAGAGCCATGACCCGCGGTTCGCCTCGGTCGAGCGCGACATCGTCCAGCACCGCTACAACAATCCTGAGGACTGGGAGGACGACTGGGTCTTTGGCGACGCCCGCTTCGGACTTGCCGACGGCACTGACGAGGTCCTGCTCCGCTTCCTCGCGGAAATGATCCACCCCGCCGTGCGGACGGACCCCGGTGAGATCCAGCGGCTGCTGGCACTGGTCAATGACCATCTGGCCCCCGACGGCTACGAACTTGCCGAGGCCCGCACCGTCAGCGGCTACCCGGTGTACGCGGCCCGCCGGATCCCGGCGCGTCCCCGTATCCCACACCCTGCACACGCCGCTCGCCCGGCCGTTGTGATGACTGCACCGCCCGGACAGGGGGCCTACGCCGCGGTCCGCCGCGCCGCTCGCGGCGAGCGCAAGGACTACTCCTGCCCGCGTGAACCGGTCCCGGACGGGGGCCAGGCGGACGTCTTCGAGGCAACCCACAAGACCCTCGGCACGACCGTGGCGTTGAAGAAGCTGCACAGCAAATACCCGGCCGAACGGCAAGTGGCCCGGATGCGGCGCGAGATCGAGATCGGCCAGGTGCTGGACGGGCATCATCACGCCATGCCGATTCTCGACTTCGGCGCCGACCACACCTGGTTCGTGATGCCCTGGGCGGACGCGACCGCCGCCGAGCGTCAAGAGGTGCTGCAGGATCCGGCCGAGCTGCGCGCTCTGGTCGACGCCCTGGCATCGGTGCTGGCCGCCGCGCACGAGCACGGCTGGCTGCACCGCGACATCAAACCGTCGAACATCCTCTACTTCGACGGCCGCTGGACCCTCGCCGACTGGGGCATCGTCCGCCGGCCACGAGGCCAGACCACCAAGGTGGGCCGCACCGGCCTCTACATCGGCACCGAGGGGTTCGCTGCCCCGGAACTGTCCGGAACGCCGCATGAGGCAACGGCGTCCAGCGACATCTACAGCATCGGCAGAGTCATCGCCTGGGCCCTCACCGGTGAGCTCCCTCGAACCAATCTGCCACTGCTGCCCCCTCCCGGCCCGTGGCGCACCATCGTCCGCATCGCCACCCACCAGGATCCGCTACGCCGCCCCCAGACCGTCAGCGACCTCCTCGCCCTGATCGACCGTGAACACGCGATCATCCCCGAATACCCCCTCCCGGCCGCCCAGACGCTGCTCGAAGCCGCCGGCACCGGCGACGCGGCCGCCGTCGACACTCTGCTGACCCTGGTCGGTGACCACCCCGAGGACTACGAACTCCACGTCGGCGTGCTCGCCCAGCTCGACGCCCAGCAGGCCGGGCCGGCCCTCGCACGAGAACCCGCCCAAGCTCACAACCTGCTGCGCGCCCTGGCCGAGCACGTCCACGGAGACGACAAGCACATGGTGCAGTTCGGTGATGCCGCAGCGGTCGTGATCTGGCTGCACGGCATCTGCTCCTACGCCGCCGACCACGCCGACTGGGACCTGCTGGAGGAGGCTGCCCACACCATGTGCACCTGGGACGGCGCCTGGGACCAGTGGAGCGCCCAGGACAAGATCTCCCCCTGGCTGCGGGCTCTGACGAGTGAGGCCGCATCCGTCATCGCCGACGTCCTGCGCGACCACCCCGACTCCGCACAGCACTTCAGCCACATCGCCGACGACCGCACCGCCGACACCCACATACGCCGGGCACTACGCCCCGGTACGGCTAACTGAAGCGGCCGTCGCGGGCGATCTGCCGACCGACGGCCGTCCAGACCGGCTCGGCCGCTTCTTCGGGTACGGCGCCGGTCAGGCCGTCGAGGTGCTGGACGGCCTCAACGGTGATGTAGCGGTCGGGGTCGGGGGACTACAGGTAGCGGCGCAGCAGGTCGGCGTCGAGGTCCTGGCGCTGGAGGTAGGCGGCGAGGGTGCCGACCAGGAGGTGGTTGTGGGCGAGGGCGTCGGTCAGGGCGTACAGGACCAGGCGCTGCCACTGCTTCATGCTGTCGCCGTGCAGGGTCTGCAGGTGCTGGGCGCGGGCGAGGTAGGCGTTGATGCGGCGGCAGTGGTGGGTCACCAGCGCCAGCAGCTCCGGTGGCACCTCCTCGCCTACCGGGCGCGGGGCGGGCTCGACCGTGCAGGGGGCGGGCGCGGGCGGCAGGGTGTCGCGGATCTGCTGCAGGCCCGTGTCCTGCTGCGGGCCGTGGGGGATCTCGCTGCGCCGCTGCGGTCGCTTGCGCGGGTGGGTGGAGGTCATGGCCGTGCCGTCCCTTACGGCCGGCCCCACGATCCGGCGCCTGCTGGTGGCGTGGCCACACGGGCGGGGCGCTGTGAGTGACGCGGCGCGTCTGGGACCTACCTGTCCGCGTCAGTCGTGGACTGACGCGGCACTCGGCCGGGCACCGTCACAGCGCGGGCAAGGGGCGGCACCACCCGGGACAACGACGGTCGTCGTGCCGGAGTCACGGCGCGGCGGCTGGCCTGCCGGATCCCGGTGCCGGGGCGGCGTGCGAAAGCCCCGGGCTGGGAGCGCCGCGCGCGGGGCGGGGACGTCGCCGTGCTCGGCGTGGGAGGGGCGTTCGGCCGCTTTAGAGCTGTGGGTCGAGGCCGAACTGGTTCATCACGTCGGTGAACATCTCCTGTGCGGTCTCCGCAAGGGCTTCGGCTTCGTCGAGCGGGGTCAGGGTGGCGGTGACGGGCTGGATCGTGCCTGGGGGCAGCCGCCCCCCGTCGTACACGACGAGCCGCCTGCACTCACCTCGTGTGAGGCGGCCGAACGCGCACTCCCGCGTCTTGAGCTCGCGGTACGCGTACGCCTTACTGATCATTTCAGAATGAGTTCAGCTGTGGGTCTTGTGCTCCATGATCTTGGTCGGCAGGGTGTCCGGGGTGCGTGCTGATCTTGTTCCGGATGACCTATGGGAGCGGGTGGCCCCGCTTTTGCCGCCCGAGCCCGCACGGCGCCATCGCTACCCGGGTCGCCTACGTGTTCCCGACCGGGCCGCCCTCGCGGGCGTCATGTACGTGTTGCGGACCGGTGTCGCCTGGCGTGATGTCCCTGCCGAGACCGTGGGCTGCTCCGGGGTGACGGCATGGCGCCGGCTGCGAGACTGGACCGAGGCCGGTGTCTGGCCGCGCCTGCACGCCGCCCTACTCACCGAACTACGCCGCGCTGGCCTTCTCGGCCTGGACGACTGCGCCGTGGACGGGTCGCATGTCCGGGCCCTGAAAGGGGGGATCACCTCGGTCCCTCGCCCGTCGACCGCGCCCGTCCCGGCTCCAAACACCATCTAATCGTCGACCGCCACGGCACCCCGCTCGCCGTCACGCTCACCGGCGGGAACCGACATGACGTCACCCAGTTGCTGCCGCTGCTGGACGCCGTCCCAGCGATTCGGGGCCTACGAGGACGCCCCCGCCGCAAGCCCCGACGCCTGTACGCCGACCGGGGCTACGACTACGACAAGTACCGACGTCTGCTGTGGAAGCGCGGCATCAAGCCGGTAATCGCCCGACGCGGCGTCGCGCACGGCTCCGGACTGGGCAAGGTGCGCTGGGTGGTCGAGCGCGCCTTCGCCTGGCTGCACCAGTTCAAGCGGCTCCGCATCCGCTACGACCGACGCGCAGATCTCCACCAGGGCCTGCTCGAACTGGCCTGCTGCCTCATATGTCTTCGCCGCCTCCGAACTTCATTCTGAAAGATCAGTAATGGGCGGCGACGCACCGAAGTCGGTAGGAGGGTGGCGAAGTCGGGTTCCGCCCTTCCGAGCTGAACTCAGGTGAGGTCGAAGGTGACGCTCACCGAGCCGTCCCAGTCTGGTGCCTCCATAAGCGTGAGGGTTCCATCCTCGGCCTCTACGACTCGGACCGTGATCCCGCCGCGGTCCTCACCGGGAAACGCAATGGAGAAGTGGGGGTCCATCTCCATGAGGAAGTCCCAGCCCTCGCGTTGGGTCGTGCCAAGGGCGCTGGCATGCCGCCCGGTTGCCTGCCACTTGCCGACCGCGTCGACAGTGACGGTGATGTCGATGTCGTACATCTCAAGGCAAGTCGACTGATTGGCCCACCATTCGAGGCGGCCCTGACCCACGAATCGATCCATGAGCACACTATGCACAGTGGCTAGGCCGACCGGGTGAGCCTGCACGGCTGCCGGCCGTCGTGGGTCAGGCCGTGAGACAGAACTGCATGGGGTAGACCGGACAGGCCCTCGCCTCATCCGGCGGCGCCCCATACGCTCGCGACCTCATTCTGAAACCATCAGTTAACCACAGGTCTTGACAATTGCTCTGCCTCCGGCGCGTCGAGCTGTTGCCCCCTCCGCTGGGAAGGTGCGGGGCGGCCGCCCCTGACGGCCGCCGCCGAGGACAGTAAGGCGTCTTCCCGGTCGGACCACCACTCCCCCAACACCTCCAGGCGGCAGCGCGGGCGGATGGCCGGGCGTTGGTGTCGGAGGCGTGCCTCGACCTCGGAGCGGTTCAGGCGCTTGGTACGGGCGTAGTGCGGCACCGCATCCTGTGCGGCTGCCGCGGCATCCCGCCATACCCGGCGCTGCAGGCCCCGCTCATGGTGCCGTGGAGATGCTGGTGCTGGACATGGTCTCGTCGGCTGCCTGCTGTAGTGCGATCGGGCCACTGGGCAATCCCGTGGTGCTGTCCGTCGCCTGCCGGCGGTGGCTTTCACGGTGTTCTGTGGCTGCAGGCGGGGTCTGCATGGCCGGGGCCGAGGGCTGGGGCGGCAGGAGGCCGGGCTGGGACGGCGGGGTGGGCACGGTACTCGAGGAGACGGCGGCCGGCTGGCAGGTGGGGCGGTTGCGGCTGGCGCCCTTCGCGGGAGCCGCTTCTCGTTCGGGCGGCAGACGCGTGTCGTCGCTGTGGAGGCCGGCGCGAGACCCCAGGCGCTCCGCCAGGGCCTTGGTCGAACCCTTCACCCGCGTGAGGAGGAATTCACCTGAGCCTTTGCGGATTTCGGCGCGGGCCGGGTGAACACCTTCCGCTCTTCGGCGAGTGGAAGGACTTCAGCAGCCACCGATCGGCACTGCGTACCCGTGACCGACGAGGCCGCGCATGCCGGCCTCGCCTTCCCCTTCCGTAAGCAGACGGCCGGGGTGAGGGGCAGGGACAGCGCTGCCCCTGCGCCGGGGTCAGTGGTGATGCTTGTCGACTGCCCGGAAGCTGCCGACAAGCGCGAACGGCACCACAGCTCCATCGAGAACCACTGTTCCGGGGATTGCGTTGCTGGAGTCTCCGGGCCCAATAGTCGCAATTGCAGCACCGTTGTCGCACGTAATCCCGGCGAAGAATTCCACCCTATTGCCAGTTTCGTTCCGGACGTTGAAGCTGGTCGCCGGACTACTGATTACAGCGATGCACTCACCCCCCTCGACCGAATACGTTCGCTCGTTGACGTAGACCCGTCCGCGATCGTCCGAACGGTCGCCGTACCTCGCCTGCCCGTTTCCTCCCGTCTGCCCGTTCCCACCCGTCTGACCGTTCCCACCCGTCTGACCGTAGCCGCCCGTCTGGCCGTTTCCTCCCACGTCTGCTCCTTGCGGCAAGGAGGCGGCAGCCTCTTGCACCGACGGGGCGGACGCGGAATTTGAAG
This sequence comes from Streptomyces sp. NPDC101166, assembly GCF_044768125.1. Taxonomy (NCBI): domain Bacteria; kingdom Bacillati; phylum Actinomycetota; class Actinomycetes; order Kitasatosporales; family Streptomycetaceae; genus Streptomyces; species Streptomyces sp. NPDC101166. Next base: position 13,439 of record NZ_JBIWPF010000043.1, read on the forward strand.
CCGACGCGTAGTCCACGGTGGTTACAGCCGCGACGGTGACGCCCACCGACAATGCGATCCCGACCACGGTACGCGTTCGCATTCCGATTCTCCCTCTCGCAGGCATTTCGCTTCTCCATCTCTCAGGGATGCCAGCCGACCCGGCCGCCTACGAATGAACCTACTCACGCCGAATTCTGTCGCCACTTCAGAGATCCATGCGGGACCCCAAAAAGGGGCCGATCGGGCGTTCAAAAGTCCGGAACGGAGCATGTGACGAGTCGTCACAAAGCGAGAGGGAAAGCGACTTGGCGCAAGGCTGGACCATAAGGGGGACACCACTGACACCCCATCACACCTCTGCGCGCGTGTCGGGCATTGACAATGCTCCGCACGACGACAAGGGCGCCACTCTCGGGCATCGGGATCTGACCTGGTCAGCGGCTCGCAGCAGGAAGCCTAGCGGGCGCACACACTCGCCCGGGGACAGACTTGCCGAAGCCCGCCGCAGAAGGACCGGAACGCGGCCGGTTCAGATACGCCCACCGCAACTGCAGCAAGGGGAGGCCAGCGACGAGGGCCATGGCACCCCAGGTGGCCGGCGACAAGACAAAGAGCAGGCCGTGACCGTCACCCGCCTCTACGGCAAAGCGACCACGACGCGCGGGACCGGCTGCACCCGAGGCCAACCCGGCGGGCGGCCTGGCTCGACCACGACGGACCGCTGCCCATCTCCGGTTCGACGGCGCCATGAGCCACCGTGTCGTCCATGCCCCGTGTTGGGGCGTTGCGACCGCCAGGTTCACCGGTCCTCCCCCTCAGTGAGGCGGGGCCAGAGAGTGTCTTTCCGATCATCCGATCGTTGGACTGGTCCTGAGGGGTGGGGAGATATCTGATGCCGCTTGGTCGGTGATCGAGCCGTTGCTACCTCCGGTGGGCCGTGCCCGGGGCAGGTGGCGTGATCACCGCCAGGTCATGGAGGGCATCGTGTTCAAGTTCCGCACCGGTGTGCCTTGGAGGGATCTGCCGGAGCGGTTCGGACCCTGGCAGACGGTGTACGGGCGGTTCGCCCGCTGGGCCGCCAACGGCACGCTCGACCGGCTGCTGGGGCAGGCTCAGGGGCGGGCGGAGGTGGACTGGCTGGTCGCCCTGGACTCCACGATCGTCAGGACTCATCAGCACACCGCCGCCAAAGGGGGCTCGAGGGGCGAGGACTCGGACGCTCCCGCGGCGGGCTGTCCAGCAAGATCCACCTGGCCTGCGACGGACGGGGACGACCGCTGGCCTTCACCGTCACGGCCGGCACCCGCAACGACTGCACCCAGGCCGAAACCGTCATCGACGCCATCCGCGTCGCCCGGCCCAGGCCCGGGCCCCCCGTCAACGGCCCGAACGGATCGTGGCCGACAAGGGATACTCAGCCCGCTCCTTCCGCTCCTACCTGCGCAGACGCGGGATCAAAGCGACCATCCCCGAGCGGGTCGACCAACTCGCAGGTCGGGCACGACTCCGCGAACGGCCCTGCGGCTTCGACAATGTCGTCTACCGGCGCCGCAACGTCGTCGAACGCTGCTTCCACCGGCTCAAACAGTGGCGCGGCATCGCCACCCGCTACGACAAACACCCCGACCGTTACCGTGCCGCGATCACCCTGGCCAGCACACTCATCTGGCTCGAGACGTGATCGACAAAACGCTTGCGCACTGCGCGGCGATGCCGGGCCGGTCGGCGGGCTCTGAAGGGGTGGGGATGTTGGGGCGGGGGCCGGTGCCCAGAGGGCGGCGAGGGGGTGCTCACAGCGCCCATCCTGGCAGTTCCAGGGCCTCAGTCCCCTGCCGCGGGGTGACCCGAGGGGGGTGCCGTGCGCCCTGAGTGTGGGGACTCAGTCCTGCAAATGCTTGTCGACGTCCATCTCATGCCGGAGCTGCTTGATGAGCTCCTCCTCCGTCTTCTCATGGGCAGCTTTGCACCTGCCGAAGTCCGGGTCCGTGATGCCGGGGCGAACGGCGCCGCGCTTCGTGTAGAACCCGCCCTCAGTGCAGACGTGGTGCAGATCGGCGATGGCTTTGGTGGCGGCCTCCCACAGGTCCCGGACCTTCGGGGAACCGAAGAGGCTGGCCCTGGCCACAATGTCCCGGCGCAGCTGGTGCTGCTGGGGGGCTGCGGTCCGTAGCAGTCGAGCCCGTCCGAGTCGGTTGCGAAGGAACCCGTGCCACTGAGGTGCAGCAGCAGGTCGAGGTACGGCGACTTGGCGACCCAGTGGCGGAGCGCGGTCGGCTCCGCCGTCCCTAGCCCCCCGCAGTGGACGGTAGAGCTGGGAATCGGCAGCGGTCGACCGCCCGTCCGGATTCACGCCGGGGACTGCCGCATGACGGGCAAGTGCCGCCGTCCCGTCGGCCGGTACGAAGCACGCCGCCTCCTCGTCGGCGGCCTGCGGCCCTGCGCGCACTGCCGCCCTGACACTTAGCTCGACACCATCGACTTAGAAGTCATCTCAATTGGCGACTGGCGGCGTGCATAGTGGCTGGCAGACGGGCTGCGATGGCGGTTGAATGCGTCGGTGAGCGACTACTGGA
>NZ_JBIWPF010000044.1:0-12658 GCF_044768125.1 Streptomyces sp. NPDC101166
GTCTGGTGAGCGGTGTTCCGTCGGCGTTCGCGCAGATGGTGGCGGCGGGTGAGGTCCGGGCGCGTCCGCGTACGGTCGTTCTGGCCGGTGAGGCGCTGACGGCGGATGCGGTGGCGGGTGTTCGCGCGGCCGTGCCCGGGGCGCGGGTGGCGAACATCTACGGCCCGACCGAGGCGACGGTCTACACGACGGCCTGGTACGCGGACACGGACGTGGACGGAGTCGTCCCGATCGGCCGGCCGATCTCGAACGCGCGTGTCTACGTCCTGGACGGCGGTCTTTCCCCGGTCCCGCCGGGGGTGGCGGGTGAGCTGTATATCGGGGGTGCGGGTCTGGCTCGTGGTTATCTGGGCCGGCCGGAGCTGACGGGTGAGCGTTTCGTCGCCGACCCGTTCTCCACCGACGGCGGGCGTCTGTATCGCACCGGTGATGTGGTCCGCTGGTCCGCGGAGGGGCAGATCGAGTATCTGGGCCGTGCGGACGAGCAGGTCAAGATCCGTGGCTTCCGCATCGAACTCGGCGAGGTCCAGTCGGTCCTTGCCGGGCATCCACTGGTGGCCCAGGCCGTGGTCGTGGCCCGCGAGGACGTACCCGGCGACAAGCGCCTGGTGGCATACGTCGTCCCCGACGACGACGCGCTGACCGGCGAACTCACCTCTCAGATAGTCGACTTCGCGAGCGACCGCCTGCCCTCCTACATGGTCCCCTCCGCGATCGTCGTCCTCGACGTCCTTCCCCTGAACGTGAACGGCAAGCTCGACCGCAAGGCGCTCCCCGCGCCGGACTATTCGGCGGGCAAGGCGGGAGCCGGACGTGGTGCTTCGAACGTGCGCGAGGAACTGCTGTGCAGCGTCTTCGCCCAGGTTCTGGGGGTTCCCGAGGTCGGCGTGGACGACGACTTTTTCGCGCTCGGCGGTCACTCCCTCCTGGCCGTCCGTCTCATCAGCCGGGTCCGCACGGTTCTTGGGGTCGAGGTCCCGCTGCGGGCCCTGTTCGACACCCCGACGGTGGCCGGTCTCGCGGCCGGCCTGGAGGGTGCCGGGCAGGCGCGGCCGGCCCTGACGGCAGGGCAGCGACCCGAGCGGACCCCGCTCTCCTTCGCCCAGCAGCGCCTGTGGTTCATCAACCAGTTGGAGGGGCCGAGCTCGACTTACAACATCCCGTTCGCCCTCCGGCTCGACGGAGGAATCGACCGGGACGCGCTCGGGCGCGCCTTCGGGGACGTGATCCGCCGCCACGAGGTCCTGCGAACCGTCTTCCCGACGGCCGAGAACGGCGAGCCGTACCAGAAAGTCATCGAATCGACCGGCCTCGACGGGCAGTTGGAGTACGTCACCGTTCCGCCCGACGAGCTGGACCGCGCCGTCGCGAAGGCCATCGCCCGCGAGTTCGACCTCGCCGTCGAGGTTCCGATCCGTGCCACCCTCTTCGAGGTCGGTCCAGACGAGCGTGTGCTGGTCGTGGTGGTCCACCACATCGCGGGTGACGGCTGGTCGACGGCCCCGCTGGCCCGCGACCTGTCGACGGCCTACGCGGCACGGAGGGTCGGTGAGGCGCCGGAGTGGACGCCGCTGCCGGTGCAGTACGCGGATTACGCGCTGTGGCAGCGCGAGCTGCTCGGCGACGAGAGCGACCCCGACAGCGTCATGGCCCATCAACTCGCCTTTTGGCGCGAGACACTGGCCGGCTCGCCGGAAGAGCTGGAACTGCCCTTCGACCGGTCCCGCCCGGCAGCCGCCTCGCACCGCGGCCACCGTGTCCCCCTCGCCGTCCCCGCCGAGGACCACGTGCGCCTCGGGGAGGTCGCACGGGCCGAGGGCGTGACCACGTTCATGGTCCTTCAGGCGGCCCTGGCGATGTTGCTGTCGAAGCTGGGTGCGGGCACGGACATCCCGATCGGTTCGGCGAACGCGGGCCGTACGGACGAGGCGCTGGACGACCTGGTCGGTTTCTTCATCAACACCCTGGTCATCCGCACCGACCTGTCCGGTGACCCGACGTTCCGTGAGGTCCTGGACCGGGTGCGGGAGGCGAGTCTGTCGGCTCTGGCGCATCAGGAGGTGCCGTTTGAGCGGCTGGTCGAGGAGCTGGCCCCGAGCCGGTCGATGTCCCGGCATCCCCTGTTCCAGGTCCAGTTGGACCTGCAGAACAACGCCGAGGCCGTGCTCGACCTCCCCGGTGTACGGGCCGGTGGCGTCACCGTCGCGAAGACGGTCGCCAAGTTCGACCTGGAGGTCCGGGTCTCCGAGGCATTCGACGAGGAGGGCGCCCCGGCCGGGGTGCGCGGCTCCGTGGTAGCCGCAGCCGACCTTTTCGACCGGGAGACGGTCGAAGGCCTGAGCTCGCGCCTGGTCCGGTTGCTCGGACAACTGGTCGCCGACCCCCGTACCCGGCTGAGTGCTCTCGATGTCTTCGGTGAGGGTGAGCGGCGTCGGGTGCTGGTCGAGTGGAACGACACCGAGATGGATCTGGGTTCGGTGTCGGTGCCGGAGTTGTTCGAGGCGCAGGTGGTGCGGGCGCGGGATGCGGTGGCGGTGGTGGCGGGCGGTGAGACGGTCTCGTACGGGGAGTTGGATGCTCGTGCGGGGCGGTTGGCTCGTTATCTGGCCGGTCAGGGGATCGGTGCGGAGTCGGTGGTGGGTCTGTGTCTGCCGCGTGGGGTGGACATGGTGGTGGCGGTTCTGGCGGTGTGGAAGGCGGGGGCGGGTTATCTGCCGGTCGATCCGGAGTATCCGGCGGAGCGGATCGGGTTCATGCTCGCCGATTCGGGTGCGGTGTTGACGCTGACGACCGAGGAGGTCCTCGACGATCTCCCGGCGGGTCGGAACCGGTTCGTGGCGTTGGACAGCGCGTTGGTGCGGATGCAGCTGGATGCCGAGTCGGCGGAGCCGCTGGGCAACGAGGTCGATCCGCGGTCGCTGGCGTATGTGATCTACACGTCGGGTTCGACGGGCCGGCCCAAGGGCGTGGCCGTCACGCACGGGGGACTCGCCAATTACGTGTCCTGGGCTGCGGACGCGTATGGGATGGGCGAGGGCGGGGGTGCTCCGTTGCATTCCTCCCTGGCCTTCGATCTGACCGTGACCAGTGTCCTGGTGCCGTTGGTCTCCGGTTCGGCGGTCGTGGTCAGCGGTCCGGGCGGGGCGGAGGGGCTGGCCGAGCTCATCAAAACCTCCGACGCCTTCGGTCTGGTCAAGGCGGTTCCTGCGCATCTGCCGTTGTTGGCGGAGATGCTCACGTCAGGGCAGGCGGCCGCGTCGGCCCGCACGTGGGTCGTGGGTGGTGAGGCGCTGCCCGGTGCGGTGGTGCGTGACTGGCTCGCTCGGGCTCCGGGCTCGGTGATCGTCAATGAGTACGGGCCCACCGAGACGGTGGTGGGCTGCTGTGTGTTCGAGGTCGCGTCCGGTCAGCAGGTGGGGGACGCGGTCCCGATCGGCCGTCCGATCGCCAACACGCGCTTGTATGTGCTGGATGCGCGTCTGCAGCCGGTGGCTGCGGGTGTCGCGGGCGAGCTCTACATCGCCGGCGCCCAGCTGGCCCGAGGCTATGTGAAGCGTCCCGGCCTGACAGCCGAAAGGTTCGTGGCGAACCCCTTTGAGCCCGGACAGCGGATGTATCGCACGGGAGACGTGGCCCGCTGGAGCGCGGACGGTCTCCTGGAGTACCTGGGCCGGGCGGACGAGCAGGTCAAGGTGCGCGGCTTCCGCATCGAACCCGGCGAGGTGCAGGCCGTGGTGGCCGCGCACCGCGAGGTCGCGCAGGCGGCCGTCGTCGCCCGCGAGGACACCCCCGGCGACACCCGACTCGTCGCCTACATCGTCCCCACCGACCCTGACGGAGCGGACCAACTAACCGCAGCAGTGAGACAGTTCACCGGCAGTCGTCTCCCCGATCACATGGTCCCGTCCGCAGTGGTCGTCCTCGACGCCCTGCCGCTGACCGCCAACGGCAAACTCGACCGCAAGAACCTCCCCGCCCCCGAACACTCCCTCTCGGCAGGGCGCGGGCCGGCCAACCGCCAGGAGGAGATCCTCTGCGTGGCCTTCGCCGAGCTCCTGGGCCTGCCCGAGGTCGGCGTGGACGACGACTTTTTCGCGCTCGGCGGCCACTCCCTGCTCGCCGTCCGCCTGACCAGCAGGATCCGCGCCGAACTGGGCGTCGAGGTCCCGCTCCGGGTGCTCCTCGAGGCATCGACCGTGGCGGCACTCGCACAACAACTTGCCCACCAGAAGACAGCAAGGCCGGCGTTGCGGCCCATGCGTAACCAGGAGGAGTCCTGATGATCCCGTTGTCCTTCGCGCAGCGGCGGTTGTGGTTCCTCAGCCAGTCCGAGGGCCCGAGCTCCACTTACAACATCCCGGTCGTGCTGCGCCTCTCCGCCGACACCGACGGTGCCGCGCTCGGCGCCGCCCTGCGGGACGTGATCGGACGGCACGAGGTCCTGCGTACGGTCTACCGGGTCGCGGACGGCGAGCCCTACCAGCACATCCTGAAGTCGGCCGACCTGGAGTGGACGCTGACGGTCGCCGAGATCGCCCCGGCCGGTCTCGACGACGCGATCGCCGCTGTTCTCGGGCACACCTTCGACCTGTCCGCCGAGATCCCGATCCGTGCCTCGCTGTTCTCCACCGGCGGCGAGGAGCAAGTGCTCGTCCTGGTGACGCACCACATCGCCAGCGACGGCTGGTCCAAGCGCCCGCTGGCCCGTGACCTCTCGGTCGCCTACGAGGCACGGTCCCAGGGCCGGGCCCCCGAGTGGGAGCAGCTGCCGGTCCAGTACGCCGACTACACGCTCTGGCAGCGCGAGATGCTCGGCGACGAGTCGGACCCCGACAGCGTGATGGCCACGCAGATGTCCTACTGGCGCGGCGTGCTGGCCGACATCCCGCAGGAACTGGAGCTCCCCGTCGACCGCTCGCGGCCGGCCGTTCCCTCGCACCGCGGCCACAAGGTGCCGCTGACCGTGTCCGCCGCGGCGCACACCCACCTCGCCGAGCTTGCCAGAGCCGAGGGCGTCACCCCGTTCATGGTGCTCCAGGCCGCCCTCGCGGCCGTCCTCTCCCGCCTCGGCGCGGGCACCGACATCCCGATCGGCACGACGGTCGCCGGACGTACGGACGTCGCCCTCGACGACCTCGTCGGCTTCTTCATCAACTCCCTTGTCCTGCGCACGGACGTGTCGGGTGACCCGACCTTCACCGAACTGCTCGCGCGGGTACGACAGGCGGGCTGGGCGGCCTTCGAGCACCAGGAGGTACCGTTCGAGAAGCTCGTCGAGGAGCTGGCCCCGGCCCGCTCCCTGTCCCGGCACCCGTTGTTCCAGGTGATGCTGAAGGTCCAGAACACCGGCGAGGCCGTCCTCGACCTGCCCGGCACAGGCAGCGGGAACGCACCGGCCCCGACCCGCGACGCGCGGGCCAAGGGACGGACCGCTGCACACAACGGCCCGGCCACCAGCGAGTCCGCGGCGAAATTCGACCTGGACGCCTCGGTCACGGAGCTCTTCGACGCTCAAGGCGCCCCGGCGGGTCTGCGTGGTTCGGTGGTCGCCTCCGCCGATCTCTTCGACGTGGGGACGGCCGAGCGCATCGTGGCCCGCTGGGCCCAGGCCATTGAACTGTTGGTGACGGCCCCGCAGTCCCGGTTGAGTGAGATCGAGGTGCTGGACGGAGCTGATCGCGGGCTGTTGGCGGGGTGGAACGACACGTCCGTTCCGGTGGGGGCCGCCTCTCTGCCGGAGTTGTTCGCGGCGCAGGTGGCGCGGACGCCGGAGGCGACCGCTGTGGTGGCGGGTGGGGTGTCGCTGTCGTATGCCGAGTTGGATGTTCGGGCGGACCGTTTGGCGCGGTTCCTCGTGTCGCGGGGCGTGGGTCCGGAGTCGTTGGTCGGTGTCTGTCTGGAGCGGGGGGCCGATCTGATCGTCGCTCTCCTCGCGGTTCTGAAGGCGGGCGGCGCGTATCTGCCGATCGATCCCGCCTATCCGGCTGAGCGGATCGCGTTCATGGTCGAGGACGCGGCGCCGGTGGCGGTGCTCGCCTCCACCGCGACGGCGGGCGTGCTGCCCGCGACCCACGCGTCCGTGGTGCTGCTGGACGAGGTGCAGACGGTTACGGCGCTGTCGGGTTTGGAGGACGGTCCGCTGGGTGTGGAAGTGCGGCCGGAGCATCCTGCCTATGTGATCTACACGTCGGGTTCGACGGGGCGTCCCAAGGGTGTGGTGGTCACGCATCGGGGTGTGGTGAGTCTGTGCGAGGGTCACGGCCGGACGGTGTTCGGGGGGGCCGGGGGGCGGCTGAGGGTCGCTTTGACGACGTCTGTGTCGTTCGATGCGTCGTGGAATCAGCTGGCGGCTCTGTTCTCGGGTCATGAGCTGCATGTGGCGGACGCGGAAACGTGGCTGGACGCGGGGCGTCTGGTGGCGTGGATGCGCGCGTCGCGGATCGACTTCACCGAGATCACACCTTCCTACCTGCAAGTCCTTCTGGAGGAGGGACTGTTGGAGGGGGAGTACCGACCGTCGCGGGTTGGCGTGGGCGGGGAGGCTGTGCCGGGCGACTTGTGGCAGAGGCTGCGCGCGGTGGAGGGCGTGGAGGGCTTCAACTTCTACGGCCCGACCGAGGCGACCGTCGACACCGCGATCGCCCGCCTGTCCTCGTCGGCCGACGTCGTGGTCGGCACCCCTGTGCCCAACGCCCGCGTCTTCGTCCTCGACGAGACTCTGCGCCCCGTCCCCGTCGGTGTCCCCGGCGAGCTGTACGTCTCAGGCGCTGGGCTCGCTCGCGCCTACGTCAACCGTCCGGCCCTGACCGCTGAGCGTTTCGTGGCGTCGCCCTTCTCCTCTGCTGGTGGGCGCATGTACCGCTCGGGTGACCGGGTGAAGTGGACGGCCGAGGGCCGGTTGGTGTTCCTGGGCCGTGCCGACGATCAGGTCAAGGTCCGTGGTTTCCGGGTCGAGCTGGGTGAGGTCCGGGCGGCTGTCGTCGCGCATCCGCAGGTCGCGCAGGCGGCGGTGGTGGTGCGTGAGGACGTCCCCGGCGACCGCAGGCTCGTCGCGTACGTGGTGAGCACCGGCGAACCGGATGTCCCGGTCGCGGAGTTCGTCGCGCGCAGTCTTCCGGAGTACATGGTCCCCTCGGCGGTGGTCACGGTCGAGGCGCTGCCGTTGACCGCGAACGGCAAGCTCGACCTCAAGGCGCTGCCCGTCCCGGAGCATGCGGCGGTCCGGGTGGCGCGTGGTCCGTCCAACGCCCGCGAAGAGATCCTGTGCGCCGCGTTCGCCGAGGTCCTGGGCCTGGAGAGCGTCGGCGTGGACGAGGACTTCTTCCAGCTCGGCGGCCAGTCACTGCTCGCCATCCGCCTCGTCGCCCTCCTCCAGAAGCGCGGCGTCTCCGTCTCCGTCCGCTCCTTCTTCCAGGCCCCCACCCCGGCCGGCCTCGCCGCCTCCGCCGGTGCTGTCCAGGTTGCCGTCCCGGCCAACCTGATCCCAGCCGACACGACCGAGATCACCCCCGGGATGTTGCCGTTGGTCGACCTGACGGCCGACGAACTGGCCGCCGTCGTCGCCACGGTCGACGGCGGTGCGGCGAACATCGCGGACGTCTATCCGCTGGCCCCGCTCCAGGAGGGCCTGCTCTTCCATCATCTCCTCGCTGACGGCGGGGACGACGCCTACGTCATGCCGACCGTGCTCGAGTTCGATGCCCGTGACCGGCTCGACGCCTTCGCGGACGCGCTGCGGCAGGTCGTGGACCGCCATGACATCTACCGCACCTCCATCGTGTGGGAGGGACTGCGCGAGCCGGTCCAGGTCGTCTGGCGCCACGCCACCCTGCCCGTCACCGACGTCACCCTCGACCCCGAGGGCGGCGATCCGACCGAGCAGCTCCTGGCCGCCGGCGGTCTGCGCATGGACCTCACCCAGGCCCCGCTGATCCGCATGCACGCCGCCCGGATCCCGGGCAGCGGCCGCTGGCTGGGGCTGCTGCGGGCGCACCACGTGGTGCGCGACCACACCGCCCTGGAGATCGTCTTCCGCGAGGTGCAGGCGATCCTCGCGGGCCGCGGCCGGGAGCTGGCGCGGCCGCTGCCCTTCCGCAACTTCGTCGCCCAGACCCGTGGCGCCGTCGCACGCTCCGAGCACGAGCGGTACTTCGCCGGCCTGCTCGGCGACGTCACCGAACCCACCGCGCCTTTCGGCGTCGCCGACGTGCGCGGCGACGGCGCGGCGGCGGTACGCGAAGTCGTCCCCTTCGACGCGGAGCTGACGGTGCGGCTGCGGGAGGTCTCCCGGCGTCTGGGCGCCAGCCCGGCCACGGTCATGCACGTCGCATGGTCCCGTGTCCTCGCCGCGGTCAGCGGCCGCGACGACGTCGTCTTCGGCACCGTCCTGTTCGGCCGGATGAACGCCGGCGAAGGCGCCGACCAGGTCCCCGGCCCCTACATGAACACCCTCCCCGTCCGCGTCCGCACCGACGCACTCGGCGTGCTCACGGCCGTGACCGCGATGCGCGGCCAGCTGGCGGAGCTCCTGGAGCACGAGCACGCCCCCCTCGTCGTGGCCCAGCGCGCCAGCGGTGTCACCGGTGACACCCCTCTGTTCACCGCCCTGTTCAACTTCCGGCACAACCCGGGCCGCAGCGCCGAGGAGCGCGCCGACAAGCGGCGTCACGAGGGCATGGACGGCATGCGGGCCGTCTTCACGCGTGAGCGCACCAACTTCCCGCTGATGGTCTCGGTCAACGACAACGGCGACCTGTTCACGCTGGCCGTGGACGCGGTCGCGCCGATCGACCCGCGCGTGGTCGGAGAGTTCGTGCGCACGGCCGCGCAGAACCTGGTCGCTGCCCTCGAATCGGCCCTGGACCACGGCGAGGACGTGCCGCTGCGCAACGTCCAGGTCCTGGACGAGGCGGGGCTTCGGCAGGTGCTGACCGAGTGGAACGACACGGCTGCGGAGGTGGTTTCCGGTTCGCTGCCGGAGTTGTTCGAGGCGCAGGTGGTGCGGACGCCTGAGGCGGTGGCGGTGGTCTCGGGTGGTGTGGAGGTCTCGTATGCCGAGTTGGAGGCTCGTGCCAACCGTCTGGCCCGTCGTCTGGTGGTGGAGGGTGTGGGCCCGGAGTCGTTCGTGGGTGTGTGTCTGCCGCGTGGCGTGGAGTCGGTGGTGGCGCTGCTGGCGGTGGTGAAGGCGGGTGGCGCCTATCTGCCGATCGATCCCGCTTATCCGGTCGAGCGGATCGGTTACATGTTGGCGGATGCGGCCCCGGTGGTGGTGCTGGCGTCGGCGGATACGGCTGCGGTGGTGCCCCAGTCGGATGCGGTCGTCGTGGTGTTGGACGAGGTGGAGTGGGCGGGGGTCGAGGATGGTCCGCTGGGTGTGGAGGTCAGGCCGGAGCATCCCGCGTATGTGATCTACACGTCGGGTTCGACGGGCCGTCCCAAGGGTGTGGTGGTCGAACACCGCTCTGTCGCCGCTCTGTTGGCTTGGGCGGCGGGGGAGTTCGGGGGTGAGGACTTCCGGCGGGTGCTGGTGTCGACGTCTTTCAACTTCGATGTGTCGGTCTTCGAGTTGTTCGGTCCGCTGGTGTCGGGCGGTTGTGTCGAGGTGGTGTCGGATCTGCTGGCTCTGGCGGATGCGGATGCGGATGCGCCGGTCGGTGATGTGAGTCTGGTGAGCGGTGTTCCGTCGGCGTTCGCGCAGATGGTGGCGGCTGGTGAGGTCCGGGCGCGTCCGCGTACGGTCGTTCTGGCCGGTGAGGCGCTGACGGCGGATGCGGTGGCGGGTGTTCGCGCGGCGGTCCCCGGGGCGCGGGTGGCGAACATTTACGGTCCTACCGAGGCGACGGTCTACACGACGGCCTGGTACGCGGACACGGAGGTGGAGGGCACGGTCCCGATCGGCCGGCCGATCTCGAACGCGCGTGTCTACGTCCTCGACGGCGGCCTCTCCCCGGTCCCGGCAGGTGTCGCGGGTGAGTTGTACATCGCGGGTGCGGGTCTGGCTCGTGGTTATCTGGGCCGGCCGGAGCTGACGGGTGAGCGTTTCGTCGCCGATCCGTTCTCTACTGACGGCGGACGTCTGTATCGCACCGGGGATGTGGTCCGCTGGAATGCCGAGGGTCAGATCGAGTATCTGGGCCGTGCGGACGAGCAGGTCAAGATCCGTGGTTTCCGCATCGAACTCGGCGAGGTCCAGTCCGTGGTCGCCGCGCACCCCGAGGTCGCGCAGGCAGTCGTCATAGCCCGCGAGGACGTGCCCGGCGACAAGCGCCTGATCGCATACGTCGTCCCCGACGACGACGCGCTGACCGGCGAACTCACCTCCCAGATAGTCGACTTCGCGAGCAACCGCCTGCCCTCATACATGGTCCCCTCCGCGATCGTCGTCCTCGACACCCTCCCCCTGAACGTGAACGGCAAGCTCGACCGCAAGGCGCTCCCCGCGCCGGAGTACGCCACCGGCAGCGGGCGCGGCCCGTCCGACGCCCGTGAGGAGATCCTGTGCGCGGCCTTCGCCGAGGTCCTGGGCCTCGACGCGGTCGGCGTGGACGACGACTTCTTCCGGCTCGGCGGCCACTCGCTCCTCGCGATCCGCCTGGTCGCCCTGCTCCGTACGCGCGGTGTCTCCGTCTCCATCAGGGCTCTCTTCGACGCCCCGACCCCGGCCGGCCTCGCTGCCTCGGCCGGCTCCGAGCAGGTGGCGGTCCCGGCCAACCTGATCCCGGCCGGCGCGACCGCCATCACCCCCGAGATGCTGCCGCTCGTCGACCTGACCGCTGACGAGATCGCGCGGGTCCTCGCCACCGTCGACGGTGGGGCGGCCGACATCGCAGACATCTACCCGCTCGCCCCGCTGCAGGAGGGCCTGCTCTTCCACCATCTCCTCGCCGACGGCGGCGAGGACACGTACGTGATGCCTACGGTCGTCGAGTTCGACACCCGCGACCGGCTCGACACCTTCACCCGGGCGCTGCAGAGCGTCGTCGACCGCCACGACATCTACCGCACGTCCATCGTGTGGGAGGGCCTGCGGGAGCCGGTCCAGGTGGTGAGGCGGCAGGCGACCCTGCCGGTCGACGTCCTCACCCTGGACGCCGGGGGCGGCGACCCGGTGCGGCAGCTCCTCGCGGCCGGCGGCGGCTCGATGGACCTGCGCCGTGCCCCGCTCATCCGGGTCCACGCGGCCCGCTTCCCCGGCGGGGACCAGTGGCTCGCGCTGGTGCGGATCCACCACATGGTGCAGGACCACACCGCCCTGGAAGTCATGCTCGCCGAGGTCAACGCCTTCCTCACCGGACGCGAAGCCACGCTCACGGAGCCGCTGCCCTTCCGCACCTTCGTCGCCCAGGCGCGAGCGGGAGTCACGACCGGAGAACACGAGCGGTACTTCACCGACCTGCTCGGCGACGTCACCGAGCCCACGGCCCCCTTCGGTCTGGTCGACGTCCACGGCGACGGCACGGCCACCACCCGCGCCCGGGTCGTCTTCGGCGACGAACTGCACACCCGCCTGCTCGACGTCTCCCGCCGACTGGGCGCCAGCCCCGCCACATTGCTGCACCTGGCGTGGGCCCGCGTCCTCGCCGCGGTCAGCGGCCGTGAGGACGTGGTCTTCGGTACCGTCCTGTTCGGCCGGATGAACGCCGGCGCGGGCTCCGACCGGGTGCCCGGTCCCTTCCTCAACACGCTCCCCGTCCGCGTGCGCACCGACGCACTCGGCGTCCTGACCGCCGTGTCCGCGATGCGCGGCCAGTTGGCGGAGCTCCTGGAGCACGAGCACGCGCCGCTCACGGTGGCGCAGCAGGCCAGCGGTGTCACCGGTGATGCGCCCCTGTTCACCGCGCTGTTCAACTACCGTCACAACAGCGGTGTTACGACCGAGGCTGACGCCTCCCCGGTCCGCGACGAGCGGCTGGACGGGATCAGGAGGGTGTTCTTCGAGGAGCGCACCAACTACCCCCTGATGGTCTCGGTCGACGACAACGGCGACCGGATCTCGCTGGCCGTCCACGCGGTCGCGCCGATCGACCCGGAGACGGTGGGCCTCTTCCTGCGCACGGCCGCGCAGAACCTGGTCACCGCTCTCGAATCTGCCCTCGACCACGACGAGGACGTGCCGCTCAGCTCCATCCAGGTCCTGGACGAGGTCGAACGTCACCGCGTGGTGAGTGAGTGGAACGACACGGCTGCGGAGGTGGTTTCCGGTTCGCTGCCGGAGTTGTTCGAGGCGCAGGTGGTGCGGACGCCTGAGGCGGTGGCCGTGGTCTCCGGCGGTGAGTCGGTCTCGTACGCCGAGTTGGAGGCTCGTGCCAACCGTCTGGCCCGTCGTCTGGTGGCGGAGGGTGTGGGCCCGGAGTCGTTCGTGGGTGTGTGCCTGGAACGCGGTGTGGAGTCGGTGGTGGCGCTGCTGGCGGTGGTGAAGGCGGGCGGCGCGTATCTGCCGATCGATCCCGCCTATCCGGTCGAGCGGATCGGTTACATGCTTGCGGATGCGGCCCCGGTGGTGGTGCTGGCGTCGGCGGATACGGCCGCAATGGTGCCCCAGTCGGATGCGGTCGTCGTGGTGTTGGACGAGGTGGAGTGGGCGGGGGTCGAGGATGGTCCGCTGGGTGTGGAGGTCAGGCCGGAGCATCCCGCGTATGTGATCTACACGTCGGGTTCG
>NZ_JBIWPF010000045.1:0-12037 GCF_044768125.1 Streptomyces sp. NPDC101166
GGCGGGGGCCCCCGTGCTTGTTGGGGGGGGGGGGGCGGGGCCCCCGCCCGCCCCCGCCCCTTCCGCACTTCGCTTCGAACCGCAGGACGGCCTACGCGGCCAGGTCCCGTTCCCGGCTGGCGGCCTCCATCCGGGCCCCCGGCACCACGGCGTCCCGCCCGTCCACGGCCTCCCGCGCGGAGCGGCTCCGCACCACCCAGCCGAGCCGGGGCGAGCGGTCCACCGCGCGCAGCAGGGGCGTCAGCAGCATCGAGGCGAGCGGCGACAGCAGCAGCGCCACGGCGGTGCCGAGCGCGAAGCCGCCGATCACGTCGGTCGGGTAGTGCACGCCCATGTACACCCGGCAGAAGCCCTCGACGAGCCCCAGCACGAGCCCGGCGATCCCGAACCGGCGGTTGGCGACGAACAGCGCGACGCCCATCGCCATGGTGATCGTCGCGTGGTCGCTGACGAACGAGTAGTCGGTCTTGCCGGAGACCAGCACCTCCAGCCCCTCGTGGTCGAGGAACGGCCGGGGCCGCTCGACGAACCCGCGTATGGGCACGTTCACCAGCACCGCGACCGCCGCCGCGAGCGGCGCCCACACCAGCGCGGCCACGGACGCCGAGGCCTCCTCCACGCCGAGCGGTCTGCGGCGCACGGTCCACCAGCACCAGACGATCAGCAGCATCATCGCGAAGAGCAGTCCGTACTCGCCGACGAACTCCACGATCCGGTCCAGCCAGTGGGGCGCGTCCTTGGCGAGGCCGTTGATGTCGTAGAGCAGGTCGACGTCGGGGTTCGACCCGGATGCGGCGAGTCCAGCCATGGTGCTGCGGCCCTTCGTCGTGATGTTGCCCGGCGCGCCTCACGCACGCCGCTCGTGCCCACCCCCGTGGTTCGTAGATCCGCTTCCGCCAGTACGGGACAGGTACGCCGGTCACAAGCATCGCTGGGCTACGTCAACAGGAACGCACGTCCCCCGTCGATACGTTCCACTCTCCACCGAATGATCACTCAGACGTTATCGAAGGGAGATGGTCCCCCGCAGCTCGGACGGTGCGTCACCGGGCTCTTCAGACGGTCGTGGGGAGCGCTTTCGCGCCATCTTCGGTCACCCGGGTGGCACCGAAGTACTTGCGGGTGTCGATGGGGTCGAACCGGATCACCGCGCCCGTGAACGGCGCGTCGATCATGTAGCCGCCGCCCACGTAGATCCCCACGTGGTCGATGGCCCGGGAGTTGCTCTTGTCCGTCGAGAAGAACACCAGGTCCCCCGGCAGCAGCTCGTCCCGCGAGGGGTGCGGACCGGCGTTGTACTGATCGTTGGCCACCCGGGGGAGCGTGATCCCCACGCTCTCGTAGGCCGCCTTGGTCAGCCCCGAGCAGTCGAACCGTCCGCCCTGATCAGGTGTGCCGTTCCCGCCCCACAGATAGGGCGTGCCGAGCTTCTTCTGGGCGAAGTAGATGGCCCCGGCAGCCTGCTTGGAGGGATCGACGCGGGTCACGGGGGCGGCGAAGCTCTTCGCCAGCGTCGTGATCGTCTTCACGTAGTTCCGGGTCTCCTGATACGGCGGCACGCCCCCGTACTTGATGACCGCGTACGCGCCCGCGTTGTAGGACGCGAGCATGTTCTGCGTGGGGTCGCCGGGCACCTTCTTCACGTACGCGGCGAGGGTGCAGTCGTACTTCGCCGCCGATGGAATCGCGTCATTCGGGTCCCAGACGTCGCGGTCTCCGTCGCCGTCGCCGTCGACGCCGTGCGTGGCCCAGGTGCCGGGGATGAATTGCGCTATCCCCTGTGCCTTCGCCGGACTCTTGGCGTTCGGGTTGAATCCGCTCTCCTGGTACAACTGCGCCGCCAGCAGAGCGGGATTGATCGCGGGACAGGAATTTCCGTACTTCTGCACGAGCGCCCGATAGGCGGCCGGCACCGCGCCCTTGGCCAGCCCGACGCTCCCACCGCCCACGCCGTTGACGATGTTCCCGGCGACCATGTACACACCGACGACGAGCAGCATCACGAAGCTGAGCCCCACCGCGGCGGCGGCACTTGCCACGATCCATGCCTTACGCACCGTCAACCGCCCCTCGCCCACCCGGATTACGCCCGCGCCAGTCTATGAGCTTCCCCCCGGGAAACCGGCGCAACCGGGGCCCTCGCGGCCGGCGGGGCCGCCTTTGACGCGATACCGCCGCCGCCCCGCCCCTGCCGTCCCTGCCGTCCCTTCCGTCCGTCAGGGATCGGCCGCCGCCTCCCGGTACAACGCTCCCGCCCCGCCGCCCAGCACCACGCTGTACGAGACGTCGGCCGTGGCGCCCCCTTGCTCGTGTCCGCCGAGGACGCCGACGACGTCCCCCGAACCGTTCACCCAGGGGCTCCCGCTCGTCCCGCCGGCGAAGTCGGGGCAGTCGATGCGCTGCTGGGTCGCGCTGCGGGCGACGGGGCGGTTGGAGCACGCCAGCGGGGTCTCGGCGGCGTCGGGGTATCCGGTGACGGTCACGACGCCGGCGCCGGTCACCGAGCCGGTGACGAACCGGTTGCCGCCCACGACGTCCTCGACCTCCTGGCCGTCCCCCTGCCCGGCGAGCACCGCGAACGCCACGTCGCTGTCCTCGTCATCGGCCTGCCCCTCCCTCCACCCGGCGGGAAGGAACACCCGCTCCACCTTCCACATCCCGTAGGGGGCCTTCCCGTCGCGGTACCCGGGCGCGAAGTACGGAGCGTCCCTCCCGGCGAGGCAGTGCGCCGCCGTCACGACCAGGTCGCGGTGCGGGCTGCGGACGACGGACGCGGTGCAGAAGTGCCCGCCGGCGAGGTCGCCGCCTGGCCGGTCGAACAGAGCCCCCACCCGCACGGTGCGCGCCGTCGCCGGCGCGGCGACGGTCACACCGAGGGGCCCCGGCCCGTCCCCGGCGGCCGCCTCGGAGGCCGAGGTGGCGGCGAGCAGCACGAGGACGCAGAGCAGGGCGTACGGGCGACGACCGGTACGAGTGCGCTTCATCGGGGTCACTGTTACCCCCGAAAGTGAGAGCCAGGTCAGAGAGAGCTGTCCCGCGCCTGTCGTCCCGTACGAGGGGGAGAACCCGTAAGCCCACAGAGGGACCGGGGACCGCCCGGAAACGGCTCTGAAGACGTACGGGATCGGCCCTCAGGGGCGACGTGGGCGGCGGGGGCCGGCCGTCAGCATGTACGACGTCCGAAGCCCGGCCCAGCCCACCAGGAGCTCCCCGTGACGTACGCCGTCCCCGCACCCGCCCTGTCCGGCCACCCCCGCCCCGACGCGCCCGTCTGGACCCGGCGGGCGGCCGCAGCGGTCCTGTGGGTCAACCTCCCGTCCTCCTTATGGCGCATCGCCGTCGTCCTGGGAGTACCGCTGGGGCTGCGCGAGAGCGAGTACGACGCCATGCTCCTGCCCGGCTGGGGCCTGCTGCTCCTCCCGCTGCTGTCCCTGGCCCAGGAAGGCCTCGCCTGGCTGACGTACGGGCTGATCCGGCCCTGGGGCGAGGTGTGGCCCCGCTGGATCCCGTACCTCGGCGGCCGGCCCGTCCCCGTCCTCGCCGCCGTCGTACCCGCGGCCCTCGGCGCCCTCGCCTGCACGGTGTACGGGGTCCTCCTGGTGTGGACCACCCTCCACGCGCACATGGACATCGCCCCCTGGGGCCAGTGGATCCTGAACGCCTGCTACCTCCCCCTCGTCGCCTGGGGGCCCCTGCTGGGCGCGGTCACCGTCCACTACTACCGCCGCCGCACCCGGATCTGACCGGACGTCGCCCGCCCCCTCGGTTCCCCGCGCGCATGAGAACATCGACACGGAAGCTCACCCGACCAGCCGTCAGATCCGGTGCCAGGGCTGAGAAGTGGGTCAACGACGGAACCACACCTCAGGTTCCGCGACGACCTCATTGCCCGGCGTGACCTGCCGTGATACACAGAGTAACCGTACGAGCTATTCGTACGAATCCCGCTCACCATTGACGCCAAGTCGACATGCGACGGCGGCTTTGTCGGCGAGAATGATGGCTGACCTCTGCACACCCGCAGAGGCCGTGGACTACCCACCAGGGGCGGTGACTTACATGCTCTTTGCGGCCGACAAGGGAGACATCAACACCATCATCGGCGGAATCGCGCCGGACTGGGGGCCCTTCGGCAGCCTGGGCAACGAGGCGAAGGTGATGATCGAGGTCGTGATGGCGGTCGCCATCCTCATCTGCCTCGGCATCGCCATCTGGGGCGCGGCCAAACAGCGCATCGGCGCGACCGCCCTGCGGGACACCTTCAGCGCCGAGCAGGGCAAGGGCCTCATCATCGCCGGGCTGACGGGCGTCTTCATCATCGGATCACTCGGCACACTGTTCACGATCGTGTACGGGATGGCCGTGTAGCCCGCCCCGCCCGTCCCCGTCCCGTCCGGGCACGCCCGGCCCCCGGACCCCACCCACCCGTCGTGCCCACCGGCTGAGGTTGCGTTTCCCTGATGTCGAGTCACCACACCGCGCCCGCGCGGGAACCAGCACGGCTACCGTCGTACTTCGAGGCGTTCCGGTACGGCAGGTACGGCAACGAGGGGGCGTACACGGCATGAGTCCCGGCGACGAACACGACTACGGCGAGCCCACGCGCACGCGGATGCGCCTGCCCGAGTCCGACCCCTACGGCGGCGCCCAACGCCCCGCCCGCTCCAGCTCGCGCAGCCTGGTGACGGTCGTCGGCGTCGTCGTCCTCCTCATCGCCGCGATCGCCTTCGCGAACCGCGGAGGAGAGGACTCCCCTTCCACCACCGCATCCGGCGACACCGACAAGCCGAAGTCCTCGACGACGGCGGCGACGGGCACGAAGCCGGTGGGGACGAAGGCCTCCGGCATTCCGACCGGGTACGCCCGGGACCAGCAGGGTGCACAGAGCGCGGCGGCCAACTACTGCGTGGCGCTGGGCTCGGCCGAGATGTTCGACACGAACCGGCGGCACGACATCGTCGCCACGGTGTACGCACCCGAAGTCGCAGCCGCCCGGCAGTCCGCCCTGGACACCGCTTACTCGGACGAGACGTTCCTCGGCAACATCGGCCTCGACAAGGATGGCACCGCGCCGGACAGGCAGAGCTTCGTCTCCCGAGTCGTCCCCGTGGGCACCAGGACCACAGCCTCCACCGCCGACACCGCCACGGTCGCGGTCTGGTACACCTCGCTCTTCGGCCTCTCGGGCGAAGCCTCGACCAACCCCGTGACCGAGAGCTGGTACACCACGACCTACCAGCTCAAATGGGTCAACAACGACTGGAAGGTCACCGACTTCCAGCAGAAGGACGGGCCCGTTCCGGTCGGGCGCGACCAGAAGGCCTCCACCGCCGACGACATGACGAAGGCCGTCGAGGAGTACGGAGGGTTCACATATGCGCGCTAAGCACCTCTCCCTGAAGCTGACGGCGGCTCTGGCCGCCGTTCAGACCACCGCGGTGCTGCTGGCGAGCCGTGCCTTCGCCGCGCCGAGCCCCAGCCCGTCCCCGTCACCGTCACCGTCCGCATCGACGAGCAACGGCGCCTGCGACCTCATCCGAGGCCCCGCCGAGGAGTACTGCCGCCGCGGCAACCGCACCCCCAACACCACCACCAACCCCGGCGTCTCCGACACGCTCGACCCCCTCTCCTCCCTGGCCAGGGGCTGCGCCGACGCCGCCGCGTGGACCGTCGACAAGCTCAGCGAGGCCGTCAAGGACACCGCGAACGTCGACTTCACCAACCCCAAGTTCCTCCAGCAGTACGCCGTCGTCTTCGCCGCCTCCACCGTCCTGACGCTCCTGCTGTGGCTGCTCGCCGTCTCCAAGCGCGCGGTGCGCGGCGTGCCGCTGACCACCGCCATCGGCGAAGCCGTCGGCTTCCTCTGGCTCACCGTCCTCGCCTCCGCGTTCACCCCCCTGATCCTCTACACCGTCGTCTCCGCGACGGACGGCCTCACCGACGTCCTCGCCAAGACCACCGGCAATCAGACCGACACGTTCTTCGGCACCTTCTCCGCCGCCCTGGAGAAGGGCGAGGACATCGGCGGCGGCCCGATCATGCTGATCGTCGTCTCCCTGGTCTCCGTCCTCGCCGCCGGCGTGCTCTGGCTGGAGCTCGTCATCAGGGCCGCCCTGCTCTACGTCGGCGCCCTGCTCGGCACCGTCGTCTACGCGGGCCTCGTCGACAAGAACCTCTGGGGCCACGTCCGCCGCTGGGCCGGCATCATGATCGCCGTCATCCTGGTCAAACCGGTGATCGTGATCGTGCTCGGCCTCGCCGGCGCCCTCTCCGCGGACGACGGCCCGGACGCCTTCGGCGCCGTCGTCTCCGGCCTGTCGATCATCCTGCTGGCCATCTTCGCCAGCGCCATGATCTACCGCTTCGTCCCCGGCTTCGGCGACGAGATCGCCGGCTCCCGCAACAACCGCATCATGCAGGGCGCCGAAGGCAAGGCCGCCGCCGTCATCAGCTCCCCGGCGACCCTCGTCGCCCAGGGCATCAAGACGCACAGCACCCGCGCCGACAGCAACGGCGGCGGCTCGGCGGCCTCCGGCTCCAGCAGCCCCCGCCAGGCCAACCAGGCCGCCGGCGGCGTCGCCGCACACAGCACACGCCCCTCGAACGGAGGGGGCGGTTCCGGCCCCTCCGCCGCACCCGCACCCCGCTCCAGCAGCCCGGTCAACACCCCGCACGCCGGCAACACCCGCAACAACCGCACGGGAGGTGAAGGGCGTTGACGGCTGATTCCCACGTGGCGCATGTCTCCCACGCGATCGCGCCCCGCCGTACATATCTGATCGGCCGCGCCCGGCCGAACGCGATCGTCGGACGCAACCGCGAGAGCGGCGAGATCGCGCTCATCGTCGTCGGCGCGTTCCTCGGCATGATGTGCGGACTCCTCGTCCCCCTCCTCGCCCTGCGGATCGTGCTGCTCGCCGGCTTCCCGATGCTCGCCCTCGCCGTGGTCTACGTGCCGTACAAGCACCGCACGTTCTACAAGTGGTTCGAGATCAACCGCAGCTACAAGCGCACCCTGCGCCGGGGCACGGTCTACCGCTCGGCCGTCATGGAGGCCGGCACCCGCCTCGACGGCCAGGAGATCGAGATCGGCCCGCCCCCCGGCATCGGCCGCATCACCTGGCTCGCCGCCCCCTTCGGCCCCGACGAGATCGCCGTCCTCCTGCACGCCGACCGCCGTACCGTCACCGCCGCCATCGAGATCGAGGGCCCCGGCGTCGGCCTGCGCGACAGCGAGGACCAGGAAGCCCTCGTCGACCGCTTCGGCACCCTGCTCAAGCACGTGGCCAACGGCGACGGCTTCGTCACCCGCATCCAGATGCTCGCCCGCACCCTCCCCGCCGACCCCGACGCCCACGCCAAGGACGTCGCCCAGCGCGGCGACGACAAGTCCCTGCCATGGCTGCAGACGTCGTACGACCAGCTCCAGTCCATGGTGTCCACGAGCAGCGAGCAGCACCGCGCCTACCTCGTCGCCTGCATGCACTTCACGCGCGAACTGGCCGCCGAGGCCCACGCCATGGCCCGCGCCGCCCGCCCGCAGAACGGCCGCAAACTGGACCGCGACGCCGGCCTCGCCGTCGTCATGGCCCGCGAGCTGACCGACATCTGCTCCCGCCTCCAGGAGGCGGACATCCGCGTACGCCAGCCCCTCGGCCAGGGCCGGCTCGCCTCGCTCGTCCACTCCATGTACGACCCGGACCACCCCATCGACCACATCCAGGCGATGACCCGGCGCAACGCCTGGCCGGCCGAGCTCGACGCCATGGAGCCCACCTACCTCCAGGCCAAGACCCGCGAGTCCAGCACCCGCGCCCCCTGGTGCCACGCCACCGCCTGGATCAAGGAGTGGCCGATGACGCCCGTCGGCGTCAACTTCCTCGCGCCGCTCCTCGTCCACACCCCGGACGTCATCCGCACCGTCGCCGTCACGATGGACCTCGAACCCACCGAGGTCGCCATCGAACGCATGCTGACCGAGAAGACGAACGACGAGGCCGAGGCGAGCCGCGCCGCCAAGATGAACCGCACCGTCGACCCCCGCGACGTGGCCGCCCACTCCCGCCTCGACCAGCGCGGCGAGGACCTCGCCTCCGGCGCCGCCGGCGTCAACCTGGTCGGCTACATCACCGTCTCCTCACGCAACCCCGAGGCCCTCGCCCGCGACAAGCGCACCATCAGGGCGTCGGCGGGCAAGTCGTACCTGAAGCTGGAGTGGTGCGACCGCGAACACCACCGCGCATTCGTGAACACGCTCCCGTTCGCCACCGGCATCCGAAGGTAGGGGCTTCACATGCGGGACCCGCTGTCCGTCCTCACCGACGCCTTCACGTCCTTCCTCTTCGGCAAGGTCGAGACGACCCGTCTGCCGGTCCGCACCTCCACCGGCCAGGCCCAGGCGGTCTACCTGCCGACCGCGGCCCCCGGCCTCGGCGACTCGGGCGTGATCATCGGCCGCGAGGTCTACTCCGGCAAGGGCTACATCTACGACCCCTTCCAGCTGTACGGCCAGCAGCTCCCGGCACCGCACTGGCTGGTCCTCGGCGAGTCCGGCAACGGCAAGTCGGCGCTGGAGAAGACGTACGTCCTGCGCCAGCTCCGCTTCCGCGACCGCCAGGTCGTCGTCCTGGACGCCCAGGGCGAGGACGGCGTCGGCGAATGGAACCTCATCGCGCAGGCGCTGGGCATAACCCCCATCCGCCTGGACCCGATGGCCGCCCTGGACCACGGCATCCGCCTCAACCCGCTGGACCCCTCGATCACCACGACGGGCCAGCTCGCGCTGCTGCGCACCATCATCGAGGTGGCGATGGGCCACGGCCTGGACGAACGCTCCGGCTTCGCCCTCAAGGTCGCCCACGCCTACGTCAACCAGACGATCGTCGAACGCCAGCCGGTCCTGACCGACATCGTCGAACAACTCCGCCACCCCGAACCGGAGTCCGCGGAGGCGATGAACGTCGCCATAGACGACGTACGGGCCTGGGGCCTGGACGTGGCGCTCGTACTGGACCGCCTGGTCGACGGCGACCTGCGCGGCATGTTCGACGGCCCGACGACCGTCGGCATCGACCTCGACGCGCCCCTCATCGTCTTCGACCTCTCCCACATCGACCGCAACTCCATCGCCATGCCGATCCTGATGGCGATCGTCGGCGTGTGGCTGGAGCACACCTGGATCCGCCCCGACCGGAAGAAGCGCATCTTCCTGGTCGAGGAGGCCTGGCACATCATCAACAGCCCCTTCGTCGCCCAGCTGTTCCAGCGCCTGCTGAAGTTCGGCCGCCGTCTCGGCCTGTCCTTCGTCGCCGTCGTCCACCACCTGTCCGACGTGGTCGACGGAGCCGCGGCGAAGGAAGCCGCCGCGATCCTCAAGATGGCGTCCACACGGACGATCTACGCCCAGAAAGCCGACGAGGCCCGCGCGACCGGCCGCGTCCTGGGCCTGCCGCGCTGGGCCGTGGAGATCATCCCCACCCTCACGCCCGGCATCGCCGTATGGGACGTCAACGGCAACGTCCAGGTGGTCAAACACCTGGTCACCGAAACCGAACGGCCTGTGGTCTTCACCGACCGCGCTATGACGGAGTCCTCCGTCGACCTGGCGGCCGACGACGCGCTGCGCGCCGCCGAGCGGGAGGCCGAGGAACGGGCGGCCGCCTTCATGGAACAGCACATGGCCGACCTGGACGGCTCGTCCTCGTCCGAGTCGACGGTCGCGTAAGGCGGTCCCCGGGCCATGAGACCGACCGACGACCATCGCCACCAGCGACACCACCGGGACGGAGGCCCGACAGGCGGCCGGCCGGCCCAGACAGGAGGCGTCCCCGACGGCCTCCTGGTCGGCATACTCGGCTTCCTGCTCGGCATGACCCTGCTCGTCTGGACGGCCACCGGCCTGGCCGCCCTCTTCGCGCACGGCGCCTGGCCCTCCGGCGTCACCTTCACCCGCACGCCGCTGGCCATGCGCCATCTCGTCGCCCAGCCCCACGACATCCCCGGTGCCTGGCCGCAGGCCGATGCGGCCGAACTCTCCGGGTACGGCCTCTTCTGGGGACTGTTCATCGGCCAGCTGATGCTGGTCTTCGTCCTCACGGTGTTCGTGCTGGGGACGGTGGCCCGGTGGCGGGCGGTCCAGGCACGCAGGAAGGCGGAGAGGGCGGTGGCCCTGGACGGAGTGGCAGCGACAACGGCGGCCCCGCCGGAGCGGCACGAACCGCCGGCCACGAGGACAGCTGCGGCCGCCGCGACTGAGGCACGGGAGCAGGTTGAAGCGCCTTCAGCCGCCCCGGCTCCCCCCTCCGACACGAAGGTCGCCGTGACCGCGGCCGTCCCGCAGCAACTCCCCACGCCCACGGAGGTGCTGCCCACCACGCCGACTCGCCCCGAAGGCCCCGTCCTCTACGGCTCACGCGAGACCCGCCACGCCACGGCCGCGCGGGTCGTCCGCGACGCGGAAGGACCCCTCCTCGTCGTCACCTCCGCACCGGCCCTCTGGCAGGACACGAAGGACGCCCGCGCCAAACTCGGCCCCGTCCTCCTCTACGACCCCGCCCACCTCTGCGACACCCCGGCCCGCCTCCACTGGTCCCCCACGGCCGGTTGCGCGGACAAGGCGACGGCCGCAGCGCGAGCCGCGGCCCTCCTCACCCCGGTACGCCCCTCGGCCCGTCTGGACCAGGCCCTCGCCGACACCGCGGAAACGCTCCTCCGCAGCTACCTGCACGCCGCCGCCGTCGACGGCCGCACCGTCCGGCATGTCCATCGCTGGTCGCAGGGCACAGGCGTCCAGGAGGCCGTCCGTGCCCTGCGCACCAACCCGAAGGCGGCCCCCGGTTCGGCCGGCGAACTCGAAGCCGCCCTCACGTCACACCCCGAACGCCGGGACATCGCCCACGAGCTGACGACCCGTGCACTCGCCGCGCTCTCCACGGTGAACATCCGTGAGGCATGCACTCCCAACCGAAGTGATGCCCTCGCCTTGGATTCCTTCGTGAACGAAGGGGGAACGCTTTATGTGCTCGGCGAATCCATCGAGGACCCGAGGAGCGATCCTGGCGCCATGCCGCTCCTCACGGCTCTCGTCTCCAGCGTGGTCGAGCGCGGCCGGCGCATGGCCGAACGGTCATCCTCCGGTCGCCTCGACCCACCACTGACGCTGGTCCTGGACGACGTGGCGGCCGTGGCGCCGATCCCACAGCTCCCGGACCTCCTGGCGGCCGACACGGGCCTGCCCACCCTCGCCCTGCTCCGCTCTCGCGAACAGGCCCGGTCCCGCTGGCCCCACACGGAACTGCCCGTCTGACCCCGCCCCGTCCGGGCAGCCTGTCAAACGACCTCGGACGGCCCCTGACCGCGGGCCGGCTCCAGCACGAACTCCAGCTCGCGAACGTCCGGATCGGCCGGCAGAGGCACGATCACACCGGTCGGCCGGAACCCCACCCGGCGGTAGAAGGCCTGCGCCCGGCCGTTCTCCTCGTGCACGATCAGCCGCACCCGCTCCACCTCGCGGCCCCAGGCCCACTCGAGCGCGGCGTCGAACAGCACCTCGGTCAGCCCTATGCCCCGCGCGTCGGGCCGTACGAACACCCCGACCACATGCCCCTGACGCCGCTCGACCGGGAATCCCGCCCAGTCCTCGGTCCCCGCCTCTTCCACCAGCACGGTCACCGTGCCCACCCACTCCCCGCCCGGGGCTATGGCCACCAGCTGCTGGGCGGCGTCCGCGCCTTCGGCGACGCCCGCCGTCCGCTCCTTCCAGAGGGAGTCCGGTTTCGCCAGCGCCTCCTCGTACGTCTCCAGGAAGGCGAGGTGCGCGACCGGGTCCCGTAGCGCCAGCAGACGCAACTCCCTGGCGAGAGCCCACTCGTCGGCACGCACGGACCGGATCACATAGTTCATGCCGGTCACGGTATTACGGACCGATCGAGCCGTAAAACGAAAAAACCCCCGCACCGTGAGGTGCGGGGGTTTTCCCAATGATTGTTCGGCGGCGTCCTACTCTCCCACAGGGTCCCCCCTGCAGTACCATCGGCGC
>NZ_JBIWPF010000046.1:0-10522 GCF_044768125.1 Streptomyces sp. NPDC101166
ACAACGCGGCGAGCGCGCGTGCCAGACGCCGCGAGCCTGGGGGCACCTCCCACCCCCTCAGGGCAGTGGGGGGAGGGACTTTCGAAACACGCCCTAGGACTCCGGGGCCTGCAGCAGACCGTCCACGTCGTCCCAATCGACGGTCAGGTCATCGGCGAAGCGCCGGTCGCCGATGGCGTCGGGCACGTACTTCACAGTGACAACGATCCTCATGCGTCCAGACCTCCGCGCTTGACCAGCTGGCTTGCGATGACGTTGCGCTGAATCTCGTTGGTGCCCTCGCCGACGATCATCAGCGGGGCGTCCCGGAAGTAGCGCTCGACGTCGAACTCGGTGGAGTAGCCGTAACCGCCATGGATGCGGACGGCGTTGAGGGCGATCTGCATGGCCGTCTCGGAGGCGAAGAGTTTCGCCATGCCAGCCTCCATGTCCACGCGTCGGCCCGCGTCCGCCTCACGGGCGGCGTACAGGGTGAGCTGGCGGGCAGCAGTAAGTGAAGTCGCCATGTCGGCCAGGTAGTTGCCGATGGACTGGTGCTTCCAGATCGGCTTGCCGAACGACTCGCGCTCCTTAGCGTAGGCGAGCGCGTCCTCGAATGCCGCCCGGCCGACCCCAAGGGCGCGGGCGGCGACCTGGAGACGGCCGGTCTCCAGCCCCTTCATAATCTGGGCGAAGCCCTTGCCCTCCGCTCCGCCGAGGACGGCATTCGCGGGCGCCCGGTAGTCCTCGAAGGACAACTCGCAGCTCTCCACGCCCTTGTAGCCGAGCTTGGGCAGGTCGCGGGAGACGGTCAGGCCCGGCCCGTGTTCGACGAGGAGGATCGAGATGCCCTGGTGAGCGGGCGTGGCTTCGGGGTCGGTCTTGCACAGCAGGGCGATCAGGCCGGAGCGGCGGGAGTTGGTGATCCACGTCTTGGTGCCGTTCACCAGGTAGCCGTCGGCGTCCTTGCGGGCGACCGTCCGCATGGCCTGGAGGTCGGAGCCGCCGCCGGGCTCGGTGAGGGCCATGGTCGCACGGATCTCGCCCGTGGCCAATTTCGGCAGGTAGCGACGCTTCTGCTCCTCCGTGCCGAAGTGCAGCAGCAGCTTGGCGACGACGGTGTGGCCGCCCATCGCGCCGGCCAGGCTCATCCAGCCGCGGGCCAGCTCCTCGGTGATCAGGACGTAACAGGGGGTGGAGACCGGGGTGCCGCCGCACTCCTCGGGGACGGCGAGGCCGAAGATGCCGAGCTGCTTCATCTGCTCGATCAGGGCTTCGGGGTAGGTGTTGGCGTGTTCCAGTTCCTGGACGACGGGCTTCACCTCCTTGTCGACGAAGTCGCGCACCGTGCGGACGATGAACTGCTCGTCCTCGGCGAGGATGTCGAAGGTGCTCATACAAGAACTCCTTGTGGTCCAGCTGTGGTTCAGATGACGCTGTCGGCCCTGAGGCGGTCGATGTCGGTGCTGCCGTATCCCAGTTCGGCCAGGACGGTCTCGGTGTGCTCCCCGGCTGCGGGCACCGGGTCCATACGCGGGGCGGTGCCCGCCAGGTCGACCGGCGGCAGCAGCGCGGGCACCACGGCTTCCCCGGGGATCCGTACGTCGCGCCAGCGGTCCCGTTCGCTGAGCACCGGGTGCGCCAGGAACTCCCCGATGTCGTTCACACCCGCATTGGCGATGTCCGCCTCGTCCAGCAGCTTCGTCACCGCATCGCTGTTCAGCTCGCCGAATCGCTCGGCGACGATCGCATTCAGCTCCGCGCGATGGTCGACGCGAGCCGAGCCGGTGGCGAACCGAGGGTCCGTGACCAGTCCCGGCTGCCCCAGGAACCGCTCACACAGGGCCGCCCATTCGCGTTCGTTCTGGATGGAGAACAGCACATCCTTGCCGTCGGCGCAGGTGTTGGCGCCGTAGGGGGCGATGGTGGCGTGCTGAGTACCGATCCGCGGGGGCTGGGTGCCGCCGAAGCGAGTATAGAAGGCGGGCTGGCTCAGCCACTCGGCCAGGGCCTCGAACAGCGACACCTCCACGTCCCGTACGGCGCCCGTGGTCGCCCGGGTGAACAGGGCGGTGAGGATGCCGGAGTAGGCGTACATGCCGGCGGCGATGTCGGCGATCGATATCCCGACGCGGGCCGCCCCGTGCTCGTTGCCGGTCAGTGAGACCAGGCCGGTCTGGCACTGGATCAGGAGGTCGTATGCCTTGCGGTCGGCCCATGGACCGCTGGTTCCGTAGCCGGAGATGGAGCAGGGGATCAGGGAGGGGAAGCGCTCGGCGAGTGCTTCGACGCCCAGGCCCAGCCTCGCGGCCGCACCCGGTGCCAGGTTCTGGACGAACACGTCGGCCCCGGCGATCAGTTGGTCCAGGATCCGTAGGCCCGCCTCCGACTTCAGGTCGAGCGTCACGGACTCCTTCGACCGGTTGAGCCACACGAAGTAGCTGGACTCGCCGTGCACCGTGGTGTCGTACCGACGGGCGAAGTCGCCCCCGCCCGGACGCTCCACCTTGATGACCCGGGCACCGAGATCTGCCAGCTGACGGGTGGCGAAGGGAGCGGCCACCGCCTGCTCGACGCTGACGACGGTGATGCCCGCCAGCGGCGGTTCTTCGGGGTGCTCGGTCATGAGATGACCTCCAGGAGGGTGCGGGTCCCGTACGGGAGTACCATCATCAGCACTCATGACGATGCTATGGAAATAGCAAGATGTGATGCCCCCATGCGTGGTGCGGATGACCAGTGCGCCCCTTGAGGTGTGGCTGCGGAGGGAAGACCCTTGGACATCAAGCAACTCAAGGCGATCGTCACGGTCTCCGAGGTGGGCAGTGTCACGCGCGCCGCAGAGCTGCTGCACCTCGTGCAGCCCGCGGTCACCCGGCAGATCCGCACCCTGGAGCAGGAGCTCGGCATCGACCTCTTCGAGCGAACCGGGCAGGGCATGCGGCCCACGGACGCCGGAGCGATCATGGTCGACCGCGCCCGGCGCGCCCTGAACGAACTGGAGCGGGCCCGTGCCGAGGTGCAGCCGAGCCCGGGGGTGGTGACGGGCATCGTCACCGTCGGGCTGCTGGAGAGCACGAGCGATCTGCTGGCCGAACCGCTGGTGACGGCTGTCGCCCGCGACCACCCCGGCGTCGAGCTTCGCCTGATGACCGCCTACTCCGGACATCTGCAGCAGTGGCTCGACGCCGGCGACCTCGACCTGACCCTGCTGTACAACCTCGACAGCACCCCCTCCCTCAACGCCCACCCGCTGGTACGGGAGCATCTGTGGGCGGTCGCTCCCGCATCCGCCGACCTCCGCGCCGACCGCCCCGTTCCGTTCACGGAAGCGGCCCGGCACCCTCTCGTCATGCCCGCCTCGGGCCACGCCCTGCGCCGTCTGATCGACGCAGCGGCGGTGCGTGCCGGAGCCGCCATGGAGATCGTCGTCCAGACCAATTCCATGCGTGTGCAGAAGCAGCTAGTCCAGGCGGGGCACGGCTGGACCGTCCTGCCCGGCGTGGGCATCGCCGAGGACGTCGCGCGGGGCACGCTGAGCGCCGCGCCGCTGAGCGAACCCGACGTGTGGCGCTCGATCGTCCTCGGCACACCGAGGCACGGGCGCACGCCGCCCGCCGTGGAGGTCGTCGCACGCGAGCTGGTCCGACAGGTCAACTCGGCCGTGCAGCAGGGCAGATGGCCCTCCGCCCAGGTCCATGGATCCGGCACCGACACCGACACCGAGGGCACGTGACCCACCCGCCGACTCAGCCGTCCGAGCAGACCCTCGAAGAACCCCGGGACATCGCATGACCGACACCGGACAGCCGTCCACCGCCATCGCCCGCGCCCAGGACAGCACGGCACTGGCCTGCCAACGCATGGGAGACGGGTATCCGCTGGTCCTCCTGGCCGGGCAGGCGAACAACCACCACTGGTGGGACCGCGTCCGCGCGGACTTCCATGCCACCCACTCCACCATCACCTTCGACATGCGTGGCACCGGCGGGAGCGGCAAGCCTCAAGGTCCGTACTCCACAAAGCAGTTCGCCGATGACGTCGTCGCGGTACTCGACCATCTGAGCATCGAGCGCGCCGATGTCTACGGCACCTCCATGGGCGGGCGGGTCGCCCAATGGGTGGCCGCCCGTCACCCGGCCCGCGTGCGACGCCTCGTCCTGGGCTGCACCTCCCCCGGCGGCCCGCACGCCGTCGAGCGCGACGCCTCCGTACGACGGGCCCTGGCCCAGGCCGACCCGGAAGCGGCCCGCCGCGCACTGACCGACCTGATGTACACCCCCGCCTGGCTCGCCGACCACCCCGGCCCGTACACGACTCTCGGCGACCCGGACATGCCCGCGCACGCCCGCCACGGACACCTGGTGGCCAGCAACGGTCACGACGCATGGGACGCGCTCCAGGGCATCACGGCACCGACGCTGCTGCTGCACGGTGACCAGGACCGGCTCACCCCACCGGACAACCTCCCCCTGCTCGCCGCCCGCATCCCCCGGACCACGAGCCATGTCTTCCCGGGCGCCCGGCACGCGTACTTCGAGGAATGCCGCGCCGAGGCCAGTGCCCTCGTCTCGGCCTTCCTCGACGAAGGGCCGTAGTTGCGCGCAGCCGCAGGGCCACAGCCGCACGCTATGCGAGCGGTGCATGCGGGTATCACTGCTTTCTATTGTTCAGCGTCACCCATCAGAACCCATGATGAACGGCATGAACGAGACAGCCGCTCCCGCCCCACCCTCCTGGCAGGAGGACGTCTTCGCCGCGTTGAAGAAGCGCGGCATACAGCAGATCGCCTACGTCCCCGACTCCGGCCATTCCCACACCATCCTCGAGGCGCAACGCGACCCCTCTATCCACGACGTGGTGCTGACCACCGAGGAGGAGGGCGTCGGTGTGGTCGCCGGGGCCTGGCTGGGTGGTCAGCGCGCGGCCCTGCTGATGCAGAGCAGCGGGGTCGGCAACTGCGTCAACATGTTCTCCCTGCTGGAGATGTGCCGGTTCCCCTTCCTGACGCTGGTGACGATGCGCGGCGAGTACGCCGAGTTCAACCCCTGGCAGAGCCCCATGGGCCGTACCACCCAGCAGGCCCTGGAACTCATGGGCATCACCGTGCTCCGGGCCGACGAGCCCGAGGACGTCGAGGAGACCGTCGAGGCCGCCCTGGACTCGGTGTTTGAGGCGGGCGAGCGTGTCGCCGTGCTCCTCGGACAGAAGCTGATCGGCCGCAAGAAGTGGGAGCGCAACTGATGACCGCCGTCGACACCCCGGCCCGCCTCGACCGCCGCCGCTTCGTCGCCGACCTGATCTCCCGGCTCCCGGAGGACGCGCTCGTCGTCACCGGCCTCGGCTCCCCCAGCTACGACGTGTTCGCCGCCGGCGACCGGCCCACCAACTTCTACCTCTGGGGCGCGATGGGCGCCGCCGCACCCCTCGCCCTCGGACTCGCCCTCGCCCAGCCGGACCGCCCCGTCGCCGCGATCACCGGCGACGGCGAACACCTCATGGGCATTGGCACCTTGGCCACCATCGGGGCCCGACTCCCGCCCAATCTCACGATCGTCGTCCTCGACAACGCCCACTTCGGCGAGACCGGCATGCAGCCCAGCCACACCGGCTTGGGCACCGATCTCGTCGCGGTCGCCCAGGGTTTCGGTATCCGCGACGCCGAACGGATCACCGACCTCGCCCAGGTCGAAGGCCTCGCCACGCGCATCATGGGGCGCGGGGCGACCACGTACGCCCAGGTGCTCATCGACACCACCGAGCCACCGCGCGCCCTGCCGCCCCGCGACGGCGTCGCCAACAAGAACACCTTCCGCGCCGCCCTCGGTCTCGGCACCTTCTAACGGACGGGGCTCCCATGCAGCGCTACGAGATGTTCATCGACGGCGAGAGCCGCAAGGCGGCCGACGGTGAGTGGTTCCCCACCGACAACCCCTATCTGGGCACGCCCTGGGCAGAGATCGCCCGGGCCACCGAGCAGGACGTGGACGACGCGGTGCGAGCCGCCCACCGCGCCCTGTACACCGGTCCCTGGGCCGAGCTGACCGCCAGTGCGCGGGGCGCTCTGCTGCGGCGGCTCGGCGACACCATCGCCGCGAACGCCCGCGACCTCGCCGAGACCGAGGTCCGCGACAACGGCAAGCTCTTCACCGAGATGCACGGCCAGGTCGGCTACGTGCCCCAGTGGTTCCACTACTACGGCGGACTCGCGGACAAGGTCGAGGGCACCGTCCCGCCGTTGGACAAGAAGGGCTACTTCGCCTACACGAAGAAGGAGCCCGTCGGGGTGGTGGCGGTCATCACGCCGTGGAACTCTCCGCTGTTGCTGCTGGCCTGGAAGATCGCTCCGGCGCTCGCGGCGGGCTGCACGGTGGTGGTCAAGCCTTCGGAATTCACCTCCGCGTCGACGCTCGAACTGGTTCGGCTCTTCCATGAGGCGGGGCTTCCGCCCGGTGTGGTCAACGTGGTCACTGGGTTCGGCCGGGACGTCGGCGCCGCCCTCGTCGAGCACCCGCTGGTCGGCAAAGTCACCTTCACCGGCTCGGACGCCACCGGGCGGCACATCAACCAGGCCGCCGCACGCGACTTTAAGCGCGTCAGCCTCGAACTCGGCGGCAAGTCACCGAACATCGTCTTCGCCGACGCCGACCTCGAAGCCGCCGTGAACGGTGCAGTCTCCGGCATTTTCGCCGCCACCGGGCAGACCTGCATCGCCGGATCCCGGCTGCTGGTCCAGGAGGGCGTGCACGACGAGGTCGTGGGCCGTCTGGTCGACCTCGCGCGCACCGCCCGCATGGGCGACCCGATGGACGAGGCCACCCAGGTCGGGCCCATCACCACCCCCACCCAGTACGCCAAAGTGCTCGACTACATCGACATCGCCCGCCAGGAAGGCGCCCGGCTCGCCCTCGGCGGCAAGCCCGCGGGCGACAAGGGCTGGTTCGTCGAACCGACCGTCTTCACCGGCGTGCGCAACAGCATGCGTATCGCCCAGGAGGAGGTCTTCGGGCCAGTCCTGGCGGTCATCCCGTTCAAGGACGAGGACGAGGCGGTCGCCCTCGCCAACGACAGCCGATACGGCCTCGGCGCCGGTGTCTGGACCGGCGACATCGGCCGCGCCTTCCGCATGGCGGACCGTATCCGCTCCGGCACCGTCTGGGTCAACACCTACCGCGCGGTGAGCTACCTGGCACCCTTCGGCGGCTTCAAGGACTCCGGCATCGGCCGCGAGAACGGCATCGGCGCCATCGCCTCCTACCTGGAGGACAAGAGCGTTTGGATCAACACCGGTGCCCCCACCGGCAACCCCTTCGTCCTCCGCTGAATTCGTCCTCCGCCGATGAGGACCGCGCGCACTCCTCCCCACCGCGACACGAGCAACGGAGCTTCCCATGTCGCAGAGCCGCACCTCCGTCCCCGCACGCTCCCAGGTCACCGCCAACGTCGTACGCGGCTGTCTCGGCAATCTCATCGAGTGGTACGACTGGTTCGCCTACGCCACGTTCAGCGTCTACTTCGCCGCCGCCTTCTTCCCGGAGGGCAATCAGACCGCCCAACTCCTCTCCACAGCAGTCGTGTTCGCCGTCGGGTTCCTGATGCGCCCGCTCGGTGGCTGGTTGCTCGGCGCCTATGCCGACAAGTACGGCCGCCGTCGCGCCCTTACCCTGTCGGTCACCCTGATGAGCGTCGGCTCGCTGACCATCGCTCTCGCCCCCGGCCACCAGTCCATCGGGCTGTGGGCTCCCGTCCTGCTGGTTCTGGCCCGTCTGCTCCAAGGGCTGTCCGTCGGCGGCGAGTTCGGCTCCAGCGCCTCCTACCTCGCCGAGGTCGCGCCCACCGGACGGCGTGGCTTCTACTCCAGCTTCCAGTACGTGTCCATCGTGCTCGGCCAGCTCGCCGCCCTGCTCGTGGCGATCGTCCTGCAGAACCTGCTCAGCGACGCGCAGTTGGAGAGCTGGGGCTGGCGCGTTCCATTCGCGATCGGAGCGGTGTCCGGGCTGATCGTCATGTACCTGCGCCGCACCATGGAAGAGTCACAGCACTTCGAACAGGAGCAAGCGAAGTCCGCGGCGAAGCAGGAACGCAAGGGGCTGCACTCCCTGTTCACCGAGTATCCGCGTCAGCTGCTGGCCGTCTTCGGCCTCGCCATCGGCGGCACCGTCGCCTTCTACACCTACACGACGTATCTGCAGAAGTACCTGGTGAACACGGCGGGCATCCCGAAGTCCACGGTTTCCGTCATCGGCTTCGCCGCTCTCTTCGTCTACATGCTGCTGCAACCCGTCGCCGGCGCGCTCTCCGACTGCTACGGCCGCCGCCCCGTCATGTTCGCCTTTTCGGTCTGCGGCATGCTCTTCACGGTCCCGATCATGACCTTTCTCGGGCGCTCGAGTAGTCCGTGGCTCGCCTTCCTGCTGATGACAGCGGCGTTGACCTTCCTCAGCGGCTACTCGGCCCTGGCCGCCATCATCAAGGCCGAGATGTTCCCCACCAAGGTCCGGGCCCTTGGCGTCGGCCTGCCGCACGCCCTGGTCACCGCCACCTTCGGCGGCCTGACCGAGCCGATCGCGCTGGCCCTGAAGAAGGGCGGCCACGAGACCGTCTTCTTCTGGTACGTCACCGCGTGCATCGGCCTGACGTTCCTTGCCACGCTGGTCGTACGCGAACCGTCCCGCACCTCCCTGCTGGAATCCCGGACGTCCGCCCCGCGGGCCACCGCCCCGCTGTCCTGACGCCGCCATACAAGGAACGAGCCCATGCCCGCCTCTTTCGCCTCCCACGTCGAGTCATGGCGTCCCGAACCGGTCACCGACGAGGACGCCCTGCAGCCCGCTCCGGCGGCGGCAATGTCGGCACTGCTGGACCTCGCCGACCCCGCCGCCGGGTCCGGAGATCCACTGCCGCCGCTGTGGCAGTGGCTCTACTTCCTGCACTGGGCACCCCAGCAGGCTCTCGGCCCCGACGGACACCTGCGCGACGCCCGCTTCCTGCCGCCCATCCCCGACCGCAGGCGCATGTTCGCAGGCGGGCGCTGCGAGATCACCGAACCCCTGCGCATCGGTCAACCGGCCGAACGCACCGTCAGCCTGGCCGCCATCACCTCCAAGCAAGGCCGCAGCGGCGAGTTGCTGTTCGTCACCGAGCGCCATGAGTTCCGGCAGAACGCCCGCCTGTGTCTGGTGGAGGAGCAGGACATCGTCTACCGGTCGGGCGCCGGCAACACGGCCCGGCACCCGGCCGCACCCGACGCATCGGCCGAACCGGACCCCGAGGGACAGTGGCAGCTGCGCCTGCACCCGACCGAGACCCTGCTCTTCCGGTTCAGCGCGCTCACCGCGAACGCCCACCGCATCCACT
Source organism: Streptomyces sp. NPDC101166 (assembly GCF_044768125.1). Classification (NCBI taxonomy): domain Bacteria; kingdom Bacillati; phylum Actinomycetota; class Actinomycetes; order Kitasatosporales; family Streptomycetaceae; genus Streptomyces; species Streptomyces sp. NPDC101166. Next base: position 9,337 of record NZ_JBIWPF010000046.1, read on the forward strand.
ACGACAGCCCGTACTGCCGTGATGCGGAGGGTTACCCCGGTCTCGTCGTCCACGGCCCGCTACTGGCCCTGCTCATGCTGGAACTGGTCCGTGGGAACGCCCCGGAGCGGCAGGTGCGGTCGCTGTCCTACCGGCTGCACAGCCCGGCGTTCCTCGGCGAGTACCTCCTCGCCGACGGCACACTCACCGACGACCACGCCCGGCTGCACATCGCCACTCTCCGCGAGGCACGCCACGCCACCGCCGAGGTGACCCTCGCATGACCCCGAGCCCCCCGGACACCGACCGCATCGCCACGGCACGAACCCTGCTCTTCGTCCCCGGCCACCGGCCCGACCGCTTCGACAAGGCCGCCGCCTCCGGCACCGACCTCGTCATCATCGACCTCGAAGACGCCGTTGCCGCCGACGACAAGGACCGGGCCCGCGACAACGCCGATGCTTGGCTCGGCCTGGGCAACACAGCCGTCGTACGCGTCAATCCGCCCGGTACGCCGTGGTTCGAGGCGGACCTGGCGCGGGCCGCCGACCACAGTTGCCCCATCATGGTCCCCAAGGCCGAGAACTCGACCGTCCTCGCGGAGATCACAGCCCGCACGGCCCGACGCTGCCCGCTGATCCCGCTGGTCGAGACCGCCCTCGGCATCGAGCGGGCCCACGAGGTGTGCGCCGTGCCCGGCGTCGTGCGCGCCGCATTCGGCAATGTCGACCTGGCCACCCAGCTCGGCGTCGCCCACGACGACCACCTCGCCCTCACCCACGCCCGCTCCCGGCTCGTCCTCTCCTCCGCCGCGGCAGGCGTCCACCCGCCCGTCGACGGCGTCACCACCGCCGTACGGGATCCCGACGCGCTCGACACCGATGTCGCGCGCGCCAGGCGCCTGGGGTTCACCGGCAAACTCTGCGTCCATCCGGCGCAGGTACGGCATGTTGCCGACGGGTTCGCTCCCTCGGCCGGCGAACTGCGCTGGGCGCGCGGCGTTCTCGACGCCGGTGACTCGGTCACCACGGTCGACGGGCAGATGGTCGACCGGCCGGTGCTCGAACGCGCGCGGGGGGTCCTGGCCCGGGCGGGTGAGTCACAGGGACGTGCCTAGGTCGTGTCTTCAATTGATCTTGAGTGGTGGATCATGGTTGGGTGATACGTCGACATGAACTGTCCGATGAGGAGTGGGAGTTCCTCCGTC
>NZ_JBIWPF010000047.1:0-9718 GCF_044768125.1 Streptomyces sp. NPDC101166
TGATCCCCACCACCTACCTCACCCTCGACACACTCCCCCTCACCCCCAACGGCAAAATCGACCGCAAAGCCCTCCCCGCACCCGACCCCACGGCCGCCGTCTCCGGGATGCTCCCGGCGCGCAATGCGCGCGAGCAGGCACTGTGCGAGATCTTCGCCGAGGTCCTCGGGCTGCCGTCCGTCGGCATCGACGACAGCTTCTTCGACCTCGGCGGACACTCGCTGCTCGCCACCAAGGTCGCGTCCCGGATCCGGGCCCGGCTGGGCGCCGAGGTCGCCGTCCGGACGCTGTTCCAAGCGCCGACGGTCGCCGAGCTCGCCGCTCGCCTGGACGGGGCGGACGGGCCCGTGCGGCCCGCGCTGACCGCCGTCGAGCGCCCGGACGAGCTGCCGCTCTCCCCCGCCCAGCAGCGACTGTGGTTCCTGAACCACCTGGAGAACGGCTCGGCCGCCTACCACCTGCCGTTCGCCGTGCGCCTCTCCGGCGACCTGGACGCGGACGCGCTGGGCGCGGCGCTGGGCGACGTCGTGGCCCGCCACGAGAGCCTGCGCACCGTCTTCCCCGACGCCGGGGGCCGGCCGTGCCAGCGGATCCTCTCCCCCGCCGAGGCGCGCCCCGCCCTGCCGGTCACCGGGACGACCCTCGAGGCGCTGCCCGGGGCGCTGGCCGCCGCGGCCGCCCGCGACTTCGACCTGGCCGGCGGACTCCCGCTGCGCGCCGAGCTGTTCCGGCTCTCCGACGACGAGCACGTCCTGCTCGTCGTCCTGCACCACATAGCGTCCGACGGCTGGTCCGTCGCCCCGCTGGCCCGGGACCTCGCCGAGGCGTACGGGCTGCGGCGGGCGGGCTCGGTCCCCGACCGAGCGCCGCTGCCGGTGCAGTACGCGGACTACACGCTGTGGCAGCGCGGGATTCTCGACGCGGTGGCGGAGGAGCAGCTCACCTTCTGGAAGGCGGCACTGGACGGCATCCCGGAGGAGCTGGAGCTGCCGGCCGACCGGCCGCGGCCCACCGTTCCCAGCCATCGCGGCGGCACGGTCGGCTTCCGCGTCGACGCCGAGGTGCACGCGGCGGTCACGGCGCTGGCCCGCGCCCAGGGCGCGAGCACCTTCATGGTGCTCCAGGCCGCGCTCGCCACGCTCCTGTCGAGCCTCGGCGCGGGCGAGGACATCCCGCTGGGCACGCCCGTCGCGGGACGCACCGATCCGGCCCTCGACGAGCTGGTCGGCTTCTTCGTCAACACCCTGGTGCTGCGCACCGATCTGTCCGGCGACCCGACCTTCCGCGAGCTGCTCGACCGGGTCCGCACGAGCGACCTGGCCGCCTACGCGCACCAGGACCTGCCCTTCGAGACGCTGGTCGACGCGCTCGCGCCGAGCCGGTCGCTGTCCCGGCAGCCGCTGTTCCAGACCATGCTGGTGCTGCAGAACAACGCCGCCGCCGATCTCGACCTGCCCGGCCTGGCCGTCGAGACGGTCCCGGTCCGCAACGGCGCCGCCAAGCTGGACCTGGCGTTCGAGCTGACGGAGCGGCACGGGCCCGACGGAACGCCGGACGGGATCGACGCGGTCCTGGAGTACAGCAGCGACCTGTTCGACGAGGTGACGGCCCGGTCGATGGCGGACCGGTTCGCCCGTCTCGTCGGCGTGCTGACCGGCGACCCCGACCTGCCGCTGGGCCGGGTCGACGCCCTGCTGCCCGCCGAGCGCGCCCGAATCCTGGGCGAGTGGGCCGGGCCGGTCCAGGACGTCGAGACCGCCCCGGTGCACGAGCTGTACGCGGCCAGAGCGGCCGCGCAACCCTCGCACCCCGCCCTGGAGTTCGGCGCGCAGGTGCTGTCGTACGCCGAGCTGGACGCCCGCGCGAACCGGCTCGCCCACGAGCTGTCCGCCCGCGGCACCGGGCCCGGCGACCTGGTGGCACTGCTGCTGCCGCGCTCGCCGGAGATGGTCGTCGCGCTGCTCGCCGTCCTCAAGGCGGGCGCCGCCTACCTGCCGATCGACGCCGCCTACCCGCGCGACCGCATCGGTTACATGCTCGACGACGCGCGACCGGCGCTCGCCCTGACGATGGGCGCCGAGTCCGCCGGTCTGGGCGACTCGGGCGTGCCCCGGCTGCTGCTCGACGACGAAGACGTGCGCGCCGCGGTACGGGCCCGGCCGGACCGTGCGCCGAGGGACGCCGACCGGACCCGGCCGCTGACCGTGCGCGACCCCGCGTACGTCATCTACACCTCCGGCTCCACCGGGCGCCCCAAGGGTGTCGTCGTGGAGCACCGGACGGTCGCCGTGATGGTGGCCGATCAGGGCCCGCGTATGGGCATCGGCCCCGCCACCCGCTGGTTGCAGTTCGCCTCGTACAGCTTCGACGCGGCGACCTGGGAGCTGTCCATCGGACTGCTCTCGGGCGCGACGATGATCCTGTCGACGGCCGAGGAGCGCGGCCCGGGCGCGCCGCTCGCCGAGCTGGTGGAGCGCACCGGCACCACCATGGTCTGCCTGCCGCCCACGGTCCTGTCCGCGTGGCCGGCCGACCGGCCGATGCCCGACGGCGTGCAGCTGGTCGTGGCGGGTGAGGCCTGCTCGCCGGAGCTGGTGGAGCGGTTCTCGCGCGGGCGCGTGATGCGCAACGCGTACGGGCCGACCGAGGCCACCGTCTGCGCGAGCATCAGCGAACCGCTGTCCGGCGCGGTCAAGCCGCCCATCGGGTTCCCGCTGCACAACACGCGGCTGTACGTGCTCGACGCGCGGCTGCGGCCGGTGGCGCCGGGTGTGACCGGCGAGCTGTACATCGGCGGCGACCAGCTGGCCCGCGGCTACCTGCGGCGTCCGGAGCTGACCGCGAGCCGGTTCGTCGCCGACCCGTACGCCACCGCTCCGGGCGGCCGGACGTACCGCTCCGGTGACCTGGTGCGCTGGAACGCCGACGGCAGCCTCGACTACGTGGGGCGCGTCGACGACCAGGTGAAGCTGCGCGGTTTCCGCATCGAGCCGGGCGAGATCGAGGGCGTGCTGCTCGCCCGGGACGACGTCGCGCGGGCCGCGGTGATCGTCCGCGAGGACCGGCCCGGGGACAAGCGGCTCGTCGCGTACGTCGTCGCCGCGGGCGCCCCGGTGGACGTGCGGGAGGTCCGCGCGCATCTCGCCGCCGAACTGCCCGAGCACATGGTGCCGAGCGCGGTCGTCGCCCTCGACGCGCTGCCGCTCACCGGCAACGGGAAGCTGGACCGCCGGGCCCTGCCGGCGCCCGACTACACGCGGGCCGCCGCGGGGCAGGCTCCCGCGAACGAGCGGGAGGCGGCGCTGTGCCGGGCGTTCGCGGAGGTGCTCGGGCTGGAGTCCGTCGGCGCCGACGCCGGCTTCTTCGACCTCGGCGGCGACAGCATCAGCTCGATCCAGCTCGTCGGCAAGGCGCGAGAGGCCGGCCTCGCGATCACCGCGCAGGACGTCTTCGTGCACCGCACCCCGCAGGGGCTGGCGCTCGCCGCCCAGACCGCCGGACGGACCGGGACCGTCGGTGTCGGCGACGGCGCCGGACCGGTGCCGGCCACGCCGATCACCGCTTGGTTCGACGCGATCGACGGGCCGACCGACGGCTTCCACCAGGCGGCCGTCGTCCGGACGCCCGCGGGGGCCTCGTACGAGCGGATCGAGGCCGCGCTGCAGACGCTGCTCGACCACCACGACGCGCTGCGCCGGCGGGGCGACGAGATCCTGGAGGCCGGCGCGGTCCGGGCCGGGGACGTGCTGCGCCGGGTCGCGGCCGACTCCGGCGACCCCGCCGCCCTCGTCCGGGAGGCGGCCGCCGCCGCCCGCGGCGAGCTGGCGCCCGCCCGGGGCGACGTGATGCGCGCGGTGTGGATCGACGCCGGCGCGGCACGGCCCGGCAGGCTGCTGCTCACCCTGCACCACCTGGTGGTGGACGGCGTCTCCTGGCGCATCCTGCTGCCCGATCTGGCTCAGGCGTACGAGCACCCCGAGCGGCCCCTCGCGCCGGTGGGAACCTCCTTCCGACAGTGGGCGCTGCTGCTCCACGAGGAGGCCGCGCGGGAGGAGCGCCGGGCCGAACTGCCGCTGTGGCGGGAGATCACGGACGGCGGCGAACCGCCGCTCGGCGCCCGGCCGCTGGATTCCGGGCAGGACACCGCGGCCACCGCCCGCCGACTGCGGCTCGAACTGCCCTCCGCGTCCACGGCGGAGCTGCTCACCACCGTTCCGGCCGCCTTCCACGCCGAGATCAACGACGTGCTCCTGACCGCCCTCGCCCTCGCGGTCGCCGACTGGCGGCGCGGGCGCGGCGAGCGGCAGGACGTGCTCGTCGACCTGGAGGGGCACGGGCGTGAGGCGATCGTGCCGGGCGTCGACCTGGCCCGCACCGTGGGCTGGTTCACCAGCACGCACCCGGTGCGCCTCGATGTGGGCCTGTGCGACTTCGACGAGGTGTGGGCGGGCGGGCCCGCGCTCGGCCAGGCGCTCAAGGAGGTCAAGGAGCAGCTGCGACGGATACCGGACCACGGCATCGGCCACGGCCTGCTGAGCCGGCTCGACGCCGCTTCGGCGGCGGTGCTCGGCGGCCGCCCGACGCCGCAGCTGGGCTTCAACTACCTGGGCCGGATGGCGCTGTCGGAGCCCGGCGACTGGCAGGTCGCACCGGAATCGCTGGACGTCGCGGCCGGCACCGATCCACAGATGCCGCTGCCGCACGCGCTCGGCGTCAACGCACGCACCGAGGACCTTCCCGACGGCCCGCGCCTGGTCGCCGAGTGGGCCTGGGCGGGGCGGACGGTCGCTGACGCGGACGCGGAGGCGATCGCGCGCGGCTGGTTCCGGGCGCTGGAGGCGCTGGCCGCACACGCCGCACGGCCCGACGCCGGGGGCTTCACACCCTCGGACCTGGGGCTCGTCGAGGGACTCGGCCAGGACGAGATCGACGAGTTCGAGAACGAGTTCGCACACGAGTGGGGGGACGAAGGATGAGCACGACCGCACAGGGGAAGGGACCCGGGGCGCCGCGGGCGTCGGGCGGACTGAGCGACGTACTGCCGCTCACCCCGCTCCAGGAAGGCCTGCTCTTCCACGCCGTGTACGACCGGCAGGAGCTCGACGTGTACGCGGTCCAGCTCGTCCTCGACCTGGAGGGGCCGCTCGACCGCGGCGCGCTCAGGGCCGCTGCGGCGGGCGTCCTGGCCCGGCACCCGAACCTGCGGGCGGGCTTCCGCTACCGCAAGAACGGTCAGCCGGTCCAGCTGATCCCGCGCGAAGTGCCCGTGCCGTGGCGGGAGGTGACCGAGCCGGGCGATCCGGAGGCGCTGACCGACCGGGACCGCACCGAGCCGTTCGACGTGGGCCGGCCGCCGCTGATCCGCTTCACCCTGGTCGTCACCGGCCCGGACCGCCACCGGCTCCTCGTCACCTGCCACCACATCCTGCTCGACGGCTGGTCGATGCCGCTGCTGCTGTCCGAGCTGTTCGCCGCGTACGCGGCGGGCGGCGACGCCTCGGCGCTGCCGGCCGTCACCTCGTACAAGAGCTACCTGTCCTGGCTGAACCGGCAGGACGACCGGGCCGCCGCGGCTGCCTACGGGGAGCTGCTCGACGGCCTGGAGGAGCCCACCCGGCTCGTGCCGGCGCCGCCCGGCCGCGCCCCGGTGCTACCCGAGCAGCACATCGCCCGGCTGGACGCCGCGGCGACGGAGCGCCTGACCGAGTGGGCGCGGGCGCGGGGCGTCACCCTGTCCAGCGTCCTCCAGGGCGTGTGGGCCGTCGTCCTCGGGGCGCTGACCGGCCGCGACGACGTGGTGTTCGGCACCACGACGTCGGGGCGGCCGCCGGAGCTGCCGGGCGTCGAGTCGATGGTCGGCCTCTTCATCAACACGCTGCCCGTGCGGCTGCGCACGGGTGCCTCGCGGACCCTCGCGGAGGTCGTGGAGTCGGCGCAGGACCAGCACACCGCGCTCCTGCCGCACCAGCACCTGGGTCTGTCCCGCATCCAGCGGGACGCGGGTCACGGCGAGCTGTTCGACACCGTCCTGATCTTCGAGAACTATCCGCTGGACCCGGACGCCCTGCGCTCGGCCGTCCCCGGTCTGACGGTCACCGGCGTCACGGGCCGCGACGCGACCCACTATCCGGTGTCGCTGCTCGTGCTGCCCGGCGACGAGCTGACGCTGCGGCTCGACCACGCGCCCAACCTGGTCACCTCCGAGGAGGCCGCCGCGCTGTCCGGGCGGGTGTTGCGGCTCCTGGCAGCGCTCCCCGACGCGGCCGACCTGCCTCTCTCCCGGCTGGAGCTGCTGGGCGAGGAGGAGCGGACGACGCTGCTCGGCTCGTACAACGCCACGGCCCGCTCCTACCCGCGCCACGCCCTGCGCGAGCAGCTCGCGGCGCGGGCCGCCGCCGCCCCGGACGCGCCCGCGCTGCGCTGCGGCGCCGAGCGGCTCACCTACGCCGAGCTGCACGCCCGCGCCGACCGGCTCGCCCATGAGCTGGTGGCGCGCGGCGCGGGCCCGGGCGCCCTGGTGGCGCTCGCGCTGCCGCGGTCGACGGAGCTGATCGTCGCGACGCTCGCCGTCGTCAAGGCGGGCGCCGGCTACCTGCCGCTCGACCCCGACTACCCGGCCGACCGCATCGGCTACATGCTCGACGACGCGGCGCCCGCCCTCGTGGTCACCACGGCCGGGGTCGCCGCCACGCTGCCCGCCGTCACCGAACGTCCGCACCTGACCCTGGACACGGCGGCGGCGCTCCTCGCGGAGCGGCTCGCCGGCCCGGTGGGCACCGCGGACCCGGACCCGCTGGAGACCGCGTACACGATCTACACCTCGGGCTCCACCGGCCGGCCCAAGGGCGTGGTCGTGCCACAGGGCGCGCTGATCAACCTCGTGCACGACATGGGCGAGCGGTTCGGCGTGACGGGCGGGGACCGCTTCCTGTCGGTCACCACCTTCGGTTTCGACATCTCCAACCTGGAGATCTTCGTCCCGCTCCTCACCGGCGCCGAACTGGTCCTCGCCGAGCGCGACACGGTGCGCGACCCGGCCGCGCTCGCCGCCCTGATCACCGGCAGCGACGCGACCGTCATGCAGGCCACCCCGACGCTGTGGCACGCCCTGGTCACCGAGCACGCGGAGAGCCTGGCCGGGCTGCGCGTCCTGATCGGCGGCGAGGCCGTCGGCGAACCGCTCGCCGACGCGCTGCGCGCCGCGTCCCGCGAGGTCACCAACGTCTACGGGCCCACCGAGACGACGATCTGGTCGACCGCCGCCGTCCTGGACGGCGAGCGGGGCGGCGTGCCGCCGATCGGCCGCCCGATCGCCAACACCCAGGTGTATGTCCTCGACGACGCGCTGCGGCCCGCTCCCGCGGGGGCGGTCGGCGAGCTGTTCATCGCCGGCGACGGTGTGGCCCGCGGCTACCACGGGCGTCCGTCGTTGACCGCGACCCGCTTCGTGCCGGACCCGTTCGGTCCGCCCGGCAGCCGCATGTACCGGACCGGCGACGTGGTGCGCTGGGGCGCCGACGGGCAGATCGAGTACATCGGACGGGCCGACCACCAGGTCAAGATCCGCGGCTTCCGTATCGAGCTCGGCGAGATCGAGTCGGCGCTCGCCGCCCACCCCGAGGTGTCCCAGGCGACGGTCGTGGCCCGCGAGGACCAGCCGGGCGGCACGCAGCTCGTGGCCTACACGGTCGGCACGGCCGCCCCAGCCGCGCTCCGCGCGCACCTGGCCGAGAGCCTGCCCGCGCACATGGTGCCCGCGCTGTACGTGGCGATGGACGCGCTGCCGCTCACCGCCAACGGCAAGGTCGACCGCAAGCTGCTGCCGGCGCCCGCCCAGGGCCCGCGCACCGCGGTCCGCGCACCGCGCACCCCGCAGGAGCAGTTGCTGTGCGAGGTGTTCGGAGAGGTCCTCGGGCTGCCCGCGCCCGCGGGTCCGGACGACTCGTTCTTCGAGCTCGGCGGCCACTCGCTGCTCGCGACCCGACTCACCGGCCGGATCCGGACGGCGCTCGGCGCCGACCTGCCGGTCCGCGCGGTCTTCGACGCGCCGACCCCGGCGGCCCTCGCGGCCCGCGTCGCGGACGCCGGGGAGGCCCGGCCCGCCCCGGCGCCGGCCGTACGCCCGCACGTGCTGCCGCTCTCTCCCGCCCAGCAGCGGCTCTGGTTCCTCAGCCGGCTGGAGGCGGACAACCCCGCCTACCACATCCCGGTCGCCGTCCGGCTGAAGGGCGTCCTCGACGTGGCGGCGCTGCGCGCGGCGGTGCGCGACGTCGTCGTGCGCCACGAGGCGCTGCGCACGCGCTTCCCGGACACCGACGGGCGCGCCCGCCAGGAGGTCGTGGACGCGGAGGCGGTCCGGATCGACCTGCCGGTCACCGCGATGAGCGAGGACGCCGTACGCCGGGCGGCGCGGCGCGGCTTCGACCTGGCGGCCGACCTGCCGCTGCGGGCGGAGCTGTTCCGGGCTTCGGACGAGGAGCACGTGCTGCTGCTCGTCGTGCACCACATCGTGGCCGACGGCTGGTCGGTGGGCCCGCTGGGCGCCGACCTCGCGGGGGCCTATGAGGCGCGCCGCGCGGGCGGGGAGCCGGTCTGGGCGCCGCTGCCCGTGCAGTACGCGGACTACACGCTGTGGCAGCGGGAGCTGCTCGCTGCGGTGTCGGAGGAGCAGCTCGGCCACTGGCGGGAGGCGTTGAAGGACCTCCCCGACGAACTGGAGCTGCCGACCGACCGGCCGCGGCCGGCTCTCCCCACGCACCGGGGCGGGCAGGTGGAGTTCCGCATCGGCTCAGCGCTGCACGCGGCGGTCGGCGAGTTGGCCCGGGCGCGGGGCGTGAGCACGTTCATGGTGCTCCAGGCGGCGCTGGCCGCCCTGCTGTCCAAGCTGGGCGCGGGCGACGACATCCCACTCGGCTCGCCCGTCGCGGGCCGCACGGACCCGGTGCTCGACGAGCTGGTCGGCCTGTTCGTGAACACCCTGGTGCTGCGCACCGACCTGTCGGGCGACCCGACCTTCCTGGAGCTGCTCGACCGCGTCCGCGCCACGGACCTGGCCGCCTACGCGCACCAGGACCTGCCTTTCGAGGCCCTGGTCGACGCGCTCGCGCCGACCCGGTCGCTGGCCCGGCACCCGCTGTTCCAGACGATGCTCACCCTGCACAACACGCCGGACTCGGCGGTGCGGCTGGCGGGCGTGGAGTCGGAGCCGCTGCTCCTCGGCACGGGGACCGCCAAGGCCGACCTGGCCTTCGAGTTGTTCGAGCGGCGTACGGAGGAGGGTGCGGCCGACGGGATCGACGCGGTCCTGGAGTACAGCAGCGACCTGTTCGACGAGGCGACCGCGCGGTCCTTCGCCGACCGGCTCGCGCACCTGCTGGGCGTGCTCGTCGCGGCGCCGGGCCGGCCGGTCCGCGAGGCCGAGGTGCTGCTGCCGGACGAGTCCGCCGCGGTGCGGGCGGGTTGGACGGCGACGACGGTCGAGGAGGCGTACACCGGGGTCGTGGAGCGGGTGCGGGCGCACGCCGCCGCGCGCCCGGACCGGCTCGCGGTGCAGGACCCGACCGGGACGGCCACCTATGCCGAACTGGTTTCCCTCGCCTCGGCGTTGAGCCGTCGTCTGGTCACGGCCGGGGTGGGCCCCGGCTCACGGGTGGCGATGCTCTGCGAACCTGGCATCCCCTTCGTCACCGGCATCCTCGGCATCCTGGGCGCCGGAGCC
>NZ_JBIWPF010000048.1:0-7630 GCF_044768125.1 Streptomyces sp. NPDC101166
CCCGGCCCCCCCGGCGGGGGCGGGGGGGGGGGCCCCCGGGGCGCGCCGGCGGGGCGCGGGGGGGGGGTGGGGCGGGGGGGGGGGGGGGGGGGGGGCGGGCCCCCCCCCCCCCCCCGCCCGTCCCTCCCCGTCCCTCGGGGCGGAGCCCCGGGGCAGTCGCGCCCACCGGGGGCATCGCATCCGCGGATGTCAGCCTTAGGGTGGTCGCATGAACGATCGCATGGTGTGGATCGACTGCGAGATGACCGGCCTCTCGCTGTCCGACGACGCTCTCATCGAGGTAGCCGCCCTCGTCACCGACTCCGAGCTGAACATCCTCGGCGACGGCGTCGACATCGTCGTCCGTCCGCCGGACTCGGCGCTGGAGACGATGCCGGAGGTGGTGCGTCAGATGCACACCGCGTCCGGCCTGCTGGACGAACTCGCCGCCGGCACCACGCTGGCCGACGCCGAGGAGCAGGTCCTCGCCTACGTCCGCGAGCACGTCAAGGAACCCGGCAAGGCTCCGCTGTGCGGGAACTCCGTCGGCACCGACCGGGGCTTCCTCCTGCGCGACATGCCGACCCTGGAGGGCTACCTCCACTACCGGATCGTCGACGTCTCCTCGATCAAGGAGCTGGCCCGGCGCTGGTACCCGCGGGCCTACTTCAACAGCCCCGAGAAGAACGGCAACCACCGCGCCCTCGCCGACATCCGCGAGTCCATCGCCGAACTGCGCTACTACCGCGAGGCCGTCTTCGTACCGCAGCCCGGCCCGGACTCCGACACCGCCAAGGCGATCGCCGCCAAGCACGTCCTGCCGGGGCGGTGACGACGCCGATCCGACCCCCCGGGAAAGCCGTGCGCGAGCACCCCTTCGGACCCTGTACACTTTTTCTCGGCCGGTAGGGGAAACCACCCAGTGAACCGCCGGTCATGGTGGGTGTAGCTCAGCTGGTAGAGCACCTGGTTGTGGTCCAGGATGCCGCGGGTTCGAGTCCCGTCACTCACCCTCACCCGTCAAGGGCTGATCCGTGAAAGCGGATCAGCCCTTGACGCGTTTCGCCTCTTGTACGGGACCCTGCCCGCGCAGCGCCCTCCCCGCCGGCGGTGAGCTTCGTCACCGCCACGATCCAAGGGCCCTGCGCGGAGCTCGGCGCCCCGCCTACGACGACGCCCGCTGCACCAGTTCCGTCGCCAGGACCACCTGGCGGGGTTCCAGTTCGCGGGAGACCGTCGGGCGGCGGTCCGCGATCTCGGTGAGGAGGAGGTCCAGCATCCGGCGGCCCATCTCCTCGATGGGCTGGCGGACGCTGGTCAGGGGCGGGTCCATGTGACGGGCGATCGCGGAGTCGTCGTAGCCCACCAGGGCCACGTCGTCGGGGATACGGCGGCCCGCCTCGCGGAGCGCCTGGCGGGCGCCGGCCGCCATGACGTCGGAGCCCGCGAAGACGGCGTCCAGACCCGGAGTGCGGGCGAGCAGATCGGCCATCGCACGCCGGCCGCCCTCCTCGGTGAAGTCACCGGGCTGCACGAGACCCTCGTCCACCTCGCACCCCGCGTCGCGCAGGGCGTCGCGGTAGCCGTCGACGCGACGCTGGGCGCCGTACACGTCGAGGCGGCCGGTGATGTGCGCGACACGGCGGCGGCCCTGGGCGAGCAGATGCTCCACGGCGGAGCGGGCGCCGCCGTAGTTGTCGGAGTCGACGGACGGCAGGGTCTCCGCGGCGGAGCGGGGTCCGCTGATCACGGCCGGGATCTCCAGCTGGGCGAGGAGATCGGGGAGCGGGTCGTTCGCGTGCACCGAGACCAGCAGGACGCCGTCCACCCGGTGCGCCGCCAGGTACTGGGCCAGCCTTCGCCGCTCACGGTCGCTGCCCGCGAAGATCAGCAGCAACTGCATCTCGGTGTCGGAGAGTTCGGCGCCCACGCCGCGCACGATGTCCGAGAAGTACGGTTCGGCGAAGAAGCGGGTCTCCGGCTCGGGGACGACGAGGGCGATGGCGTCCGTGCGGTTGGCGGCGAGGGCGCGTGCGGCGGTGTTGGGGACGTAGCCGAGTTCGGCGACCGCCGCCTCCACGGCCGCGCGGGTCGCGTCACTGACCCTCGGCGAGCCGTTGATGACCCGCGAGACCGTGCCCCGGCCCACGCCGGCGCGCGCGGCCACCTCTTCGAGGGTGGGCCGCCCACCGCTCCGGCTCCGCGCTGAGTGGCTTGCCATGAGCCCCGCCTTCCCGCGTCGTCATCCCGCTGGCCTGGAATCTAACAGTCCCGCCCGTTCGGCCCGCCGTCACCAGGGCTCTCACCTCGGCTCCCGGGGGCCCGCGGCCACCGGGAGCTCTCGCGCCGGCCCGTCCCGGTCCCGGCCGAAAAACGTCACCCGCCGGAGTTAGCTAACAGGCCGATAACTGAACACATCCTTCCGCGCTCCCGCCCTTGACACCCCCGGCGGAACCCGCGACTCTTCAACACATCACTTGTGGGAGCGCTCCCACGGTACCTGACACATACACATCCCGCACGTTCCCCGCCCGAGCCGCAGCGAGAAACTAACGGGTCCAACCATGCAGTTGGCCGGGGGGTCGGCACGTCAGGGCAACAGGAGGACGCAATGCGAGCACGTACCCTCCCCCACTCCCGGCTTCGGTCGGGCGGGGGCACCCGTATCGCCCGCGGGACGCGCAAGACGGTCGTCATCGCGGCCGTGGCCGCGCTGGGCGCCGGGCTGCTGGCCGGCTGTGCCGACGACGGCAAGAAGGACGACGACAAGGGCTCGTCCGGAGACGGCAAGGGCAAGACCACGATCACGCTGGGCCTTTTCGGCACCATGGGCTTCAAAGAGGCCGGCCTCTACGCCGAGTACGAGAAGCTCAACCCGAACATCAAGATCGCCGAGAACGTGATCGAGCGGAACGAGAACTACTACCCGGCGCTGGTGAACCACCTCACCACCAACAGCGGCCTGCAGGACGTCCAGGCCATCGAAGTCGCGAACATATCCGAGGTCACCACCACCCAGGCCGCCAAGTTCCAGGACATGTCCAAGGTCTCGGGCGTGAACAAGAGCAACTGGCTGGACTGGAAGTGGGCGCAGGCCACGACCAAGGACAACAAGACGATCGGGCTCGGCACCGACGTCGGCCCGATGGCCATCTGCTACCGCACGGACCTGTTCAAGGCGGCCGGTCTGCCCACCGACCCGGCGGCGGTCGGCCAGCTGTGGGCGGGCGACTGGAACAAGTTCATCGAGACCGGCAAGAAGTACAAGGCGAAGGCCCCCGCGGGCACCTTCTTCATGGACTCCCCCGGCGGTCTGCTCAACGCCGTCCTCTCCAGTGAGAAGGAGAAGTTCTACGACTCCTCCGGCGAGATCATCTACAAGACGAACCCCGCCGTCCGGGCCGGCTTCAACCTGACCGCGAAGGCCGCCCAGGAGGGCCTGGTGCAGGGTGTTCCCCAGTTCCAGCCGAGCTGGGACCAGACGATCGCGAACAGCAAGTTCGCCACCGTGGCCTGCCCGCCGTGGATGCTCGGCACCATCAAGGGCAAGTCGAAGCCCGAGTCCTCCGGCAAGTGGGCCGTCGCGGTGGCCCCGAAGTCCGGCAACTGGGGCGGCAGCTTCCTGGGCGTGCCCTCCAGCGGCAAGCACGTGAAGGAGGCCGAGAAGCTGGTCGCCTGGCTGACCGCGCCCGAGCAGCAGGCCAAGCTGTTCAAGGTGCAGGGCTCCTTCCCGAGCGCGCCCGGCGCGTACACGATGCCCGAAGTCACCGGCGCCACCAACCAGATGACCGGCAGCGCCAACATCGGCACGATCTTCGCCCAGGCCGCCAAGTCCGCCCCGGTCCAGGTGATCGGCCCGAAGGACCAGATCATCCAGCAGGGCCTGAGCGACAACGGCGTCATCCTGGTGACGAAGGGCAAGTCCACCGAAGAGGCCTGGGCGAACGCCACCAAGACCATCGACAACAGCCTGGACAAGTGACCCGCATGGCCACCCGCCACGACACCGCCGCGCCCCCCGTGAAGGAGGGGGGCGCGGCCCCGGGCCGCCCGCCCGCCGTACCGACGGAGGCGGAACTGCGGCGCCGCTCAAGGCTGTCCCGCCGCTGGCAGCGGGACCTGCGCTGGAGCCCGTACGCCTTCGTCTCGCCGTTCTTCCTGCTGTTCCTGGCGTTCGGACTGTTCCCGCTGCTCTACACGGGCTGGGCGTCGCTGCACCAGGTGGAGATGACCGCGCCCACCGACATGAACTGGGTCGGGCTGCGCAACTACACCCGGATCTTCGACGACGAGTTCTTCTGGAACGCGGCGCGCAACACGCTCACGATCGGCATCATCTCCACGGTGCCGCAGTTGCTGATGGCGATGGGCATCGCGCACATCCTCAACTACAGGCTGCGCGCCTCGACCTTCTACCGGGTCGCGATGCTGGCGCCGTACGCGACGTCCATCGCGGCCGCCTCGCTCGTCTTCGTGCTGCTCTTCGGGCGCGACTACGGCATGATCAACTGGGGACTGGACCTCGTCGGGATCAGCCCGGTCGACTGGCAGAACGACAAGTGGCCGTCCCAGTTCGCGGTGTCCTCGATCATCATCTGGCGCTGGACCGGCTACAACGCGCTGATCTACCTGGCGGCGATGCAGGCGATCCCGCAGGACCTCTACGAGTCGGCGGCGCTGGACGGCGCGAGCCGCTGGCAGCAGTTCTTCCATGTGACGCTGCCGTCGCTGCGGCCCACGATCCTGTTCACCGTGGTCGTCTCCACCATCGGCGCGAGCCAGGTCTTCGGCGAGCCGCTGCTGTTCGACCCGAACAAGGGCGCGTCCGGCGGCGCGGAACACCAGTTCCAGACGCTGGGCCTGTACCTGTACGAGCAGGGCTGGGTGAACCAGCACCTCGGCCGCGCCTCCGCGATCGCCTGGACCATGTTCCTGATCCTGATCGTGGTCGGCATCGTCAACTACGTCATCTCGCGCCGGCTGCGCGCCAGTAGTTAGGAGTACCGGCCGTGACGACGACACTGACCCCGCCGGATACGACCGTGAGGAAACCCGGCCGTGTGCGGCGGCCCAAGTCGGCCCGTGCCGGCGGCACGCTGCACGCCGGCCCCCTCTCGTACGTGATCCTGGGCCTGTTCACCCTCGGCTCGCTGTTCCCGCTGCTGTGGACGGCGATCGCCGCCTCCCGCGACAACAGCCGGCTGGCGCAGACGCCGCCGCCGTTCTGGTTCGGCTCGAACCTGTTCACCAATCTCGACGAGGCGTGGAACGGCGCCAACCTGGGCACGGCGTTCATCAACACGACGATCGTGGCCGGGACTTCGGCGGCCACCATCGTGTTCCTGTCCACGATCGCCGGTTTCGCCTTCGCCAAGCTGAGGTTCAAGGGCCGGGGCGCGCTGATGCTGATCGTGATCGGCACGATGATGGTGCCGCCGCAGCTGAGCGTGATCCCGCTGTACATGATGGTCGCCAAGCTGCAGTGGACCGACCAGCTCCAGGCGGTGATCCTGCCCTCGCTGGTCAGCGCCTTCGGTGTGTTCTTCATGCGGCAGTACCTGATGCAGGCGCTGCCCGACGAGATCATCGAGGCCGCCCGGGTGGACGGCGCGAGCAGCTGGCGCGTGGTGTGGCACGTGGTGTTCCCCGCGGCGCGACCCGCGATGGCGGTGCTCGGCATGCTGATGTTCGTGCAGACGTGGAACGACTTCCTGTGGCCCTTCCTGGTGCTGAGTCAGACGGGCAACCCCACCGTCCAGGTCTCGCTCGCGGCGCTGGGCCGCGGCTACACGCCGGACCAGTCGCTGATCATGGCGGGCGCGCTCCTGGGCACGCTCCCCCTCCTGCTGGTCTTCGCGATCTTCGGCAAGCAGATCGTGGGCGGCATCATGCAGGGTGCGGTGAAGGGCTGAGGCCCACCGTCCCCTCTTGTCGGGGGCCGGGTCATCGCCGCCTCGGCCCCTCCGTACCACCCGCATCACCTCACCCCCCATCCTCCGTCGGTCGGCGACGACCTCGACGACCAACCATGGGAGCGCTTCCATGCCTGAGTCCGCACAGTCGGCCACCCCGGTGACCTTTCCCCCCGCCTTCCTCTGGGGCGCCGCGACCTCCGCGTACCAGATCGAGGGGGCGGTGCGGGAGGACGGCCGCACCCCGTCGATCTGGGACACCTTCAGCCACACGCCGGGCAGGACCGCCGGCGGCGAGACCGGTGACATCGCCGTCGACCACTACCACCGCTACCGCGACGACGTGGCGCTGATGGCGGAGCTGGGCCTGTCGGCGTACCGCTTCTCCATCTCGTGGTCGCGGGTCCAGCCGACCGGGCGCGGCCCCGCGGTCCAGGTGGGCCTGGACTTCTACCGCCGTCTGGTGGACGAGCTGCTGGACAAGGGCATCAAGCCGGCGATCACCCTGTACCACTGGGACCTCCCTCAGGAGCTGGAGGACGCGGGCGGCTGGCCGGAGCGCGACACGGCGCACCGGTTCGCCGAGTACGCGCAGATCGTCGGGGAGGCGCTCGGCGACCGGGTGGAGCAGTGGATCACGCTGAACGAGCCGTGGTGCAGCGCGTTCCTCGGCTACGCCTCCGGGGTGCACGCGCCGGGCCGCACGGACCCGGCGGCCTCGCTGCGCGCCGCGCACCACCTCAACCTGGCGCACGGTCTGGGCACGTCCGCGCTGCGGTCGGCGATGCCGGCCCGCAACTCGATCGCGATCAGCCTCAACTCCTCGGTGGTGCGGCCCCTTTCTCAGACGGAGGCCGATCTCGCCGCCGTCCGGACGATCGACGACCTGGCCAACGGCGTCTTCCACGGCCCGCTGCTGCGCGGCGCGTACCCGGAGACGCTGCTCGCCTCGACGTCGTCGCTCACGGACTGGTCGTTCGTCCTCGACGGCGATCTGCGCGCGATCCAGCAGCCGTTGGACGCGCTGGGCCTCAACTACTACACGCCCACGCTGGTCTCGGCGGCGGACGCGGACCCGAAGGGCCCGCGCGCGGACGGTCACGGCGCGAGCTCGCACACCCCCTGGCCCGGTGCGGACGACGTCGCCTTCCACCAGACGCCGGGCGAGCGCACCGAGATGGGCTGGACGGTCGACCCGACGGGCCTGCACGACCTGATCATGCGCTACACCAAGGAGGCCCCGGGCCTGCCGCTCTACATCACGGAGAACGGCGCGGCCTACGACGACAAGCCGGACGCCGACGGCCGGGTGCACGACCCGGAGCGCGTGGCCTACCTCCACGGTCATCTGCGGGCGGTCCGCCGCGCCATCGCGGAAGGCGCTGACGTCCGGGGCTACTTCCTGTGGTCCCTGATGGACAACTTCGAGTGGGCGTACGGCTATCAGAAGCGGTTCGGCGCGGTGTACGTGGACTACGCGACGCTGGCCCGCACCCCGAAGTCGAGTGCCCTGTGGTACGCCCAGGCGGCGAAGACGGGGACGCTGCCGGCGCTTGAGACCACCTGACCCTCCGGGGGAGCGGGGGACGGGGCGCGGGCCCCCCCGGGGGGGGGCGCGCCCCCCCCGGCCCCCCCCCCCGGGGCCCCACCGCCCGGGACCTGCCCCGCGCAAACCCATAGGGGGGCCCCGCGGGGGGGGAGCCGGGGATCCACCGGGCCAAACCCGCCAAAAAAGGTGG
>NZ_JBIWPF010000049.1:0-6062 GCF_044768125.1 Streptomyces sp. NPDC101166
CAACGCGGCGAGCGCGCGTGCCAGGCGTCGCGAGCCTGGGGGCACCTCCCACGCCCTTAGGGCAGTGGGGGAGGGACTTTCGAAACACGCCCTAGAGCCGGTTCAGCCCTTCTGGCAGCTCGGGCACCAGAAGAGGTTGCGGGCGGCGAGGTCGGCCGTGCGGACGGTGTCGCCGCAGAGGTGACAGGGCTGGTGGGTGCGGCGGTAGACGTAGACCTCGCCGCCGTGGTCGTCGACGCGGGGCGGGCGACCCATCGCCTCAGGGGTGTGTTCCGGGCGGACGGTGTCGATGCGGTTGTCGCGGACGCCGTCGCGCATGAGGGCGACGAGGTCGGCCCAGATCGCGTCCCATTCGGCGGGGGTGACGTCCCGGCCCGCGCGGTACGGGTCGACGCCGTGCCGGAAGAGGACCTCGGCGCGGTAGACGTTGCCGACGCCGGCGATGACCTTCTGGTCCAGCAGGAGCGCGGCGATCGTCGTCCGGCTGCGGGAGATCCGACGGTAGGCGGCGCCGGGGTCGGCGTCCTCACGGAGCGGGTCGGGGCCGAGCCGGGCGTGGACCGCCTGCTTCTCGGCGTCGGTGATCAGGGCGCAGGTGGTCGGGCCGCGGAGATCGGCGTACGACGTCCCGGTCGCGAGGCGGAGGCGGACGGTGTCCGTGGGCGGCGGCGCGGGGGCGTCGCCGAAGGCCACCTTGCCGAAGAGGCCCAGGTGGATGTGGATCCAGGAGGGCTCGACGCCGAAGCCGAGGAACAGGTGCTTGCCGTGGGCCTCGGTACGGGTCAGCGGGGTGCCGGTGAGGAGGTCGGCGGCGTCGCTGAACTTGCCCTGGGGGCTGGTGAGGCGGGGTGCCGTGCCGGCGAAGCGGGCGGCGTAGTCCTGTGCCAGCCGGTGAATCGTGTGCCCTTCCGGCACTGCGCGCCGCCCTTCCGCCGCCGTCGTCTTCCTGGCCCTGACCATGACCCTGACCTTGGTCACGGCGCTCGCCCGAGCCTGCCCCCGCCCGGGCCGGTGGGCCGGGCGGGGTGAGGGGGTTACTGCTGGGGGTGGTGGGGCGGGATCGCGGGCAGTTCGCCCGTCGTCTCGTAGTCCGACAGCATGTCGATGCGGCGGATGTGGCGTTCGTCACCCGAGAACGGGGTGGCGAGGAAGGTCTCGACGAACTTCGTCGCCTCGTCCTGGGTGTGCATCCGCCCGCCGATCGCGACGACGTTGGCGTTGTTGTGCTGACGGCCGAGAGCCGCCGTCTCCTCGCTCCAGGCGAGGGCCGCGCGCACGCCCTTGACCTTGTTCGCGGCGATCTGCTCGCCGTTGCCGGAGCCGCCGATGACGATGCCGAGGGAGTCGGCGTCGGCGGCCGTCCGCTCGGCGGCGCGGAGGCAGAAGGGCGGGTAGTCGTCCTGGGCGTCGTAGATGTGCGGGCCGCAGTCGACCGGGTCGTGCCCCGCCGCCTTCAGCCATTCGACGAGATGGTTCTTGAGTTCGAAGCCGGCATGGTCCGAGCCGAGATACACGCGCATGGGATGAGTGTGACACGCGTGTTGCGGGGTAGCAGCGCCGGGTATCGGGCCCGAAAAACCTACGTGCCCCATTAGAACCTCAGGAAAACCTCAAGTAACGATCCGGATTCAAAGGTTCCCGAATTCGAATGCCTCGGATTCACTGGACCGGCTCGTACACCCCCTGGTACGGCCCGTACATCCGCTCGTACGGGAGACACACCCCGCGGCGCAAAGGAAACCCCGTTCCATGACTTCGCAGCCGACTCTGACTAAGGCCGAAAACGGCCCCGGAGGTCCCGAAGAACCCGGGCCCGGTCTGCAGGCGGGCCTCAAGAACCGCCATCTTTCGATGATCGCCATCGGCGGCGTCATCGGTGCCGGACTGTTCGTTGGATCCAAGACCGGCATCGCCACCGCCGGGCCCGGCATCCTCCTGTCGTACGCCCTCGTCGGCACGCTCGTGGTGCTGGTGATGCGGATGCTCGGTGAGATGTCCGCGGCCAACCCCACCTCCGGCTCCTTCTCCGCGCACGCCGACCGCGCGCTCGGTTCCTGGGCCGGCTTCTCCATCGGCTGGCTGTACTGGTTCTTCTGGGTCGTCGTCCTCGCGGTGGAGGCGACCGCGGGCGCGGAGATCCTCGAGTCGTGGATACCGGCGGTGCCCCAGTGGGGGTGGGCGCTGATCGTGATGGTGGTCCTGACCGCCACCAACCTGGTCTCCGTGGGTTCCTACGGCGAGTTCGAGTTCTGGTTCGCCGGCATCAAGGTCGTCGCCATCGGCGCCTTCATCGTCGTCGGCGGGCTGGCCGTCTTCGGCCTGCTGCCCGGCGTCCACAGCGACAAGGCCGGCCTCGGCAACCTGACCGAACACGGCGGCTTCCTGCCCAACGGACCGGGCGCGATCCTCACCGGTGTGCTGCTCGTCGTCTTCTCCTTCATGGGCAGTGAGATCGCGACCCTGGCCGCCGGCGAGTCCGAGGACCCGCAGCGCGCGGTGACGAAGTCCACCAACAGCATCATCTGGCGTATCGGCGTCTTCTACCTCGGCTCGA
This sequence comes from Streptomyces sp. NPDC101166, assembly GCF_044768125.1. Lineage (NCBI taxonomy): Bacteria > Bacillati > Actinomycetota > Actinomycetes > Kitasatosporales > Streptomycetaceae > Streptomyces > Streptomyces sp. NPDC101166. Next base: position 2,555 of record NZ_JBIWPF010000049.1, read on the forward strand.
TCTTCGTCGTCGTCGCGCTGCTGCCGTGGAACGACCCCTCCATCAAGGAGAAGGGCTCCTACGTCGCCGCGCTGGACTCCCTCGGCATCGGCAACGCCGGTCAGATCATGAACTTCATCGTGCTGACCTCGGTGCTGTCCTGTCTGAACTCCGGTCTCTACACCGCTTCCCGGATGGCGTTCTCGCTGGGCCGGCGCGGCGACGCGCCCAAGGCGTTCGCGCGGACGAACAGCCGTGGCGTGCCGATGGCGGCGATCATCTCCTCTGTGGTGTTCGGGTTCGTCGCGGTCTTCTTCAACTACAAGTTCCCGGACTCCGTGTTCCTCTTCCTGGTCAACTCCAGCGGCGCGGTCGCGCTGTTCGTGTGGCTGGTGATCTGCTTCTCGCAGCTGCGCATGCGGAAGATCATCCAGGCGGAGTCCCCGGAGAAGCTGGTCGTGCGGATGTGGCTGTACCCGTACCTGACCTGGGCGGCGGCCGCGCTGATCGTGTTCGTGCTCGGCTACATGCTCACCGACACCGAGCACGACGGCCGGGAGACCGTGCTGCTGTCGCTGCTCGTCGCGGCGGTCGTGATCGCCATCGCCTTCGTCAAGGAGAAGGTGAAGGGCAAGGGCAAGACCGCCGCCGCCGGGGTTCCGGCCGCGACGGAGGACACCGTCCCGGCCGAGAAGTAGCGGTACGTCCGACCGGACCGTCGAAGGGGCCCGCCCGTTCGGGCCCCTTCGTGCGTTCACAGCACGGTGAAGCTGTCCTTGACCCTCTCGTACGTCCGCAGCGCGCTCGTCTCCACGGCCGGCTGATACCAGGTGTTGACCTGGTACGTCGTCCCGTCCTGCGTGAAGCCCTGCAGGACCGCGTGCCAGGGGACGCCCCCGAGGGTGAAGGCGTACTCCCACACGACCGCCGGCCGGCCGCGGAACGTCGTCTCCTCCAGGCGGATCTTGCGGTAGTCCCGGCCCTGGCGGGCGTTGCGCTCGGAGGTCCGCCAGGTCTCCATCAGGTCGCCCCGGGCCAGGGACGACTTGGCGACGAGTTCCTGCGCGCCGTCCGGGGAGGTGTAGTGCACCTCCGCTCCCGTCTTCACGTCCCGCCGCCACCCCCGGGGCGTCGCCCACGCGTACCCGCCGGCCTCCTGGTGCGCGCCCGGCGGCAGACTCGGCGGCCGGTACGTCCCCGCCACGGTGGGTGAGGGACCGCCGGAAACCGCCGTGGCGGTGGGGCTGCTCGTCGTGCCGGGAGCCGTGACCGCGGGGGTCGGCGGCGAGGCGCCGGCCCGGGGGGCTCCGGCCCCGCCCGCGGACATCGCGGCCCACACCAGCGCCCCGGCCACGCTCACGGCCCCGACGCCCACCGCGGCCGACCGCGCCGGGCGGCGGCGCCGGGCGGAGCCTGTGGATCCGCCCGGCGCCGGCGGGTCCGGGCGGGTGACCGTGGGCGGGGCAGGTCCGCGTTCCGTCGCCACTCGTGCCCGGCCTGCCCCGCCCGTCCGGTCCCCGTGGTCCGCCCGGTCCGGGGGGACGGGCGGCTCCTCCCCGGGCCGCCCGCCCGCCCCCGCCGTGTCCGTCCCCGCGCCGAGCGTCCCGGCCGGGTGCGCGGGCAGGGTCGGGCTCGGAGCGGGGAAGGCCACCGGCCGCAGGGCTCCCTCCAGGGCGTCCAGGTCGGCGCGCAGCGACGGCTCCTTACGCAGCGCCGCCGTGAGGCTCTCACGCAACGGGCCCGCGCCCGAAGGAAGTTCGGGCTCCTCGTAGAGCACGGCGTGGAGCGTCGCGAGGGTGCTGTCGCGGGAGAAGGGAGAGTGCCCGGCCAGGGCGGCGCAGAGGGTGGCGCCCAGCGACCAGACGTCCGAGGGCGGACCCTGAGGCCGGCCCGAGACCCGTTCGGGAGCCATGTAGTCGGGGGAACCGACCAGCATGCCGACCATGGTGAGCGCCTTGGCGTCCTGGATCGCGGCGATGCCGAAGTCGGTGAGGACCACGCGCCGACCACCGTCGTCCATGAGGACGTTGCCCGGCTTGATGTCACGGTGCAGGACGCCCCGCGCGTGCACCTGACGCAGCGCCGCGATCAGACCGAGGCCGATCCGGGCTGTCTCCCGGGGGCCGAGCGGACCCTCCTCGGCGGTGAGGCGCTCCAGGGAGCGCCCGGCGACCAACTCCATGACGATCCACAGGCGTTCGCCCCCGTCCACGACGTCGTAGATCCGTACGACGCTGGGGTGGTCGATGCGTGCGGTGGCGCGGGCCTCGCGCAGGGCGCGTTCGCGGCGGGTGCGGCCGTCCTCGGCGTCATGGCCGTCGATGCGCATCTCCTTCACCGCGACCACTCGGTCGAGCATCTCGTCGGCGGCGCGCCACACCCGCCCCATTCCCCCCTGTCCGATCACTTCGGCCAACCGGTACCGGCCCGCCACGACAAAACCCGGGACACCGCCTTTCCCCGTGTTCCCAGCGTTTTCCGGAATTCCTGGGTTCCCCGCAGTACCCGGCAATTCGCTGCACCCCCTCCATTGCCCGACCCCTGGAACACAATGGTCACACTCAGTGGCGTACCAGCATAGTGCGGTGAAATCTTGTGGTACCTCTTCAAGTACTGCGAATTCAGGTGCAGCCAAGGGGGACGAACATGAGTTCTCGTGGTACGACGACCATCGCCGGATCGCTGATCGCGGCGTCTTTCTCGGCGGTGATGATCCTGGCCCTTCCCGCCGCCGCGGACGACCCGGGGCCCGGGTCCGGCAAAGGGGGGAAAGCCGTCGACGCGGCGCCCGCGGGCGTCAGGCTGAGCACGCTGCTGCCCGAGCGGATCTCGGTCGACAACGCCTCGCACGAAACGGCGATCACCGCCACGGTGCGCAACGAGGGGACCGAGGTCAGCGGCGACGTCAGGCTGCTGGTCGTCGGATTCGACGGGCTGACGGTGAAGAACGTGCCGGGGTGCTCCGCGATCGAGCGGAAGGACCTCCCCGAGGGCGCGAACAGCGGTTTCGCCTGCCCGGTCGGTCAACTCGCGGCCGGCGCGTCGAAGTCGTACGCGGTCGCCGCGGTCTTCGACACGGGCCGGAGGGGGAGGATCTGCCTGCCCGTCCAGAGCGGCGACGGGTCGAAGACGTTCTGGCAGCAGGGCCCGGTGCCGTTCGGCACGACGAACCCGTCGCCGAACGCGCCGGCGACGCCGCTGTTGCTCGGCACGGACAACACGCCCGCTGCGCCGGGCGGCGACGAACTGCCCCGGACCGGGCCGGCCGTCCTGCCGTGGGGCGCGGCCGGAGCGGCGCTGATCGCGGTCGGCGCGGCCGGACTGCGCTGGTCACGGCGGCGGCCGCAGGGGCGCGAGGCCTGAGCCCGCCGGGTGTGAGCGCCGGGACGCCACGGCGACCAGTGAACGGCGAACGGCAGAGGCCCGGGCGGGGCCCGCGCGCGGGGCCGCGCGGGGCCGGTACGGGGGCGGGGCCGGGGGCGGGCCCGCCGGGGGCCCCCCGGGCGCCGCCATGCACGCGGGGGGGCGC
>NZ_JBIWPF010000050.1:0-5564 GCF_044768125.1 Streptomyces sp. NPDC101166
AGGTTGGTGCATGCGTATGGGCCGACCGAGGCGACGGTGATCACTGCGGTGGGTGCGGTGGATCCGGACGGGGTGGGGGTGGTGTCGTTCGGTTCGCCGGTGGCCAATACGCGGATGTATGTGCTGGATGAGTTTTTGCGGCCGGTGGCTGCGGGTGTTGCGGGTGAGTTGTATGTGGGTGGTGTTCAGCTGGCGCGTGGTTATGTGGGGCGTGCTGGTCTGACGGCGGAGCGGTTTGTCGCTGATCCGTTCGGTGGTGCTGGTGGGCGGTTGTATCGCACGGGTGATGTGGTGCGTTGGACCGGTGAGGGTGAGCTGGTCTTCGTGGGGCGTGCGGATGAGCAGGTGAAGATTCGTGGGTTCCGTATCGAGCCGGGCGAGGTGCGTTCGGTGGTGGCGGGGTGCCCGGGGGTCGCGCGGGCCGCGGTCGTGGTCCGTGAGGACGTGCCCGGAGACCCACGACTGATCGCCTATGTCGTCCCCGATGACGACACAGCGGAACTGCCGTCTCGGGTGAGTGAGTTCGCAGCCGATCGCCTTCCCTCTCACATGGTCCCGTCGGCGGTGGTCGTCCTGGAGGCGCTGCCGCTGACCGTCAACGGCAAGCTGGACCACAGGGCGCTGCCGGCCCCCGCATACGTCACCGGCGCCGGCCGGGGCCCCGCCACAGCCCGCGAAGAACTCCTCTGCGGTGTGTTCGCCCAGGTCCTCGGACTCGAACAGGTAGGCGTCGACGACGACTTCTTCGCCCTCGGCGGCCACTCCCTGCTCGCCGTCCGCCTCATCAGCCGCATCCGCAAAGTCCTCGACGTCGAGGTGCCGCTGCGCACCCTCTTCGAAGCGCCGACCGTCTCCGCCCTCGCGAGCCGTCTCGCCGGCGCCAGGGCCGCACGTCCCGCGCTGCGCCCCGGTACGCGCCCCGAACGCGTCCCTCTCTCCTTCTCCCAGCAACGCCTGTGGTTCATCAGCCAGTTGGAAGGCCCCAGCGCCACCTACAACGTGCCTGTGTCCCTGCGGCTCTCGGGCGGGGTCGACCGCGACGCGCTCGGCGCGGCCCTGCACGACGTGATCGGACGCCACGAGGTGCTGCGTACGGTCTTCGAGGTCGCCGACGGACAGCCCTACCAGCGGATCCTGGACCTGGAGGACCTCGCCTGGGAGCTGTCCGCGGCCGAGGTGGCGCCGGCGGACCTGCCCGCCGCGATCAGGGAGGCGGAGAGGTACGAGTTCGACCTCTCGGTCGAAGCTCCCATCCGCACCTGGCTGTTCGACGCAGGACCGGACGAGCAGGTGCTCGTGGTCGTCGTCCACCACATCGCCGGAGACGGCTGGTCCATGGGCCCGCTCGCCCGGGACGTCTCCGTCGCCTACGCGGCGCGCCGCGAGGGCCGGGCCCCGGAGTGGGAGCCGCTGCCGGTGCAGTACGCCGACTACGCGCTGTGGCAGCGCGAACTGCTCGGCGACGAACAGGACGCGGAGAGCCTGATTTCCCGTCAGGTGACTTACTGGCGCGAGGCGCTGGCGGACGCACCCGTGGAGCTCGAGCTCCCCTTCGACCGGCCGCGCCCGGCGGTCGCGTCCCACCTGGGCCACAGCGTGCCGCTGAACGTCCCCGCCGAGGTGCACCAGCGGATCGTCGAAATGGCGCGGACCGAGGGCGTGACCGTGTTCATGGTCCTGCAGGCCGCCCTGGCCACCCTGCTCTCCAAACTGGGCGCCGGCCATGACATCCCGATTGGTTCGGCGAACGCCGGCCGGACGGACGAGGCGCTGGACGACCTGGTCGGCTTCTTCATCAACACCCTGGTCGTCCGCGCGGACCTGTCCGGCGACCCGACCTTCCGCGAGGTGCTGGACCGGGTACGAGGGACGAGCCTGGCGGCGATGGACCACCAGGACGTGCCGTTCGAGAAGCTGGTGGAGGAGCTGGCTCCGACCCGCTCCATGGCCCGTCACCCGCTCTTCCAGACCGTCCTCACTCTCCAGAACACCATCGACGCCGTCCTCGACCTGCCCGGTGTGCGGGCGGGCGCGGCGGGCGCCGACGACTCGGCGGCCTCGGGCCGAACGGCCGTGAAGTTCGACCTGGACGTCATGGTCGCCGAGGTCTTCGACGCGGAGGGCGTCCCGGCCGGCCTCGGCGGCTCGGTCACCGTCGCCGCCGACCTGTTCGACGCCGCGTGGGCGGGCAGGATCGCCGACGCGTGGACCATGCTCCTCGACGTCCTCTCGCAGGACCCGGGCCGCCGCCTGACCAGCCTGGACGTGCTGGCCGAGGACGAGCGCCGCAGGGTGCTCGCCGACTGGAACGCCACGGCGGCCGACGACCGGCCTGCCCTGGTGCACGAGCTGTTCGAGGCGCAGGCGGCCGCCGTTCCGGACGCCGTCGCGATCGTCAGCGACGGTACGGAGATCTCGTACGCGCAGCTTGACGCGCGGGCGAACCGGATCGCGCACTATCTGATTAGCCAGGGCATCGGCGCCGAGTCGGTGGTGGGTCTGTGCCTGCCGCGTGGCGTCGACATGATCGCGGCGATCCTGGGTGTGTGGAAGGCGGGCGCGGGTTATCTGCCGATCGACCCGGCGCAGCCCGCGGACCGGGTGGCCTTCATGCTCAGGGACAGCAGCGCGGCACTGGCGCTGACGACCGAGGAGATCCTGGACGAGCTGCCGGCCGGGCGTTCGCGCCTGGTCGCCCTCGACGACGCGTTCGTGGCGATGCAGCTCGCGGCGGCCTCGACGGAGCGCCCAGAGCGCCTAGTTCCCCCGCAGTCGCTGGCGTATGTGATCTACACGTCGGGTTCGACGGGCCGGCCCAAGGGTGTGGCGGTCACGCATGGCGGGCTCGCCAACTACTTCGCCTCGGTGCCGGAGCGTCTGGGCTTCGGTGGTGAGGGTGCGCGCTATGCGCTGTTGCAGGCGCAGGCGACGGACCTGGGCAACACGGTGGTGTTCGCCAGCCTGGCCAGCGGCGGTGAGCTGCACATCCTCGACGAGGGCGCGGTCACCGATCCGCAGGCGGTGGCCTCGTATCTCGCGCGGCACCGCATCGACCACTTCAAGGCGGTGCCCTCTCACCTGGCCGCTCTGTCGACGGCCGGTATGGAGGGGGTGCTACCGGCGCGGTCCCTCGTCCTGGGCGGTGAGGCCGCGTCCCCGGGGTGGCTGCGGGAGCTGGTCGGCGCCGCAGGGCAGCGTGAGATCCACAATCACTACGGCCCCACCGAGACGACGATCGGCGTCGCCACCACCCGGCTCACCGCTGAGAAGGTCGCGGGCGAGACGGTCCCGGTCGGCACCCCGATCGCCAACACCCGCTTCTACGTCCTGGACCAGCACCTGCGCCCGGTCATGCCGGGTGTCGCCGGTGAGCTGTACGTCGCCGGGGCCCAGCTGGCCAGGGGGTACGTCAAGCGCCCCGGCCTCACCGCCGAACGCTTCGTCGCCAGCCCCTTCGAGTCGGGGCAGCGGATGTACCGGACGGGCGACCGGGCCAAGTGGACGGCCGACGGTCAGGTGGTCTTCCTCGGGCGGGCGGACGACCAGGTGAAGATCCGGGGTCACCGGATCGAGCCCGGCGAGGTCCAGGGCGTCCTGACCGGACACCCGCTGGTCGACCGGGCAGCCGTCATCGCCCGCGAGGACGCCCCCGGCGACCGCAGACTCGTCGCCTACGTCGTCCCGACGGACATCGACGAACTCCACGACGAACTGCCCGCTCTCATCCGCGAGTTCGCCGGCCAGCGACTGCCGGAGCACATGGTCCCGTCCGCGGTCGTGGTCCTGGACACGCTGCCGCTGACCGGCAACGGCAAGCTCGACCGCAGGGCCCTGCCCGCACCCGACTACTCCTCCTCGCTGTCCGCCGGCGGACGCCGGGCGGCCACGCTCCAGGAAGAGATCCTCTGCATGGCCTTCGCCGAAGTCCTCGGACTTCCCGAAGTCGGTGTCGACGACGACTTCTTCGAGCTCGGCGGCCACTCGCTCCTCGCGGTGCGCCTGGTCAGCCGGATCCGCTCCGTCCTCGGCGTCGAGGTCGAGATCCGCGAACTGTTCGAGGCCCCGACGGTGGCCCGCCTCGCCGCCGGCCTGACCGACGCAGGACAGGCCCGACTGGCCCTGACGGCAGGAGAGCGCCCTGAACGGGTCCCGCTCTCGTTCGCCCAGCGCCGCCTGTGGTTCATCGGTCAGCTGGAAGGCCCGAACGCGGCCTACAACGTCCCGGTCGCCCTGCGCCTCGAAGGCGACATCGATCACGAGGCCCTGGAGGCGGCTCTGCGGGACGTGCTCGGACGGCACGAGGTGCTGCGTACGGTCTTCGAGGTCGCCGACGGCGAGCCGCACCAGCGGATCGTCGACATCGACGAGCTGGCGTGGGACCTGCCGCTGGTCGAGGTCGCTCCGCAGGAGCTGGCGGGCGCGATCGCCGCGGCGGCCGGTCACGCCTTCGACCTCGCGGTCGAGATTCCCTTCCGGGCCTCGCTGTTCACCGCCGCGGACGACGAGCGGGTGCTCGTCGTGGCGATGCACCACATCGCCGGCGACGGTTGGTCCAAGCGCCCGCTGGCGCGCGACTTGTCGGACGCGTACGCGGCGCGGTGTGCGGGGCGGGCCCCCACGTGGACGCCGCTGCCGGTGCAGTACGCGGACTACGCTTTGTGGCAGCGCGAGCTTCTCGGCGAGGAGTCCGACCCGGAAAGCCTGATTACCCGCCAGGTCGACTACTGGCGACGGGCGTTGGCAGGCGCACCCGAGGAACTTCAGCTCCCGGTGGACCGAGTGCGGCCGCCGGTGCCCTCGCACCGGGGCCACGACGTCGCCCTGACCGTTCCGGCGGACGTGCACGCCCGCCTGGTTCAGGTGGCGCGGGCCGAAGGCGTGACCACGTTCATGGTGCTGCAGGCCGCCCTTGCGATGCTGCTGTCGAAACTGGGCGCCGGCACGGACATCCCGATCGGTTCGGCGAACGCGGGCCGGACGGACGAGGCGCTGGACGACCTGGTCGGCTTCTTCGTCAACACATTGGTCCTGCGGACGGACCTGAGCGGCGACCCCACCTTCCGGGACGTGCTCGGCCGCGTACGGGAGACGAGCCTGTCGGCCTTCGCGCACCAGGACGTGCCGTTCGAGCGGCTCGTCGAGGAACTGGCCCCGAGCCGGTCCATGGCCCGGCATCCCCTGTTCCAGGTCATGCTCCAGGTGCAGAACAACGCGGAGGCGGTCCTCGACCTGCGAGGTGTGCGGGCCGGCGGCTTCGCGGTCGGCGCATCGGCGGCCAAGTTCGACCTGGACGCGTCGGTGGCGGAGACCCACGACGCGAGCGGCGCCCCGGCGGGGCTGCGCGGTTCGGTGGTCGCCTCCGCAGACCTCTTCGACGCGGAGACCGCCGAGCGGCTCGTGGCCCGCTGGGTACGGGTCATCGAGCGCCTGGCCGCGGACCCGGAGCTACGCCTGAGCACGCTGGACTTGCTGGACGAGGTCGAACGTCACCGCGTGGTGAGTGAGTGGAACGACACGGCTGCGGAGGTGGTTTCCGGTTCGCTGCCGGAGTTGTTCGAGGCGCA
>NZ_JBIWPF010000051.1:0-5476 GCF_044768125.1 Streptomyces sp. NPDC101166
CCGGCGCCGGCCGGGGCCCCGCCACAGCCCGCGAAGAACTCCTCTGCGGTGTGTTCGCCCAGGTCCTCGGACTCGAACAGGTAGGCGTCGACGACAACTTCTTCGCCCTCGGCGGCCACTCCCTGCTCGCCGTCCGCCTGGTCGAACGGCTCCGTGAACGCGGCATGTCCGTCTCCGTACGCGCGCTCTTCGAGACCCCGACGCCGGCCGGCCTCGCCGCCGCGGCGGGCGCGGCCCAGGTCGCCGTACCCGAGAACCTCATCCCGGCCGACGCCACCGAGATCACGCCCGAGATGCTGCCGCTCGTCGACCTCACGGCCCGAGAACTGGCCGACATCGTCGCCTCCGTGGACGGCGGCGCGGCCAACATCGCCGACGTCTACCCGCTCGCACCGCTCCAAGAGGGCCTGCTCTTCCACCACCTCCTCAACGAACGCGGCGACGACGCCTACGCACTTCCGACCGTCATCGCCTTCGACTCGGGCGAACGCTTCGACAGCTTCCTGGTCGCCCTCCAGCGCGTGGTCGACCGCCACGACATCCTGCGAACGGCGATCGTGTGGGAGGGCCTGCGCGAGCCCGTCCAGGTCGTCTGGCGCCGCGCCGCCCTGCCCGTCACCGAGGTGACCCTCGACGAGGACACCACCGACCCCGTCGCCGCGCTGGTCGCCGCCGGCGGCACCACGATGGACCTCGGCCGCGCACCGCTGATCACCCTGCACGTCACGGCGGCCGCGGACGGAAAGCGGCTCGCCCTGCTGCGAATGCACCACATGGTGCAGGACCACACGGCCAAGGAAGTCCTCCTGGAGGAGATCCGGGCCTTCCTCACGGGCCATGGCGAGGAGCTGCCCGAGCCGCTGCCCTTCCGCAACTTCGTCGCCCAGGCGCGCACCGGTGTCGAACAGGCCGCCCACGAGCGGTACTTCGCCGAGCTGCTCGGCGACGTCACCGAGCCCACGGCCGCTTACGGGCTGGTCGATGTGCGGGGCGACGGCACCGGCATCACCCGCGGCGAGCTGGAGTTCCAGCCCGCCCTCACCACCCGTCTGCGAGACGTGGCGCGACGCCTCGGCGTCAGCCCCGCACCCGTACTGCACGTGGCGTGGGCTCGCGTGCTCGCCGCGCTCAGCGGTCGCGACGACGTGGTCTTCGGCACGGTGCTCTCCGGCCGCATGAACGCGGGCACCGGATCGGACCGCGTACCGGGCCCGTTCATGAACACGCTTCCTGTCCGCCTGCGCACCGGGGAGCTCGGCGCGCTCGAGTCCATCGAGGCCATGCGCGGCCAGCTCGCCCGCCTCATGGAGCACGAGCACGCACCGCTGGCCATGGCCCAGCGGGCCGGCGGACTGCCGGCCGACACCCCGGTCTTCACCAGTTTCTTCAACTACCGCCGCGACGCGGGCCACCGCGACGGCAGTGAGCACACCGCCGAGATCACCGGCATCCGCACCGTGTGGACCCACGACCGTACCAACTACCCGCTGTCCGTGGCCGTCAACGACAACGGCGACGCGCTCGCACTCGCCGTCGACGCCGTCGCCCCCATCGACCCGGCCGAGGTGAGCACGCTGGTGCACCGCGCCGCCGAACAACTGGTCACCGCGGTGGAGACAGCGCTGTCCGGCGGGACGGACCTGCCCCTCACCTCGCTCGATGTCCTCGGTGAGGGTGAGCGGCGTCGGGTGCTGGTCGAGTGGAACGACACCGAGATGGATCTGGGTTCGGTGTCGGTGCCGGAGTTGTTCGAGGCGCAGGTGGTGCGGGCGCGGGATGCGGTGGCGGTGGTGGCGGGCGGTGAGACGGTCTCGTATGGCGAGTTGGATGTTCGTGCGGGGCGGTTGGCTCGTTATCTGGCGGGTCAGGGGATCGGTGCGGAGTCGGTGGTGGGTCTGTGTCTGCCGCGTGGGGTGGACATGGTGGTGGCGGTTCTGGCGGTGTGGAAGGCGGGGGCGGGTTATCTGCCGGTCGATCCGGAGTATCCGGCGGAGCGGATCGGGTTCATGCTCGCCGATTCGGGTGCGGTGTTGACGCTGACGACCGAGGAGGTCCTCGACGATCTCCCGGCGGGTCGGAACCGGTTCGTGGCGTTGGACAGCGCGTTGGTGCGGATGCAGCTGGATGCCGTGTCGGCGGAGCCGCTGGGCAACGAGGTCGATCCGCGGTCGCTGGCGTATGTGATCTACACGTCGGGTTCGACGGGTCGGCCCAAGGGCGTGGCCGTCACGCACGGGGGACTCGCCAATTACGTGTCCTGGGCCGCGGACGCGTATGGGATGAGCGAGGGCGGGGGTGCTCCGTTGCATTCCTCCCTGGCCTTCGATCTGACCGTGACCAGTGTCCTGGTGCCGTTGGTCTCCGGTTCGGCGGTCGTGGTCAGCGGTCCGGGCGGGGCGGAGGGGCTGGCCGAGCTCATCAAAACCTCCGACGCCTTCGGTCTGGTCAAGGCGGTTCCTGCGCATCTGCCGTTGTTGGCGGAGATGCTCACGCAGGAGCAGGCGGCCGCGTCGGCCCGCACATGGGTTGTGGGTGGTGAGGCGCTGCCCGGTGCGGTGGTGCGTGACTGGCTTGCTCGGGCTCCGGGCTCGGTGGTCGTCAATGAGTACGGGCCCACCGAGACGGTGGTGGGCTGCTGTGTGTTCGAGGTCGCGTCCGGTCAGCAGGTGGGGGACTCGGTCCCGATCGGCCGTCCGATCGCCAACACGCGCTTGTATGTGCTGGATGCGCGTCTGCAGCCGGTGGCTGCGGGTGTCGCGGGCGAGCTCTACATCGCCGGCGCCCAGCTGGCCCGAGGCTATGTGAAGCGTCCCGGCCTGACAGCCGCAAGGTTCGTGGCGAACCCGTTCGAGCCGGGTCAGCGGATGTATCGCACGGGAGACGTGGCCCGCTGGAGCGGGGACGGTCTCCTGGAGTACCTGGGCCGTGCGGACGAGCAGGTCAAGGTGCGCGGCTTCCGCATCGAACCCGGCGAGGTACAGGCGGTGGTGGCCGCGCACCGGGAGGTCGCGCAGGCGGCCGTCGTCGCCCGCGAGGACACCCCCGGCGACACCCGACTCGTCGCCTACATCGTCCCCACGGACGCCGACGAGGCAGACGGAGAACTGGCCGCGTCCGTAGCGGAGTTCGTCGGCGGACGGCTGCCGGAGCACATGGTCCCGTCCGCGGTGGTCGTCCTCGACGCCCTGCCGCTGACCGCCAACGGCAAACTCGACCGCAAGGCCCTGCCCGCCCCGGGCGCCGCGCACTCCGGCGGCTCCAGCCGCGGACCCGGGAGCCATGAGGAGGAGATCCTCTGCGAGGCCTTCGCCCAGGTCCTCGGTCTCGAGAAGGTCGGCGTCGACGACAACTTCTTCGCCCTCGGCGGCCACTCCCTGCTCGCCGTCCGCCTCGTCAGCCGTATCCGCGCCGTACTCGGCGTCGAACTGGACCTGGCGACGCTCTTCGAAGTGCCCACTGTCGCTGGCTGCGCGGCCCGGATCGGCCGGGCGGGCACCACGCGCACCGGACTGGCGCCGATGCCGCGCCCCGAGCGCACCCCGCTGTCGTACGCACAGCAACGGCTCTGGTTCATCGGCCGGCTGGAGGGCTCGAACACCGCCTACAACGTCCCCGTCGCCCTCCGTCTGACCGGCGAAGTGGACCACGCGGCACTCGCTGCAGCCCTGCGGGACGTGCTCCAGCGCCACGAGGTCCTGCGGACCGTGTTCCCCGTCACCGACGGTGAGCCCTACCAGCAGGTCGTCCCCATGAGTGACCTGACGTGGCAGCTGCCGCTCGTCGAGGTCTCCCCGGAAGACCTTCCGGAGGCCGTCGCCGCCGCGGGCGAGTACGCCTTCGACCTCTCCCGCGAAGTGCCCTTCCGCGCTTGCCTGTTCTCGGCCGGCCCCGACGAACAGGTGCTCGTCGTGGTGATGCACCACATCGCCAGCGACGGCTGGTCGAAGCGGCCGCTCGCGCAGGACCTGTCCATCGCGTACGCGGCGCGGTGTGCGGGGCGGGCTCCCGGGTGGGAGCCGCTGCCGGTGCAGTACGCGGACTATGCGCTGTGGCAGCGCGAGCTGCTCGGCGACGAGGCGGACCCCGGCAGCGTCGGCGCCCGCCAGATCGCCTACTGGCGCGAGGCACTGGCCGACGCACCGGAAGAACTGACGCTCCCCGCCGACCACCGGCGCCCCGCCGCCTCCACCGGCCGGGGCCACCGGATCCCGGTGACCGTCCCGGCCGACGTCCACACCCGGCTGCGGCAGCTGGCACAGGACGAGGGTGTGACCACCTTCATGGTGCTCCAGGCGGCCTGCGCCGTCCTCTTGTCGAAGCTCGGCGCGGGCACCGACATCCCGATCGGCTCAGCACACGCGGGCCGTAACGACGAAGCACTCGACGACCTGGTCGGCTTCTTCGTGAACACCCTCGTCCTGCGCACGGACCTGTCGGGCGACCCCACATTCGCGGAGGTCCTCGGCCGGGTGCGGGAGACGAGCCTGGCCGCGATGGCCCACCAGGACGTGCCGTTCGAGAAGCTGGTGGAGGAGCTGGCCCCCACCCGCTCCCTGGCCCGCCACCCCCTCTTCCAGGTCATGCTCTCCCTCGAGAACAACGCCGAGGCGGTCCTCGATCTGCCCGGACTGCGCCCCCCGTCGGCCGCCGCACAACCGGCCGGCCCCACCGAGGCCGCGGCCAAGTTCGACCTGGCCTTCCAGCTCTCCGAGACCGCCGGCGCCGATGGCATCCCCCGTGGACTGCACGGCAGCGTCGTGGCGTCGGCCGACCTGTTCGAGCAGGACACGGCCCTGCGGCTCACCGAACGCTGGATCCGCGCCCTCACGGCGCTGGTCGCCGACCCCGCCGTGCGGCTGAGCGCACTCGACGTGCTGGACGAATCCGAGCGCGACCGGCTGTTGAACGGGTGGAACGACACCGCGACGACCGTCGCGCCGACCACCGTGCCCGAGCTCTTCACGGCCCACGCGGCGCGCACCCCGGACGAGATCGCAGTGATCGCCGACGGCGTGGCCGTCACGTACGAGGAACTGGACGCCCGCGCCAACCGCCTCGCTCACCACCTGATCCGTCAGGGCATCGGCGCCGAGTCGGTCGTCGGACTGAGCTTCGGCCGCGACGACCAGATGATCGTCGCGATCCTGGCCGTGTGGAAGGCCGGCGCCGCCTATCTGCCCATCGACCCCGAGCACCCGGCCGAGCGGAAGGCGTACCTGCTCGCCGACAGCGGGGCGGCCCTCGTGCTCACGACCGGGGAACTCCTGCCCGGGCTTCCCGCGGGCCGTGTACCGGTCGCCGTCGTCGACAGCCCCGAACTGTGCGCCGAACTCGACTCCGCTCCGACCACCGCACCCGAGGTCGTCCTCCGCGATACCGGTCTGGCGTATGTGATCTATACGTCGGGTTCGACGGGGCGGCCGAAGGGTGTGGCGGTGGGTCATGGGGCGTTGGCGAATCTGGTGTCGGTGTTCGC
>NZ_JBIWPF010000052.1:0-5426 GCF_044768125.1 Streptomyces sp. NPDC101166
TGGCCGCGCACCGGGAGGTCGCGCAGGCGGCCGTCGTCGCCCGCGAGGACACCCCCGGCGACACCCGACTCGTCGCCTACATCGTCCCCACGGACCCCGACGAGCCGGACGACGGACTGCCGCACGGGGTCCGCGAGTTCGCGGCTCATCGGCTTCCGGAGCACATGGTCCCGTCCGCGGTGGTCGTCCTCGACGCCCTGCCGCTGACCGCCAACGGCAAACTCGACCGCAAGAACCTCCCCGCCCCGGACTACGCCGAGGCGGCGGGCGCCGGGAGGGGACCCGAGAGCCATGAGGAGGAGATCCTCTGCGAGGCCTTCGCCCAGGTCCTCGGTCTGGAGAGGGTCGGCGTCGACGACAACTTCTTCACCCTCGGCGGCCACTCCCTGCTCGCCGTCCGCCTCGTCAACCGCATCAGGACGGTGCTCGGTGTCGAGGTGGACATCGCCGCCCTGTTCGACGCGCCGACGGTGGCGGGCCTCGCCCAGCAGCTCGGACAGCCGGGTCAGCCCGGTCAGCCCGGACACGTGAAGTCAACCCGGCCGGCGTTGCAGCCGATGCGCAACCAGGAGGAGTCCTGATGATCCCGTTGTCCTTCGCGCAGCGGCGGCTGTGGTTCATCAGCCGGCTGGAAGGCCCGAGTGCGACCTACAACGTTCCGGTCGTCCTGCGACTGCCGGGCGACGTGCGGTGCGACGCGCTCGACGCGGCCCTGCGGGACGTGATCGGCCGGCACGAGGTGCTCCGCACCGTCTTCGAGGTCGTCGACGGCGAGCCGTACCAGCGGATCCTCCCGCCCGACGAGCTCGACTGGGCGCTGACGGTGGCCGAGGTCGCCCAGGACCGGCTGACCGACGCGATCGACGAGGCTGGGCGGTACGCGTTCGACCTCGACGCCGAACTGCCCATCAGAGCCTGGCTCTTCGAGGCCGCCGACGAACGGATCCTCGTCGTCGTCATGCACCACATCGCCAGCGACGGCTGGTCGGAGGGTCCGCTGACCCGCGACCTCACGACCGCGTACGCGGCGCGCACCGAGGGCCGGGCACCCGAGTGGGAGCCACTGCCGGTCCAGTACGCCGACTACACGCTCTGGCAGCGCCAACTGCTCGGCGACGAGAACGACCCCGACAGCGTGATGTTCCGCCAGACCGCCTACTGGCGCGGGAAGCTCGCGGACGTCCCCGAGGAGCTGGAGCTCCCCGCCGACCGCCCCCGACCGCCGGTGGCCTCGCACCGCGGGCACATCGTCCCGCTGCGCGTACCCGCCGAGGTGCACGCGCGCCTGGCGGCGGTGGCACGGACCGAGGGCGTGACCACGTTCATGGTGCTTCAGGCGGTGCTCGCCATGACGCTGTCGAAGCTCGGCGCGGGCACCGACATACCCGTCGGCACCGCCGTCGCCGGCCGTACGGACGAGGCGCTGGACGACCTGGTCGGCTTCTTCATCAACACCCTCGTCATCCGCACCGACCTGACCGGCGACCCCACTGTCCGCGAGGTGCTCGCCCAGGTGCGCGGGACTGTACTGTCCGCCTTCAAGCACCAGGACGTGCCCTTCGAGAAGCTCGTCGAGGAGATCGCCCCGGCCCGCTCCCTGTCCCGCCACCCGCTCTTCCAGGTCATGCTGACCGTCCAGAACAACCAGCGGACCGTCGTCGACCCTGCCGAGACCTCGTCCGAAGGCCCGGAAGCCGGCACCAGGGCGGCCAAGTTCGACCTCGACGTCTCCGTGCGCGAGCTCTTCGACGCGACGGGCGCTCCGGCAGGCCTGCGCGGCTCGGTGACGGCCGCCGCCGACCTGTTCGACGTGACGTCCGCCGAGCGCCTCGCCACCCGGCTCACTCAGGTCCTCGACCAGGCGACCACCGACCCCGCCCGCACGCTCAGCTCGATCCGGATCCTCGACGAGGACGAGCGCCGCCGGGTGCTGACCGACTGGAACGCCACGGCGTCCGACGGCCGGCCCGCCCTGGTCCACGAGCTGTTCGAGCGATGGGCGGACCGCACCCCCGACGCGGTGGCGCTCGTCGCCGACGGCAAGGAGGTCTCGTACGCGCAGCTCGACGCGCGGGCGAACCGGATCGCGCACTACCTGATCGGCCAGGGCATCGGCGCCGAGGCGGTCGTGGGCCTGTGCCTGCCGCGCGGCGCCGACATGATCGCGGGCATCCTCGGGGCCTGGAAGGCCGGGTCCGCCTACCTGCCCCTCGACCCGCAACAGCCGACGGACCGGATCGCGTACATCTTGCGCGACAGCCGGGCGGCGCTGGTGCTCACCACCGAGGACCTTGTCGACGAACTGCCCGCCGGTCGCTCGCGCCTGGTCGCCCTCGACGGGACCTTCGTGGAGATGCACCTCGCGGCGGCCTCGGCGGAGCGCCCCGAGCGGCCTGTCGACCTGCGATCGCCCGCGTACGTCATCTACACGTCGGGTTCGACGGGCCGGCCCAAGGGTGTGGCGGTCACCCACGGCGGCCTCGCCAACTACTTCGCCTCCGTGCCACAGCGGGTCGGCTTCGGCGCCGAGGGTGCGCGCTATGCGCTGCTCCAGGCCCAGACGACCGACCTCGGCAACACCGTCGTCTTCGCCGCCCTGGCGACCGGCGGCGAACTGCACATCCTGCAAGAGAGTGCGATCACTGACCCTCAGGCGGTCGCGGCGTACCTCTCCACACACCGCGTCGACCACTTCAAGGTCGTCCCCTCGCACCTCGCCGCCCTGACGGCCGCCGGATACGACGCCGTACTGCCGGGGCGTTCCCTCGTGCTCGGCGGCGAGTCCACCCCGCCCGCTCTGGCGGCGGAGCTGCTCGCTGCCGCCGGGGAGCGTGAGGTCCACAATCACTACGGTCCCACCGAGACGACGATCGGCGTCGCGACCACGCGGCTCACCGCCGAGCGGGTCGCCGACGGCGTCGTGCCGGTCGGCACCCCGATCGCGAACACCCGTTTCTACCTGCTCGACTCCTGCCTTCAGCCGGTCCCGGTCGGCGTGGTCGCGGACCTGTACGTCTCCGGTGCGGGTCTGGCGCGCGGCTATGTGGGCCGTGAGGCCCTGACGGCCGAACGCTTCGTTGCGAATCCCTTCGAGGCGGGGCAGCGGATGTACCGGACCGGCGACCGGGCCAAGTGGACCGCCGACGGTGAAGTGGTCTTCCTCGGGCGGGCCGACGACCAGGTGAAGATCCGCGGCTTCCGCGTCGAGCCCGGCGAGGTCCAGGGCGTGATGGCCGCACATCCGCTGGTCGCACAGGCGGCGGTGGTCGCCCGCGAGGACATCCCGGGCGACACCCGGCTCGTGGCCTACGCCGTACCCGCGGACGTCGACGCCGTCGACGCCGAACTCCCCCGTACGCTCACCCGGTACGCGAGCCAGCGACTGCCCGCCCACATGGTTCCCTCCGCGGTCGTGCTCCTGGACGCGCTGCCCCTGACCGGCAACGGCAAGCTGGACCGCAAGGCGCTCCCCGCTCCCGAGTACGCCACCGGCAGCGGGCGCGGCCCGTCCGATGCCCGCGAGGAGATCCTGTGCGCGGCCTTCGCCGAGGTCCTGGGCGTCGACGCGGTCGGCGTGGACGACGACTTCTTCCGGCTCGGCGGGCATTCGCTCCTCGCGATCCGCCTCGTCGAACTCCTGCGCGGGCACGGTGTCACGATCTCCGCACGGGCGCTGTTCCAGACGCCGACCCCGGCCGGCCTCGCCGCCTCGGCGGGCGCCGAGCAGGTCACCGTACCCGAGAACCTCATCCCGGCCGACGCCACCGAGATCACGCCCGGCATGCTGCCGCTCGTCGACCTCACCGACGAGGAGATCGTGACCGTGGCCGCCACGGTCACGGGCGGCGCGACCAACATCGCCGACATCTATCCGCTGGCCCCTCTCCAGGAGGGCCTGCTCTTCCACCATCTCCTCGCCGACGGCGGGGACGACGCCTACGTTCTCCCGACCGTCGTCGAGTTCGACACCCGCGAGCGGCTCGACGCCTTCCTCGGCGCACTCCAATGCGTCCTGGACCGCCACGACATCTTCCGCACGTCCATCGTGTGGGAGGGGCTGCGCGAGCCGGTCCAGGTGGTCTGGCGCCACGCCACCCTGCCCGTCACCGACGTCACCCTCGACGCGGACGGCACCGACCCGGTCGCCTGCCTGGTCGCCGCCGGCGGCTCCACGATGGACCTGGGCGAAGCGCCGCTGATCCGGGTCCACACGGCCCGCGCCCCCGGCGGCCGGCAGTGGCTTGCGCTGGTGCGGGTCCATCACATGGTGCGGGACCACACCGCCCTCGAAGTGCTCATGGCGGAGGTCCGGGCGTTCCTCGAGGGCCGGGGCTCGGACCTCCCGGAGCCGCTGCCGTTCCGTGCCTTCGTCGCCCAGGTACGCGGCGGCGTCGACCGCACGGAGCACGAGCGCTACTTCGCCGACCGACTCGGCGACGTCACCGAGCCGACCGCCGCCTTCGGCATCGCGGACATACGCGGCGACGGTGCGGACTCGGAACGGCAAGTCGTCCCGTTCGAGGACGAGTTGACGTTTCGGCTGCGGGAGATCTCACGGCGGCTCGGCGCCAGCCCCGCCACATTGCTGCACCTGGCGTGGGCCCGCGTCCTCGCCGCGGTCAGCGGCCGCGACGACGTGGTCTTCGGGACGATCCTGTTCGGCCGGATGAACGCCGGCGCGGGCTCCGACCGGGTGCCGGGCCCCTTCCTCAACACGCTTCCGGTGCGGGTCCGTACGGACCGCGTCGGTGTCCTCGCGGCGGTCACCGCGATGCGCGACGAGTTGGCGGAGCTCCTGGAGCACGAGCACGCGCCGCTCTCGGTGGCGCAGCAAACCAGCGGAATCCCGGGCAGCGCCCCCCTCTTCACGGCCCTGTTCAACTACCGCCACAACGGCGGTGGAGGCGACCCCGAAGCCCCGGGCGCACGCGACGAGCGGCTCGACGGAATCAGGACGGTCTTCTCCCGCGAGCGGACCAACTACCCACTGCTCGTCTCCGTGGACGACGACGGAGACGGCCTATGGGTCGCCGTGGACGCGGTCGCGCCGATCGCCCCGCGCCGGGTCGGAGAGTTCGTGCGCACGGCCGCGCAGAACCTGGTCGCTGCCCTCGAATCGGCCCTGGACCATGACGAGGACGTGCCGCTGCGCAACGTCCAGGTTCTGGACGGGGCAGGGCTTCGGCAGGTGCTGACCGAGTGGAACGACACGGCTGCGGAGGTGGCTTGCGGTTCGCTGCCGGAGTTGTTCGAGGCGCAGGTGGTGCGGTCGCCTGAGGCGGTGGCGGTGGTCTCGGGTGGTGAGTCGGTCTCGTATGCCGAGTTGGAGGTTCGTGCCAACCGTCTGGCCCGTCGTCTGGTGGTGGAGGGTGTGGGCCCGGAGTCGTTCGTGGGTGTGTGTCTGCCGCGTGGCGTGGAGTCGGTGG
>NZ_JBIWPF010000053.1:0-4230 GCF_044768125.1 Streptomyces sp. NPDC101166
GAGCCGACATCGAGGTGCCAAACCATCC
Source organism: Streptomyces sp. NPDC101166 (assembly GCF_044768125.1). Taxonomy (NCBI): domain Bacteria; kingdom Bacillati; phylum Actinomycetota; class Actinomycetes; order Kitasatosporales; family Streptomycetaceae; genus Streptomyces; species Streptomyces sp. NPDC101166. Next base: position 29 of record NZ_JBIWPF010000053.1, read on the forward strand.
CGTCGATATGGACTCTTGGGGAAGATCAGCCTGTTATCCCCGGGGTACCTTTTATCCGTTGAGCGACACCGCTTCCACTTGCCGGTGCCGGATCACTAGTCCCGACTTTCGTCCCTGCTCGACCTGTCGGTCTCACAGTCAAGCTCCCTTGTGCACTTGCACTCAACACCTGATTGCCAACCAGGCTGAGGGAACCTTTGGGCGCCTCCGTTACATTTTGGGAGGCAACCGCCCCAGTTAAACTACCCACCAGGCACTGTCCCTGAACCCGATCAGGGTCCGAGGTTAGAGGTCCAATACGATCAGAGTGGTATTTCAACGATGACTCCACGAACACTGGCGTGCCCGCTTCACAGTCTCCCACCTATCCTACACAAACCGTACCGAACACCAATACCAAGCTATAGTGAAGGTCCCGGGGTCTTTTCGTCCTGCCGCGCGTAACGAGCATCTTTACTCGTACTGCAATTTCGCCGAGTCTGTGGTTGAGACAGCTGAGAAGTCGTTACGCCATTCGTGCAGGTCGGAACTTACCCGACAAGGAATTTCGCTACCTTAGGATGGTTATAGTTACCACCGCCGTTTACCGGGGCTTAAATTCTCAGCTTCGCTCCGAAGAGCTAACCGGTCCTCTTAACCTTCCGGCACCGGGCAGGCGTCAGTCCGTATACATCGTCTTACGACTTCGCACGGACCTGTGTTTTTAGTAAACAGTCGCTTCTCACTGGTCTCTGCGACCCCACCCAGCTCCAGGAGTAAATCCTTTCACCAGGCGTGGTCCCCCTTCTCCCGAAGTTACGGGGGCATTTTGCCGAGTTCCTTAACCACAGTTATCTCGATCGCCTTAGTATTCTCTACCTGACCACCTGTGTCGGTTTGGGGTACGGGCCGTGTACCAACTCACTAGAGGCTTTTCTCGGCAGCATAGGATCACTGAATTCGCCTCAATCGGCTACGCATCACGTCTCAGCCTCATGGGATACGGATTTGCCTATATCCCGGCCTACACGCTTACACCAGGTATTCCATCACCTGGCCCAGCTACCTTCCTGCGTCACCCCATCGCTTACCTACTACAGCCAGGGTCATGCGCAGCCGCGTTCCCTCTCGCCCGAAGGCTCGATAAGACCGCATTTGGGCACTTAGCACAACTGATTCGATATTTGGCGCGGATACACGGGTACGGGAATATCAACCCGTTGTCCATCGACTACGCCTGTCGGCCTCGCCTTAGGTCCCGACTCACCCTGGGCGGATTAACCTGGCCCAGGAACCCTTGGTCATTCGGCGGACGAGTTTCTCACTCGTCTTTCGCTACTCATGCCTGCATTCTCACTCGCATGGCCTCCACGGCTGGATCACTCCGCCGCTTCCCTGGCCATACGACGCTCCCCTACCCATCCAGACTCCTGGCCCGAAGGCGGGATAATGTCTGAATGCCGCGGCTTCGGCGGTGTACTTGAGCCCCGCTACATTGTCGGCGCAGAATCACTTGACCAGTGAGCTATTACGCACTCTTTCAAGGGTGGCTGCTTCTAAGCCAACCTCCTGGTTGTCTTCGCGACTCCACATCCTTTTCCACTTAGTACACGCTTAGGGGCCTTAGCCGGCGATCTGGGCTGTTTCCCTCTCGACTATGAAGCTTATCCCCCACAGTCTCACTGCCGCGCTCTCACTCACCGGCATTCGGAGTTTGGCTGACTTCGGTAAGCTTGTGGGCCCCCTAGGCCATCCAGTAGCTCTACCTCCGGTGAGAAACACGCGACGCTGCACCTAAATGCATTTCGGGGAGAACCAGCTATCACGGAGTTTGATTGGCCTTTCACCCCTACCCACAGCTCATCCCCTCAGTTTTCAACCTAAGTGGGTTCGGGCCTCCACGACGTCTTACCGTCGCTTCACCCTGGCCATGGGTAGATCACTCCGCTTCGGGTCCATAGTGTGCGACTCAGGGCGCCCTATTCGGACTCGCTTTCGCTACGGCTCCCCCACACGGGTTAACCTTGCCACACACCGATGACTCGCAGGCTCATTCTTCAAAAGGCACGCCATCACCTATTACAGCTCTGACGGATTGTAAGCGCACGGTTTCAGGTACTATTTCACTCCCCTCCCGGGGTACTTTTCACCTTTCCCTCACGGTACTAGTCCGCTATCGGTCACCAGGTAGTATTCAGGCTTATCGGGTGGTCCCGACAGATTCACAGCAGATTTCACGGGCCCGCTGCTACTCGGGTGCCTACTACAACAGCCAGATCGTTTTCGTCTACAGGACTCTCACCCTCTACGGTTGGCCATCCCAGACCAATTCGACTAACGCTCTGGTTTCTTACTGTTGCTTGTTTCGGCAGAAACAAGAAAGTAGGTCCCACTACCCCGCATGGACAACGCCTGCCGGCTATCACATCCACACGGTTTAGCCTCTTCCGCTTTCGCTCGCCACTACTCACGGAATCACTGTTGTTTTCTCTTCCTGTGGGTACTGAGATGTTTCACTTCCCCACGTTCCCTCCACACGCCCTATATATTCAGGCGCGGGTAACACGACATCACTCGTGCTGGGTTTCCCCATTCGGAAATCCTCGGATCTCAGCTCGTTTGACAGCTCCCCGAGGCTTATCGCAGCCTACTACGTCCTTCATCGGCTCCTGGTGCCAAGGCATCCACCGTACGCTCTTACACACTTACTAACAAAGATGCTCGCGTCCACTGTGCAGTTCTCAAACAACACACCCACTCAAACCTGAATTTCGAAACCAGCCACAGCACGCTGCGCGGTATTTACGAAGATCCGAGCGGATCGTCTGATTTCCTAGAAAGAATCGCTTTCGCGTGTTCTTTCAGGACCCAATAGTGTGTCGGTATATTCACCGCCGGCAACCACATGGGGTCACCGTAGGTGCGATGAAGGTTGTCAGTGTTCCACCCATGAGCGTCCGCGGTCCTTCAGATGAGGACTCAAACGGTCTCTGCCACAACCACTTTCACCTGTGTGAAGCGTCGTGGAGAAGTGCTCCTTAGAAAGGAGGTGATCCAGCCGCACCTTCCGGTACGGCTACCTTGTTACGACTTCGTCCCAATCGCCAATCCCACCTTCGACAGCTCCCTCCACAAGGGTTAGGCCACTGGCTTCGGGTGTTACCGACTTTCATGACGTGACGGGCGGTGTGTACAAGGCCCGGGAACGTATTCACCGCAGCGTTGCTGATCTGCGATTACTAGCGACTCCAACTTCACGGGGTCGAGTTGCAGACCCCGATCCGAACTGAGACCGGCTTTAAGGGATTCGCTCCACCTCGCGGTATCGCAGCCCTCTGTACCGGCCATTGTAGCATGTGTGAAGCCCTGGACATAAGGGGCATGATGACTTGACGTCGTCCCCACCTTCCTCCGAGTTGACCCCGGCAGTCTCTCACGAGTCCCCGCCATTACGCGCTGGCAACATAAGATAAGGGTTGCGCTCGTTGCGGGACTTAACCCAACATCTCACGACACGAGCTGACGACAGCCATGCACCACCTGTACACCGACCACAAGGGGGGCCATATCTCTATGGCTTTCCGGTGTATGTCAAACCCAGGTAAGGTTCTTCGCGTTGCATCGAATTAATCCACATGCTCCGCCGCTTGTGCGGGCCCCCGTCAATTCCTTTGAGTTTTAGCCTTGCGGCCGTACTCCCCAGGCGGGGTACTTAATGCGTTAGCTACGGCACGGATCCCGTGGAAGGAAACCCACACCTAGTACCCACCGTTTACGGCGTGGACTACCAGGGTATCTAATCCTGTTCGCTACCCACGCTTTCGCTTCTCAGCGTCAGTTACTTCCCAGAGACCCGCCTTCGCCACCGGTGTTCCTCCTGATATCTGCGCATTTCACCGCTACACCAGGAATTCCAGTCTCCCCTGAAGTACTCTAGTCTGCCCGTATCGACTGCAAGCTTGCAGTTGAGCTGCAAGTTTTCACAATCGACGTGACAGACCGCCTACAAGCTCTTTACGCCCAGTAATTCCGGACAACGCTCGCACCCTACGTATTACCGCGGCTGCTGGCACGTAGTTGGCCGGTGCTTCTTCTACAGGTACCGTCACTTGCGCTTCGTCCCTGTCAAAAGAGGTTTACAACCCGAAGGCCGTCATCCCTCACGCGGCGTCGCTGCATCAGGCTTTCGCCCATTGTGCAATATTCCCCACTGCTGCCTCCCG
>NZ_JBIWPF010000054.1:0-3844 GCF_044768125.1 Streptomyces sp. NPDC101166
GGGGGGGGGGGGGGGGGGCGGGGGGGGGGGGGGGGGGGGGGGGGGGGGGCGGGGGGGGGGGGGGGCGGGGGCGGCGCCGGGGGGGGGGGCGCCGGGGGGGGGGCCCCCCCCGCTCGCGTGCTCCGGCCGGCCTTCAGGAGGCCTTCATCCGCACCGGCAGCAGCTCGGGCCCGTTCACGACGATCGAGGCCAGCAGCTTCGGCTCGCCGTCCAGCTCGATGTCCACCCCCCGCTTCACCAACTCCCCGTACAGCAGACGCAGTTCGACGCGCGCCAGCATGCTGCCCAGGCAGAAGTGCTCGCCGAAGCCGAGCGAGAGGTGACGGTTGGGGGCACGGCGCACGTCGAAGACCTCCGGAGCCTCGAAGACCGTCTCGTCCCGGTTGGCCGACGGCAGCCAGAACACCACCTTGTCGCCGGCCTCGATCTGCCGGTCGTGGATCCGCACCGGCTTCACGGCCGTACGCATGATGTGGGTGGCCGTCGACGTCCAGCGCAGCACCTCCTCGACCGTTGACGGCAGCAGCGCAGGATCCTCTCGCACCGCCTGCCACTGCTCGGGGTGCTCCAGGAGCGCCAGCATCCCCCCGGCCGCGGCGATACGGGTGTTCTCCGTGCCGCCGACCAGCAGGTTGTCGCAGTTGAGAATCACGTCGTCCGGGCTCAGCCGCTCGCCCTCCACCTGCGCGGTCGCAAGGACGCTCACCAGGTCGTCGCCCGGGTTGCGGGCCTTGTCGGCCTGCAGCTCCTCGAAGTATCCGAGGATGTCGAGATGCGCGAAGCGGCGCGCGAGCGGGTCGCCCGCCGCGAACGCCTGGCTCGTCAGGTCGTACAGGCGCTCCCAGTCGGACTCGGGCACCCCCATCATCTTGCAGATCACATAGAGCGGGATCCGGGCCGCGACATCGGCGACGAAGTCACAACTGCCCCTCTCCAGCGCCTGGTCGACCACCCCTCGGGCGATCGAGGACATCTCCGCCTCGAGCGCGCGGACCGAGCGGACGGCGAACCAGCCGTCCACCAGACCGCGCAACTGCCTGTGACGGGGAGCGTCGGTCAAGGCCAGCGTCCGGCCACCGCCCGGGTCCGCCCCGTGATCGGCCGGGCGCAGCAGAATGCCCTGTGCCGAACTGAACGTCTCCGCGTCCCGGTAGGCGGTACGGATCTCGTGGTAGCGCGTCAGGGACCAGAAACCCGGAAGCTCCGCCGGCCGGTGCCAGTGCACCGGATCGTTGGCGCGCAGCCAGGCCCATTGCGAAAAGGGGTCGCCATGGGAATAGAGTTCCGGATCCACCAGATTGATGTGCGGCGCTGAATCGGGCATACGGGTGCCTCGCAGTGAATGGGGGAGGGCCGGTGTGGCGATACACGATCTGGCCGTGAGGGCGATGTTCTGAATCGACCCGACGCGATCGGCCGACCGCGTTCCGGCTATAGGCGTCATTCACCGTCCCAAAAATCGTGACATCCCGTCAAGGTTCGTCCCCGACCTGTGGTGTAGCCGTTCAACTGCCCTGGTCGCGCAGTTGAACGCCCGCCCGGCGTGCATTGATCCCCACCCGGGGCTGGGTCATAGTGGGTCGCCGCGCCAGTGCTCGATAAACATGGATTCTCAGGTCGCAGCTTTGTGCAACAGGAGCTGGGCGGTCATGCGCGTGCCCCGGTTGAGGCAGCCCGTGCTGTTCCAGTCGACGAGTCGAACGATTGGAGTGCGTGGGCATGACCAAGAACGAGGGTGAGTTCGTCGAATTGATGGGCGGACAGCTCGGCATCTGGTATGCGCAGCAACTCGCCCCCGAAAACCGGTCATTCTTTCTCTCGGAGTACATGGAGATCCACGGCCCGGTCGACCACGCCCTGCTCGTGCGCGCCGCCGAACTGCGGGTCCGTGAGACGGAGACGGCGCGCCTGCGGCTGAAGACCGTCGACGGCACCCCTGTGCAGTACCTGCACGACGCGGCCGACTACCCGGTGCGGACCGTAGACGTCAGCGGCGACGCCGACCCGCGCGCCGCGGCCCGCGCCTGGATGGACGCGGATCTGGCGCGCCCCGTGGACCTCGAGGGCGGGTCGCTGTACAACGTCGCGATCATCAAGCTGGAAGAAGAGCTCCACTACTGGTACATACGCGTCCACCACGTCGTGTTCGACGGCCAGAGCGGTGTGGTCGCGGCCGCCCGCGGCGCCGAGATCTACGCCGCCCTCCTCGAGGGCCGCGATCCCGGCGAGGCAGCGCTGCCGCCCTTCTCCGTCCTGCACGAGGACGACCGTGCCTACCGGACCTCGCCGAAGCACACGCAGGACCGGCTGTACTGGCTCGAGCGCCTGGCCGGCCACCCGGCCCTGGACGGCGGCGACGCCTACAGGTCCCGCCGCGCGCAGCGCGCCCCGCTGCGGCACACCGACGACGTCGACACCGACGTGGCCACCGAACTCAAGCTCGGCGCACGCCGCCTCAGGACCAGCTTCCCCGGCCTGATGATCACCGCAGCCGCGCTCTACCAGCACCGCGTCAGCGGCGAGCGGGAGATCACCGTAGGCCTGCCTGTGCGTGCCCGCGGCGACCGGCACACCCTCGGTGTCCCCGGGATGACCTCCAACATCCTGCCCCTGCGCCTGAGCATCGAGCCGCAGACGACCGTCGAGGACCTCGTACGCCAGACCTCCCGCGCCATCCGCGAGGGCATGAAACACCAGCGCTACCGCTACCGGGACATGCTCAGCGACCTCAAGATCACCGACGGTGATCTGTGCGGGCTGCACATCAACGTCATGGCCTTCGACTACGACCTGCGGTTCGGGGACTGCCCCACCGTGACGCACAACCTGTCCACCGGCCCCGTCGACAACCTCCGCATCGACGTCTACGACCGCGGCGGCATGCAGATCAACGTCGACGCCAACCCGGACGTCCACGACCTGGACGAGGTCGCCGCGGTCTCACGGCGCTATCTGAACGTCGCCGACTGGCTGGCCCACGCCGAACCCACCGCGCTCGCCGCCCATGCGGACCTCCTCGGCGAGCAGGAGCGCGGGCGGGTGCTGGTGGAGTGGAACGACACGGCGGTCGAGGTGCCGTCCGGTTCGCTGCCGGAGCTGTTCGAGGCGCAGGCGGCGCGGACGCCTGAGGCGGTCGCGGTGGTCGCGGACGAGGAGTCGCTGTCCTATGCCGAGTTGGATGCTCGTGCCGATCGGTTGGCGCGTCATCTGGCGGGTCTGGGCGTCGGTCCGGAGTCCGTGGTGGGGGTGTGTCTGGAGCGCGGTGTCGAGATGGTGGTGGCGCTGCTCGCGGTGGTGAAGGCCGGCGGCGCGTATCTGCCCCTCGACCCCGACCACCCCGCCGAGCGCGCCACGAACCTGCTCGCCGACGCCGCACCGGTGGTCGTCGTGGCCTCCGCGGACACGGCGTCGGCGGTGCCGGCATCGGACGCGACGCTCGTCGTCCTGGAGGACGCGGACCTGGCAGACCTCGATGACACACCACTGGCTGTCCGGATCCGTCCCGAGTCCCCCGCGTATGTGATGTTCACGTCGGGGTCGACGGGGCGTCCGAAGGGTGTGGTGGTGTCGCATGCGGGGATCGTGAACCGGTTGTGGTGGATGCAGGACCGGTTCGGTCTGGGTGCGGGCGATCGGGTGTTGCAGAAGACGCCGTTCGGTTTCGACGTGTCGGTGTGGGAGTTCTTCTGGCCGTTGTCGGTGGGTGCGGCGTTGGTGGTGGCGCGGCCGGGTGGGCATCGGGATCCGGCGTATGTGGCGTCGGTGGTGCGTGAGCGGGCGGTGACGACGGTGCATTTCGTGCCGTCGATGCTGGAGGCGTTCGTGGCGGAGCCGTCGGTGGGGG
>NZ_JBIWPF010000055.1:0-2975 GCF_044768125.1 Streptomyces sp. NPDC101166
GAGCCGACATCGAGGTGCCAAACCATCCCGTCGATATGGACTCTTGGGGAAGATCAGCCTGTTATCCCCGGGGTACCTTTTATCCGTTGAGCGACGGCGCTTCCACAAGCCACCGCCGGATCACTAGTCCCGACTTTCGTCCCTGCTCGACCCGTCGGTCTCACAGTCAAGCTCCCTTGTGCACTTACACTCAACACCTGATTGCCAACCAGGCTGAGGGAACCTTTGGGCGCCTCCGTTACTCTTTAGGAGGCAACCGCCCCAGTTAAACTACCCATCAGACACTGTCCCTGATCCGGATCACGGACCCAGGTTAGACATCCAGCACGACCAGACTGGTATTTCAACGACGACTCCACACCAACTGGCGTTGGCGCTTCAAAGTCTCCCAGCTATCCTACACAAGCCGAACCGAACACCAATATCAAACTGTAGTAAAGGTCCCGGGGTCTTTCCGTCCTGCTGCGCGAAACGAGCATCTTTACTCGTAGTGCAATTTCACCGGGCCTATGGTTGAGACAGTCGAGAAGTCGTTACGCCATTCGTGCAGGTCGGAACTTACCCGACAAGGAATTTCGCTACCTTAGGATGGTTATAGTTACCACCGCCGTTTACTGGCGCTTAAGTTCTCAGCTTCGCCGACCCGAAGGTCGACTAACCGGTCCCCTTAACGTTCCAGCACCGGGCAGGCGTCAGTCCGTATACATCGCCTTACGGCTTCGCACGGACCTGTGTTTTTAGTAAACAGTCGCTTCTCGCTGGTCTCTGCGGCCACCCCCAGCTCAGGAAGTAAATTCCATCACCGGATGTGGCCCCCCTTCTCCCGAAGTTACGGGGGCATTTTGCCGAGTTCCTTAACCATAGTTCACCCGAACGCCTCGGTATTCTCTACCTGACCACCTGAGTCGGTTTAGGGTACGGGCCGCCATGAAACTCGCTAGAGGCTTTTCTCGACAGCATAGGATCATCCACTTCACCGCAATCGGCTCGGCATCAGGTCTCAGACTATTGCCAGGCGGATTTACCTACCTGACGTCCTACACCCTTACCCCGGGACAACCACCGCCCGGGCTGGACTACCTTCCTGCGTCACCCCATCACTCACCTACTGCAAGTCTGGTTCGTCGGCTCCACCACTCCCCTTTGCCCGAAGGCTCCGGGGCGGCTTCACGGACTTAGCATCGCCTGGTTCGATGTTTGACGCTTCACAGCGGGTACCGGAATATCAACCGGTTATCCATCGACTACGCCTGTCGGCCTCGCCTTAGGTCCCGACTTACCCTGGGCAGATCAGCTTGACCCAGGAACCCTTAGTCAATCGGCGCACACGTTTCTCACGTGTGTATCGCTACTCATGCCTGCATTCTCACTCGTGAACCGTCCACAACTACCTTCCGGTGCTGCTTCACCCGGCACACGACGCTCCCCTACCCATCACAGCCGGCGTTGGCCGTATTGCTGCAATGACACGACTTCGGCGGTACGCTTGAGCCCCGCTACATTGTCGGCGCGGAATCACTAGACCAGTGAGCTATTACGCACTCTTTCAAGGGTGGCTGCTTCTAAGCCAACCTCCTGGTTGTCTGTGCGACTCCACATCCTTTCCCACTTAGCGTACGCTTAGGGGCCTTAGTCGATGCTCTGGGCTGTTTCCCTCTCGACCATGGAGCTTATCCCCCACAGTCTCACTGCCGCGCTCTCACTTACCGGCATTCGGAGTTTGGCTAAGGTCAGTAACCCGGTAGGGCCCATCGCCTATCCAGTGCTCTACCTCCGGCAAGAAACACACGACGCTGCACCTAAATGCATTTCGGGGAGAACCAGCTATCACGGAGTTTGATTGGCCTTTCACCCCTAACCACAGGTCATCCCCCAGGTTTTCAACCCTGGTGGGTTCGGTCCTCCACGAAGTCTTACCTCCGCTTCAACCTGCCCATGGCTAGATCACTCCGCTTCGGGTCTTGAGCGCGCTACTGAATCGCCCTGTTCGGACTCGCTTTCGCTACGGCTTCCCCACTCGGGTTAACCTCGCAACACACCGCAAACTCGCAGGCTCATTCTTCAAAAGGCACGCAGTCACGAGACACCAAGCAAGCTTGATGTCCGACGCTCCCACGGCTTGTAGGCACACGGTTTCAGGTACTATTTCACTCCGCTCCCGCGGTACTTTTCACCATTCCCTCACGGTACTATCCGCTATCGGTCACCAGGGAATATTTAGGCTTAGCGGGTGGTCCCGCCAGATTCACACGGGATTTCTCGGGCCCCGTGCTACTTGGGTGTCTCTCAAACGAGCCGCTGACGTTTCGACTACGGGGGTCTTACCCTCTACGCCGGACCTTTCGCATGTCCTTCGCCTACATCAACGGTTTCTGACTCGTCCTGTCGCCGGCAGACGACAGAAGAGAGATCCCACAACCCCCACGACGCAACCCCTGCCGGGTCTCACACGTCGTAGGTTTGGCCTCATCCGGTTTCGCTCGCCACTACTCCCGGAATCACGGTTGTTTTCTCTTCCTGCGGGTACTGAGATGTTTCACTTCCCCGCGTTCCCTCCACACTGCCTATGTGTTCAGCAGCGGGTGACAGCCCATGACGACTGCCGGGTTTCCCCATTCGGAAACCCCCGGATCAAAGCCTGGTTGACGACTCCCCGGGGACTATCGTGGCCTCCCACGTCCTTCATCGGTTCCTGGTGCCAAGGCATCCACCGTGCGCCCTTAAAAACTTGGCCACAGATGCTCGCGTCCACTGTGCAGTTCTCAAACAACGACCAGCCACCCATCACCCCGAACCCTTACGGTCCGAGTGCACTGGGGCCGGCATCGAGGGAGTTCATTCCCTCAGACACCCAACAGCGTGCCCGGCACCCTCGCCGCTTCCCTCATTCGTTCCACGCCCCGAAGAGCAGTACTGGAAGGAGAAGACAGTCAAGAGTGCCGAATAATCAACGTTCCACCCATGAGCAACCAGCA
>NZ_JBIWPF010000056.1:0-2657 GCF_044768125.1 Streptomyces sp. NPDC101166
CGCTGGTGGCGCAGCGCGCCCGAGACCTCCAGCCGCGCCGCGGTCAGCAGCTCCGCCCAGGTGGTGTCCGGACCGGCCGCCATGCGCATCGGCACGATATTGGACAGCATGCCCGTGGAGCGGCGCATGACCGCGGTGGTGCGGGCGGTGACCGGCAGGCTCAGCACCGCCTCGTCCTGACCGGTGAGCCGGGCCACGTACGCGCCGAAGGCGGCGATCACCACGCCGGCCAGGCCCGAATCATGCTGCGCGCCACACGCTTCGGCGCGGCGCAGCAGCTCGTCGGGCAGCACCATGCCGACCCGGACGTTGTCCGAGCGGGCGGGCGCGGTGCGCCCCTTGATCGAGATGGTGCCGTCCAGGCCCGCGGTGCGCTCCAGCCAGTGCTCGCGGTCGGTGCGGAACCGGTTGCTCTCGCGGTAGGCCAGCTCGGACTCGACCAGTTCGCGCAGCGTGCCGACCTTCACCGTCTCCGGTTCCAGACCGCGCGCCAGCGCGGTGTAGCGGCGGGCGGTCCACTGCATGGTGTTCAGGGCCGCGTAGCCGTCACCCACGATGTGGTGGCCGACGAAGAACCAGAACCAGCGCTGGTCAGCGACCCGGATCAGGGTCGGGGAGAAGAGCTCGCCGGTGAGCACGTCGATCGGCTCGACCACCCGCGCGCGCATCCATTCCTGGGCCGCGGCAATGGGATCGGCCTCGCCGCGCAGATCCATGGTCTTGGTGTTGTGGCCCGCGGTCGGGTCGATGTACTGGTGGGGCTGCCCGTCGATGACGGTGAAACGCACCTGCGACGAGCGCCAGATCGGGACGCCGTCCTCGACCACGCGCATCAGCAGGTCGACGTCGAGGTCGCCTTCGAGATCGATGTACTGGACCAGGTTGAGAGGCACCTCGGGAGCCAGCAACTGGGCGTACCAGAGCCCGATCTGTGCGGGCCCGAGCGGGAACGGCGTAGACAATTCAGTCGACGTCGGAACTTCACTCGGTCCGAGACCACTCGAGTCCGTACCCTGCACCAGAGCCTCCCATGTCATGGCGAATTGCTATGTCGGCCAACGTTTCAAGGCATCACGAAATAGACCTGAGTGCGCTCGGCTGACGAGAGCGCACCAGGCCGCGAGTTATCGCATCGCCCTGGGTTTTTCGACGAATGCGCGGCGAATCCGCGCGTGATCCAACTAGTGCTCGAAGCGGCCGGGCTTACTGGCTCGCCGGCCGGGATGCGGTTGCCTCCGGGTCATCGCATCCGGACTGTCCTACTGCCGATCTCCTCCAACTGTCACCTGCATCACAGGGATGCCGTTCATGACTGTGGACACTAGGCGTTTACACAATAAAAAGGAACTTTTTCCTGAAAAAAAGTTGGACGAGCGTCTAGTTGGGAGCCGATCCGGCCCGAAGATCGCGATGAATGTGGGTCAGACCACATAACAAGGCAGCCGTGTGACCGACCACACTTTCGGATGTGGAGATTAGGAGTCGAAACGTTGCAACTGCGTTGCATCGGCGCCGAGCCGCCGGTCCAGCACCCGGATCTTGGCCTCGATCTGCGCATACAGCGGAGATTCGCGGTCCACGGTGGCCCGATAGGCCGCCCACGCCGCCGCGTCGTCGCGCCCCTCGGCGCCCGCCGTCCACCGACTCAGGACCGAAGCGTCGCCGGAACGTAATACAGCCGTTCTCAAGCGGACACGCAATTCATCGCGAATGTCTATAACTCCTGGAGCCGTCGAGCGCGGCAACACCGGGCCCGCGTACAGCCGCACGGCGGCGTCCACATCCCCGGAATCCAGGGCGGCGCGCAGCGCCTCCACATCCGTCGCGATCGGCACGCGCAACCGGTACGGGCGCGAGCCGAAGACGTTCGAACCGACCACCGAGCGCAGCCGCGACATGGCGGCGCGAATCGTGGCGTTGTCCAGATCGGCGTCATCGAGCAGCAGGGCCAGATGATCGGCCGACAGCCCCTCGGAATGCTCGGCGAGCAGCAACAGGATCTCGGCGTGCCGCTGCGACAACGGGACCCGCTCCCCCGCCACCGTCAGCTGCGGCTGCCCGAGTCCGAGCACCTCCAGGCCCAGGCGCTCGGGCGCGGGCGCGTCGGCGGACGAACGCCGATCCTGACCCGAACGCACCGCGGCCAGCAGCAGATCCATCTCGGCGGCCGTGGCCGCCGCCTTCACCAGCGCCAGGATCTCCGGGCGCGCCACCCGCACGCCGCCGGCGATCATCAGCACGCCCACCAGGCGGCCGTCCGGATCGTGCACCGGCGCAGCCGCTCCCGTGATCTGGTGCATGCGGTGCAGGAAATGCTCGGGCCCGTGGATCCAGGCCGCGCGGCCGGTGCGCACCACCAAGCCCACGGCATTGGTGCCGACCCGGCGCTCGCTCAGGTCGTTGCCCTCGCGCAATCCCGCCTCTGCGGCCGGCTGCACCCGGTCGGCATTGCCGTGCACCGAGAGCACGCGGCCGAACTGGTCGGCCACCACCACGATCAAACCGGTACTGGTCGCGTCCCGCAGCAACAGCTTGTCCACCAGCGGCATCACCGCGGCGATCGGATGCGCGTCGCGATAGCGCTCGAGGTCCGCGCCGCGCAGGCCGCGACCGTCCCCATCGTCCATCGGGTCCACGCCGCCGCGCACGCTGCGCAG
>NZ_JBIWPF010000057.1:0-2558 GCF_044768125.1 Streptomyces sp. NPDC101166
CTCCTTGCTCCGCTGCGTCGCGCCCGGCGCGGCGGAGCGTTGCGGCACGCCCAGCGCACCGCATAGGTGCCTGATCAGCTCTCCGGGCGAAGAACTTCCGCGAGGGGACGAGGAAGACAGGATCAAGGAAGGGAGCTCCCCCGGCTCGATCTGGCCGTGCGAGTCCCAGCCGGATCGAGTGAGATTCCCACTCCGTCCCACCTCGCCGAATCGAGTGCCGGCACGTCCCCGCGGTGGATCATCCTGCGGTTGGGGAGAGGACTAGGCAGGGGTCCGAACCGAGCGATCAGCGGCGTGAGCGGATAGTTCAGGAGCACCTTAGGTTGCCTGTATCAGTAACCAAAGTCGCTCGCCATGAAGCCGTCCCCGCCCCTTGTGGACTGAGGGTGGGGTCCGCGTCGATATTCCTCGAGATAGGTGATGCGCCACTGCGGCCAATCCAGATACCTGTCGCCGGCCTTTTCCCGGTAGCGCCGATACTGGTACCGCCTTGTCCGTACCAGAGACTTCCGCGCCTCGCGGGCCGCCTTCCGAGCTGCCCGCTCGCCCCGTTTGCGTTCCGCGTCTGTGAGTTCCATTGGCGGATCAGCGAAGACTCCCCATCGCATCCGGCGCATAGTGGGCCATCCTCGGAGTGAAATGCTGGGTGTTTCTGCCCTGCGACCCCTTCGATGGTAGCGACCAAGGAGGTCAGCTGCTATCGGACAATTGCCCTAATCATGTTGTGGGGCAGTGCGGAACGAAGAAGGGGTCTGTTGCGGCCGACCAAGGACAGAAGCCGTCGCGACCGGTGACGGCCGACAGCATTTCGGGGATCGACACCGCGCCGATCGAGCGTCGAAAGCCCGAATCATCCCACACCCTCAGTTCGGCATGAGCGGACGCGGCACCTAGCCGAAGCTCTGCCGAGGCCCGCAATCGGTCCGCAGCAGCGCCAGAGGTACCCCTCCCCCGCCAACGCCGCCAATGGGCAAATCTCCCGGTCGACCGGTGGCTCCCACGCTCACCAACGAGAGCCAATCCAGGCAAACGCCGAGAAGCACCAGCTCAAACCCTGTTGCACGGAAGGGCCGAACCGACTTGTAAGCGGTGTGGTCTCAATGGTTTAGCGCAACACTGGATATGTCCTGGTGGAGCGGGGATGTGATGCGTGATGGCCTCGACGAGACCGCTGTCGGAGAAGCGGATACCGTTGACCGAACCCGAGATCGAGGAAGTGTGGCGACGCTGGAGGTCCGGGCAAGCGATCAAGGTCCTGGCCCGCGAGATGCGCCGGCATCCTTCGACGGTGCGGGAACTGCTCAAACGCTGCGGCGGTGTCCGGCCTGCGGCGCGTCACCGTAACTCGCTGCGGTTGAGTCTGGCTGAACGCGAAGAGATCTCACGCGGCCTCGCTGCCGGGGACTCCTTGCGCGCGATCGCGCGATGCTTAGGACGAGCCCCTTCGACGATCTCGCGGGAGGTCAGCGGCCATGGCGGTCGCTTCGCCTATCGAGCCCTGCCCGCAGACCGGGCGGCCTGGGCGCGGGCGGTGCGACCGAAACCGACCAAACTTTCCCAGGATCCGCAGCTGGCGCGGATAGTGGCCGAGAAACTCACCGCCCGTTGGTCGCCGCAGCAGATCGCGGGCTGGCTGGCTCGAAACCAGAAGTCCAGCATGGGATATGTGTCGCACGAAACGATCTACCGGACCCTGTTCATCCAGGCCCGCGGCGAACTGCGCCACGAACTGACCCGCTACCTGCGCACGCACCGCGCCATGCGCCGGCCCCGAGTCACCCGCCAGCCCGACGGGCGTGGTCAACGCCGCGGCGTCCTCAACATCGCCGAACGCCCCGCCGAGGCCGACGACCGGGCGGTTCCCGGGCACTGGGAAGGAGATCTGCTGTTCGGTAAAGGAATGTCGCCGATCGTGACGCTGGTCGAACGCTCCACCCGGTTCGTGATGTTGATCGCGCTGCCCGGCGGGCATCGCGCCGACCTCGTGGCCGACGCCTTGGCCACGAAAGTCGTGACCCTGCCCGCCGCGCTACGACGAACCCTGACCTGGGACCAAGGCATCGAAATGACCGAACACGCCGCCTTCACCGTCGCCACCGGTGTCCCGGTCTATTTCTGCGATCCGAAGAGTCCATGGCAGCGGGGCAGCAACGAAAACACCAACGGCCTTCTACGCCAATACCTTCCCCGCCACCTCGACCTTCGCACCTACAGCCAAGCCGACCTCGATGCCATCGCCGACGAACTCAACGGCCGTCCTCGACAAACCCTCGGATTCCGCACACCATCAGAAGCACTCAACGAAGTGTTGCGATAACCGCCTGAGCCCGCACTGAATTGCGGATGTGTTCTGTCATGCTCATGTGAATGTGGCCGCGCGTGGGTGGCCAGATCGGTGAGGATGCTTGATGATCGTCGAAACGATCCCTATGTGGATCGACCAGCAAACGATGGTGCATCTGCGTGACGTTCTCAGGTTGTTCCCGGCGAACGACTGGCAGTGGAGAGTCGAGGACTTCGACGGCTTCGGATGGTCTCCCGCAAGCCTCACGTGGGAA
>NZ_JBIWPF010000058.1:0-2487 GCF_044768125.1 Streptomyces sp. NPDC101166
CTCACCGACAAGATCGGGCGCGAGATCATGTACACCGCCGACCTGGTGGTGATGGGGCTGTGCTCGATCGCGTCGTTCTGGGCCGAATCCATCTGGCTCATCGTCATTTTGCGGTTCGTGCTCGGCATGGCGGTGGCCGCCGACTATCCGATCGCCACCTCGTTGCTCGGGGAATGGCTGCCGCTCAAACAGCGCGGGACGCTGCTCGGATTCCAGATCGTGGCCTGGTACCTGGGCTCGGTGCTGGCCTATGTGGTCGGCTATCTGCTGCTGACCTTCGGCGGCAACGGCAGCTGGCGCTGGCAGCTCGCGAGCGGCGCGGTGCTGTGCGCGTTCTTCCTGATCATCCGGCAGAGCACCGCGCCCGAATCGCCACGGTGGCTGGCCCAGCACGGCAAACAGGACAAGGCCGCCGCCATGATCGAGCAGTACCTGCACGTACGGGTCGATCCGGCCACCCTGGTCGAGGCGGGCGCGGTGGGACATCCGGCGCGGCACGGATCGCTGCGGGAACTGTTCCGGCCGCAGTACCGCAAGCGAACCGTGTTCTGCTGCGGCTTCTTCCTGTGCCAGGTCGCGGTGCTGTTCGCCATGCTCACCTTCGGGCCGCAGATCCTGGCCGCCTTCGGCATGCCCGCCGGCACCTGGATGGACACCCTGGGCACGGCCCTGATCAGCCTGGTGTTCTTGATCGGCTGCCTGCCCGCCATGCGGCTCATCGACACCATCGGGCGGCGGCCCACCATCGT
The DNA here is from genome assembly GCF_044768125.1 of Streptomyces sp. NPDC101166. Lineage (NCBI taxonomy): Bacteria > Bacillati > Actinomycetota > Actinomycetes > Kitasatosporales > Streptomycetaceae > Streptomyces > Streptomyces sp. NPDC101166. Next base: position 750 of record NZ_JBIWPF010000058.1, read on the forward strand.
GTGGTGCTTCGGGCTGATGATCCTGCCGGTGCTGTTCATCGGCCTCTGGCCGACCATGCCCACCCTGCTCGCCTTCACCATGTTGCTGCTCTACGCGTTCTTCTGCGGCGGGCCCAACGTACTGGACTGGACGTATCCGAACGAGTTGTTCCCCACCCACATTCGCGCCACCGCCGTCGGGTTCGCCACCTCCATCAGCCGGATCGGCGCGGCCCTGGGCACCTATCTGCTGCCGTGGTCGCTGGACCATCTCGGGATGGGGCCGACGTTCCTGTTCGCCGCGGTGGTCACCGCCGTCGGTTTCCTGATCTGCCTGTGGGGCGCGCCCGAGACCAAGGGGCGCGATCTGGAAGCGGCGGCCACGGTCGCGGCATGACAACTGTCATGGCTGGGAGGTGATGGTTGGCAGATTCGGTGCGGCGGCGGTCTCCGTAGCGTCATTCCTGTAGCGCAGAAACCGATTACAGGAGTTCGCATCATGGCTGACAACACGCTCGCCGCGCCCGCCGCCCGGCCGAATGTGCTCCGCATGCTGGCCCCCACCCTCCGCGACATCGCGGTGCCGCTCGCCGCCTACTACGCCCTGCACGCCGCCGGGTACTCCGACTTCATCGCCCTGCTGGCGGGAGCGCTGTTCTCCGGCGCCGTGGTCCTGGTCGGCGTGATCCGGGCCCGCAAGATCGACGCCCTGGCCGCGCTCATCCTCGCGGGCTTCGCCTTCGGCATCGGATCCTCGCTGATCAGCGGCGATGCCCGGATGATCATCGTCCGCGACTCGGTCACCACCGCCGCGATCGGCCTGGCCTTCCTGATCAGCGCCCTGCTCGGCAAGCCCCTCACCTACGTCGCCGCCCGCAAGGGCCTCGCCGGAGCCCCCGAGCGACTGGCCCAGCTGGACCACAAGTTCCGCACCAACCCCGTGGTCCGTCGCCTGCTGAACCGGATCGCCGTCATGTGGGGTGTCGGCCTGATGGGCGAATCGGCCCTGCGGGTGGTGCTCGTCTACCGCCTGCCCATCCACACCATGACCTGGCTGTCGAGCGTCCTGATGATCGGCGTCACCGCCGTCATGGCCATCATCACCGTGCGAACGGTCAAGCGCGTCAGACGAATCGAGCCGACCGCCGAACCGGTCTACGCTGCGATGCATGAGTGAGGGATCGGTTCCGGAACGCACGCTCGCGGGAACCGCTCGGGTGGAAGCTTTCAGCGACGGGGTGATGGCGATTGCCATCACCCTGTTGATTTTGGAGATCCGGGTGCCCGAGCACGAGCCGGGTCGCTTGCTGCAGGCGCTCGGGCACATCTGGCCGTCGTATGTGGCGTATCTGGCGTCGTTCATGACGATCGGGGTGGTGTGGATGAACCACCACACCTTCTTCGGGCGGTTGCGGCGGATCGACCATGTGCTGCGGTGGTGGAATCTGCTTCTGCTGCTGGGGATTTCGCTGGTTCCGTTCCCGACCATGGTGGTGGCCGAGAACGTCGTGCACGGGACGCATCGGGACGCGGTGGTGGCGGTGGCGCTGTACGGGATCGTCGGGGTGCTGATGACCGTGCCGTGGGCGCCCATGTGGTGGCGGCTGGCGAAGCGGCCGGAGATGCTGAAGTCCGGGTTGGGGGCGGATTACGCGCGGCGGGAGAGCTGGCGGGCCTGGCCGGGAATTCTGGTCTACGCGGCCTGCATCGGGGTCGGATTCCTCTCGCCGATCGCGGCGCTGGTGCTGTATCTGCTGGT
>NZ_JBIWPF010000059.1:0-2483 GCF_044768125.1 Streptomyces sp. NPDC101166
GGCACGCAGACCACCTACAGCTACCTGCTCAAGGCCAAGAAGGGCATCGGGGCGTTCGGGACCGGCATCGTATTCTGTTTGATCGCAAAGGATTCCGACGCCACCCGCACGATCGACAACGCCAAGGTCGGCGACTGCCTGAAGAAGACCGGCGCCAACGACGTCGAGATCACCGGCTGCACCGCGCCCGACGCGAAGTACAAGATCCTCAGCTCGGTTTTCGACAAATCCCTCTGCGACCGCGTCGCGGGCTCCATCGCGAGCTACTCCTATCAACAGGCCGGCGAGATCATGCCGAAGGTCTACTGCCTCGGGTCGCCGCGTTGATGTGACGCGGACCTCGATTTGGTCGCTGATCAGGGGTTGTCTACACTAGACCGGTTGCTCGGGCACAGCTGTGTCCGCACGCGTCCTCGCGTGCGGCGTTGCTCCGGGCGCAAGCGATTGATCCGGTCGGGCGTTCCCGGCTGGACCGCCCCAATTGTCGTAGGCCCACGACCGCCGATCTCAGACGGTGCTGAATGGGAACCGCGGCAGGAAGGTACCGGTCAAACACATGACCATGACTGATCCCATCGCAGACTTCTTGACCCGTCTGCGCAACGCCAACTCGGCGTACCACGATCAGGTGAAGGCGCCGCACTCGAAGCTCAAGGTGAACATCGCCGAGATCCTCAAGCGCGAGGGCTACATCGCCGACTTCCGCGTCGAAGACGCCCCCGTCGGCAAGAACCTGATCGTCGACCTGAAGTACGGCCCGAGCCGCGAGCGCTCCCTGCAGGGTGTGCGCCGCGTGTCGAAGCCGGGCCTCCGGGTTTACGCGAAGTCCACCAACCTGCCCAAGGTGCTCGGCGGCCTCGGCGTGGCGATTATCTCCACGTCCTCCGGTCTGCTCACTGACCGTCAGGCCAAGCAGCAGGGCGTGGGCGGCGAAGTCCTCGCCTACGTCTGGTAAGGGAGGTAGGAACAATGTCGCGTATCGGTAAGAAGCCGATCCCGGTTCCCGCCGGCGTCGAGGTGACCATCGACGGCCAGAACGTGTCGGTCAAGGGTTCCAAGGGCACCCTGTCCCACGTTGTCGCCGAGCCGATCACCGTCGTCAAGGCGGAGTCCGGTGAGCTCGAGGTCGTTCGTCCGAACGACGAGCGTCAGAACCGCTCGCTGCACGGCCTGACCCGCACCCTGATCAGCAACATGATCGAGGGCGTCACCAAGGGTTACGAGAAGAAGATGGAAATCTTCGGCGTCGGTTACCGCGTGGCGGCCAAGGGCTCGAACCTCGAGTTCGCCCTGGGTTACTCGCACCCGGTTCCGGTCGACGCCCCCGAGGGCATCACCTTCGCGGTGGAGTCCCCGACCAAGTTCTCGGTGTCCGGCATCGACAAGCAGAAGGTCGGCCAGATCGCCGCGGTGATCCACGGCCTGCGTAAGCCCGATCCGTACAAGGGCAAGGGCATCCGCTACGCCGGCGAGGTCGTTCGCCGCAAGGTCGGAAAGACGGGTAAGTAAGCCATGGCACAAACCGAAAAGCAGAAGGCCGCTCGTAAGCCGATCGGCAAGGACGCCTCGACCTCGCGCCGCCTGTCGAAGACGCGTCGTCACTTCCGTCTGCGCAAGAAGGTCGTCGGCACCACCGAGCGTCCGCGCCTGGTGGTCAACCGCTCCGCGCGCCACCTGCACGCCCAGCTGATCGACGATTCGGCCGGCAAGACCATTGCCGCCGCGTCGACCATCGAGGCCGATGTGCGTGCGCTCGAGGGTGACAAGTCCGCCAAGGGCGCCAAGGTCGGCGAGCTCATCGCCGCCCGCGCCAAGGCTGCCGGCGTCGAGGCGGTCGTGTTCGACCGTGGTGGTCACGACTACCACGGCCGTATCGCGGCTCTCGCCGACGCCGCCCGTGAAGGTGGGCTGAAGTTCTGATGATCAACACTGCGAACGAAGGGAACGTCTGATGCCGGGACGTCAGCGGCGTGACGGCGGAAGCAACGGTCCCGCCGGACAGAACAGTGGCAGCGACAACCGCGATCAGCGTGGTGGCGGTCGTGGCCGTCGCGACGACAATCGTCGGGACAATGCCGCCGAGAAGAACCAGCTCGAGCGCGTCGTCGCGATCAACCGCGTCTCCAAGGTCGTGAAGGGTGGTCGTCGCTTCAGCTTCACCGCCCTCGTGATCGTCGGTGACGGCAACGGTCTCGTCGGCGTCGGCTACGGCAAGGCCAAGGAAGTTCCCGCGGCCATCCAGAAGGGTGTCGAAGAGGCTCGCAAGAACTTCTTCCGCGTTCCGATGATCGGCTCCACGGTCACCCACCCGGTTCAGGGTGAGGCGGCTGCCGGTGTCGTCATGCTGCGTCCGGCTTCGCCCGGTACCGGTGTGATCGCCGGTGGCGCGTGCCGTGCCGTTCTGGAGTGCGCCGGCATCCATGATGTTCTGGCCAAGTCGCTCGGTAGCGACAACGCCATCAACGTCGTGCACGCCACGGTTG
>NZ_JBIWPF010000060.1:0-2479 GCF_044768125.1 Streptomyces sp. NPDC101166
TCTGCGACGTCCGTTGCGGCGGAACCTATCTGCGCTCCCCGGTGGGCACCATGTTCCTGGTCGACGGCGAGCGGCCGCAGGAGGCCATCACCACCGGGTACGAGGGCATCCTGATCCGGGTCCGGCGCGACCTGCTGCTGAGCGCCGCGGGGTTGCGTGACGACCAATTCCCGCTCGCCAGACGATTGCAGCCGATCGGGCACGAAGCCCTGGTGATCGACTTCTTCCGGCGGCTGGTGCACCTGTCGCCCGCGGCGCTGGGCAATACGGCCATGTTGAACTCCGGCATCGGACTGCTCGCGGCCGGACTGGCCCTGGGCGGCGACCAGCTGCCCGACGAATCGGCCGCGAACGCTCTCCTACGCCAGCGGGTGATCGCCTTCCTGAGGGCGCACCTGGGCAACCCGGAGCTGACACCCGACCGGATCGCCGTCGCCTGCGGACTCTCGCGGCGCAAGCTGTTCCGGCTCTTCGCCGATATCGACGGCGGGCCCATGATGCTGCTGCGCCGCATGCGCGCCGAGCGCGCCCGCGAACTGCTGGTCGCGGCCCCCGACCGCACCATCGCGGCGATCGCCGACGCTTGCGGCTTCACCGGTGACCGAAACTTCTATCGCGTGTTCCGTGCCGAGACCGGTCTGACTCCCCGCGAATACCGCGATCACGTGCTGTCCGTGCGCCCGGCGGCGTATCCGCCGGTGGGTGTGCCGCTGGGTAGCTTCTCGGCGTAATGGCCTGTCGCCGATCGCATGTCACTCGTCGGCGTTGGCGTGTCACCTGTTGGCGGTAGCGATGACCGTTAGATTGCTGTGGGACTGCCGAAAGATTGCGGAGTGTTAGCGAGACTCCCATTTTGTACGGCATCGGAATGGAGGACGCGAGTGGCGGTGGCGCAGGCGCGGACCGGTCAGGCCGATCAGGCGCTGGAGGCGGCCCGGCACGCGCTCGTGATCGCCTCCGAGACGCACTCCAGCCGGACCCTGCGGCAATTGCACCGGCTGCCCGAGGATTTGACCGGTTCCGGGGGTGCCGACCAAGCGTGGGAGTTGCGCACTATTCTCCATCGCACGCTGCGTGCGCAGCGCTGATAATGCGAGGTTGATTTGCTGAAAATTAGCAGAATATCGGACTCGGGTGTCACCCGAGGTCGCACCGGCTGTCGCCAGATGTCGGCCGAGGCGACCTTTGCGTTTCGGTGGCCAATCTGACATGCAGAAACTGTTAGCGTTGATCTTGTTCGAATGCATCTCACGAGACATGGATTCGAGGACAGATGAAGAATGCCGGTAAGTTGCCAACCCTGGGTATCGCCGCCCTGCTGCTGACCTTCATCGGGCTGCTGCTCCTTGGGCCCGTCGCCGCCGGATTCCTGATCCAGGCGAGCGCGGGGGGACCCGCCGACCTCACGACGTTCGTCCCGCTGATCGCGATGGCGCTCGTGGTGGCCTTCGCGCTGGGTGCGGGCGGGTGGATGTTCTGGACGCTGCTACGACGCTGAGATCGATTGCGGGATCACGGATCCGCCGTCACCACGGCCACCACAGCGGCCACGGTGGGGACCGCCAGGCAACCGTGGAGGACGACCACCCGGATCGGGAGGTCGGTCTCCCGGTTCGCCCGGCGAGATCGCCTCAGGCGAAGTTCTTTTCGATCAACTGGGTGACCACCGAGGGGTAGCGGTCGGGGAAGTCCATGGGCACGATGCCGTAGTGCGCGGCCTGGCCGCGGTGTGCGGTGAGGTAGGCGTCGACCTTCGGCATGATGGCCGCGGCATTGTCCTTGGGCCAGGCGTTGTCGGCGAAACTGGTGAAGTTGATGTATTCGACGGTGTTGGCGGGATCGCCCGCGGCTTTGTCGAAACAGTCGCGGACGTAGTCGAATTTGTCGCCGCCGGAGGAACCGAAGTTCGAGGAGCCCGAATCCAGTCCGGCCAGTCCGCGGTCCTTGTACCGGTCCTGCAAATAGATGCGATCGGTGCTGAACACGCCGTTGTCGCCACCCGGCCACTGCAGACAGCCCAGGGAGTTCGCGAACTGCGCGATGAGCACGATCCGGCCGCGTGCCTCGCCGAGCGTGGGGAAGCGGTTCTCCAGCCAGAACAGCGAGCGGTAACCCTTGGCGTCCAGGTAGCCGTTGAAGATTCGCTCGAAGTTCGAGCCCACGTCGTTATTGGTGCCGTCTTCCTTCTTGACCCGCATGATCAGGACCTCGCCCGGATTGCGGGCCAGGAAGGTCCGGCACTGATCGAGCACGGTGTCGAAGGTGATGCCCTGGTAGAAGCCGCTGTGGTAGACGCCGAAGGAGTCGGTGGTGTGGTCCTGCAGGCCGTTGCAGCGCATGTCGAGGAAGCGGATGCCGTGGGAGAACTGGTCGGGCAGCGACCAGTTCTGGGTGTGTGACCATTCGGTGCCGTTGGCCGGGTCGGTGGCGCAGGAGTCGTGGGTGCCGGGAATGGTCAGGCGCAGCAGTGGGGTGGTGT
>NZ_JBIWPF010000061.1:0-1975 GCF_044768125.1 Streptomyces sp. NPDC101166
TGACCGCCGACCACGACGGGGAACCGATCACCCTGACCGCGGACTTCCTGTTCAGCTGCTCGGGCTACTACCGCTACGACGAGGGCTACACCCCGGATTTCCCGGGCACGGAACGTTTTTCGGGACCGATCATCCATCCGCAGCACTGGCCGGAATCGGTCGACGTGGCGGGCAAACGGGTCGTCCTCATCGGCTCGGGCGCCACCGCGATCACCCTCGGTCCCGCGCTGGTCGAGCAGGGCGCGCACGTGACCATGCTGCAACGCTCCCCGTCCTACATCATCTCGATGCCCGCCCGCGACGGCCTGGCCGACCGCGCCCGTAAACTCCTGCCCACCCACGCCGCGTACGCGGTGGCCCGCGCCAAGAACGTCGCCCTCAGCACCGCGATGTATCAACTGTCGCAACGCTATCCGACGCGCATGCGGGGGTGGATCCGCGGCTGGCAGCAGCGCTGGCTCCCCGAGGGTTTCGACATCGACACCCACTTCAACCCCAGCTACAAGCCGTGGGACCAGCGGCTGTGCCTGTCACCCAACGGCGACTTCTTCCGGGCCATCCGCCAGGGCAAGCTGGACTTGGTCACCGACCGCATCGCCACCTTCACCGAATCCGGTCTGCGCCTCGAATCCGGCCGCGACCTCGACGCCGATATGGTCATCACCGCCACCGGCCTCAATCTGATCCCCTTCGGCGGCATCGCCCTCGCCGTGGACGGCCACGACATCAACCTCCCCGACACCATGGCCTACAAGGCGATGATGCTCTCCGGCATCCCCAACTTCGCCTTCATCATCGGCTACACCAACGCCTCCTGGACCCTGAAAGCGGACCTGGTGTGCGAATACGTCGTCCGCCTGCTGCGCCACATGGACGCCGAGGGCTACACCAAGGCCACCCCGGTCCGCGACCCCTCCATCGGCCCGGCCCCCTTCCTCGATTTCGAGCCCGGCTACGTGCTCCGCTCCCTCGACGTCCTCCCCAAACAGGGCACCCGAGCCCCCTGGAAGCTCCACATGAACTACCTCCGCGACCTGCCCGCCCTCCGCTACGGCAAGATCACCGACCCCGCCATCCACTTCGAGCGCGCCTAGTGTCGTGTGGGGTCACCGGGGTTTCACCGGTGCCGCGATCTCGGTGAATCCGCGACGCACTGCGTGGTCATAAGCCGTGCGGCCCTTGGCATCACGAATCGAGACGTTCGCGCCATTGTCCACCAGCACCCGGACGATGTCGCGGTACACCGCGCTGCCATTGCCGTAGTAGACGGCTTCGAGGAGCGCGGTCCAGCCCAGATCGTTGACGTGATCGATGTCGATATCGGTCTGCCGCAACACCTCTCGCACGTAATCGAGATGCCCCTTCTCCGCGGCCGGGATCAGCGCGTTGCCGCCGAACCGATTCCGCAATGTCAGATCCGGCTGCGCGGGTAGCAGCAACTCCATCATGGGGACGCTGCCGGTGACCCCGGTATTCACCCAGGGGCTCTCCCCGCGATCATCTTTCGCGTCCGGATCCGCCGCGAATTCCATCAGCACCTTGGCCACCGGCACATTGTCATCCAGCACGGCGATCATCAAGGGAGTCCGCCCCGACCCATCGCGAGTCTCGACCTGCGCCTTCTGATTCAACGCGGCCCGAACCCCGTCCGCGTCCCCGTCCTTCGCCGCCTCGAGCAACGCCTTGTTCGCCTGCTCCACCGGCACATCGACCGGCCCCGAACCACTGTTGTCCGACATCATCACCGATCCGTTCTGCGTCTGCTGACTCGTCTCCGCGCCATCTTTCGCCCCCGGCTCAGCCGAGCACGCGGCCACGACCACCGCCCCGGCCACCACCGCCACCCCGACCCGGACTCCCCGAGCACGCCACCACAAGGTCCCCATCACCGCTGCTCCATCCGTCGACCGAATCGCCTTCCCCCCCCCAGCGCCCCCCCCCCCCCCCCCCCCCCCCCGGGGGGCCCCGGCCCCGG
>NZ_JBIWPF010000061.1:1985-2395 GCF_044768125.1 Streptomyces sp. NPDC101166
TCCCATGCTCCGCACCCCCACCCACCCCCGAATCGGTGCACCGGCTCCTTCTCCCACCCCCATCCGGCCGACACCCACATCAACCGATCGGCTGACCCGCGTGCACCGCCGTCGCGCCGATCACCATGATGACCGCGCCGATGACCTGGGCCGGGTGGAGGGACTGGCCCAGGAGTAGCCACGCCAGGACGGCGGCGGCCAAGGGCTCGACCACGGCCAGCACGCTGGCCGCGATCGGAGTCAGCTCTCGGAGGGCTCGGAGCCCCGCCAGGTAGGGCACGGCGGTGCCGAAGGCGGCCAGGATCAGCAGGACCAGCCATGCGGGCGGGTGCCGGTCGCCGAGTGCGGTGGGGGCTGTGAGCAGGTCGAAAGGGACGGCCCACGGAGGAGCGATCACGGACACCGCAACA
>NZ_JBIWPF010000062.1:0-2321 GCF_044768125.1 Streptomyces sp. NPDC101166
GCGACGGTCTACACGACGGCCTGGTACGCGGACACGGACGTGGACGGAGTCGTCCCGATCGGCCGGCCGATCTCGAACGCGCGTGTCTACGTCCTCGACGGCAGCCTCTCCCCGGTCCCGGCAGGGGTGGCGGGTGAGTTGTACATCGCGGGTGCGGGTCTGGCTCGTGGTTATCTGGGCCGGCCGGAGCTGACGGGTGAGCGTTTCGTCGCCGACCCGTTCTCCACTGACGGCGGACGTCTGTATCGCACCGGGGATGTGGTGCGCTGGTCCGCGGGAGGGCAGATCGAGTATCTGGGCCGTGCGGACGAGCAGGTCAAGATCCGTGGCTTCCGCATCGAACTCGGAGAGGTCCAGTCGGTCCTTGCCGGGCATCCGCTGGTGGCCCAGGCCGTGGTCGTGGCCCGCGAGGACGTACCCGGCGACAAGCGCCTGGTCGCCTATGTGGTGCCGGCCGAGGACGGGGTCGCCGAAGAGCTGCCGCGCATCCTCAAGGCCCTGGCCGGTGACCGGCTGCCGTCCTACATGGTCCCCTCGGCCGTCGTCCCCATGGACGCGCTGCCGCTGAACGTGAACGGCAAGCTGGACCGCAAGGCTCTGCCCGCCCCCGAGTACGCCACCGGCACCGGAAGCCGACGCCCGGCCACCCTTCGGGAAGAACTCCTGTGCAGCGTCTTCGCCCAGGTTCTGGGGGTTCCCGAGGTCGGCGTGGACGACGACTTTTTCGCTCTTGGCGGGCACTCCCTCCTGGCCGTCCGTCTCATCAGCCGGGTCCGCACGGTTCTTGGGGTCGAGGTTCCGCTGCGGGCCCTGTTCGACACCCCGACGGTGGCAGGGCTCGCGGCCGGCCTGGCGGGTGCCGGGCAGGCGCGGTCGGCCCTGACGGCAGGGCAGCGACCCGAGCGGATCCCGCTTTCCTTCGCCCAGCAGCGCCTGTGGTTCATCAGCCAGTTGGAGGGGCCGAGCTCGACATACAACATTCCGTTCGTGCTGCGGATGGCCGATCAGGTCGACCGGAACGCGCTTGGCCTCGCCTTCCAGGACGTGATCCGCCGCCACGAGGTCCTGCGGACCGTCTTCCCGACGACCGAAGGCGGTGAGCCGTACCAGAAGGTCATCGAACTCGACGCGCTCGACTGGCAGCTGGGCGTCGTGGAAGTGGTCCCGTCCGAACTCGATGCCGCTGTCGCCGAGGCGGAGGGGTACGCCTTCGACCTCGCCGTAGAGGTTCCGATCCGTGCCACCCTCTTCGAGGCCGGTCCCGACGAGCGTGTGCTGGTCGTGGTGGTCCACCACATCGCGGGCGACGGCTGGTCGACGGCCCCGCTGGCCGGCGACCTGTCGACGGCCTACGCGGCACGGAGGGTCGGTGAGGCGCCGGCGTGGGAGCCGCTGCCGGTGCAGTACGCGGATTACGCGCTGTGGCAGCGCGAGCTGCTCGGCGACGAGAGTGACCCCGACAGCGTCATCGCACGCCAAACGGCTCACTGGCGCGAAGTATTGGCGGACTCTCCGGAAGAGCTGCCACTGCCCTTCGACCACTCGCGTCCGGCGGTGGCGTCCCACCGAGGACACCGAGTGCCGGTGGAGATCCCGGCCGAGGTCCACGCACGACTCGTGGAGGTCGCACGGGCCGAGGGCGTGACCCCCTTCATGGCGCTCCAGGCGGCCCTGGCGATGTTGCTGTCGAAGCTGGGTGCGGGCACGGACATCCCGATCGGTTCGGCGAACGCGGGCCGGACGGACGAGGCGCTGGACGACCTGGTCGGTTTCTTCATCAACACCCTGGTCATCCGCACCGACCTGTCCGGTGACCCGACGTTCCGTGAGGTCCTGGAGCGGGTGCGGGAGGCGAGTCTGTCGGCTCTGGCGCATCAGGAGGTGCCGTTCGAGCGGCTGGTCGAGGAGCTGGCCCCGAGCCGGTCGATGTCCCGGCATCCGCTGTTCCAGGTGCAGTTGGACCTGCAGAACAACGCCGAGGCCGTGCTCGACCTCCCCGGCGCGACAGGCGGCGGCACGTCCTCGGACACCGCCGTGGCGAAGTTCGACATCGAGATCCGGCTCACCGAGACCTACGACGACCACGGCGCCCCGGCCGGCGTCCACGGCCAAGTGGTCGCGGCGGCCGACCTCTTCGACCGCGACACCGTCAGCGGTCTGCGCGAGCGCTTCGTCCGTGCCCTGGATCTGCTGGCCGCCGACCCGCAGGTCCGGCTGAGCACGCTTGATGTCTTCGGTGAGGGTGAGCGGCGTCGGGTGCTGGTCGAGTGGAACGACACCGAGATGGATCTGGGTTCGGTGTCGGTGCCGGAGTTGTTCGA
>NZ_JBIWPF010000063.1:0-2309 GCF_044768125.1 Streptomyces sp. NPDC101166
CCCCGAACTAGCGGCGGGTTCGGTCACAGCCCATCGGGACCCTCCGGTGGGCTGTCGCCGTTTCCGGGGGTTGCGGGGCGATTTCTCCGGCCGGACGGGGGTCTGGCAGAATGAACGACCGTCCTCATCGAGGACAGTGTCAGCCCGTCTCCGGTTCCGTACCGCGCGGCGGTCACAGCACTTGACGCAAAACCGGGCCCACCGCGAGTGGGTCGCTGAATTGCGACGTGACCAACCTTTGAAAGGAAGCAGCTCATGGCTGTTCGTATCAAGCTGACCCGTCTGGGCAAGATCCGCAACCCCCAGTACCGCATCGTCGTCGCCGACGCCCGCACCCGTCGTGACGGCCGCGCCATCGAGTCGATCGGCATCTACCAGCCGAAGCAGGAGCCCTCGCTCATCCAGATCGACTCCGAGCGCGCCCAGTACTGGCTGGGTGTCGGCGCGCAGCCGACCGAGCCGGTGAAGCGTCTGCTGGAGATCACCGGCGACTGGCAGAAGTTCAAGGGCCTGCCGGGCGCCGAGGGCACCCTGAAGGTCGCGGCCCCGAAGCCGTCCAAGCTGGACCTGTTCAACGCCGCGCTGGCCGCCGCCGAGAACGAGCCGGTCGCCGAGGCCGTCACCCCCAAGAAGAAGGCCGCCAAGAAGGACGAGGCCGCTGAGGCCGAGGCCGCTGAGGCCACCACCGAAGCCGCCGAGTAGTCGTGATCGAGCGCAGCGAGGGAACCAATGGCACAGCCGCCTCGGCGGTTATGCCGGAGGCGAGCGCTAGCGAGGTGCAGGCATGAGCGCCGTCGTGGCTGATGCCGTCGAACATCTGGTTCGCGGCATCGTCGCCAATCCGGACGACGTCCACGTCGAGCTGATCACCAGCCGTCGTGGCCGCACCGTCGAGGTGCACGTGCACCCCGACGATCTGGGCAAGGTGATCGGTCGCGGCGGTCGTACCGCGACCGCGCTGCGCACCCTGGTCGCCGGCATCGGCGGCAAGGGCATTCGCGTCGACGTGGTCGACACGGATCAGTAGATGGAACTGGTCGTCGGGCGGGTCGCCAAATCGCACGGTGTGCGTGGCGAACTCGTCGTAGATGTCCGCACCGACGAGCCGGATCTGCGGTTCGCGCCCGGCAGCGTCCTCACGGGGAAGCTGCCGCGCGCGAAGCAGACGCAGGAATTCGTAGTGGAGTCGGCCCGGGAGCACTCGGGCCGCCTTCTGCTGCGTCTGGACGGGCTCGTCGATCGCACCGCCGCGGATGCGTTGCGCGGCATGCTGTTCGTGGTCGACACCGCGGACCTGCCGCCCTCCGAGGATCCGGACGAGTACTACGACCACGAGCTCGAAGGGCTCCGCGTCGAACTCGCCGACGGCGCCCTCGTCGGCACCGTCAACGAAGTGCTGCATTCCGCTGCGGGAGAACTGCTCTCGATCAAGGCCGGGGACGCCTTCCCGCCCGCGGGCCGGGAGATCCTGGTGCCGTTCGTGCTGGCCATGGTGCCGACCGTGTCCGTCGCCGACGGGCTGATCGTCATCGACCCGCCCGAGGGCCTGCTGGACCCGGAGTAGCGGCATGCGTATCGACGTCGTCACGATCTTCCCCGAATACCTCGAGCCGATGCGAGCGGCCTTGCTGGGCAAGGCCATCGACAAGGGCCTGCTCGAGGTCGAGGTGCACGATCTGCGCCACTGGACCCATGACGTGCACAAATCCGTGGACGACACCCCCTACGGCGGCGGGCCCGGCATGGTCATGAAACCGACCGTGTGGGGCGACGCCCTCGACGAGGTGTGCCCGGACGATGCCCTGCTGGTGGTGCCCACCCCCGCGGGCGTGCCGTTCACCCAGGAGACCGCGCAACGCTGGTCGGGCGAACAGCACATCGTGTTCGCGTGCGGCCGCTACGAGGGCATCGACCAGCGGGTCTTCGACGATGCCGCGCGGCGCGTGCGCGTCGAGGAGGTCAGCATCGGCGATTACGTGCTGATCGGCGGCGAGGCCGCGGTGCTGGTCATGACCGAGGCGTTCGTCCGGTTGATCCCGGGCGTGCTGGGCAATCAGCAGTCCCACGAACAGGATTCGTTCTCCGACGGCCTGCTCGAGGGGCCGTCCTACACGCGGCCGGTGAGCTGGCGCGGGCTGGACGTGCCGGAGATCCTGTTGTCCGGCAATCACGCCAAGATCGCGCAGTGGCGGCACGAGCAGTCGCTGGAACGCACGGCCGAGCGCCGGCCCGACCTGCTGCCCGAGGCCGCGCCGACCGAGCTCGGCTGAGACCGGTCAGCGTTTCGGGATGGCGGCGTAACTGTTGTC
>NZ_JBIWPF010000064.1:0-2210 GCF_044768125.1 Streptomyces sp. NPDC101166
CAGGTCCGGTTCGCCGAGGCGCTCCGCGACGTCGCACTGCAGGGTGAACAGCTTGCCCACCAGGGCATTCCAATTCGTCACAGGCTTCCTCCGCTACCGGATCGCTCAGGAACAAATGTGCAAGGGAACCGGAGCGCGAATGGGATACTGAATACTTCCTATTCCGGCCGCGGTGAACGCCCGGTAAACGGTAGTGCATGGTGGTGCGGAAGAGAAATCATTCCGCGGCGGCGATTCACAACCCCGATTTGTCAATGACCGTGGAGGCTTCCGGAAAAGCTTCCGCCTGGATGGAAAGTCCATCTAGACTGCGCGCCATGGAAGTTCACACCCGCCAGCTGCAATACTTCATCGCTGTCGCGGAGGAGCTGAGTTTCACCCGCGCGGCGCAGCGATTACACGTTTCGCAGCAGGGTTTGAGCACCCAGATCAAACAGCTGGAACACGCGATGGACGTGGTGTTGTTCTCCCGCACCACCCGCAATGTCGAACTGACCGCCGCCGGCGCGGTCTTCCTGCGCGATGTGCGGGGCGCGCTGACCGGACTGGACGTAGCGGTCGAGCGGGCCCGCTCGGTGCACCGCGGCGAACAGGACCGCCTGGTGCTGGGCGCGCTCGAGGGGGCGGCGCTGACCCTCACCGAGCCGATCCTGTCGACCTTCCGGCAACGCCATCCGGGGATCACTGTGGAGTTGCGACACTTCACCTACGAGGATCCCTCGGCAGGGCTGGCCAGCGGGTCGGTGGATGTTGCATTCGCCCGCAGGCCGTTTATCGATGACGGTGTGCAGTTCGAGACCCTGTTCTCCGAACCGCTCATGGTGATGGTGCCGACCACACATCGACTCGCCGACCGTCAGCAGGTGTTCGCCCATGAGTTGCTCGAGGAACCGATCCTCGGGGCCGCCACCACCGATCCGGTGTGGAACGCGTTCTGGGAGTTGGACTCCTACCGCAGCGGAACCCCGGCGCCGGTGGTGTCCCGGTCGAACTCCCTGCTGGAGGAGCTGCACAAGGTCGCGACCGGTGTCGGCGTCGTACTGACCGTGGCCTGCGCGCGCTGGATCCCCTTCCCGGGCGTACGCCTGCTGCCGATCGCCGATGTCCAGCCCAATGACGTGGCGGTCGGCTGGCGCACCGCCCACGAATCCGCGCTGGTCCGGTCGTTCGTCGAGGTCGCCCGATGCGTTCGCGACACCCATCCCGATCTGGTCACCCAACTGGAAAAACCGGATTTCACGGATTGCACGGTGCCGCCGCACCTCTGATTGACAATCGAATCTTGTCAAAGTCCGAGAAACACTGATTTCTCCTCGATTTCCTTGCGAACTAACGTTTCTCAGCAATCGTTAAGCAAGAGAATTCGAGGGCCGATGAGGGTTTTCACTGTTCTACTCCTGGCCGCCGGGCTGCTGATGGCCCCGGCCGTTCATCTCGAACCGGTCGCGCAGGCCGCGCCCGCCGGTCTCAAAGGCCCGCTGAACACCCGCGGCCGCTACATCGTCGACGAGTCCGGCAATCGGGTGAAGCTGAAGTCCGGCAACTGGCACGGCTCCAGCGGCACCTGGACCGGCAGCGGCGACGACGAGGATCCGGCGAACAATTTCTCCCAGGAGACCGGGCATCGCGCCCCGCTGGGCCTGGATCGAGTGCCGCTGGACAAGATCGTCGGGGACTTCAAGGAGCTGGGCCTCAACAGCATCCGGCTGCCCTTCTCCAACGAGATGATCACCGACAGCCGTCCGGTCAAGGGCCTCACCGCCAATCCGGGGTTGAACGGGCTGAAGCCGCTCGAGGTGTACGACAAGGCGGTCGCGGCACTGACCGGGGCCGGGCTCGGCGTCATCCTCAACAACCACACCACCTCCACACGGTGGTGCTGCGCGGTGGACGGCAACGAACGCTGGAATTCCGGGCAGGACACCGCCAAGTGGGTGAGTGACTGGGCGTTCATGGCCGCCCGCTACAAGGGCGATCCGGGTGTCATCGGAGCGGACCTGCGCAACGAGGTACGTCGCGACACCTGGGACAACCCCAACTGGGGCATGGGCGACGACCACGACTGGGAGGCCGCCGCGCACGAGGCGGGTGACCGGATCCTGAAGGACGCCAACCCGAATCTGCTCATCATGATCGAGGGCCTCAACTGGATGGGCATTCCCACCGACCTCACCTGGCACGAGCGCCCGATGCTGAAGCCGGTCAAGACG
>NZ_JBIWPF010000065.1:0-2171 GCF_044768125.1 Streptomyces sp. NPDC101166
CACCCGATCGCAGATCGATTCCACCAGGGCCATCACGTGACTGGACAGGACCACCGATCCCCCGGCGGCCACGAACCGTTGCAGGATCGTCCGGATGGTTCCCGCCGAGACGGGGTCCACGGCTTCGAACGGCTCGTCCAGCACCAGGAGTTTCGGCGCGTGCAGCAGCGCCGTGGCCAGCCCGATCTTCTTGCGCATACCGGCCGAATAGTCAACGACCACAGTGTTTTCCGCGCCGTCGAGCTCGAGCACGTGCAGCAGCTCGTCCGCCCGCCCGACCACGGTCGCCTTGTCCATCCCGCGCAGCAGCCCGGTGAAGTTCAACAGCTCGCGCCCGGTCAATCGCTCCGGCAAGGCCATCCCGTCCGGCAGCACCCCGACCACGGCCTTCGCGGCGACCGGGTCCGCCCACACGTCGTGCCCGAAGATCCGCGCCAGCCCCTGATCGGGCCGCAACAACCCCACCGCCATCGACAGCGTGGTCGTCTTCCCCGCGCCATTGGGTCCCACCAGCCCGAAGAACGACCCGGGCGGCACCGCCAGGCTCACCCCCTCGACCACCCAGGGCCCACCGAATCTCCTGTACAGCCCGCTCAGCTCGAGCGCCAACTGCCCATTGCTCGTCACAAGCCCCTCCTTCGCGCGCGCCCCCACGGCGCTTTGCCCACGATACGTCCGAACTCGCTGTTCAACGAGTTATCGCGAGCGGCTCTCACGGCGCAACGAGCCCGCCCCTGGACGGCAGCTAGGGCAACAGTCTCGCTGTGTCCAAAGCGATTTCGAAGGGCCGCTGCATGACGACCTCGGATCCCGCGGCTGCGCGCCGCACCAGTTCGTACTCACCGGTGTCGGCGAGCGCGTAGGCGAACAGTATCGGCAGTTCTTCGCCGGGCAGTTGGCCCTTGAAGCGCGCGGTCTCCAGCCGCCAATAGTTGGGGATTCCCGCGTTCGCGTAGAGGTCCGGTTTGATCCTGCGATCCATCGCGGCGGTAGATCTCGAGACGATCTCCACCACGAGCTGTACCTGCGCGGCAGGTATCCCCCGGTCATCCCACTCGATCGGCCCACCGCAGACCAGCAGATCCGGGATCGGCTCGTCGTCGCCGATCAGGACGCCGACGCCAGGGATCATGTAGAGCCCTTCGGGTAGCGCCTCCTCCAGGATTCTCCCCAGTACGGAAACGAACCGCTGGTGAATCGGTTTGGGTGCGGCGTTCACGATGAGCTGGCCATTGAGGACCTCGTACCTGAGTCCGTTCTCGGGGAGATGATCGAGATCGGCGGCGGTCCAGCGATCGGAAGCGGGCACGTGCATAGTCGAATTGTCCAGCTCATGTACCGGCATCGCCAAGGCAAACACCCCCGATTCGCAGCTGAAGCCCGAAACCACCGCCAACGGGGTCGAGGCTAGCTCGGTTCAGCAGACGACTCGCCGGTGACGAACATTTGTTCGTTCGTCACCGGCGAGTTGCCGCTAGCTGGGGATGACGCGGATTTCGTCGCCCGCGTCGCCCGCCGGGTCGGCCTCGGTGGTGAACCAGTGGGTCACCTCGCCGTCCTCCAGGTCGGCGGGGATGTCGCCGGTGGGGAGGACGGAGAGCGCGCCCGCGGTCGAGGACGACAGGAACTCGTCGATGGCCGCGGTGCCGGTGGAGGCGGTGGTGTACGTGGTCGACTCGTAGTCGATCTCGTGGTCGCCGCGCAGGGTGGCCGCGCGGTCGAGGGCCTCGGACTGGGTGAGGGTGGCCCAGTTGTCGGCGTTGCGGTAGATGAAGGCCGGGTCGGTTTCGGACAGCGGGCGGACTCGGTCGCTGTAGGAGACCGGGTGCGCCGGGCGGGCGGTCAGGTCGGCCTGGACCTTGGGGTCCGAGGGGACCAGCCAGCGGACCGAGCTGGCGGCGGGTTCCAGGGCGATGCCGAAACCGGCTCCGGCGGCGAGGATGTCGCCGAAGGAGAGGGTGTCGGCGAACAGTGCCGCGGCACCGGCCTTCTGGATGGCCCAGACCGCCACGACCGCGTCGACCGAGTGCGGGAGGGCGACGGCGACGATGTCGCCGGGGCCCGCGCCGCGTTCGATGAGCAGACGCGCCAGCTGGGAGCTGCGGCGGTCCAGGACGTGGTACGCGATCTCCTCGCCACCGGACAACAGGGCGGGCGCCTGCGGGTCCTCC
>NZ_JBIWPF010000066.1:0-2143 GCF_044768125.1 Streptomyces sp. NPDC101166
TGATGAACCACACGATGACGGCGAAGCCGAACAGCTGACTGAGGAAGACGGGCCAATCGAAGGTGATGTTGTAAATACCCTCGGCGAGATGGGTATCGGTGAGGATCATGCAGACCCCCGTCCTCTCTGCTGGCCCGCACTGGTCCGGGCACGATCGTTCCCGCCCAGGACCCGGCCGGCCAGGTCCTGAGCGAGTGGTTCGACGGCTTCGCGTAGTTCGGCGGCGACCTGGTCGGCCTCGGCGCGCAGGTGCGCCGTGGACTCGGCCACGATCTGGTCGGCCTCTTTCTGGGCCTCGCCGCGCATTCCCTCGAGGATTGCCCGCCCCTCGGCCCGGGCCTGGTTGCGGATGTCGGCCGCTTCCAGTCGGGCCTGCTCGAGGGCTGCCTCGTAGCGCGCTTCGGCTTCGGCGAAGGTTTCGCTGGCTTCCTTGGCGGTCGCCGTCGTGACCTCGACACGTGCCTCCCGCTCCGCCAGCACCTTTCGGATCGGCGGAACCACGAAGAACCAGATGACTGCGAGCACGATCAGGAAGATCAATAACTCGGCCACGAAGGTGCCGTTGGGAACCAGGAAGTTCCCCGCGGCCTCCACATCCGTTCTGGGAGACATGATGACGTCTACTTACCGGGAGTAGCGAATACGAACAGTGCCATGAACGCTAGATTGATGAAGTAGGCCGCTTCGACCAGACCAACGGTCAGGAAGAAGTTCACGCGCAAGCGACCTTCCGCCTCCGGCTGCCGGGTGACGCCGTTGATCAACGCCGCGCCGGCCAGACCGTCACCGATGCCCGCACCGATGGCACCGCCCGCCAGAATGATGCCGCCGCCGATGAGGGCGCCTTGAACGATACTCGCGGTTGCTGGGTCTGCCATTGTTCACTTCCTTGTTTTGAAAAATAGCTGCACCCAAATGGGTGCAACGCCGAACAGCCGAAGCCGCTCAGTGGTTTTCACTCTCCAGCGACATCGACTGGCTGAAGTAGAGAATGGTCAGCAGGGCGAAGATGAATGCCTGAATCGCTCCGACGAACAGGTCGAAGAGTTTCCAGACGGCATTCGGTCCCCAGCTGATCCAGAACGGGAACAACGTGATCACCGAAACCATGACGCCGCCCGCGAACATGTTGCCGAAAAGTCGCAAGGACAGCGACAGCGGCTTGGCGATTTCCTCGACCACATTGATGAAAACCATGGGGCCCCAGCCGGTGTGGCCCTTCAGCAACTGTTTCGCGTGCCCGCCCGGCCCGCGCCGCCACGCGCCCGCGGCGTGATAGAGCAGGAACACGAACAGCGCGAGCGCCAGCGTGAAGTTGAAGTCCGACGCCGGCGGCGCGATCAATTCACCCGAACCGTACTGAACGGGCAAAACCGACAACCAGTTCGACAGCAGGATGAACGTGAACAGCGTGACCGCGAGCGGCAGCACGAACGGCGCGACCGTCATCCCGATGGCGGTCTCCACCTGGGAGCGCATCTGGACGGTGATGGTCTCGAAGAACAGCTGCACCCCGTTGGGCACGCCCGAGGTGATCTTCACCCGCAGGTAGAAGGCCAGCCCCAGCACGATCAGCGCGGCCACCGCGGTGGACACGATGGTGTCGACATTGAAGGTCATGCCCAGCAGGTGCGCCTGGGCGTGATCGCCGACGTGGATCTTGGCCTCCCCCGAGGATTCCTCGGCGGCCAGTATCGCGTAGATGCTCATGACTGCTGTCGAAGTCCTTTCACCTCGGGCAGAGCCGTATGGAGAACCAGAATCAGCTGAAAGACCGCCAGCCCGAAGAAGATTCCGACGCCGTAGGGACGGGTCAGGAATGCCACCAGAATCGACAGCCCGGTCAGGATGATCAATCGAGACGCCGAGGACAGCGCCAATTTCTGTTTGCTGGGAGTTTCCGCATCAGTGATGCGCACGATGGACATCCACGTGAGCCGGGCATTAACCCAGCCGAGCGTCAGACCGGTAGCCATGAAAACACCCAGCAACAATCGATCCAACGCACCTGCGACCATCAATGCCAGTACACCGAAAGCGATTGCAATTGCAGTCGCTCTCCGCATCCGGAGCCTGTTGAGGTCCAATACGACACCGCCTCGCCGTCATCCCACCTCGTAGTGGGGCCGTGCATGATCAATAG
>NZ_JBIWPF010000067.1:0-2136 GCF_044768125.1 Streptomyces sp. NPDC101166
CCCGCGAATCCGACTCGGGCGCGGATGGTTCCGCCGTGCCCGCCGAACGCTCCGGCAGCACGCCGAACCCGACACCCACCCGCCGCGGGCCCGCGGCGACGCCGAATCCCGATCCGGAGGCCACCATCCACACCGACCCGACATCCGCACCGACATCCGCCGCGGCGGCGCCGACCCGATTCGCGGATCTCGGTCTGCCACCGGTGCTGGTGCAGGCGCTGCGGCGGGGCGGGATGGATACGGCGTTCCCGATTCAGGCCGCGGTCGTTCCCGATATTCTCGCGGGCCGCGACGTGCTGGGCCGGGCCGCGACGGGGTCGGGCAAAACGCTGGCGTTCGGATTGCCGATGCTGGTGCGGCTGTTCGGTGCGCCGAGCGCCCCCAAGCGGCCGCGCGGTCTGATCCTCGCGCCCACCCGGGAACTGGCGATCCAGATCGAGGCGGCATTGGACGAACCCGCGCTGTCGCTGGGCCTGCGCCTGGCCACCGCGGTCGGCGGGCTCCCGATCAAGAAGCAGGAGGAGCGGCTGGCGCGCGGCGTGGACGTGGTCATTGCGACGCCGGGCCGGTTGACCGACCTGCTCGGGCGGAAAGCGGTGCAGCTGGCCGATATTCGCGTGGTCACCGTCGACGAGGCCGACCACATGGCCGAACTCGGCTTCCTCCCCCAGCTCACGGCGCTGCTGAACAAGGTGCCCGACGACGCGCAGCAGCTGTTGTTCTCGGCGACGCTGGACGAGACCGTCGACGGGCTGGTGCAGAAGTATCTCCGCGATCCCGCCACCCACGCGATCGGCGCGACCACGGGGAACGTGGCGAATACGGCTGCGGCAAGCCGGGATTCAGACGCGCTCGCGGCGGATTCCGCGTCGGGCGCGCATTCGGCGGCGCTGGTCACAGGTTCGGCCACCTCGAGCACGGGAGACAACACACCGGGCACCGGGTCGGCGGCGGACTTGCCGGTCGGCACGGTCACGGGCGACCTCGGGAGAGTCGCCGCGGGACCGACGATCGCGCACTACGCCCTGCACGTCCGGCGGCCCGACAAGCGCGCGGTGGTCAGTGAGATCGCCGCGCGGCAAGGCCGGACGCTGCTGTTCGTGCGCACCCAGCACGGAGCCGACAAGCTGGCGCGCAAGCTCCGCGAGATCGGGATCGGCGCGGTCGCCCTGCACGGCGGCAAGGCGCAGAACCAGCGCACTCGCATGCTCGCGGCCTTCGCCGACGGCACCGCGCCGGTGCTGGTCGCCACCGATGTGGCCGCGCGCGGGCTGCACATCGACGACATCTCGCTGGTCGTGCACGTCGACCCGCCCGCGGATCCCAAGGACTACCTGCACCGCACCGGCCGCACCGCCCGAGCGGGCGCCTCGGGCACGGTCGTCACCATCGTCACCCCCGACGACCGCGAGGAGGCGGCCCGGCTGGCGGAACGCGCCTCGGTGACCCTCACCGACGTCGAGGTGCGCCCGGGCGATCGCCGACTCATCGAGATCACGGGAGCCCGCCGACCGAGCGGCCGTCCGATCGCCGATCCCTCGGCCCCGCCCGCACCCGAGCGGAAGGCCGACACGGAGCAGCCGCGCTTCCGCCAGCAGCGACCACAGGGCGAGAGCCGCGTGCACAACAAGAAGCGCAAGCCGGGCGCGGCCCGCCGTTCGTCCCGATGAGGGCGACACGTTTGTAGGTTCCTACGACACGCGGGCACAAAGGGCACGACCTTTCCGGCAAATCCGACGAGATTGAGATAACTCGGAGCCGGAAAGCAGGCTCGGCAAATTTCTAGCAAACGTCAATATGGCCTGTGTAGTGCCTCAGGAATCGCCCTCTCCATTCCCTTCGGGGAATCGCGCACCAGGCGGCGAACGGCGAGCATCGAGACCATGCCCGAGCGAAACACCCTGCGCTACACCGTGATCACCTCCACCCCGGACGGCGGATCGGCCTTCACCGATGCCGAAATCCCGCTGGCCGATCGGACTCTCGCCGCCGGCGTGCCCGCCATGGCGGTGGGCGCGGTGTCCTCGATCCCAGGCGTGTCCTATCTCCGCAGCGGCGGCTTCGACAGTGCGCCGCATCCGGCCCCGACCAGGCAATGGGTGGTCATGTTGCGGGGCGCGATCGAGGTGACCACCA
>NZ_JBIWPF010000068.1:0-2068 GCF_044768125.1 Streptomyces sp. NPDC101166
CATCAGGGGAGGCATCGGGCGGCATGACTAGTGCGGAGTTCGCTGTGTTGAGGGTGTTGAGCGGCGCTGAGGGGCGGTTGTCGGCTGTGGAGATTCAGCGGGCGGCGGCGCTGACCGGGTGGAGTACGCGGAATGCGCTGGCGCAGTTGGCGGCTCGCGGACTTGTCGTGCGTGGGGGTCACCACGGTCTTTGGCTGATCAGTGAGCGTGGTCGGCTGTCGGTGGCTACTCGGCGAGGAGCTGTTCGATGACCCATTGCGCCGCTTCGGGTTGCATGGGGAGGGTGGCGTGGCTGGACAGGCCCGCTTGGGGGTACAGGTCTTCGAAGTAGTCGTTTTCCACGCGGGGGTCGTTGATGAAGGAGGCTGGGCCGGGTGGGGTGAGGACTTGGTCGCCGTGGGTGGCGAGGACCGCGTAGATGACCCCGGGGACGGTTACTCCGTCGGCGAGGAGGGCCTGGGTGACTTGGGAACCGGCGAGGCAGTCGAGGGCGCCGGGGAAGTCGAGGGCGCCGATCGGGGTGGCGGCGGTTGTGCCTGTGGTGACCGGTGCGAGATACGTTGCGCGGTCGACGTGGGGGCCGCCGTGGAGGAATTTCAGGTAGTAGTTCGCTACCAGGGCGCCTGAGGAATGGGCGACGATGTCGACGTGGGTCGCTCCGGTGGTGGCGAGCAGCTTCGTGACGAACGACTCCAGTTGGCTTGCTGACTCCGCTACGGGTGCCGCTGCCTGGATCGGGCCGATGATGCCGTAGCCGAAGATGAAGGGGCAGCCGCCGAGATCTCTTATGCCGGTGGTGATTCCGGACATTTGCGTTTCCAGTGTGCCGCCGATGTCTCCTACTGCCCCGAAGCCGCCCAGCACCACAACGGGATTCGGTTGTTCCGGTGATGGAACGCAGTCCAGCGGTGGTTCGAGTGTGGTCGAGGTCGGGGCGGCTCCGAGGCGATGTCGCGGCTCGGAGAGTTGCCCTGTCCCGCTGTGCTGGGCCGGCCCGGACATGATCACGTCGATCGGTGCGGGTCCGGGCGATGCCCCGGCGGGCGTGACGCTCAGGCCGATCGCGGTCGCCGTGACCGCGACGGCGCCGACTCGAATCCACGTCTGTCTCGCTCTCGGCGCCCCGTTCGCCCTCGGCGCCGCCGGTCTCGCATTCCTCACCGAAATACTTCGGCGGGCGGCCGCGTTCGGACGACTGGTTCAGCGTGTCGGCGGCGTGCCCTACGCTCCCGGGGATCGGAAGGAGTGTGCGGTGAGCAAGCGCGGATGGCTGTTGTTCCTGGGTATGGGCGTTATCTGGGGCGTGCCGTACGCGATGATCCGGGTGGCGGTGGGGGAGTTCGATCCGGTGTTCGTGGCGTTCGGGCGGACCCTGCTGGGCGCGCTGGTGCTGCTGCCGGTCGCGCTGTTCACGAAGGTGCTGTGGCCCGTGTTGCGGGAGTGGCGGTGGGTGCTGGTCTACACGCTGGTGGAGATCACCGGGCCGTGGTTGCTGATCGGGCACGCGGAGACGCGGCTGACCAGTTCGACGGTGGGGCTGCTCATCGCCGCGGTCCCGTTGATCGCGATCGTGATCACCACCCGCCTCGGGCACGAGGGTCTGGATCCGCGCCGGATTCTCGGCCTGGTGATCGGCTTCGCGGGTGTGACCGCACTGGTCGGTCTGGATATCGATATGTCGAATCTGGGCGCGCTGGCCGCCATCGGGGTGAGCGTGATCGGCTACGCCCTGGGCCCGATCATCATCGACCGCAAGCTGAAAGAGCTGCCGCCGATCGGCGTGGTCACCGCGTCGCTGGTCTTCGCGGCCACCCTGTACCTGCCGTTCACGCTGTGGCGCATGCCGTCCCATTTCCCGGCCGGCGCGACCTGGTCGGTGGTCGGGCTGGGACTGCTGTGCACCGCGCTGGCGTTCGTGGTCTTCTTCGCCCTCATCGGCGAGGTCGGCCCGTCCCGCGCGACCGTCATCACCTACATCAATCCGGCCGTGGCCCTGCTGATCGGCGTCTCGCTGCTGAACGAGCCGCTGACCGCCGGCATGGCGATCGGCTTCCCGCTGGTGATCCTG
>NZ_JBIWPF010000069.1:0-2003 GCF_044768125.1 Streptomyces sp. NPDC101166
CTTCCCGGGGAACATCATCATTCCGCGGCTCTACATCGCCCACGTGCTGCTGCTGCCCGGAATCATGCTGGCGCTCATCGTGGTTCACATCGCGCTGGTCTGGTACCAGAAGCACACGCAGTACCCAGGCCCGGGACGCGCCGAGAAGAATGTCATCGGCACCCGCATCGTTCCGGTGTTCTCGCTGGACCAGGGCGCGTTCTTCGCGTTCACCCTGGGCGTGCTGGCCATCATGGGTGGCCTGCTGCAGATCAATCCGATCTGGAATCTGGGTCCCTACAACCCATCCCAGGTGTCGGCGGGCACCCAGCCCGACTTCTACATGATGTGGACCGACGGTTTCCTGCGCCTGTTCCCCGCCTGGGAGGCGTACCCCTTCGGGCACACCGTGCCCGGCGCGTTCTCGGTGGCGCTGTTCATGCCGCTGATCTTCACACTGATCATCGCCTACCCGTGGATCGAGAAACGGCTCACCGGCGATCGGGCCCGGCACAACCTGCTGCAGCGCCCGCGCGATGTTCCGGTGCGCACCGCCATCGGGGCCATGTCGCTGAGCTTCTACCTGATCCTCACCCTGGCCTGCGTCAACGACATCATCGCCTTCAAGTTCGACATCTCGCTCAATGCCACCACCTGGGCCTTCCGCATCGGCCTGCTCACCGTCCCGGCGCTGGCCTACTTCGTGGCCTACCGGCTGTGCGTCGGATTGCAGCGCGCCGACCGCAGCGTGCTCGAGCACGGCATCGAAACCGGTGTGGTGCGGCGACTTCCGCACGGCGAGTACATCGAACTGCATCAACCGCTCGGCCCGGTCGACGAGCACGGCCATCCGATCCCCCTGGAATATCAGGGCGCCCGCGTCCCCCGGAAGATGAACCAGCTCGGCATCGCCGGCAGCCCGGGCACCGGCGCGTTCTTCTGGGCCGATCCCCAGGAGGAACGCGACCTCAACGCCGCCAACGAGCGCGCGGCCGAACACGCCCAGCTGGCCGTATTGCGGCGGGCACAGCAGAACGCGTCAGGTAACGGACAATCCGGCAATGGGCACGGCTCGAGCTGACCGCTCCCCCACGGCCTTCGACAGAGCGAAGCCCCCGAGTCTCCGGGACTCGGGGGCTTCTCGTTTTTCCCGGTGGGGTCGCGGCAGGCCGCCCGCAGGCCGCGATCAGGCCCGCTTGAACTCTCCGTCGGAGACACCCGCTACGAAGGCATCCCACTCGCCCGGGGTGAAAGCCAGGATCGGCCCGGCGCCGTGGTCCTTGGTGTCCCGGACCGCGACATTGCCGTCGCGGAGAAACGCGACCTCCACGCAGTTGCCGTTGGGGCCGCTGTGTTTGCTCTTGCGCCAAACGGCGCCGGTGAAATCCACCTTCACGGTACTAGCTCCTTTTCTGCGTCAAGCTTGGAATCCTGCTGGCATAGAACCTGGCGACTGCGGGATCGTTCGAAAACACGAATCACCGGGCTCGCCGCGGGTCGCACGCAAACGCTCCGTACAACCTGTCTCTGCACTTCGCGATGGGAATGCGCCCCCGATGGCCGTTCCCGCGCTAAACCCTAGCAGGGTTCGTCATTAGGAGATCGCATTCTTTCGTTTTCAACCAGCAAATTTGCGGCAAGGTTAGCCAGCAAATTATTTGCAAGAAATTAGCCCCAATTTGAGGCTATTGAATTTCAAATATGAGAATTCCTTCACTCACCGCTCGGGTACCCCGGGTGGATCGGGGCACACGGGACATGGGGAATCATGGGAAGCATGCCCCAGCAGTCACCAGAGGATGCCGGACGGGACCGCGACGACGACGGCCGTGCCCGGAATGCCCGTCCTCGTGACCGTTTTGGGCGACCCCTCCCATTCGGCAGCTCGGGCATCCCCCGCATTCCCGATGACCTGGACCTGCCGCCGGCCGAAACCCTCGACTACGCCCAACGTCTGCTGGACGAGGGCCTGGCTTTCAACGCGCACGAGGTACTGGAGGCCGCCTGGAAGAACGGCCCGTTCG
>NZ_JBIWPF010000070.1:0-1948 GCF_044768125.1 Streptomyces sp. NPDC101166
GATTCGCCAACGGCGAGGAGTTCTTCACCTACCTGAAGGACGCCTTCGACGTGCTCTACGCCGAGGGCGAGGCGGGCGCGCCGAAGATGCTCTCGATCGGCCTGCACTGCCGCATCGCGGGCAAGCCCGCGCGGGCGAAGGCGTTGGAGCGCTTCGTGGATTACGTGCGGTCGCACGACAAGGTGTGGCTGGCCCGGCGCATCGACATCGCCGAGCACTGGCAGCGGGTGCACCCCGCCTCCTGAGCGCGAGACAGGAATGCGGCCCGGAACCATCAGGTTCCGGGCCGCATTCGGTTCGTCACGCGAAAACCACTCAGAGCGTGCCGTTCTCGATATCGGCCTTCACCGCTTCCTGGGAGGCGAGGTGCGCGGCCACGCCGTTGTCCGCGGTGAAATCGATGAGCGGCTGATCGGCGACGAAGGTCAGGTGCTCGTTGACCGTGGTGGTGCCGTCCCCGTTGTCGGTGAAGGTGACCACCTGGTGGGTGGTGACATTGGGGATGTCCCAGGTGTCGGAGGTGTAGTAGTTCTGGTCCGCGTACAGGCGCTGCTCGGCCTGGGTGTGGCCGGGGAAGGTGATCGGCCCCATCGGAATGTCTTCCAGCGCGGTGAAATCGGTGACGCGCACGCCATCCTCGTCGCAGGTGCGGTGGACGATGATGTCCTTGAGGAAGGAGTGGCGGCCCAGGCCGTTGCGGAAGTCGGTGTACACCGACCACACCTTGTCCAGCGGGGCGTCGATGGTGATCGGCAGATCCACCTCGCGCACCGCCCGCGCGTCGGCCGGGTTCTGCTGCTCGGCTTCATAGACCGACCAGCTGAGCTGCCATTCGAGCTTGTAGTCGTTCTCCGACTCGATACAGGACGGCGCGGTGTCCGCGCGCGCCACCGCCGATACCGCCGCAGGTGACCCCATCGTCGCGCAGGCGATGGCCAGCGCATAACCCACCGTGAACCTCACCCGGCGGACTTTACTCCGGTCGCAACCTACCGGCAGGTTTCCTGCGAAACACTGGCTATCGGGAGCCGGTGCGCTCGGCGCGCTCCAAATCGACTGCGCGCTTCATCATTTCGCGCGCCCGGGTGCGGTCCCCGGCATAGTCGTAGGCGCGGGCCGCGCGGTAGCTGGTGCGCCAGTTCTGCGGGTCCGCTTCGAATTCGGCCTTCACCTGCTCGAAAAGCTCATCGGCGGCGGCCTTCTCGATGCGGCCTGAGGGGCGGCGCGGCAGGTCGGAGACGTCGAGCTCGCCGCCCTCCTCGTGCATGCGCCGGGCCAGATGCTGGTGTGCGAACGCGGCGCGGACGCTGGTGCCCACGATCCACACCCCCAGCAGCGGCAGGATGAGCACGCCCAGGCCGAGGCCGATGGCGGCGGGCTTGCCGGAGCCGATGAGGCTGAACGCGATCCGGCCCAGCAACACGAAGTAGAACCCGAGGACCAGCACCAGGGCCGCGATGAAGCCGACCCGCTTGAAGACCTCGCGGCCGTTGTTCGCCTCCGGCGCGCTCACAGGTCGAGCAGCGGGTCGATGCCCACGGTCAGGCCGGGACGCAGCGGGGTCTTGCGCACGCCCAGCAGCACGCCCGGCACGAAGGAGGTGCGGTCGAGCGAGTCGTGGCGGATGGTGAGGGTCTCGCCCTGGGTGCCGAACAGCACCTCCTGGTGGGCGACCAGTCCGGCCAGCCGCACCGAGTGCACGCGCACGCCGTCCACGTCCGCGCCGCGCGCGCCCTCCAGCTCCTGGCTGGTGGCGTCGGGGCTGCGGCCGACACCGGCCTTCTCCCGGGCGGCGGCGATGAGCGCGGCGGTCCGGAAGGCGGTGCCCGAGGGCGCGTCGGCCTTGTTCGGGTGGTGCAGCTCGATGACCTCGACCGAGTCGAAGAAGCGGGCGGCCTGCTCGGCGAACCGCATGCTCAGCACCGCGCCGATGGCGAAGTTGGGGGCG
>NZ_JBIWPF010000071.1:0-1883 GCF_044768125.1 Streptomyces sp. NPDC101166
CTGCTCGCCGGCCAGACGGCGGTGGTACTTCTCGCGCTGCGCCCGGTCCGGCGCGGTGAAGATCGCGCCGAAGCCGAGCGCGTTCACGACCGTCGGCCGCACCCGGCCCGGCACCAACCGGGTGGCCGTCAGCAGCACGCCCAGAGCGGCGGGCACCGTGACGGTTCCGGCGTCGCGGACCACCGCGGCCATGACCGCCGCCGCGACATCCTCCGGTTCACGGACGGCCAGCGCCCGAGACCACGCGGGCGGCCGGGTGCCCGCGGCGAGTTCGGTATTGATGAACCCGGGCAGCACCATGGTCACGCCGACCCCGCCGGGACGTAGTTCCCGGCGCAGTGCCTCGGTGAATCCGATGACGAAATGCTTGGTGCCGCAATAGGTTGCCAGCCCGGGCTCGCCGGTGACGCCGGCCAACGAGGCGATGTTCACGAGGTGACCGCGCCCGCGGGCGGCGAATCGTCGTCCCGCGAGCCGGGAGCCGATGATCACGCCACGGATGTTGACGTCGATCTGCAGTTCGGTCATCGCCGGTGTCTCGTCGAGGAACTCGCCGGTCGGCATGATGCCCGCATTGTTGACCAGGACGTCCACCGGGCCCAGCAATTGCTCGGCCGTATCCAGGAAGTCCTCGAAGGACGCGCTGTCGGCGACGTCGAGTGGCAGGCCGACCACCTCGGTGCGGGTGGCGGCCGTGAGCTCCGCCGCGGTGGTCTTCGCCAGTTCGGCGTCCAGGTCACCGATCGCGACCCGTGCGCCGGATCTGGCGAACGCCTCGGCTGTGGCCCTGCCGATACCCCGGGCGCCGCCGGTGATGGCGACCACGGATCCACCCACTCTGGCCTGCGTCATTGCGAACCGTCCTCCCGCGCAACCGGTCCGGACCGACCGGACACGCTCGCTTCGATCGTCCGTCGCGGGAAGGCCGCGCCACTATGACCGCGTCGTGCGGGATCCGTGACCGCGGCGAGCATGGGGACGTGCGGGCTATTCGCCCCCGGAGCGGTAGGCGCCGGGCGGGCTGCCGGTCCAGCGGCGGAAAGCGCGGCGGAAGGCGCTCGCTTCCGAGAAGCCCAGACGCTCCGACAGCTCCTCGACCGACTCCTCGCCGCGGACCAGGCTGGCGACCGCGGCGTCGCGCAGGATCTCCTCCTTGATCCGGCTCACCGAGGTGCCCTCCTCGCGCAGCAGCCGACGCAGGTGCGGGGCACTGACGTTGAGCCGGGCGGCGATCTCGTCGGAGGTGGGCCATGCACCGGTGAGGCCGCGGGCGAGGGCGCGGCGGACCTGTTCGCCGGTGCTGGAGCCGTAGTCGCGGACCGCGTACCAGGTCATGGGCATGGCCCGGATGAACTCCCGCATCTCGGGTTCGGTGCGGACGACGGGTGCGGTGAGCAGGTCGCTGTCGAAGGTGAAGGCGCTGCGGTCGGCGTCGAAGGTCGGCAGGCGGCCGAAGATCACGTCGTAGAAGTCGGCGTGCGGCGGTGCGGGATAGGGGAATTCGACTTTCCGGAGCGCGATGCGGCGGCCGATGAGCCAGCTGGTCAGGCGGTGCACCATGGCCAGCACCAGTTCGGTGCCCAGATGCTCCGGGTCGTCGAGGCGGGTCATGTCGAACTCGATCCGGGTGAGTTCGGGCCCGATCTCGGCGGTCAGGGTGGGAGCCCCGGGGATCACGGCGGTGGCTTCGCAGGCCCGGACGATCACCCCGCGCAGATCCTCGGCGTGCACCATGTTCATGCCCACCAGGTTCAGCGATCCGCGCGGCAGCTCGGGCCCGAGCCCGAACAGCTCGTCGCCGGTGAGCTTCCACATCGACCGCGTCAGTGCCGCCGCCTGTTCCACGGTCACGCGGGCCTGCGGGTTGGCGATCATCGCCGGGG
>NZ_JBIWPF010000072.1:0-1871 GCF_044768125.1 Streptomyces sp. NPDC101166
CGCACGGTGATCGTGGTGCCGACCCGCACCTCGTCGTGCACCTCGAGCGAGCCGCCGTTGCCGTCCGGAATGCGCCGCACCGCAACGCGATACGCGTGCCGATCAGCCGGGTCACCGCACAGCGAGTACTGGCGGACCTTGCCCGAGGGCAGTTCCAGATCCAGGTGCGCGCCGGGCCGCCAGGCGGGCAGTTCGCGCCCGTCGGGGGCGGTCATCAGCAGACTGATCACATCGGTGTCGTGCGCCTCGACGCGGCGTTCCACGACCACCAGCGGAATCCGCCACGAGTCGACCCGCACATCGGGCTCGTACCGGTTGACGAAAGTGCTCCAGCGCAAACGACTCTCGGCGATGAAGTCCAGGACCCGGGTGGTGCGGTCGGCACGCCCCTTGCCGAACAGGTCCTGCGGCGGTGTGACGGGAACAGGCCGGCTCGCGGCGCTCACGCCTGCACCTCGCTGCGCTCGGCTCCGGCGTGCGCGAAGCGCGCTGTGTCCATGGTTCGCTCGCTCCGCTCGTTCACGACGCCATCACGCGCGCGGCCGGGGACTGCGCCAGGTAGGCCACGGCCTGCGCGGTGGATCCCACGCCTTCGGGGCTGTAGCCGGGCTTGAACGTGGACAGCGCGCTGATCAGCAGCGACGGGATGCCGGGCACCGAGCCGCGCCACATGGCCGCGAAGATCCGGGCGACCAGCATCGGATAGCGGTGGTTGGGCAGCGCGGGGTCGGCGTGCACCAGGAACTTGGTGCCGCGCAACAGCAGCGCGATGAAGATCGGGAAGACCATCAGCATGAGCGCGCCCCGGCGCACGTAGCCGATCTCGAAGTACTCGGCGACGTCGTGGGCGACCATGCGGTGCTCGACCTCTTCGGCGCCGTGCCAGCGGAACAGGTCCAGCATCTGCGGGTCGGCGTCGAACTGCTCGAGGTCGGCGTTGATCACCCAGTCGCCGAGGAAGGCGAAGAAGTGCTCGAGCGCGGCGATCACGCCGAGCCGTTCGACGAGTTGCTGCTGCTGGGCGGCCGTGGTGCCCAGTTCCCGCGGACCCAGGGTCTTGCGGAACAGGAACTCGGCCTGCCGCACGTACGGCTCGACATCGATGCCGTGCGCGGCCAGCACCTCCTCGAGCGCCCCGTGGTGGCTCTCGGCGTGCATGGACTCCTGGCCGATGAACCCGATCATGGCCTCGCGCAGCTTCTCGTCCTTGACCAGTTCGAGGGCTTCGCCGAAGGTCACCAGGAACATGCGCTCGCCTTCGGGCAGCAGCATGCTCAGGGCATTGAGGACGTGCGAGGCGATCGGTTCCTGCTTCATCCAGACCGGTTCGGTCTTCGACCAATCGAACCGGACATTGCGGGCGTGCAGGGCTACCTCTCCGGGTTCGGTCACCTCTCGGCGGCCCAGCTTCGGAAGTAGCTTCATCGGTACTCCTGGTCTCGTAGCGATTTGCTGCGTGAGCGTAGCAACATTCTACCTATGTATGAAACCAGGAGTTACACCTAGATTTTTTCGCCCCGATCAGCTATCGACGTGCACGTGCGGGCGCTGCGACCGCCGCGGAATGGCCCGGCGCAGGATCTCCCGGGTCACCGGCGCGACCTCGCCCTCACCGAAGAACACGAACCGCACCAGATTGGCGAGCGGGTTCCCCTCGGTCCATTCGAAGTAGACGTGCGGGCACTCCCCGGTCCGGTCCCGGATGGCGATCAGGATGGACGCGATGCAGTTCGGCACGGCCGCGGCCTCGACGGTCAGGATGTGGTAGTTCTCCACGTCCACCTCGGTCACGTGCAGCGTGGTGCTGAACTCCGAGGGGTCCTTCACGATGACCTCGAGGAAGAGGATGGGCTCGCTGTCGGGAATGTGGC
>NZ_JBIWPF010000073.1:0-1851 GCF_044768125.1 Streptomyces sp. NPDC101166
CGGCCACCGAGGCGACCAAGACCGACCACCATGGACCGGGCGTACCCGCCCTGCAGTTCCTCGAAAGTGCTTTCGCCGTCGACATTGTCGAGCAGCTCGTTGATGATCGGCTTGACGTCGTAGGCGCGCTTGGCCGACTCCGGCATCATGGCCTTGAGGTCGACATCGCCGTGCGCGGCGGCGGCCAGGTCGAATTCGCCCTGCTCGGCGAACATCGAGACCAGGCGGCGCGCACGGTGCATCGCGTCCTGCTCGTCATCGGCGACGATGTGGCAGACGCCGGACTTCTTGCCGTGGGTGACCGGGCCGCCGAGGGTCTCCATGTCGACGCTCTCACCGGTCACCGTCTTCACGATGTCCGGACCGGTCACGAAGACCCGGCCTTCCGGAGCCATGATGACGATGTCGGTCAGCGCCGGGCCGTACGCGGCGCCACCGGCGGCGAAGCCGAGCACCACGGAGATCTGCGGGACCTGGCCGGACGCGCGGACCATGGCCTCGAAGACCAGGCCGACGGCGTGCAGGGCCTCGACGCCCTCCGCCAGTCGCGCCCCGCCCGAATGCCACAGGCCCACAACGGGAATCTTGGAGTCGATGGCGGTATCGATCGCATCGACGATGTGCTTGCATCCCTCGACGCCCATGGCGCCGCCCATCACGGTCGCATCGGAGCAGTAGGCGACGGTGCGGACACCGTCGATCTCACCGATGGCGGCGAGCACGCCGGACTTGTCGCGGGGGTGGAGCGGGAGAACGGTTCCGGGATCGAAGAAGCGCTGCAACCGACCCAGCGGGTCACGGGGATCGGTCGTGGTGTCCGCGTGTGCGGGGGCCATGATGGTCATCGCAAACTCTCCTCATGAGGAAAATGCGGTCGCTGAGAGCGGCTGCGAAATGTCGAAATCCCGGCAGGGGATTCGGGTCCGGGATCTCGATCCGAAATCCCCTGCCGGGACCACTTGTCTTACTGACCGGTTCTAGAAGTGCGCGGTTCGTCTAGTGCGCGTCAGTACCGGCCGAAGGCGAGCGCGACATTGTGCCCACCGAAACCGAAGGAGTTGTTGATCGCGTACTGGATGTCCTGATGACGCGCAGCGCCGTGCACGACGTCCAGATCGATCGCCGGATCCTGGTTCTCGAGGTTCAGCGTCGGAGGGACGACACCGTCCCGGATGCTGAGCACCGTGAGAATCGACTCGAGTGCGCCGACGGCGCCGATCGAGTGGCCCAGGGCCGACTTGGGTGCGTAGACCGAGGCGTGCTTGACGCCGGCCTTGTGAATCGCGTTGGCCTCCGCGGTGTCACCCACGGGGGTGGCGGTCGCGTGAGCGTTCACGTGGGTGATGTCCGAAGCGGACAGACCCGCGGTCTGCATCGCGCGCTGCATGGCGCGAGCCGCACCGCTGCCCTCCGGATCGGGAGCCACGAGGTGGAACCCGTCGGAGGTGATACCCGCGCCCATGAGGCGGGCGTGGATGGTGGCGCCACGAGCCTTGGCGTGCTCCTCGGTCTCGAGGACCATGAGCGCGCCCGCTTCGCCGAAGACGAAGCCGTCGCGATCCTTGTCGAAGGGACGCGAGGCGCCCTTCGGATCGTCGTTGCGAGTCGACATGGCCCGCATCATGGAGAACGCGGCGATCGGAATCGAGTCGATGAAGCCCTCGACACCGCCGGTGACGACCATGTCGGCGTCACCCATGACGATCATCCGCCAGGCGTTGGCAATGGCCTCCGAACCCGACGAGCAGGCCGAGACCGGAGTGACCACTCCCGCGCGGGCCTTGAGCTCGAGGCCGACCACGGCGGACGGACCGTTCGGCATGACCATCTGAACGGCCAGCGGCGAAACCT
>NZ_JBIWPF010000074.1:0-1840 GCF_044768125.1 Streptomyces sp. NPDC101166
CTGGTCAAAGCCGGTTCAGAGGCATGTCGGTTGGGCTACGTTGTGACCATTTGAATCAGTGACCGTTGTACCGCACGGGAGAGTTGGCGCATGGCGACCATCGAGTACCTCCGGACGGATCCCGACCTGCCACCGGTGGGCGTCGTGGACCGGACACCCATGACAACGGCGAAGAAGGGCATCTTCCTCGCCATCGCCGTCGTCGGCGCGATCGCCTGGGCCATCCTCGCGTTCATGCGTGGCGAGAACGTGAACGCGGTGTGGATCGTCATCGCGGCCCTGTGCACGTACGTGCTCGCCTACCAGTTCTACGCGCGGCTCATCGAATACAAGATCACCAAGCCGCGTGACGATGTCGCCACTCCCGCCGAGGAGATGGAGAACGGCAAGGATTACATGCCGATGGACCGGCGGGTCCTGTTCGGCCACCACTTCGCCGCCATCGCCGGCGCGGGCCCGCTGGTCGGTCCGGTGCTCGCCGCCCAGATGGGCTACCTACCCGGCACCATCTGGATCATCGTCGGCGTGGTGCTGGCCGGTGCGGTGCAGGACTATTTGGTCCTGTGGGCGTCGGTGAAGCGCCGTGGCCGCTCGCTGGGCCAGATGGCGCGCGACGAACTCGGTGTGGTCGGCGGCGTGGCGGCCATCGTCGCCGTGCTCGTCATCATGATGATCCTGCTCGCCGTGCTCGGCATCGTCGTCGTGAATGCCCTTGCGGCGACCGAGAACAAGACCACCCACGTTCTCGAGGGCGGCAGCCCGTGGGGTGTGTTCTCCATCGCCATGACCATCCCGATCGCGCTGTTCATGGGCTTGTACCTGCGCTACCTGCGGCCCGGCAAGGTCGGCGAGGTGTCGATCATCGGTTTCGCGGCGCTGATGCTGGCCATCATCTCCGGCAACTGGGTCGCCGGATCCGGTTGGGGCCGTGACCTGTTCACGCTGTCGGGCACCACCATCTCCTGGATGCTGATCATCTACGGCTTCGTCGCGTCGGTGCTGCCGGTGTGGATGCTGCTCGCCCCGCGCGACTACCTGTCGACCTTCATGAAGATCGGCACCATCGGCCTGCTCGCCCTCGGCGTGCTCGCCACCATGCCGGTGCTGAAGGCCCCCGCGGTCTCCCAGTTCGCGAGCAACTCCAACGGACCGTCCTTCGCGGGCAGCCTGTTCCCGTTCCTGTTCATCACCATCGCGTGCGGCGCGCTGTCGGGCTTCCACTCGCTGGTGTCCTCGGGCACCACGCCCAAACTGCTGGAGAAGCAGTCGCAGGCGCGGATGATCGGCTACGGCGGCATGCTCATGGAGTCGTTCGTCGCGGTCATGGCCATCATCGCGGCGTCGATCCTGGACCAGCACCTGTACTTCGCGATCAACACCCCCAATATGACCTCCGCGCAGGCGGCCGCCGACAGCGTCAACAAGCTCGGCCTGAGCGGCAACCCGATCGACGCGCAGTACCTGAACGACGTGGCGGCGGGCACGGGCGAGTCCCGGGTCTACTCCCGCACCGGTGGCGCGCCCACCCTCGCCATCGGCATGACCGAGATCATGCACAAGTTCATCGGCGGCAACAGCCTCAAGGCGTTCTGGTACCACTTCGCCATCATGTTCGAGGCGCTGTTCATCCTCACCACCATCGACGCGGGCACCCGTGTCGCGCGGTTCATGCTCTCGGACTCGCTGGGCAACCTGGGCGGCGCCGCCAAGAAGTTCCGCGACCCGTCGTGGTGGCCGGGCGTGTTCATCTGCTCCGGACTCGTGGTGGCCGCGTGGGGTTCGGTGCTGCTGATGGGTGTCACCGACCCGCTGGGCGGCATCAACACGCTCTACCCGCTGT
>NZ_JBIWPF010000075.1:0-1836 GCF_044768125.1 Streptomyces sp. NPDC101166
CCCAGACCGCCCGCGTAGTTCTCCCAGTACCAGCCGTTGCGCAGCAGGGTGGTCGGGATGCTCGCCCCGGCCAGCACCGCCTCGGTGCCGATGTGCTCCTGGGCGAGGATCAGCGGATTGCGGTCGGCCTGCGGAATGCTGGTGTAGGCCAGCAGTTTCACGCCCGCGGCCTCGGCGGCGCGCAGCACATTGGTGTGCTGGGCCACGCGCTTGCCGAACTCGTTGCCGGAGACCAGCAGTACGCGGTCGACGCCCTGGAAGGCGCGTTCCAGCGCGGCCGGATCGTCGAAGCTCGCGACCCGCACCTCGACGCCGCGCTCGGCGAGGTCGGCCACCTTGGCGGGATCGCGGACCACGGCGACGACGGGCTGCGACCCGTCCTTCAGCAACGCCTCGACGACCAGGCGACCCAGCTGACCACTGGCTCCGGTGACTGCGACGGTCATGACTACCTCCAGGTTCGATGGAATGAACTGCACGCTCGACATGTACTAACTAATAGTAAGCACATGCTATTCCTGAACCGCTACCCGAATGACAGGTAACCTGAATCTCATGAACGCCCGGCCTTCCGACCAGTCCTTCGCGGACGACCCGACCCTGGAAGCCGACGTCTTCGCCCGCAACTGCGCCTCCCGCCCGGTCCTGCAGGACGTCGCCAGCCGCTGGGGCGTGCTGGCCCTGGCCGCCCTGCGCGAGGGCCCCTACCGCTTCTCGGCGCTGCGCCGCCGGGTCGACGGCATCTCCGAGCGCATGCTCTCCCAGACCCTGCAGACCCTGGAACGCGACGGCATGGTCCATCGCGAAGTCCAGCAGTCCATCCCGCCGGTCGTCGAATACACCCTCACCGACCTGGGCGAACGGGTCGCCGACCAGCTGGTCGGGCTGATCGACATCCTCGAATCCAATATCGCGACCATCGAAGCGGCCCAGTCCGCCTACCACCGCCCGTAAGGAGCCGCATGTCCGCCGACACCGATCTGCACTACCTCGAACGCTGCGTGGAACTGGCCGCCGAGGCCCTCGACGCCGGCGACGAGCCGTTCGGATCCCTGCTGGTCGACGCGGACGGCAAGGTCCTGGCCGAGGACCGCAACCGGGTCTCCGGCGGCGACGCCACCCGCCACCCCGAATTCGAGCTGGCCCGCTGGGCCGCCGACCACCTCACCCCCGAGCAGCGCGCCACCGCCACCGTCTACACCTCCGGCGAACACTGCGCCATGTGCTCGGCCGCCCACGCCTGGGTCGGCCTGGGCCCGATCGTCTACGCCGCCTCCACCGCCCAGCTCACCGAGTGGCTCACCGAGTTCGGCGTCCCCGCGGGCCCGATCCGCCCCCTCGCCATCCAGGAGGTGGCCCCCTCGATCCCGGTCTCGGGCCCCTTCCCGGAACTCACCGACCGCGTCTACGCCCTGCACCGCCGCCTGCACCTGGCGGACTAGCCGCACCAACGAAAACGGCCTGATGCCAGCGATTTACGCCGACATCAGGCCGTCTTGCGGGGCAGGCCCCCGGACCTCGGGGGTCCGGGGGCCTGCCCCCGAAAATCTCGGGGGGGGTTCGGGGGCGAAGCCCCTGAGCCCCTTCGGAGTCAGAAGTTGATCATGTGGCCGGCGAGGCCGTGGATCGCTTCCTGGATCGCTTCCGACAGGGTCGGGTGGGTGTGGACGTTGCGGGCGACCTCGTTGACCGTGAGGTCCCACTTCTGGGCCAGGGTCAGTTCCGGCAGCAGCTCGGAGACGTCCGGGCCGATCAGGTGGCCGCCGAGCAGTTCCCCGTACTTGGCGTCGGAGATCAGCTTGACGAAGCCCTGCGCGTCGCCGAGGCCGTGCGCCT
>NZ_JBIWPF010000076.1:0-1807 GCF_044768125.1 Streptomyces sp. NPDC101166
GGTTCTGCACGATGCGGTGCAGAACCGCTAGATAGAGCTCGAGCTTGCTGGAAAACGACTTATACAGCACCGGTTTGCTGATCCCCGCCCGGCAAGCGATCTCGTCCATACTCGCCGCCCGGTAGCCGCAGGCGGCGAACAACCCTGCCGCCGCGGCCACAATCACGCGCCGACGTTCCTGCCGGGCTTGGGATATCGCTTTGTTCACCATCCTGACCTCCTCCTCGGACGCCCACAGTACCGGTGGCCGATCCTGCACCCTCCGGCACGAAAGGCCGATCCACTCTGCCGGTATCGGGTTTGAGTGTGTACTTGTAGTCAGAGATTCGTAGTGAGGGAACGTAATTCGGCGACCGCGTCCTTACCGGGAGTGCGTGTTCGGGGTCCGAAAGCCCCTGCGCATCAGTCTGGTCCGCAGTTCGAGCGGCACCGAGCTGCGCATCGACCCTGCAGGCCGCCGGGGTGGCCGCCTAGGAAACAACTCTGCTCCGGCCTGCTTCCGAGCCATACCCGAGGCCGGTGACTATCACTGTGCCGCGCGGGACGCTATTCCTGGCAGCTCTGCCGCCTTGCAGTAGTGAGAAGAGAGCTGATCCGGCTGGGCATCCGAACACATTTTCCCAGCTCGGGGCGGTCGGCGGTAAAATTCAGCCGGGGAGGGTGCGAGGAGTCCAAAGATGAGCACCACCATTGTGATCGTGATCATCGTCGTCGCGGTTGTGGTCATTGGGCTTGTGGCCTGGATGCTGATGCGCCAACGGCGCGAGCACCAGCGGGTCGAAGCCCACGACATCCGGGACCGGGCGGCACAGGAGGAATTCGAGGTCGGTCAGCGGGAAGCGCGAGCGCAGGAAGTCGCTGCTCGCAGCCGCGCGGCACAGGCCGAGGGCGAAGCCAAGGCGGCACAAGCCCAGCAACTCGCCCAGCAGGCGCACGAGCAAGCCAGCGAGGCGGCCGATTCGCGAACCGAACTGGACAAGGAGTGGGAACGCGCGGACAAGCTCGATCCGGACATGAAGTCCGGGGACAAGCCTCCGGCAGAAAACTGATACGGAACAGTCGACGCCCTGGCTGGGTGGGCGCAGTGACAGTTCGAGTAGTGCGGACACGATCGATATCAGCATCGGGTGGCCCTCGGGTCCATCCGGTTCAGCAGCGAAACTAGGTAACTGGCCATGATCGTTCTCGGAATCATCCTCCTTCTCGTCGGGTTCATATTTGGCATCCCCATCCTGTGGACCATCGGAATTGTGGTGCTCGTGATCGGGCTCGTCCTACTGCTGTTGGGGTCGACGGGCCGGGCCGTCGGAGGCCGACGCCACTACTTCTGACTCGTGGATCACGACTTGGCAGGCGATGAACGCTGACGATCACGGGCCCGTTGGACAAACGATCGTCAGTGCCGGAGGCCGTCAACGAGCGGACCAAACTCCGGTGCGTGGTAGCAACAACAAACCCTGAGGCGGTGTAGGTTCTCAGTCCCAATTTCATCCCACGCCCCCGCGAGCTGCTGATTCCCACAGTTCGCGCCTGGTCAGGGCGGACTGAGTTCTCAATCGTTACTTCATTTCCGAGGGCCCGGCGCCCGCGTTGGACGTTGATGGAGACCAACGACGACAAGTAGGGGGAACATCGACCAAGGGCCGGGCCCGAACCGTTGATTCGGCGGGTGGATCGCGATTGTTCCGACAGTCCTCATCCGCGAGGCCCTGAGTTATCTCACTCTCAAGCTCGCCTACCACTTCTCCAGTTTTCGTATCTGGGTCCTGCGGATCCCCGAGGTTCGCGTCCCGCTCTGGGGGTCAAT
>NZ_JBIWPF010000077.1:0-1751 GCF_044768125.1 Streptomyces sp. NPDC101166
GTCGTCGCGGCCGGTGGTCAGGATGGCGACCGGGCGCGCGGTGTCGAGCACGTAGTCGATGCGCTCCATCGGCTGGTCGGGGTCCAGCGGCACGTAGGCCGCACCGGCCTGCAGCACCGCGTACATGGCCACGACCAGATCCAGCGAACGCCGGATCGCCAGGGCCACCGGCGATTCCGCAGTGACGCCCTGCGCGATGAGCTTGCGGGCCAGCTTGTGCACCCGCGCCGCGAACTCGGCGTAGGACAGAGCTGTCCCCTCGAATTCCACGGCAGGCTCATCGGGGCTGGTCAGAGCCTGGGCCTCGAACAGCGAGACCAGCGTCGCCGCCTCGCCTTCGGGCAGCGCGGGCAGCACCGAGGCCAGGTTGAACGCGGTGTCGTTCCAGCCGTCCAGCACCTGGTCACGCTCACCGGTGACCAGCACGTCGATATCGCCGAGCGGGCGATCCGGGTGCTCGATGACAGCGGCCAGGATCAGATCCAGCCGCCGCGCGAACGCCTCGATGGTGGGCTCGTCGAACAGGTCCAGCGCGTAGGAGATCTCGGCCGACATGCCGGCGTGCTCGCCGTGGTCGTCCTGCGCCTCCTGCAGGGTCAGCTGCAGGTCGAACTTGGCCAGGCGGGCGTCGTAGTCGATGCCGTTGACCGAGAGGCCGGGCAGTTCCAGGCTGGCCTGCCGGGTGTTCTGGAAGGTCAGCATGACCTGGAACAGCGGGTGGCGGGCCTGCGAACGGGCCGGGTTGATGACCTCGACCAGGCGCTCGAACGGCACGTCCGCGTGCGCGAAGGCGTGCAGGTCGGTGTCGCGGGACCGGGCCAGCAGGTCGGCGAAGGTCTCCGAGCCGTCCACCTCGGTGCGCAGCACCAGGGTATTGACGAACATGCCGATCAGGTCGTCGAGCGCGGCCTCACCGCGGCCGTGCACCGGGGTGCCGATCGCGATGTCGGAGGTGCCCGACAGGCGGGCCAGCAGCACCGCCAGCGCCGAGTGCATGACCATGAACAGCGAGGCGTTGTGCCGGCGGCCCAGATCCACCAGCAGGCGCTGGTGGATCTCGCCTGCTGGGTTTCGGCGGAGATGGCGAACGGGTAGGTGCCGCCCTGGTAGCTGGCCACGGCCGGACGCTGCCGGTCGGAGGGCAGCACCAGTTCGTCGGGCAGGTCGGCCAGGGCCTCGGTCCAGTAGCGGATCTGCTTGGAGATCAGCGCGTCCGGATCGTCCTCGGAGCCGAGCACCTCGCGCTGCCACAGCGCGTAATCGGCGTACTGCACCGGCAGTTCCGCCCAGGCCGGGGCCTCCCACGAGGTGCGGGCCGCGTAGGCCACCATCACGTCGCGGGCCAGCGGGCCCATGGACCAGCCGTCGGCGCTGATGTGGTGGACCACCATGCCGAGGATGTACTCGGTGTCGCTGATCTCGAAAAGCGCCGCGTGCAAAGGCACTTCGCCGGTGACGTCGAAGGCCATGGTGGCCAGCTCGACCAGGTGGTCGATCAGGTTGGACTCGGTGACCGGCACCGGGGTCAGGTCCGGCACGATCTGCGCGGCGTCCAGCACCCGCTGCACCGGGCCGTGCGCGGTCTCCGGGAAGACCGTGCGCAGCGACTCGTGGCGGTCGATGACGTCGATGACCGCGACCTGCAGCGCCGCGATGTCCAGCTCACCGGAGAGCCGGATGGCGACCGGGATGTTGTTGACGGCCGAGGCGGTGTCGAAGCGGTTGAGGAACCACATGCGCTGCTGCGCAAG
>NZ_JBIWPF010000078.1:0-1758 GCF_044768125.1 Streptomyces sp. NPDC101166
AACCTCGCCGATACCGTGGACCCGTGACCAATCAACCGTCCGACGTGGTGGTGCGGGACGCACGCGAGAGCGATCTGCCGGAAATCCTGGTGATCCACAACAACGCCATCGCCGAGACCACGGCCATCTGGGATACCGAACTGGCCGACATCCACGAGCGCGAGGCCTGGTTCGCGGCGCGCACCGGGGCCGGGCATCCGGTGCTGATCGCCGAGATCGGCGGCAAGCTGGCCGGGTACGCGAGTTACGGGCAGTTCCGGCCGAAGTCGGGCTACCGGTTCTCGGTCGAGAACTCGGTGTACGTGTCAGATATATTCCATCGCCGCGGCGTGGCCACCGCGCTCATGCGGGCGCTGCTGGCGCGGGCCGAGACAGGCGATGTGCACGCCATGATCGCGGCGATCGAGTCGAGTAACCGCACGTCGATCGCCCTGCACGAGAAGTTCGGCTTCACCACCGTCGGGCAATTGCCCGAAGTCGGGTACAAATTCGGGCGCTGGATGGACCTGACACTCATGCAACGGACCTTCCCCGAGGGAGTAGCGTCGCCATCGTGAGCGAGAGCATGACGGCCACCGCGGCGTTACCCCGCGCGGTGTCGGCTCGCTTCGACAGCACACCCCTCGCGGTCGAAGATCTGGGCCTGATCGACTATCAGCGAGCCTGGGAATTGCAGCGGTCCATCGCGGACGAACGCGCCGAGGGCATCGGGCAGGATCGGCTCCTGCTGCTGGAACACCCCTTCGTCTACACCGCCGGACGGCGCACCGAGGCGCGGGATCTGCCCGTGGACGGCAGCCCGGTCATCGCGGTCGATCGCGGCGGGAAGATCACCTGGCACGGGCCGGGGCAATTGGTCGGCTACCCGATCGTGCGGCTGGCCGAACCGGTCGATGTGGTCGCGTACGTGCGTCGCCTCGAAGAGGCTCTGATCGCCGTGTGCGCGCAGCTCGGGCTGGAAACCGGCCGGGTGGAAG
This sequence comes from Streptomyces sp. NPDC101166, assembly GCF_044768125.1. Classification (NCBI taxonomy): domain Bacteria; kingdom Bacillati; phylum Actinomycetota; class Actinomycetes; order Kitasatosporales; family Streptomycetaceae; genus Streptomyces; species Streptomyces sp. NPDC101166. The sequence continues at coordinate 978 of NZ_JBIWPF010000078.1, forward strand.
GCCGTTCGGGCGTGTGGGTCCCGGCGAACCAGTTCCTGCCCGAGCGCAAAGTCGCGGCGATCGGTGTGCGCGTGCAGCGCGGCGTCGCCCTGCACGGCATCGCGCTCAACTGCGATTCCAGTCTGGACGGTTTCGATGCCATCGTGCCGTGCGGTATTCGCGATGCCGGGGTCACCACCCTGAGCCGCGAACTCGGCCGCGACGTGACCGTCGCCGAGGTGCGGCCGCTGGTCGCCGACGCGATCGCCCGCGCCCTCGACGGTGTCCTCGAGGTGACCGACCACGCTCTGTCGCGCTGCGCCGAAGCCTTTGCCGAATGTCCCGAGCCGCTACCCGCCCTGCAGACCGACGAGTCCGCCGCAGGGCACGCCAAAGCCGAATGACCACGAGCGTAGGGTGAACCAGTGACCTCCGTCGATACCCCGACACCTGATAACTCGGCCGCACCCAACGGCCGCAAGCTGCTTCGCATCGAGGCGCGCAACGCCGAGACCCCGATCGAGCGCAAACCCTCGTGGATCCGCACCCGCGCGACCATGGGCCCCGAGTACACCGAACTCAAGGGCCTGGTGAAACGTGAAGGGCTGCACACGGTCTGCGAGGAAGCCGGGTGTCCCAACATCTTCGAGTGCTGGGAGGACCGCGAGGCCACCTTCCTCATCGGCGGCGAGCAGTGCACGCGGCGCTGCGACTTCTGCCAGATCGACACCGGCAAGCCCGCCGCCCTCGATCGTGACGAACCGCGGCGCGTGGCCGAGAGCGTGCAGGCCATGGGACTGCG
>NZ_JBIWPF010000079.1:0-1742 GCF_044768125.1 Streptomyces sp. NPDC101166
CGGTCACCGAGATGGCCGCCGACGTGCTCTCCGATGGACTCGGCGACGCCATGCGCTTCGAATACACCGTGGCCTGTGACCGGATCCCGGACTCCTCGCCGTTGAAGGCGCTCTACCAGTGGGAACCCTTGCGGGAGTTCGTCTCCCACCTGGTGGGGGAGCAGGCCTACCGGTCCGCCGACGAACTGGGCGCGATGACGGTGCAGATCCACGAGAACGGGGACGCACAGGACTGGCACTACGACATGTCCGATTACACGGTCATGCTGCACATCGTCGCGCCGGAGCGGGGCGGGGCGCTCGAATACATCCCGCTGCCCGGGGCATTCATCGAGCGCGGGGGCGGGCTGCCGATGCGGCACCGGCACATGGTGAAGATGCTGCCGACGGTGCCGGGCACGCTGGTGCTGCACGCCGGGCGGCGGTCCCGGCACCGGGTGACGCCGGTGCAGGGCGAGATTCCGCGGGTGAGCGTGCACATGGCGTTCAACGCGCGGCCCGGGCAGCGGTTGAACGCGCACGTGCGGCGGCATCTGTTCGGGCGCGAGGACTGAGGACTTCGAGCGGCGACGGCCTCGGTCCGCTGGTGTGGGGGCGAGCCATGGTCCCGCGGCATTCGGCGCGGGCTCAGTCCAAGTGCATGGCCACGTAGCGCGGGATGGTCTCCGCCGGCGGGCCGTCGGCCACGACGCGGCCCTCGTCGAACACCAGCACCCGGTCGAAATCGGCGAGCAGGTCCAGGTCGTGGGAGACCACGACCAGTCGCTGCGGGAGCTCGCGCAGCATCCGGGTGATGCGGCGGGTGTTGCGCAGGTCGAGCAGGGTGGTCGGTTCGTCGAACACCACGTACTCGGGTCGGACCGACAGCACCGCGGCGATGGCGAGCAGCTGCTTCTGGCCGCCGCTGAGCAGATGCGCGGGGTGGTCGCGGAACTCGGCGAGGCCGTAGGTCGCGAGGGTCTCGGTGACCCGTTGCGGGATGTCGGATTTGGCGACGCCGTGGTGTTTGAGGCCGAAGGCGAGGTCCTCGGCGACCGTCGGCATGACGATCTGGATGTCCGGATCCTGGAAGACGAATCCGACCCGTTTGCGCACGGCCCGGCCCTGTTTGCGGGTGTCGAGGCCGTCCACCCGGACCGTGCCCGAGGTCGGCACCTGCAGGCCGTTGAGCAGCCGCGCGAAGGTGGACTTGCCCGAGCCGTTCGCGCCGACCACGGCGATCCGGCGTTCGCTCAAGCGCAGATCCAGGTCGCGCAGGACCTCGCGCTCGCCGAATCGGTGTGAGACGCCGTCGAGTTCGATCATGCCCGCGCCGGAATCATCGGATACGCCTTGCGCACCGCCACCGCGGCCAGCGACCCGATCACCGTCTTGACCACGTCGCCCGGCAGGAACGCCACCGAGGTCGTGATGGCCTTGCCCAGCGAGATGTGCGCGGCCGCGGCCATCCACGGAATCCCGATGGCGTACAGCACGATCGCGCCGCCGAGGAAGTTGATCAGCAGGGCCAGCGGCAGGTTGTAGTGCTTCCACACCCGTTCGGTGAGCAGGCCGATCACCAGCGCGCCGATCGGATAGGCGATCACGAAGCCACCCGTCGGGCCCATGATCACCGACAGGCCGCCGCGCCCGCCCGCCAGCACCGGCAGCCCCGCGAAGACCATGACGTCGAAGAGCAGCATGGCCAGCGCGCCGCGCTTGGCGCCCAGAATCGAGCCCGCCAGGATGACGCCCAGAGTTTG
>NZ_JBIWPF010000080.1:0-1728 GCF_044768125.1 Streptomyces sp. NPDC101166
CCACACCGGTCCGATGGTGTTGAGCACGGTGCGCTTCTTCTGCTCGTCGCCGCGCCCGATGATCGGCATCAGCATGCCGACGCCGAAGTCGAAGCCCTCCAGCACGAAGTAGCCGGTGAACAGGACCGCGATCAGCAGAAACCAGAATTCAGGGAGACTCATCCTCGGCTCCTAGTAGGCGAAGGAAAGCTTCTCGACGGGCTCCCCGGTCATCTTCGGGGTGTCCGGGGTGGATGCCTGTTCGGGTCCGGCGATCACGTAGCGGCGCATCAGATAGAACCATCCGATGGCCAGCAGTCCGTAGAGCGCGGTGAACACGATCAGCGAGGTGAGGATCGTGCCCGCCGAGACCCCGGAGACGCCCTGCTGCACCGTCATCCGGATGTGCTGGTCGCCGGTCGGGTTGGGTGCGACGACCCAGGGCTGGCGGCCCATCTCGGTGAAGATCCAGCCGGAGATATTGCCCAGGAACGGGGTGGCGATCGCGATCAGCGACAGCCAGCTGAACCAGGTCTGGTCCGGGACCCGGCCGCGGCGGGTGACCCAGAATCCGGCCAGCGCCAACAGGATCGAGCCGGCCATCCAGGTGATCATGGCGCGGAAGGACCAGTAGGTGACGAACAGGTTGGGCCGGTAGTCGCCGACGCCGAACTTCTGGTTGTACTCGACCTGGAGGTCCTTGACGCCCTGCAGGGTGACGCCGGTGAATTCGCCGGTGGCCAGCCACGGCAGCACGTAGGGCACCTCGATGAGGTGATCCACGCTGTCGCAGTTGTTGTGGGTGCCGACGGTCAGCACGGAGAAGTCCGGATCGGTCTCGGTGTGGCAGAGCGATTCGGCGGACGCCATCTTCATGGGCTGCTGTTTGAACATCAGCTTGCCCTGGATGTCACCGGTGAAGATCAGCGCCACCGCGGCGATGAGCACGACGTACAAGCCCATGCGCGCGCTCGGCCGCCACATGGTGCGGGCGTCCTCGAGGAGCGCGTCGTTGCCTTCCGCCTTGGCTTTTCGGGCATTGCGCACCATCCACCAGCCGGCGATGCCCGCCACGAAGGTGCCCGCGGTGAGGAAGGCTCCGGCGATGACGTGCGGGAAGGCGGCGAGGGTGGTGTTGTTGGTGAGCACCGCCCAGATGCTGTGCAGTTCGGCGCGACCGGTCTCCGGGTTGTACTCCGCGCCGACCGGGTGCTGCATGAACGAGTTGGCGGCGATGATGAAGTAGGCGGAGGCGTTGGTGCCGATGGCGACCAGCCAGATGCAGGCCAGGTGCACCTTCTTCGGCAGCCGGGTCCAGCCGAAGATCCACAGGCCCAGGAAGGTCGATTCCATGAAGAAGGCGACCAGCGCCTCCATGGCCAGCGGGGCGCCGAACACGTCGCCGACGAAGCGGGAGTATTCGCTCCAACCCATGCCGAACTGGAATTCCTGCACGATGCCCGTGGCGACGCCGAGGGCGAAGTTGATCAGGAACAGTTTGCCGAAAAACTTTGTGAGCCTGAGCCAGTGCTCCTTACCGGTGATCACCCACGCGGTCTGCATGCCCGCGACGAGCGGTGCGAGGCCGATGGTGAGCGGCACCAGGATGAAGTGATAGACGGTGGTAATTCCGAACTGCCAGCGCGCCAGATCTACGACGCTCATCCGACCTCCCTGCCGATCTACGACATGACGTAGTAATAGAGACTACGCGTCGGGAGGCGCGGATCAACGTATGCCTCGCCACAG
>NZ_JBIWPF010000081.1:0-1717 GCF_044768125.1 Streptomyces sp. NPDC101166
CGCCTGCTGTGGGCTGCCCTCACCGGATTTCACCAGACCAAGCGTACGGAGTGACCCGGCCATACACGCGTGGATCGTGACGTCGTCATTGTCGGCGAGATTGGCCATTGCGAGAGCTTCCGCGACACACCGTTTGGATTCGGGATACATCGTGGCGTCGAAGGTGAGCCAACCGGCGGTCGCGGCCAGATGCCCGGCTGCAGTCGTGAACGCCGCCGCGACCGCACCACTGTCGAACGACGCGGTGTCGAGCAGTTGTTTCGTGTGTTCCAGCCGATGGAGTACCGGGCGGACCAGCGGGGCGCCGCCCACCCGGCACGCCTGCTGCTCGATCAGGTCGACCAAACGTGCCAATTGGCCCGCGTCACCCATACCTATGTGCGGCAGGCTCGTATCGGTAGTGGCCATGGGGCCGGCCAGCGCCGTGCACGCCAATAGTCCGAATTGTCGCCGATCCACGTCGAGGTCCACCTCCGCGAAGTACGGCTCGCTGCCGACCGGTGTCAGCAAGCTCGAATATCCCATCTCCAGCGCGGCGCGGAATCGCTCGCGTTGAGCAGAAGTCAGCAGTTCGAGGTGCCTGTCCAAATCCTCGGCCGACTGCCATCCGATCGAACGGCCAGGCGGTAGGTTCTCCCACTTCCGCACGGCATGGACGGTGTAGCCGATGCCCTCGGCGAACCGCTCCTGAGTCAGCCGGACAGCCTCACGCAGTGCTTTGACCTCAACGGCCGTCCATTTGCTGACGATCATCTCCGCCCCTCGAACGAGTGCGCCGAAAGCCCGTAACGGAAGCGTACGACTGCCGTAGCTGCCACGTGTATGGATTGGGCTCGGCTGGACGAGCAGCCTTGAAATCGACAACTTTTCGACCTCGAACAGCGAAAGGCGTCGGTCATGGAATCTGTTCTGGCCCTAATGCTCACCGCGGTGACGATCCTCTTTGCAGGTCTGTTGTCCAGTCGCACAGGCTGTTCGGCGCAACACCGCGCCGGATCGACCGTTGCCGCGATCCAGGCTCGTCTCGAGGCAGAGCGTGATCAGGCGCGTGTCCCGATCCGGAGGTGGTGACCATGCTGGAGATTCCAACCGCCATCGGATACCTGCGCGGTGATGTTTCCGGCATGCGACAGCAGTGGGACGAGGTTCAGAATCGCAGTCTTGCAAAGAGACTCGGTTACACGCTTACCCGGACGGTTGTGTTCAGTGAGCGCACCGATGACCCGATACAACGACTGATCAACGTTGTTCGTCGCACCGCTGCGGAAGCGGTGTTCGTGCCTGGTCTGGACCATTTCGGGGGAGTTGTCCCCGATGAACTCGTACGAGCAGCCGATGTGATCACAGTCGAACCGGAGGCAACATACGCGCGCTGGGCCATACCTCCCGACGCTTCCGCCGAGATGCGGATTCGATCGCGGCGATGTGATTGGCGTTAGAAGCCGAAGATTTCTGCCAGGGTGATGGATTCGTCGTCCCAGCGGCTTTCGATGGCCGAGCGGTCGGGGTCGGGGAGGAGGGGGTCCCATCCGGCCTTGCGCCAGAAGGCTTCTCGGTGCTCATCGGGGAGGGGATGCGGGGTGCTCATGCGGGGTCCCTGAATCGTGACTGGCGTCACATGATTCTATCCAGCAGAGCTGAGCGCCCGGACCGGATCGGTCCAGGCGCTCAGTCCTTTTCGGGGGCGGGGGCAAGCCCGCCGGTCAGTTGGTTTTCG
>NZ_JBIWPF010000082.1:0-1703 GCF_044768125.1 Streptomyces sp. NPDC101166
CCACAACCGAAGTGGAAATAGTCGATCTGCTCGGCGGTGAACTCCCGCATCACCGGGCCCATCACGGTGCGCCCGACACTGCGGAACACCGAGTACGGGACCGGGAGTTCGACCCGCCCGGCCCGTCGAATCGCCTGCGACAGCGCCATCGCGCCGTCCCCAGCCACATTGTAGGTGCCGCCGGGGGCCGTCATGGCCCCGTGCACCAGGGCGGCGATACCGTCCTCCTCGTGCAGCAGCTGCATGCGCGGATCCCGGCCCAGAATGGTCGGCGTGATCGGCGAGCGGAAATACTGCACACCCCGCTTGGCCAGCTGCGGGCCCACGATCGGCGGGAACCGCAGGATTGCCGCCGAGATGTCGGGCCGCCGCCGGGCCAGCCCGCGCACGAAACCCTCCACCTCGATCATGTCCCGCGCGAACCAGCCGCGCGGCGGCGTGCGGGCGCTCATCTCCTCGGTGAACTTCACCGGGTCCTTGGCGCTGCACCCGTAGACGGCGGAGGAGGAACGCACAACCACCCGCCGCACACTGGAAGCCTTGCGGCACACGGCGAACAGCTGCATGGCGCCCAGGACGTTCATGTCCTTCATGGCGGCGCGGCCGCCACCCGAGGGCGGGCGCGAGAGCGCGGCGGGATGCACCACCGTATCGACCTGATTGCCGTCGATAACCTTGCGGATCAACGGATTACGAATATCGGCGCGCACGAATTCGGCGCGGCCCATACGGCGCAGCAGCTCGCGGCTGGGCTGTTTGGCGTCCACGGCGATGATGCGTTCGACGGCCGGGTCGGCCGCCAACCGGGCCACCACATTGCCGCCGAAGAACCGGCTCGCGCCGGTCACCATCACTACCTTGGGCGGTTGCCCGTCCCGAGTCCCTGCCACTCCGGATCCCACCTAGCCCCCATGCCTTGAATTGTCATCGGGCGTTTTTCCCGCTCCCAGGGTAACCGGCGAGTAGGGGGCATTCGAAGGGTATTAACCAGGATCTAACGATGAGTTCGATCACCTGTGACGAACGAAAGCCCGCCACCGACGGTGACGGGCTTCCAGCTACGACGCAGCGGCTTACTTGCCGAGTTTTCTGCGCTGCACGCGCGTGCGGCGAAGCAGCTTGCGGTGCTTCTTCTTCGACATGCGCTTGCGGCGCTTCTTGATCACAGAACCCATAGGGTTGTTCCTCGCGTTCTCTCGGGTCATCCCCGCTTCCGCGGGGTGCACACTGTCTGACCCTGCACAGTCCCTACCCGATACGGGCCGAGATGGACCCGGCGGCACCACCGGCACGTACAGGATGCCGGTCCATGCTACCGGGCCACTCTCGGGCGAACGAAACGGGTGGGGCCGATCGGTTATCGGGCCGTACTACCCCGCATCGAAGTAGGACGTCTCCAGATAGTCGTGCACCGCCTTGGCGTGCACCCGGAAGGAACGCCCCACCCGCACCGCGGGCAGCTCTCCCGAATGCACCAACCGGTACACCGTCATTTTGGAAACCCGCATCAGATTCGCGACCTCTGCAACGGTGAGGAACTGCGTTCCCCCTCCGATGACGGATCCCGCGGTGATTGGGCTGTTTCCGGACCTCGCTTGGCTGTTTCCAGACATCATTGCGCCACTGACCTCCGGCACGTCCGCGCCGCCGGCTTCCCCACCGGCGGAACAGACACGCACGTGCTCCTTGAAGCTTAGCGGGAC
>NZ_JBIWPF010000083.1:0-1657 GCF_044768125.1 Streptomyces sp. NPDC101166
GTCGGGTTCGGCTGGTCGCGATCCACTGCCGAATATGAAATGGCTTGTTGGCCAAGGTAATTGCGTGCTGCAGAGAATGAAGCTGCTTGCTACATTGAGGCTTGGAGGGGTGGGGGAAGGAATGAACCTTGAATTCGGATTATTGGTGGGACGAGGAATCGCCGGCTGAGTCCGAGACCGTTGCGGAGCGGAGAGACCACTGGCGTGACTACCTGCAGCGTCGGCAGGGGAGTTTCGGCTTGGCTTTCAACGTGCGAGACAGCGGGGGCGACTTCGGTTGGAAGACGCTCGCCCAGGCCGCCGGTGATCTGCAACTCGTGCGATTCTCTTCTGGGCCAGTGCATTACCGTCGAACCGCCCACGATGCCAAGCGCGATGGCGACGACGGCTATCGCCTGATGGTGCCGCTGCAGGGAGAGTTCAAGCTCGCGCAGGGCGACCAAGCTGAGATCTTCGGACCGGGAAAGGTCGCGTTCATTCGCTGGGACCAGCCCGTGGTCATGCGGCAGGATGAACCGCTGGAATCGCTGATCATGACCGTACCAAGGCATTTGGTCAATCGCGGCCTGGCCGATCCCGCCCCCCTCGCGCTGGATGCGAGCCGCCCACTGGTCCCGATGCTGGTGAACCAGATCGAACAGCTCCACGCCAACCACGGGGCGTGGAACGCGCACGACTTCCGTATCGCATATCGCAGTACGCTTTCGCTGCTCGACGGGCTGCTCGACCGCACTCAGGCGCTCCCGGGGGACCGATACACGTTGGTGGCCGCGCAAGCCCGGGAAACAATGGAAGCCCTCGCCGACGACCGCAGACTGACGCCGGATGTCGTTGCTCGGAAGTGTGGAGTCTCCAGGAGGACGCTGCACACCGCCCTGACGAAATCGGACCGTGTCACACCGGCCGCGCTGCTACGAGAGATTCGCCTCGACCGAGCGCGCAAACGACTGTCGCACCCCGGGACCATCGATATGGGCCAGATCGCCGAGGCGGCGGGCTATTCGTCGGTTCGCCGGTTCAGCTCAGCCTTTCAGCGTCAGTTCGAGCAGACCCCGCGGCAGATGCGCGAACAACTGCTCGGATAGCCGTCGCGTGCGACCGGGTTCGAGCGATCGGATCAGCGGACCCGTCTTGCCGAAATGGGCCACAAACATGCCAGAAATGTCTCGAGTATCGCGGTTAGCGTGATCCCTGCCCAAGGAGGCGGTACCGACAGGTTCTACCGGCCGATGCGGTCTGTGAAAGGCACTTGTGAGCGACAGTTCATCACTCTCGACGGCGGCGGGGGGCAACGGCGCCCCCCGCATCGCCCTCTACACAGAGTCATTCGCGGCCGACCCACACCGCCACTATCGGGCCATGCGTGCGCGATACTGCGCGCTGGCACCCGTGGACCTCGCGCCGGGCGTCCCGGCGACCCTGGTCCTCGGACTTCATTGAGCAGGACCCCGCGCGCACGCGTGTATTGACTTGTCTCGCAAGGGATCCGGCTCGGGAGGGCGCGAAGGGGGCATCCTCCCGGGCCTGGTCCCCTATCAGAGGGGTTCGATGTGTCATCGAACCCTCTCAGTGGTTATTGCACAGTTTCCGCCGGTTCTGGGGTGGGGACGGCACGTCCGGGCGCCGGCTACCAGTAGGCCGGTTGTGACTGCGATGG
>NZ_JBIWPF010000084.1:0-1670 GCF_044768125.1 Streptomyces sp. NPDC101166
CGCGATCCTGGACTATCCCGCGAATATGGGACCGAATGCGCTGGTGCTCTATTCCGGCGACAAGGCCGCCTTCGACGAGCATACCGAGCTCCTCGCCGCCCTAGCGAGGCCACGATTCGAAGGCACGGATCCCGGAGCAGCGAACACACTCGGCATGGCCGGTGCGCTGTTCCAGAACATCGCCGTGGCTGGGTTCTACGAAGCGGCCGCCTACGCGGCCCATCACGGGATCGACCCTCGCACGCTGTACAACCTGACTGCTGATATCGGATTCGATGTCTGCGCACGGGCATTCAGCGACGGGCTCACCCACATCGAATCCGACGACCATCACACCGACCAGTCGACCATCAAAATCCATTTCGACACGACTCTTGTTCAAGAGGCGGGATTCGCCGAGATCGGACAGGCCGGCGCGCTCAACAAAGCCGTCCGCGACATCCTCGAATCCGCGACGAGCGCCGGCGACAGCGACCTCGCCATGTCAGCGCTCTATCGCCGATTTCTCCAGATCCATTGATTCGCTACCGATTTGTTCGGTCCCGATCCGAGAATCGGAGAGCCCAGGAGTGATCCGTGACGATTGACCTGTCCTATCGGCGCGACGTACGGCTCCTCACCGAGCGCACCCGTGAATTCATTCGCGACTGGGTGCTGCCGCTCGACGACGCACATGATGGAGACATCACCGCTGCGGGCGGCGACTTCCTACGGATCAAGCTGCAGCAGCAGGCCCTCGAGGCAGGCGTGTTCGCACCCCACGTGCCGGTCGAGCACGGCGGGCACGGACTGGGGATGTGCAACCGGGCCCCTGTTTTCGAGGAGGTTATTCCTTGTTCGGGCCCACCGCCTTGAACATCGCCGCGCCCGATGAGGGCAACGCGCACCTACTCCTCCACGTCGCCGATCCCGAGCAGAAGGACCAATTTCTGGCACCGCTGAACCGAGGGGCCACGCGCTCGGCTTTCGCGATGACCGAACCGGCGCCCGGCGCGGGTTCGGACCCTTCGGCGCTGGCCACCCGTGCGGTACGCGCGACCGGAGGATGGCGGATCAACGGCCACAAGTGGTTCATCACCGGTGCGGACGGCGCGGGCTTCTTCATCATCATGGCGCGCACGTCGGGCGAGCCTGGGGACCGAGGCGGGGCCACGATGTTCCTCGCACCCGCGGACACCCCGGGAATTCAAGTCGGCAGGCATATTTCGACCCGGGATCGGTCGATGCTCGGTGGCCACTGCGAAGTCTTCTTCCGCGACGTGTTGCTGCCCAGCTCGGCGGTGCTCGGCGAGATCGATCGCGGTTTCGAGTACGCCCGGATTCACCTCGGCCCCGCCCGGATGACGCACGTCATGCGGCGGCTCGGCTCGGCGCGGCGCGGGCACGACATCGCAGTTGCACACGTGGCAGAGCGTCGCGGATCCGGCCACCGACTCGGCGACCTGGGCATGGTCCAGAACATGATCGCCGACAACGAGATCGACATTGCCGCGACGCGCGCGCTACTCATGCGCGCGTGCTGGGAACTCGACCACGGAGAGCTGGCCGCGAACGCCACCGCAATCGCGAAAACCTTTGCCGCGGAATCGATATTCCGAATCGTCGATCGCAGCGTGCAGATGTGCGGTGGCTTCGGCGTATCCAGCGACCTCCCGCTGGCGCGACTCTCG
>NZ_JBIWPF010000085.1:0-1645 GCF_044768125.1 Streptomyces sp. NPDC101166
GAAGAAGGCCACATTGGAGTCGCCGTTGAGGGTGTTGAAGACCGCGCCCGCCTTGGCGCTGCGCACCTTGTTGACGATTGTGGAGAAATCGGTGGAGCCCAGCGGCGCGTAGTCCTCGCCCTTGATCTCGATGCCGTTGGCCTTGGCGTAGGCCTTGATCTCGCGGTTGGCGGTCTGCGGGAACACGTAGTCCGAACCCACCAGGTAGAGGGAGGTGACGCCCTTCTGCTTCAGATAGTCCAGCGCGGGGATGATCTGCTGGTTGGTGGTGGCGCCGGTGTAGAAGATGTTCTTCGAGTCCTCGAGGCCCTCGTACTGAACCGGGTAGTAGAGCAGCGAGTTCAGCGATTCGAACTTGGGCTTCATGGCCTTGCGGGACGCGGAGGTCCAGCCGCCGAACACCGCGGCGACACAGTCGGAGCTGACCAGCTTCTCGGCCTTCTCGGCGAAGGTCTTCGGGTCCGACGCGCCGTCCTCGAGCACCACCTCGATCTTCTTGCCGAGTACGCCGCCCGCCGCGTTGATCTGATCCACCGCCAGCTTGGTGGCATTGGCGACGGTGACCTCACTGATCGCCATGGTGCCGGTCAGCGAGTGCAGCGAACCGATCTTGATGGTGTCCTTCGAGGTGTCCACGCAGGACTTGGCATTGGATCCGGCCGCGGTGTCGCTGTCGCGCGATCCACAACCGGCGACCATGACGGCGGACAGCGCCAACGCGGTCGGAATGGTGATCGCCTTCATCAGGCGGGAAGCCCTGTCCCGGCGGGAAGAGTCGTGCATGGGGCGGATCCTTCGGTTCACGTGTTCGGCGACGTCGGCTGCGCCGCTTCCGAATACCGCCGCGTATACAGCGGCTGTATTCGTGGAACGAAAGGTAAACGTGAAGTGTTGCGCCGGAATGACTCTCGATTAATGTCCGATTTCCGATGTTGCCCGGGCGTGAAATTCTGCTCACCGCAGCATGATTCGGATCGTGCGGGTGAAGCATCGGTGCAGATCAGGCAGTATTTTGGGCGTCTGTCCGAGTGTTTTGACAGCTGGCAGCGGCGCGATGTGAGCGGTGAGGCCGTCTCGCCGCGGCGGCTCTACTGAATGATGTACGGCGAGATGGAGCTTCGGTGCTCGCTGATGTCCAGGGATTTGCCGAGGGGCGGGAAAGCGCGCTGGGGGCAGTTGGAGCGTTCGCAGACTCGGCAGCCCGCGCCGATCGGAGTTGCCTTGGGCTCGTTGAGGTCCAGGCCGTCGGCGTAGACGGTGCGGCCGGCGTGGCGGAGTTCGCAGCCGAGGCCGATAGCGAAGGTTTTGCCGGGTTCGCCGTAGCGGGTGGCGCGGCGTTCCACGGTGCGGGCCACCCAGAGGTATTTGCGGCCGTCGGGCATCTGGGCGATCTGGGTCATGATCTTCGCGGGGTAGGCGAAGGTCTCGTAGACGTTCCACAGGGGGCAGGTGCCGCCGCTGGAGGAGAAGTGGAAGCCGGTCGCGGACTGGCGTTTCGACATGTTGCCGGCGCGGTCCACGCGGACGAAGGAGAACGGGACGCCGCGGAGTTTGGGGCGCTGCAGGGTGGACAGGCGGTGGCAGATGGTCTCGTAGCTCTGCGTGAAGAAGGCCGACAGGCGTTCGATGTCGTAGCGGAAGTCCT
>NZ_JBIWPF010000086.1:0-1645 GCF_044768125.1 Streptomyces sp. NPDC101166
ACCGGGACCCGGGGATCCGCGTGACGCCCGGGATCCGAAGATCGCGCGACTGCGCGAGATCACCGGCGAGCTGCTCGCCACCCGTCAGCCCTTCTTCTCGGTGTGTCTCGGCCATCAGGTACTGAGCACGGTGCTGGGGCTGCCGGTCCGCCGCCGGGCGGTGTCGAATCAGGGTGTACTGAGGGTGATCGATCTGTTCGGCGCCGCGGAGCCGGTGTACTTCTACAACGCCTTCGAGTCGCACAGCGACAGCGATGCGTTCGAGACCCGCGTCGGGTCCCGGCCGGTGGCCGTGGCCCGTGACCAGCACACGGGTGAGGTGCACGGTCTGCGCGGGGACGGATTCGCCTCGCTGCAGTTCCACCCGGCATCGGTCATGTCCCGCAACGGAAGTCGCATCGTGGCGCGGTTGGTCACGGAATTGTTAACGCCCGCTGAACTGTCGACCCAGCGGGTTGCTTGGTTAGGTGAGTGCTCACTAAACTAAGGGGCATGAGCTCACCGATCAGGACGCGCATGTCGAAGAGCGCGCGACGCGAACAGGTGCTGGCCGCGGCCATTGCCGAGTTCGCGGCCGGTGGCTATGCGGCGACGTCAACGGAGTCGATTGCCCAGCGGGCCGGAATTTCGCAGGCCTACCTGTTCCGTTTGTTCCCGAACAAGAAGGCGGTCTTTCTCGCGGCGGCGAATCAAGGATTCGACGTGGTGGAGAATACGTTTCGCGCGGCTGCCGAGAAGTGCGCGGACGACGACCGTATGAACGCGATGGCCGACGCCTATATCGATCTACTGGGCGACCGGCAGTCGCTGACCTTTCAACTGCAGGTGTACGCGGCGTCGGCTCTCGACGACGAGATCCGCGCCCTGGCGCGTGAACGCTTCCATCGGCTCTACCGGACGGTGCGCGAACTGTCGGGCAGTGATGCCGGCGGAGCGTTCGACTTCATGGCACAGGGCATGTTGCTGAATGTCACGAGTGTGCTGGAACTGGAACTGTTGAACCCGGACGTCGACGAGTAACGTCCGGGCTACTGGCGGTTTCTCAGTGCAGTCGAATCACGGACTACGCCATAATTCTTCATAAGGAACCGCCATGTCGAACACCGACTCTCGTCGTGTGTTGTGGACATTCATTGTCAGCGGAATCGCGATCTTCATGGTTTCGCTGGACAATCTGGTTGTCTTCAACGCGCTCCCGACAATTCGAATGGAACTGCACACCGGCCTGGACGGTCTGCAGTGGATCATCAATTCCTACACGCTGACCGAAGCCGTCCTGCTGCTGGCCGGGGCATCGCTGGGTGACCGATTCGGCCGGAAGCGCACCTTCGTGGTGGGCATGGTCGTCTTCACCGCCGCGTCCGCGGCCTGCGCGCTGTCCACGTCGATCGGCGCACTGATCGCGGCCCGGGCGGTGCAGGGCGTCGGCGCGGCCATCGTCATCCCGCTGACCTTGACGCTGCTGGCCCAGGCGGTCCCGCCGGCCAAGCGCGGCGCGGCCATCGGCATGTGGAGCGCCATGAGCGGCCTCGCGGTCGGCCTCGGCCCGGTCGTCGGCGGCGCGATCACGAATTACGCGTCGTGGCAATGGATCTTCTGGATCAACGTGCCGATCGGTGCGGTGCTCATCCCACTCGCGATCACG
>NZ_JBIWPF010000087.1:0-1615 GCF_044768125.1 Streptomyces sp. NPDC101166
CACCTGGCCCGGCGGGACCCGCAGACCCTCGGTCACCAGCTTGAAGTGGTGGATGAGCGATTCCATGGAGGAGCCCATGATCTTGCCGATGTACTTGGGGGAGTTGCCCAGACCGTCCGGCCCGAGCTCCAGGTCGGCGGGCCAGGCGATCTTCTTGTCCTCCACCATGACCGGGCCCGGCCGCAGCTTGTCGAGGCACTGCTCGACGATCTTGACCGATTCCTTCATCTCGTTGACGCGAATCACGTAGCGGCCGTAGCAGTCGCAGCCGGTGTCGGTCTGCACCTCGAACTCGTAGTTCTCGTAGCCGCAGTACGGCTGGGACTTGCGTAGATCGTGCGGCAGACCCGTGGAACGCAGCATCGGACCGGTGATGCCGAGCGCCATGCAGCCCGTCAGATCCAGGTAGCCGACATTGCGGGTGCGGGCCTTCCAGATGGGGTTCTCGTTGAGCAGCATCTCCATGTCCCGCAGGCGGCTCGGCAGCAGGTCCAGCAGCTCGCGGACCTTCTGCACGCCGTCGTCCGGGAGATCCTGGGCCAAGCCGCCCGGGCGGATGTAGGCGTGGTTCATGCGCAGACCGGTGATGGTCTCGAACACGTCGAGGATGAGTTCGCGTTCGCGGAAACCGAACAGCATCGGGGTCAGCGCGCCCAGCTCCATGCCGCCGGTGGCCAGCGCCACCAGATGCGAGGAGATGCGGTTCAGCTCCATGAGCATCACGCGAATGACGTTGACGCGCTCGGGGATCTGATCGGTGATGTCGAGCAGCTTCTCCACCGCCAGGCAGTACGCCGTCTCGTTGAAGAACGGCGACAGGTAATCCATGCGGGTGACGAAGGTGGTGCCCTGCACCCAGCTGCGGTACTCGAGATTCTTCTCGATGCCGGTGTGCAGATAGCCGATGCCGCAGCGCGCCTCGGTGACGGTCTCACCCTCGATCTCGAGAATGAGGCGCAGCACCCCGTGCGTGGAGGGGTGCTGTGGGCCCATGTTCACGACGATGCGTTCCTCGGCGATGCCGTCCAGGGTCGCGGAGATCTCGTCCCAGTCGTTTCCCACCACGGTGACCGAGCGTTCGGGCCGTTCCCGGGGGTCACGACGGGACTTGGTGTCGATGTCGTTCATTAGGAGTAAGTCCTCCGCTCGTCGGGCGGCGGGATGCGCGCGCCCTTGTATTCGACCGGGATTCCGCCGAGCGGATAGTCCTTGCGCTGCGGGTGGCCACGCCAGTCGTCGGGCATGGCGATCCGGGTCAGCGACGGGTGACCGTCGAAGAGGATGCCGAAGAAGTCATAGGTCTCCCGCTCGTGCCAGTCCACCGTCGGGTAGACCGAGTACAGCGAGGGCAGGTGCGGATCGTCATCCGGCACCGAGACTTCCAGCCGCAGGCGGCGGTTGTGGGTGATCGAATTCAGGTGGTAGAGCGCGTGCAGCTCGCGCCCGGTGTCCTCCGGGTAGTGCGCGCCGCTGGCGCCCAGGCACAACTCGAAGCGCAGGGCTTCGTTGTCGCGCAATGTCTTCGCGACCAGCACCAGGTGCTCGCGGCGGATGTGCAGGGTGAGTTCGCCGCGGAACACGACGATCTTCTCCACCGCCTCGTCGAAGGTCTTGG
>NZ_JBIWPF010000088.1:0-1599 GCF_044768125.1 Streptomyces sp. NPDC101166
CGAGGACTTTCGAGGTCTGCGGGTGCACCAGGTGCGCCTCCAGGGCGGTGACGCCTCCTCCGATTCCTACTGCTACCGCTAGCTGGACCGCCCCGCCGACGACTCAACCCGATGTGGGCACGGCTCACTCGCCGCAGAGGTTTCCAGCGCGGGCCGCTTCAAAGCTGGATGTAGCGAGCAAGAGTGCGCGCTCATACCTGCGGGCTCAGGCGGTCATCGCAACACTTCTTCGAGTGCTTCTGATGGTGTGCGGAATCCGAGTGTTTGTCGAGGGCGGCCGTTGAGTTCGTCGGCGATGGCATCGAGGTCGGCTTGGCTGTAGGTGCGCAGGTCGAGGTGGCGGGGAAGGTATTGGCGGACAAGGCCGTTGGTGTTCTCGTTGCTGCCGCGCTGCCAGGGACTTTTCGGGTCGCAGAAGTAGACTGGGACGCCGGTGGCGACGGTTAAGGCGGCGTGTTCGGCCATTTCGTAGCCCTGGTCCCAGGTCAGAGTGCGGCGCAAGGCGTCGGGCAGGGTGCGGATGCGGGCGGCGAGCGCGTCGGCGACCAGGTCGGCGCGTTTGCCCTCGGGAAGGGCCACCAGCAGCAGAAACCGGGTCGAGCGTTCGACGAGAGTGGCGACCGGGGACATGCCGCGCCCGAACAGCAGATCGCCTTCCCAATGCCCCGGGACTGCTCGGTCGGCGGCTTCTGCGGGGCGTTCGGCGATGGTCAGCACGCCGCGGCGTTGGCCGCGACCGTCGGGCTGGCGCACGACTTTGGGTCTGCGCATGGCGCGGTGGGTGCGCAGATATCGGGTCAGTTCGTGGCGCAGCTCGCCGCGGGCCTGGATGAACAAGGTGCGGTAGATCGTTTCGTGCGACACATAACCCATGCTGGAGGACGGATTTCGAGCCAGCCAGCCCGCGATCTGCTGCGGCGACCACCGCTGGCTGAGTTTCTCGGCGACCACCGCGGCCAACCGTGGATTGCGTGACAGTTTCGTGGGCTTCGGTCGCACGGCCCGCGCCCATGCGGCTCGGTCTGCGGGCAAGGCCCGATAGGCGAAGCGGCCACCGCGACCTGCGACCTCGCGTGAGATCGTCGACGGTGAGCGGCCTAGGCCGCGGGCGATACTGCGCAGCGAATCACCCGCAGCCAAGCCGCGTGAGATCTCCTCGCGCTCAGCCAAACTCAGGTGAAGCCCGTTGCGATGTCGCGGGGCGGGACGAACACCGCCGCAACGTTTGAGCAGTTCACGCACCGTCGAGGGATGCCGGCGCATTTCCCGAGCAAGAACCTTGATCGCCTGCCCGGATCGCCATCGCCGCCACACCTCTTCGATCTCGGGCTCGGTCAGCGGAATTCGCTTCTCCGACAGTGGTCTCGTCGAGGCCATTGCGCATCACATCCCCGTTCCACCAGGACATATCCAGTGTTGCGCTAACCCATTGAGACCACACCTGATGCAGCGCGTTTTGCTCGTCAGTAAGTGCCCGCGTACGAGCTGATCATTTGGTGCGGGCGCGGCGGCGATGATGGCCCGCTGGACCTGACGGACCAGCCTGCGAACTGTCGGTTACGGAAGCGCGGGCACAATCCCGGCAAGCGCTCAGCCGCG
>NZ_JBIWPF010000089.1:0-1599 GCF_044768125.1 Streptomyces sp. NPDC101166
GTGGTGCCGTCACCCGCGACGTCGTCGGTCTTCTTGGCGACTTCCTTGACGAGCTCCGCGCCGATCTTCTCGTACGGGTCCTCGAGCTCGATTTCCTTCGCGATGGAGACACCGTCGTTGGTGATGGTGGGGGCGCCCCACTTCTTCTCCAGCACGACGTTGCGGCCCTTCGGGCCCAGGGTCACCTTGACGGCGTCAGCGAGGGCGTTCAGACCACGCTCGAGACCGCGGCGAGCCTCTTCGTCGTACGCAATTGTCTTGGCCATTGCGTTGAGATCCTCCAGATCTGGGGATTGACAGTGTTCTGGCCAGGCATGGTGCCCGCGACGGACGACCGAGGAGCTTGTTAACCAGCCCGGCCTCACCGCCCCGACCTAGCACTCACAGGTATGGAGTGCCAAACCCATTTCTAGCACTCACCCCCACCGACTGCAAGGTTGGGGCCGGGCCCCGAAACGCGCGGAAGACCGCACGAGTCACCTCGTGCGGTCCGGTCGCCCGCCCGGCACTACGAGAAGTGCGAGCGGTCGTCGACCCGCAGCAGCAGGGCGATCAGCGCATCGGTGCGGCGCTCCTCCGGAGTGCGGGGCTCACCGTGCTCGATGGTGACGAGTTCGGCGTCCTGCAGCAGGAGTTCGGCTTCGATACGCATGATCGCCCGGATGAACGGAGGCGCGACCTCGGGTGGGAGGTCTCCGTTCACGATGTAGCCACCGTCGGGCGTGTCCTCTGTGGAGACATAGCTGAGCGCGCGCAGCAGGTCAGCGCGCTGCTCCCCCGCAACTAGGTCGGAACTCTCGTCGTCCGCCATTCCACAATCGTATCTGCCGCAACATGCTCCCCAGGGGATCCGGCGCGAGGACACCGGTCCCGGGGCATACATCACCAGGTCGGCAGTGGGGCGGAACGACACGCGGACTACTGCGTGTCCTCGGTGCCCGCCGGCGCGGCGGGCGCGGTCAGCGACGCCAGCAGGCCCACGACGTCGGCCTGCACCGCGTCCTTGTCCAGGCCCAGGCCGGACAGGATGCCCGCGCCGTGTTCCAGGTCGAGCAGGGCGAGCAGCAGGTGCTCGGTGCCGACGTAGTTGTGGCCGAGCCGCAGCGCCTCGCGGAAGGTCAGCTCGAGGGCTTTGCGGGCCTGCGCGTCGAAGGGGATGAGCGGCGGGACCGGGTCGCCGGTGGCGGCGGGCAGCGCGGCGGTGGCCACCCGGCGGACGGCGTCGGCGGAGATGCCCTTGGCCTCGATCACCTTGACCGCGAGGGATTCCGGCTCCGAGAGCAGGCCGAGAATCAGGTGTTCGGGGCGGGTTTCCAGATTGCCGACGGCCCGGGCCTCCTCCTGGGCGGCCATCACCACCTGGCGGGCACGCGGGGTGAAGCGGGCGAAACCGGCATTGGGGTCGAGCGCCGCCGCCTGCCCGGCGTCAGCGGGGGTCTTGGGGACGAAGCGCTTCTGGGCGGCCTGCTTGGTGACGCCCATGCTCTGGCCGATATCCGTCCAGGACGCGCCGGAACGGCGGGCCTGGTCGACGAAGTGGCCGATCAGATGGTCGGCCACCTCGGTGATGCTGGGCAACCACATCGGCGAGGTGAGGTG
>NZ_JBIWPF010000090.1:0-1587 GCF_044768125.1 Streptomyces sp. NPDC101166
CCGTGCTGAGCCATCGCACCGCGGCCTGGCTGGCCGGGATGCTCCCAGAACCACCATTGATCGAGGCAACCGCTCCGACCACCATCCGCCGAAAGACGCCGCCGTGGCTGCATCTCTACCGCCGCGACCTCCGGCCGGACTGGATCGACCTCACATCCGACCTGCCGATGACGACCGGTGCCCGCACTCTGCTGGATTGCCTCCGGGTTCTCTCGAAGTCCGAAGCCGAAGCCTTGATCGACAATCACGCCGGTCATACTGTGCGACCACAGGATCTGCTCGACCTCTCCTCGGGCCTGCACGGCTCGCCTACCTTGCGAGCACACCTCGGAGCAGCCGCAGCAGGCTTCGCCTCGGAGCCGGAACGGATTTTCGGCCGCGCCATGCTCGAGCGCAATATCCGTCTACTCCCGAACCATCCAGTCGGCCAGTACAGGTGTGACTTCGTGGACGAACGCTCGTCCACCATCGTCGAGATCGATGGACGTGAGTTCCATTCGACTCCAGCAGCGTTCCGACATGATCGCCGTCGGCAGAACGCTCTCGCTCTCGAGGGATGGTTCATCCTTCGGTACGCCGCAACCGACGTCTTCCAACGTCTCGATGCGTGCGCGGACGAAGCAGCTGCGGCGATCCGCCACCGCCGCCGAACCCGCTGGCACCCCTGACTGTGCTATCCCTCCAAAACACCCTTCCCCCAGTCAGTTTCCTGTCCATCAGCCACCAGTTTTGGAGCCGGAAGCCAACCACACCTCCAAGGAATCGTTAAGCCACCCTCAAGGTCACCACGATCAACTACCTCTGCTGAGCACTTCCGTTCCAGCACAGATCAATTGATATCGAGCCACAAAGGTGAACAGCATGGGACCGACGTCCGCAGTCAGAGTCGCACTCGCAGCCGCCGCCACCGCGACCGCGGCAACCGTCATGGCCGCGCCGGCGCACGCCGACCTGTATCCGAACGCCTGCCTATACGTGGACAACCAGTTGGCCGGCACCGCCTACATCACCGTCCACAGCAGCATTCTCGGCGATGTCGACTGGGACATCAGCCCTTACACGTTGTCCTCCTTGAACTACAACGACAACCCCATCGCGACCGCCACCGGCGGATGGAACATCAGCTACACCCCTGGCAGCGCTCAGACCTCCTGGCGCTACGAACCCGGCTGGGCCCCCGCGTCGGGCTGCAATGGCTCCTGGGTGTTCACCATCAGCTAGCTGCCTACTCGACCTCAGCCGCCAACGCGATCAACCGCGCCCGCACCAGATCGGGCCGCTCGTCGACGACGAAATGCCCGCACCCCTCCACCAACTCGAGCTTGTAATCGTCCGCCTTGGCTGTCTCCGCCGCGGCCAACGAATAGTGCACCGCCGCATCGTCTTTCCCGAACAGCGCCCGCACCGGCACCGATGCCCGCCGGCGCTCCGGATTCCGTATCGACGCAGGCACCTCCCGCAACAGGAACGTCCGATACGTATCCCGCGCAGCCCGCGCAACCACCGGATCCTTGAACCGATCCGCGAAGATCGCAATCGTCTCCGGATCGAACCGACCTTCTCCCTTGGCAGCCGCCCCGAAAAGCG
>NZ_JBIWPF010000091.1:0-1581 GCF_044768125.1 Streptomyces sp. NPDC101166
AGGACGCCGAGATCGTGCAGCAGCCGGTAGCAGGACGGATCGTCGGGCAGCACCGGGTGGAACCCTTCCAGGAAGTAAGGTCGCGATCAGGTTGACGACGATCACGAGCCCGAGGCCCGGCGAAGCCACCGCCGCGCGCGGTCTCGACGGGCTCGGTGCCGATGTCGGTCACCATGTCAGCCACAAGCCAGAATGCCCAGCAAACCCGCGAGTATCAGGGTGTCCGTGGTCGCGGACGCTACCGCTCACCCAGGTCAAATGGGATGAATCGGACACGGACACGCCGCGCTCGGCCACCGCCCGGGACGGTCGGCAAATCTCGCGTCCGGGAACGGTTCACGCCGACATCGGACGTGCGCGCCTCCGCGCACCTAGACTCGACCCCGTGAGCGGCTGGGACATCTCCGACATCCCCGATCAAGCGGGCCGGACCTTCATCGTCACCGGGGCCAACAGCGGGCTGGGCGCGGCCACCGCGCGAGCGCTCGCCGGCGCGGGCGCGAAGGTGATCATGGCGTGCCGCAATGAGGTGAAGGCGAGAGCGGTGGCCGATCGGATCGGCCCGAACGCCCAGGTGCGCCGCCTGGACCTGGCCGACCTCGCCTCGGTGCACGAGTTCGCCGACTCGGTCGACGGCGCGGACGTGCTGATCAACAACGCGGGCGTGATGGCGGTGCCGCTCAAGCGCACCGCCGAGGGCTTCGAAATGCAGATCGGCACAAACCATCTCGGCCATTTCGCGCTGACCGGGCTGCTGCTGGACAAGATCCGTGACCGGGTGGTCACGCTGTCCTCGGGCATGCACGCCATCGGCCGCATCGATCTCGAGGACCTGGACTGGGAGCGGCGCAGCTATCAGCGCTGGGCCGCCTACGGCCAGTCCAAGCTCGCCAACCTGATGTTCGCGCGGGAACTGCAGCGCCGCCTGAACGCCGCCGGATCGGCGAAGCTGTCGGTGGCCGCGCACCCCGGCTATGCCGCCACCGACCTGCAGGGGCACACCGAGTCGATCTACGACACCCTGATGTCGATCGGCAACCGGCTGTTCGCGCAGAGCGCCGAGATGGGCGCGCTGCCAACGCTGTTCGCCGCCACCGCCGAGGTCGAGCCGGGCGGCTTCTACGGGCCCACCGGGCTGCGCGGCATGCGCGGCTACCCGGGGCCCAGCCCGTCCAGCGCCGCCTCCAAGGACGAGGTGACCGCGCGGCGGCTGTGGGAGCTGTCCGAGCAGCTGACCAAGGTCAGCTATCCGTTCGTGCGCCGCTGAACCGAAATCCGGGAGCATCGCTGAGCCGAAAGGCGGGGGTTGGTGAGCATTCCATTCGATCGACGGGATCAACTCGACAAGATCCAGCAGGGGTTGATGCAGGGCGAGCAGATCCTCGCCGTGTACGACGCCATCGGGGTGGGCACCGGATTCCTGGGGCTCACCGACCGGCGGGTCATCATCCAGGACAACTCGTTCGTGGGTAAGAAGATCGCCATCACGTCCATCCCCTACGCGCGGATCTCGAGCGTGAGCATCCTGACCAACAAGTCGTTCGCGGGCCAGTTCTTCTCGTCGGGGCACATCGCCATCAG
>NZ_JBIWPF010000092.1:0-1575 GCF_044768125.1 Streptomyces sp. NPDC101166
ATCATCACTGTCGCCCTGATCTCCGGTGCGGTCGCCGACCGCCTGAAGTTCGGCGCGTGGATGCTGTTCTCCGCCATCTGGGTCACCGTGGTCTACTTCCCCGTCGCGCACTGGGTCTTCGCCTTCGACGGCGTCACCGGTGAGCACGGCGGCTGGATCGCCAACAAGCTCAAGGCCATCGACTTCGCCGGCGGCACCGCGGTCCACATCAACGCCGGTATCGCGGGTCTGGTACTGGCGATCGTGCTCGGCAAGCGCAAGGGCTGGCCGCAGACCCCGATGCGTCCGCACAACCTGCCCTTCGTCATGCTCGGAGCCGGTCTGCTGTGGTTCGGCTGGTACGGCTTCAACGCCGGTTCGGCCGTGGGCTCCAACGGCATCGCGGGTACCACCTTCGTGACCACCACCGTCGCCACCGGTGCCGCCATGCTCGCCTGGCTGCTGGTCGAGAAGATCCGTGACGGCCACGCCACCTCGCTGGGCGCCGCCTCGGGCATCGTCGCGGGTCTGGTCGCCATCACCCCGTCCTGCTCCTCGGTCAACGTGGTCGGCGCGCTGGCCATCGGCGTGGTCGCCGGTGTGCTGTGCGCCCTCGCGGTGGGCCTGAAGTTCAAGTTCGGCTTCGACGACTCGCTCGACGTGGTCGGCGTCCACCTGGTCGGCGGTATCGCAGGCACCCTGATGGTCGGCCTGGTCGCCGCGCCCGAGGCCCCCGCCGCGGTCAAGGGTCTGTTCTACGGCGGTGGCTTCGATCAGCTGATCAAGCAGGCCGTGGGAGCCGGTGCGGTGCTTGCCTATTCGGGCATTCTGACCCTGATCATCGCGCTCGCCATCAAGTTCACCATCGGCCTCCGTGCCAACGAAGAAGCCGAGTTCACGGGCTTGGATGAGTCGGAGCACGCAGAATCGGCATACGATTTCGCTGCTGTGGGTGGTGCGGCGCGCACCGCCGCCGTCAAGGAGGCATGACGAACATGAAACTGATCACTGCGATCGTGAAGCCGTTCACCCTGGAGGACGTGAAGACCGGCCTGGAGCAGGCGGGCGTGCTCGGCATGACCGTCAGCGAAGTGCAGGGCTACGGTCGCCAGAAGGGCCACACCGAGGTCTACCGCGGCGCCGAGTACTCGGTGGATTTCGTCCCGAAGGTCCGGGTCGAGGTTGTGGTGGACGACGCCTCCGTCGACAAGGTCGTCGAGGTCATCGTCGAAGCCGCCCGCACCGGCAAGATCGGCGACGGCAAGGTCTGGGTCACCCCGGTCGACGCCATCATCCGGGTGCGCACCGGCGAACGCGGTTCCGACGCTCTGTAATTCGAGCGGGATCCCCGTGGCGGCCCCGGCCCCGTCGGTGTCGAAACCGGCGGTGACGGGGCCGTCCCCGTGCCGGGGCGGCGAAGTGAATTGAATCGAGAGGGGCGGGTTGTGGGTTTCCAGCAGGAACGCGATGACAAGGCCGAGGACACCAAGGTCTCCGGCGGCGCCTCGGACCTGGTCCGGGCCCGCAACCAGTTGCTGGCCGAGCACGGCTCGAACGGCCGCGCCGCCCGGCTCGACGCGGAGGCCCTGCGCGAGG
>NZ_JBIWPF010000093.1:0-1552 GCF_044768125.1 Streptomyces sp. NPDC101166
GTTAGGGTGTTATCTTTATCAAGTCGGCTCGGATGCGTATGTCTGCCTTCGGGTTCACGTGTTGGACGGCGGCCGGTTCGGCCGCGATCGACGGGATCGAGACACGCCGCTACTCATGGGCGTGACAGTGTCGACGGCGCAGCAGGAGAACAGCGTATGGCCCGCATTCGCGAGATCGTCCCCAGCAACCAGAACGTGCGAGCGCACAAGCTTGAAGACGCGGTCAGTTGCCAGTACAAGGTGATCGAGGACGCGGAGGGTGCGACCTTGGTGCACCTGTCGACTTTTGGTTCGGACAACCGCGAATCCGCGCCGAAGAGTAGCCAGTCCATCCAGCTCAGTCGACAGAACGCAGCCGAGTTGATCTCGATTCTGAGCTCCGCGTTCGGGTTTGCGTGGCGACCGCGGCATGCCCTGGCGGCCCCGGAGGAGCGGGTGCAGGAGTTGCCGCCTGATGTCGAGCCGGAGTTCGTGCCTGCCACAGACGAACTCGCCGAGCAGTTGTATCTGCCCAAAGAGTGGCTGCAGAGCTGCATCGATCTCCTACATGACCGCCCGCAGCTGATCTTCTACGGCCCGCCCGGAACGGGCAAGACCTACCTTGCGAAGGCTCTCGCGAATCATCTCTGCGGGCGTGAACACGTCAAGATGGTGCAGTTCCACCCGACATACTCGTACGAGGATTTCTTCGAGGGGTTCCGTCCGGTCGAAACTGAGAACGGCCAGATCGCATATGACATTCATCGAGGTCCATTGCGGCAACTGGCCGATGATGCTCGCAAAGACCCTGGCAACTTGTATGCCCTGGTAATCGATGAGATCAACCGTGGAAACCTGTCGAAGATCTTCGGTGAGCTGTACTACCTGCTGGAGTATCGGCAAGAGAGCATCAATCTGCTCTACTCTGACAAAGTCGAGATGTTCAGCTTGCCGAAGAACGTGATCATCATCGGAACGATGAACAGGGCCGATCGCTCTGTCGCTCTGGTCGACTCGGCGATGCGCAGGCGGTTCAGGTTCATTCAACTCCACCCCTCGAAAGAGCCGACGAAGGGCATGCTGAGGGAGTGGTTGCGGCGTAACGGAGAGTCCGATGCCGTCGCGGACATGGTCGATATCTTGAATGAATCGATTCTCGACGAAGACTTCAAGATCGGCCCCTCCTACTTCATGCGCCCATACGCTGTCACCCAAACGGGCCTGGACATCGTATGGAACACCGAGGTTCTGCCGCTACTGGAGGAGTATCACTACGGGGAGTCGGGGATGGATGTGCACGAGAGGTACTCGCTGGAAAAGATCCGACTACGCATCAACGGTAATGGTGCCGACTCGGAGGCGTAGGCGATGACATGTCTCGAACTCGTCGAGTACGGCAAGTCGGACCCGATAGTCCTGTCGGCCGACCAAGTTCAGGTCCTGCGGTCGCTCAAGTGCGGAGATGTCGAGTCGGTCAAAGGTTCGACCGGAAGCTACCGCATCAAGGCGAAGCGGAAGGTCGGTTCCATCATGCTCGGGCCGGTGCAGATCAACATTCGGCCTAAAGTCGCTG
>NZ_JBIWPF010000094.1:0-1560 GCF_044768125.1 Streptomyces sp. NPDC101166
GTTTCGTTGCGAGTGGGGTAACTCGCCGGGGACGTCCAGAATCGGGTCGGCACTCAACCGCCGGCCCGCATGTGGGACTGGCAACGGCTCTCTGCTGTGCGCAAAAGTCCCGGGGAGGCGGGGGAGCGCTAGACTCGCTGGCGTGGCTGGCCGACTTCCGGACCGCGATATCGCGGCGATTCGTGAACGTGTCCGGATCGAGGATGTCGTGGGGGAGTACGTCGCCCTCCGCCGGGCCGGCGCCGACTCCATGAAGGGCCTGTGCCCGTTCCACGACGAGAAGTCGCCGTCGTTCCACGTGCGGCCCAATCACGGCGTGTTCCACTGCTTCGGCTGCGGTGAGGGCGGCGACGTCTTCGCGTTCCTGCAGAAGATCGAGCACATCGGTTTCGTCGAGGCCGTCGAGCAGATGGCCGACCGGCTCAACTACAAGATCAACTACGAGGGCGGCGGCACCTCGGTCCGCGTCGACCGCGGCACCCGCGCCCGCCTGGTCGCCGCCAACGCGGCCGCCCACGAGTTCTACATCTCACAGCTCGGCGAGCCCGGGGCCGAGGCGGCCCGCAAGTACCTCACCGACCGTAATTTCGACCACAACGCCGCCCACCAGTTCGGCTGCGGCTACGCCCCCGGCGGCTGGGACACCCTCACGAAACACCTGCTGCGCAAGGGTTTCGAGTTCAAGGAGCTGGAGGCCGCGGGCCTGTCCAAACAGGGCCAGCGCGGCCCCATGGACCGCTTCAACCGCCGTCTGCTGTGGCCGATCCGCAATCTCGGCGGCGAGGTGATCGGCTTCGGCGCGCGCCGCCTCTACGACGACGACACGATGACCGCCAAGTACATCAACACCTCGGAGACGTTGCTGTACAAGAAGTCCCAGGTGCTGTTCGGGCTCGACCACGCCAAGCGGGAGATCGCCAAGGGCCATCAGGCCGTGGTCGTGGAGGGCTACACCGACGTCATGGCCATGCACCTGGCCGGCGTCAAGACCGCGGTCGCCTCCTGCGGCACCGCCTTCGGCGACGACCACCTCGCGATCCTGCGCCGCCTGCTCATGGACGACAACTTCTGGCGCGGCGAGATCATCTACACCTTCGACGGCGACGCCGCCGGCCAGGCCGCCGCTCTCAAGGCCTTCTCCGGCGACCAGAAGCTCGCAGGCCAGACCTACATCGCCGTGGCCCCCGACGGCCTCGACCCGTGCGAACTGCGCCAGCGCAGCGGCGACGGCGCGGTCCGCGACCTGGTCGCCCGCCGAGTCCCGTTGTACGAGTTCGTCATCCGCGGCCTGCTCGCCGAACACAACCTCGACACCCCCGAAGGCCAGGTCGAGTCCCTGCGCCGCGCCGTCCCCGTGGTCTCCCAGATCAAGGACTTCGCCCTCCGCAAGGCCTACGCCACCAAACTGGCCGGTTGGGTCGGCTGGGACGACATCCAGCAGGTGGTCCGCCGCGTCGGCGAGGAGGCCCGCAAGGGCGCCCGCACCGGCGCCAAGCCCGGCATCCCCGAACGCCAACCCCACCACGAGGTTTCGCCCGGCCCCGCCGCCCGTCCCAACCC
>NZ_JBIWPF010000095.1:0-1556 GCF_044768125.1 Streptomyces sp. NPDC101166
TGCCTGGAGACGCTGCGCCACCAGCGGGCGGCCCTGCTGGGGTGCGCGTGCGCGATGGGCGCGTTGTGCGCGGGCGCGCCTTCGGAGGTGGTGGCGGCCATGGATCGGTTCGGCCGGGAGCTGGGCATCGCCTGTCAGCTGTGTGACGACCTGCGTGGGATCTGGGGTGAGCCCGGCAATCCGAGCCGACCGGTCGGCCATGACCTGATGCGGCGCAAGCATTCCTTACCCGTGGTGGCGGCCCTCGAGTCGCCGACGCCGGCGGGCCGCGAGTTCGCCGAGCTCTACGCCTCGGACACCGCCCTGGATCGGGAATCGGCCGCGCACGCAGCGGATCTCATCGCGCGAGCGGGTGGAAAGGAGTGGGCGCAAGCGGAATCCCTGCGCCATATGCGCGCCGCCGCGGACATGCTGGGGGGACGTCCCGCCGTGGATCTGCTGGCCTTGGCCGAATGCGTCGTCCCGCGCGATCGGTGACGCCTCGATAATCGCACCGATTCGAAATCGGACAAATCAATTCGACCGGGCGGTTCATATTGCGCCGCAATATTATTCCGTCGGGAACAATTGTGACTCCGCGCCGCCTCTGTCAATAGGGATTAACCCCGGTGGCGTGCGTGTAGCGGATCGCTTGCACTGGTGATGCTGGTATCCCGCCCAGCGAATTCGATAGCCGCGAAGGGACTTTAGTAATCGATTCGCAGGAATCCATTGCTCCAAAACTGCTGGGCTGTCACGATATCCCACACGCGGTGAGCGGGGTCGATGCGATTCGCCGTCGAAATATCCACCAGGCGTGCACGTTTCGCTGTCGGCCGCTCTAGGTCGCGCATTCGTGCCATGTCGTCCTGCCTATTTCCCAGGAGTTCGCGCATGACTACGGGACCTGTCGCCGGACCCGGGCGCCTACCGGCGTTGGACCGCGAATCGGCCCGCGAACTGGTCCGGGAACTGGCACAGGCCGCGGCCACCACGCGGACCGGGGTCCTGCGGGTGACCGGGGAGCCGGGCGGCGATCTCCATATCGTCCATGGGCTGGTGGTGATGGTGGACTCGCCCGGCGCGCCCGGGGTGCGCGAACTGCTCGCGCGCCCCGGGCGTACCTCCACCGGGGAGGCCGATCTGCGGGTGGTGACCATGATGGCCGCGGTGGACGGCTGTTTCGCCATCACCTCGGGCTGGATCGGCAACTGCTTCTGGCAGTCGGACCCGAACCCCGAATCCGCCGACGCGCCAGGCACATTCGAGGGCACCGCGCCGCGAGCGCCCGGCTTCGAACCCGGGTGGCTACTACTGGAGACCGAACGGCGGCTGGGCGCGCTTGCTCACGGCCGCATCTCCCCGCACCGCAATCACGTGCAGCTCACCGAACGCGGCCGGGTGTTGCTCAGCGGTCCGGGCAGCGGCCATCGCCGCGAGATCCTGCTGTGGTCCAACGGCCGCCGCAGCTGCCGCGATATCGCGAAGTTGTTGTGCCGCAGCCTGTACGCGGTCACCGTCGAGGTGGTCCGGATGCTCGACGACGACCTGCTCGTCATCGCATCGGTGGAAGCCGA
>NZ_JBIWPF010000096.1:0-1550 GCF_044768125.1 Streptomyces sp. NPDC101166
CCAATTCGGCCAGATGCTCCCAGGTCACGGTGAGATCCCGGCCGGATTCGCGCGCCAGGGCGGCATAGGCGGCGGCGGTGAGCCGGGCCAGCCGATCGATGACCGCGCCGAGCGTCTCGGTGTGTACGCGGGCCGCGCCGTGCGACGGCGGCAATTGCGCCGTCACCCAGCAGTCGATCTCGTGCACCAAATTCGAACGGCGCGTGTCGAGTTCGGTGAGCTGCTCCGGCCGGGCGCTGAGCAGGCGCTCGTGTAGTCCGGTCAGATCGTGCGCGGCGCGCAATAGTGGATGTCCGGGAAAACCTGTCCCACGGCAAGCCTGAAGGACCTGGTTCTTGGATGGCAGTGTGTCCCTCATCGCTACTGCTCCTAATACCGCGACCTGCGAATTTCAAGAAGATTAGTCAGCGCAGATGACAGGCACATGTCTGCCGGTTCAACAGCCCACTGCCATTCCGCTAGGGGAACCTCGCGGCGCGCGGCGCGTAATCGGTGAGATCAGGCGGTGGCGCCACCGTCGATCACCAGATCGTGCCCGATGACGAAAGCGGATTCCGGCGAGGCCAGCCAGACTACCGCCGCCGCGATCTCGGCCGGATCCCCGACCCGGCCCAGCGGAATTGCCGAGGCCACCCGGGCGTTCCGGTCCGCGCGAGTTTCACCGGGGCGGAACGACATTCGCGTATCGGTCGCCCCCGGGCTGACCGCATTGATACGAATGCCGTCACCGATATGGTCGCGCGCCGCGGTCTGCGACAGCACGCTGACCGCCGCTTTGGACGCCGCATAGGCGGCCAGTCCCGGCCGCCGTCCATGTGAACCGATATTCGACGCCATATTCACGATGACACCGCCGCCATTGCCGCGCATATTGGCGATCTCGTGCTTCATGGACAGGAAAACCCCGGTCAGATTGACATTCAGTACCCGCTGCCAATCCTCGTCGCCGAGATCGCCGACCGCGGCCGGGGTACCCAGAATTCCGGCATTGTTGAACGCCACGTGCAGGCCGCCGTGCCGGCGCACGACCTCCTCGACCATGGCGGCTACCTGCGCCGCGTCGGTGACGTCGGCGACCACCCAGTCCGCCTTCCCGCCCTGGGTGCGAACCCGCCTCGCGGCCTCGGCCAGCTGACCCGCATCGCGGCCGGCCAGCACCACTGTGGCCCCGAGATCGGCGAACGCCTGGGCTGTCGCCCCGGCGATCGTGCCCGCGCCGCCCGTGATCAGCACAATTTTGTCATCGAATCGTGCGCTCATGACAGTCCACAGCTCCTTTTATAGAACGAACGGTCTTGAATTAAGATAGGCGTGAAGCTTGTGGATGGATCGGAAAACCGTTCAGGTGACGACGGATACGGCGACTCGGGCAGCATCACGCAGGCGCGCAGCGGAATCCGGTGCGCGCTCCAGAACTCGCACGCCTTGAAAGAAAACCAGGATGAATCGGGCAAGTGCGCGCGGATCGGAATCCGCGCCGAGTTCACCCTGCGCGCGGGCCCGGAGCAGGGCTGAAGTCAGCGTCGTCTCGAGGTAGGCCCAACTGGACT
>NZ_JBIWPF010000097.1:0-1550 GCF_044768125.1 Streptomyces sp. NPDC101166
CGAACTCCGTAACGTCCTGGATGTCCAATTCGCCCAGCGTGCAGACGAATTGAAGGCCCACTCGGCACTGACCGCCCTGGCCCGCATTCTCGCCGCCAATCAGGGTTCCCCCGCCGACGCCCTCCTCCCGCGCGTCCGCACCCTGCTCGCCGACGTCCACGGCTTCGCCGAACTACGTCTGCTGTCGCACCTCCGCTGCGACGAACTCCCCTTGCCCCATGAGGATCTCGCGGAACTCAGCCGCCTGATCGGCGGCACCGGCGTGGCCCCGACCCTCCGCCTGGGCCTGCCCGCCCACACCGATGTCCCCACCCAGCGCGAAGCGGCCTTGGCCGCGGTGCGGAAGTGGCGGAACCGAGCCCGCCACCCCTTGGCCGATCAGTTCACCGCCAACGCCTGCCTCACCGCCGCGCGCAGCGCCGAGGGACTGCTGGAAATCCTCCACGAGCCCCCGACGACGCCGTTCCCGGTCCTGCGCCCCGGCCGATAGCGTCCCCGGTCAGGGTGCGGTGCGGTCGCTGCGCGGGTCGATGAGGATCTTGGCGTGGTGCTCGGGCGAGGCGAGGGTGGCGAAGGCGGTGTCGATACCGTCGAGGCCCACGGTGCCCGTGATCAGCGGTGACGGGTCGACCTTGCCGTCGGCGATCATGTGCAGGGTGTCGCGGAATTCGCCGGGGTCGTAGCCGAGCACGAAGCGCAGCTCGATCTCCTTGTTGATGGCGGTGGCGGGATGGAAGGCGTCCTGCTGCATGCACACGCCGACGACCACGACCCGGGTCAACGGCGGTGCGGCGGTAAGGATCTGGTCGATGATGCCCGGCACGCCGACGCATTCGAAGACGACCGGACCGGAGGGTCCGCGCTGCAGCGTGTGGGCCGCGCGGAACAGGTACCACCACGGAATATTGGGGAGGCGCCGCAGGCGTTCCATGGCGTCGAAGCCGAGGTTGAGGATGTCGGCGGCGCCGGTGATGCGGGACTTCTTCGGCGTCGACTCCCACGGGGATTCGGTGGTCGGGTCGACCACCACGTCGGCTCCGCAGGCCGCGGCGAGTTCCCGGCGGCGGGGGGAGAAGTCGCTGGCGACGACGGTGTGGACGCCGGCGGCCTTCAGCATCGAGATGACGGCCAGGCCGATGGGCCCGCAGCCGATGACGAAAGCGGTCTGGCCCTTGGTGATCCGGCTCTTGCGGACCGCGTGCCAGGCCACGGCCATGGGTTCGGTGAGGGCCGCGTGGTCGGGGGCGAGGCCGTTGGGGACCGGGAAGGTCATGGGTTCCTGGATCAGGACCTGTTCGGCGTAGCCGCCCGGCGCGTGCGCGGACAGTCCCGTCAGTTCGGGCTGGCGGCCGGTGCGCAGGATCGGCAGGGCGACCACGGGGGTGCCGGGCTTCCAGCGCCGCCGGGTGCCGGGTCCGTATTCCTCGATCTCGCCGGTGAATTCGTGGCCCATGACGATGCGCTGTTCCGACCGCATGAACCGGTCGTAGCCGGTGGCGGCGGCCAGGTCGGCGAGTTCGTCGCAGTGCAGGCGGGCGTGCAGGTCGGAG
>NZ_JBIWPF010000098.1:0-1547 GCF_044768125.1 Streptomyces sp. NPDC101166
CCCGGCTGCACGAGGCCGAGGGCGTCGAGCTGCGCTGCGGCGTCGGAGTGGAAACGCTTGTCACCGAGGGCGACTCGGTGAGCGGCGTCCGGCTCGCCGACGGCAGCGTCGTCGACGCCGACCTGGTGGTCATCGGCATCGGCTCGGTGCCCGTCACCGAGTGGCTCGACGGCTCCGGCATTCCGCTGGCCGCGCCCGCCGACGGCGGCGGCGTGCTCGCCGACGAGACCGGGCGCACCTCGGTCCCCGGCGTCTGGGCGCTCGGCGACGTGGCCGCCTGGCCGCACGCCATCGGCCGCAACAAGCGCGTCGAGCACTGGACCAATGCCGGCGAGCAGGCGCAGGTGCTGGCCGCCGCGCTGCTGGGCGGCGCCCCGGCCGAGATCCAGGTGCCGTACGTGTGGAGCGACCAGTACGACATGAAGATCCAGGTGCTCGGCATCCCGGCACTGGCCGACGAGATCGAGATCGTGGAGGACAAGGGCCGCAAGTTCCTGGCCCACTACCGCCGCGCGGGCACGCTGGTCGCCGTGGTCGGCGCGAGCATGGCGGGCAAGGTCATGAAGGCCCGCGGCGAACTCGCCGCGAACCTCCAGCCGGTGGCTACCGCGGGCTGAACGGGAGCGGGCAACCGCTCGGCCACACCTGGACAAGCACGACATTCCGACCCGCGGTTCGCGATCAGGCCGGTGCTTTCACTACCGTGCAAGGTGTGATCGTCGCGCTCATCGACTCCGGACTGGGGCTGCTGCCCACGGCCGCCTGGTTGCGGAAGCTGCGGCCCGATCTCGACCTGCTGCTGCTCAACGACCCCGACGGCGCGCCCTGGGGTCCCAAGCCCGAGCAGTGGGTCATCGACCGGGTGCTGGACACCGCGCGCCTCGCCCTGAGCGAGGGCGCGGAAGTCATTGTGCTGCCCTGCAATACGGCCAGCGTCACCGCGCTCGAACACGTCCGCGCCATGGTCGGGCCCGAGGTGCCGGTGATCGGCACCGTGCCCGCCATCAAACCCGCCGCGGCCGCCTGCGCGAAGGTCGCCGTCTGGGCGACCGCCGCTACCACCGGCAGCGCCTACCAGGCCGGGCTGATCGCACAGTTCGGCGGCGACGCCGAGGTCACCGGGGTCGCCTGCCACGGGCTCGCCGACGCCATCGACCGCGGCGACCTCCCGGTCATCGCCGAGGCCATCGCGGCTGCCGCCGCCCGCACCCCCGCCGACACCGAGGGCATCGTGCTCGGTTGCACCCACTACCCGCTCGTCCTCGACGACATCCTCGCCGCTCTGCCCGACGGGGTGCGCGTCTTCGACAGCGCCGAGGCCGTGGCCGGGCAGACCCTGCGCCGCATGGACGCCCTCGGACGGCTCACCGCGGGGGCGGGCGCCGTCCGCATCCTGGCCTCCGGACGTCCGGCCCGACTGCCTTCCGCCGCAGCGGCTTTCGAATCCGGCCGCCTGCTCGGCGCGACCTGCGAGGACCGGCTCACCGCCTCCTGATCACTCCCCCGGACACAGGAAAGGGCCGCTCCCCCAAGGGAAGCGGCCCTTT
>NZ_JBIWPF010000099.1:0-1527 GCF_044768125.1 Streptomyces sp. NPDC101166
TTCCCTATCGGGCAGGCTGGTGAACAGTTCGACGTCGGTGAATACCGCTTCGGGCGCGTAATAGGTGCCGAGGTGATTCTTCCCGACCCCGGAGTTGATCGCCTGCTTGAGCGACAGCACCGAATCCATGGCCGCGATGGTGGTCGTCGGCACGTGCACCAATCGCACGCCGCGGAACAGCAGGTTCGCCATCAGCCCGGCCAGATTGCCGGGCACCCCACCGCCGAAGGACACCACCACCGACCGCCGCGTGATGCCCGCCCGCAACGCGGTCTCCAGATGGCCCGACAGGCAGGTCAGCGTCTTCATGGATTCGCCGGAGGGATGCGAGAGGATCAGCGCGGGAATGGATCCGGCCAGGGTGTCGAGGTGGTGACGGTAGCGGGCGCGGACGTCGTCGTCGGTGACGATCACCAGTTTGTCGGGTCCCAGGGCGGTGATCGCCGCACCGATCTCGGCGACGCAGTCGCGGCCGAAATAGTAGGGAAACGATTGTTCGCCGATCACTATCGTGCGCGACCGTAGACCCGATTCGTCGCGCGACAATGAAGTATTGGCCATTTCCGGTGCCGCTCCTCGCTATTGGCCGATCCCCCATCGACTCCCTTGCCGGCGCCATTGCCGACCCTCGCCCGGCAAATATCGAATGCGCGCTACCCACTTGGCAACCGCTGGGATTCCCCAGTCAGGTGCACGGGAATTCACGAGTACCACTGTGCGAAACAAGGTGTTGCGCCGCCACCACCGCCGGTGGTACCAGCGCTTCCGGCCACCCCGGGTCGTCGTTCCATGCGGCCCGGGCCGGTGCCGCCCCCTAGGCTGGGGGCAGATGACCGTGTGCGAAGGGATGCCGTTGGCCGACAACGAATTCGGGCTGCCGACCGTCGAGGTGCTGCGCGCGCCCACGCTGGCGGAGTTCGTGCGCGAACGCCGGGCGCGGGCCAGTACGCGCTATCCGGCGGGGCTGACCCGTAAGCAGCTGGCCGAGGCCACCCATGCCAGTCTGGGCTACATCGCCAAGATCGAGCAGGGTGAGGCGCTCAATCCCGGTCCGGCCATTCTGGATTCGCTGGCCGTGGTGCTCGAGCTCGACACAGCCGAACGCGTGCACCTGTACCACCTGGCCCAGCAGCGCCCGTCGGCGTCGTCGGCGCGGGCATTGCGTCACGGTGACACGGCGGCCGCCGCGGTGCGCACCACGCTCGACGCCCTGCTGCCGCATCTGGCCGCCGCGATCGACGACGCCTGGAATGTGGTGGCCTGCAACAGCGCCTTCGACGAGGCGCTGCCGGGACTCGCGTGCCGGGGGCACGTGCTGCGCTGGATGTTCACCGATCCGCGGGCGCGCATCGTGCTCGAGGAGTGGGAGCGCGAGGCGCGGTTGATGGTCGGGCGCTTCCGCGCCTACGCGGCCGGGGCGCCGGTCAGCGGCGACCTCGACGGGCTGCTGCGGGAATTGGGCGAGCAGCACGACTTCCGGCGACTGTGGAACGAGGGGCACGTGTACATCGGCCGCCAGGACCCCAC
>NZ_JBIWPF010000100.1:0-1525 GCF_044768125.1 Streptomyces sp. NPDC101166
GTGGTGGTCGTCGAGGGCGTCGTGGTGGTGGTCTTGTTGGTGTTGTTGTTCGTATTGGTGTTGTTGTTGCTGGTCAGCGCGGAGCTGAGATCGCTGACGCCGCTGGACAGCACCGTCGCGCCCTTCTCGACCACCTTCTCGGCGACCGTCGGCGCGACACTGGAGATGGGCTGCAGCGCGGTGCCGACCATGTTCACCAGGTTCGAGATATTGGACGCGACGGGCGCGCCCGCGATCATGATCTTCGTGCCGGCCTCGAGGATCTCGGCGGTGCTGCCCGCGAGCTGCACCTTGGTCTTGGCCGCGATGGCCAGGCCCGCGTTGATGGTCTCGGTCGCGGTGGCGATCAGCCACGGGATGCCTGCGGGGGTGGCGATCAGCGCGGTCGCCGCGGTCAACTGTGCGATGAATTGCGCGATGAGAGCGGACATTTCGGCGTAGCCCTCGGCGACGATGGCTTCGGCTGAGATCAGGATGCCGTGCTGCTGCGCGCCCTGCGCGGCCACCGTGCCGCTCTGCGCTTCGACCTCGTTGCTCTTGAGCTGAGCGGCGGTCGCCGCGTCCCCGCTGAAAGTGTTCATCAGCGTGCTGGTCGCCGACTTGCTTTGCGAGGTAGCCGAAGTCAGCGCACTGATCAGCGACGTGATGATGGTCGCCGGGTTGAAGCTGCTGTTGCTCAGGCTCCCGGTG
Organism: Streptomyces sp. NPDC101166; assembly: GCF_044768125.1. Classification (NCBI taxonomy): domain Bacteria; kingdom Bacillati; phylum Actinomycetota; class Actinomycetes; order Kitasatosporales; family Streptomycetaceae; genus Streptomyces; species Streptomyces sp. NPDC101166. The sequence continues at coordinate 691 of NZ_JBIWPF010000100.1, forward strand.
CCGAACGACTGCAGCAGGCTGGTGACCGGCTGGATCAACGCCGTCGGGTCGATGGTCGGCAGCGTCGGCAACTGCAGCCCCGACAGATCCGGCAAGCTGATTTGCGGGATCTGCGGCAGCTGCGGCAATCCCATGGCGCTCAACACATCCGTGACCGGTGTATCGAGGTAAGGACCGATCGGGCTGCTGCGCAGCCCGTCCAGCACGGTCGGATTCGACGGACTCGTCACAGCATCGTCGATAGGAAGCTCGCCGCCGAGGTCACCTCATTGGTGCCGTAGGTGCCGACCGCCGTGTACGCCGCCGTCGCCGTATTCGCGTGCACCGCGGCGATCTCCGCCGACGACATCAGGAAGTTCCCCTGCGCGACCGCGAAGGCCGCCAGGAACTCCTGACCGATCAGACCGAAAACCGGAACCGCCTGCGCCATCGCGGCACCCACGTCCGCGGCCGCCGCCCCCGCGACCTGCGCGGCGATTCCCGCCTTCTCGGTGCCGTACGCCAGGATGGGCGGAAATTCCGCCGCCACGTGATCAGCCATCAGTGTCCCTCCCACTACCCTTGATCTTGCTCAGACTACAAGCACGAAATTTCTTGTGCCAGACCGCAAGATGCAAACTCTGGCGCAAAGTTCTGTTAACAGTCCGGCCTACTCGGCCATCTCCTCATTGAACCGGTCGACGATCTCGGCCCGCCGTTCGAACGCCCGCCGCGCCGCCTGCGCCGCCGTCGTCACCACGGCCTGCTCGAACTCCGCCGGCGTCATTCGCGATACCGCGCTGCTGAACTGTAGGTCCTTGAGCGCGCCGTTCCCGTCGACCTCCGCGGTCACGGC
>NZ_JBIWPF010000101.1:0-1518 GCF_044768125.1 Streptomyces sp. NPDC101166
CCAGGTCCGGGGCTGCCACGCCGGTCAGGCGCGCGGGGTGCGACCGAGGTAGGCGAGCAGTTCGGCGACGACGGGGGTATCGGTCGCGGGGGCGTCGGTGACGACGGGGGCGAAGACGCCGTAGTCGCGCAGCGGCTCGATGAGGCCGCGGGAGGCGGTGAGCAGGTGGGCGGCCAGCTCGTCGGTGAGGGGCGAGGGCTGGCCGGTGCCGATGGCGATGTCCCAGGCGTGGACGGCGGCGTCGAGGGCGCACATGACGGCGGCGACCGGGGTGGGGAGTTCGCCGTGCGGGAGCGGGGTGGGAACGGTCTCGGTGTCGTCGGTGACGGTGGCCCAGGCGGTGGCGGTCGGTTCGATTGCGGCGGAGACCAGTTCGGCGGCGCCGCCGTCGATGCTGCCGGACGGCTCGAAGGGGTTGTAGGCGGGGCCGTCGCCGATGCCGAGGAACTTGGCGTAGGCCAGCTGGTCGCCCGCTGCGTGCTGGACCACCTGGGTGACCGTCCAGTCGGAGCAGGGGGTGGGGTTGTCCCACTGGTCCGGGCCGACTCCGGCGACGACGTCGGCGAGCGCCCGATGGGAGGCGGCGAGCACGTCACGCCAGACCGGGGCGAGGGTGGCGGCGGGCGAGTTGTCGGTCTGCGGGTTCGCGTTCATTGTTCTTGCCTCTCAGGTCGTTTCGATCCGTTGAGATAAAGGTATGACCCGATTAGGCTAGATTTCTTCCTAATCAATAGAGCCGAGTGAAGGGATTCGATGTGACCTCCCCCACAACCCGATTGCTCCGCCTGTTGACGCTCCTCCAGGAAGGCACCCATACCGGTCGCGACCTGGCCGAACGCATGGATGTCACCGACCGCACGCTGCGTCAGGACATCGCTCGGCTGCGCGATCTCGGGTACCCCGTGCACGCCGCCCGTGGGCCGGTCGGCGGTTACCGGCTCGGACAGGGGGCCACCATGCCCCCGCTACTGCTCGATGACGACGAAGCCGTCGCGGTGGCCGTCGCCATGAACGTGGCGGCCGACGGCAGCACCGGGATCACCGATATCCAGGCCAATCTCGAACGCGCCCAATCGAAGCTGGACCGAATCCTCCCGAAACGCCTGCAGCGGAAGGTCACCGCCCTGCGCACGGTGACCGATATCGGACCGGCAGTCACCGGATCCCGGGAGCCGGATGCCCCCGTGCCCGCCGAAACGCTCGCCACCCTGGCGACCGCCATCCGCGGCGCCACGACCCTCCACGCCGATGGTGCGGAGTTGGAGCCCTACCGGCTGATCAGCTGGCAACGCCGCTGGTATCTGGTCGCCTACAGCCTCGCCTCGCATGCCTGGCAGGCGCTGCCCGTGGCATCGATATCCGAGATCCGGCCCGGCACACGTCATTTCGCCGCGCGAGCGCTACCCGACACCGACCTCGTCGCCTTCGTGCTGCGCGAAATAGCCTCCACCGGTTGGCAAGTCCACGCCCGCGTCACGGTGCTGGCGCCCGCCGAGACCGTCATCGCCCGAATCAACC
>NZ_JBIWPF010000102.1:0-1503 GCF_044768125.1 Streptomyces sp. NPDC101166
CCAGGCCATGGCGAGCATGGACAAGGTAATGTGGGCATACCAGGCGCGGACCTGGTAGTGATCAAGCCCGGCTTCGCCTTTGGCCTGGTGGAACGCTTCTTCGATGTGCCAGCGCCGGGAAGCCCATCGCCCCAGGACAGTTCGATCGGCGGCCCACTGTTGTGGTCGGCGAGCGAGCCATGGCCGCACTGCCGCGAGAACTCCCACCACACAGGACCGCTCCCGCTGATGTCGCTGACAGACGCCCGGCTGCGGCGGCGCATCGACTTGGCCGAAGAAGACAAGGAGTGATCCATCCGCAAGAGGTGATCGAATACTCGAGCTCGGGCGGGAGATGCGGGAACGACTGGACCGGTGGGCCATCGACGAGCTCGGCGTCGAGTCCGCCCCCCTGCCCCACCTGCGGCACCCCGACCGAGCCGCTGCTGACGATCTCCGGCGCGGAGTGGTCCTTCGACGTCCACCACTGGATCCCGTACGAGGACCAGGGCGCCAACCTCGCGTGGGGTCCTGTACAAGGCGACCCATGGGTGGTGAGCACAATCCTGCTCCCGATATGTCCATCGGGAGATGTCACTGCTGGTCGTTATGGTCACCGCATGATCGACCCTGCTGTGCGCAATTTCGACAAGGTGTGGACTCGTTTTCTCAGTCGACTTGGCATGTACTCGCCTACTGCCGTCTCGACCCTGCGACCCGGTGCCACCGCAGAGCAGATCGCGCACCTGGAGGCCGTCCTCGGTTTCGCGCTGCACCCAGATGTCGGGGCGCTGCTCGAACGACACAACGGAACCGAGTATGCCGAATACGGGGGCTCCGCCGAAGGCGCCGACTTCCTGCCGTCGGGCTACATGCTCGACTCGATCGACCAGATCCTCGCCGGTCACCAACAGCGAATGGACCTCAGCGCGCAGACTCGCGCATTGGGTTCGAGCGAGGACGACGACCTCTACGCCCATGCCTACCAATGGGTTCCGATCGCACACTCCATCTCCGCCGCCATATTGCTGGTCGAGCACCGACCCGGACCGTCCTACGGTCACGTCATCAGCTTGGGTATCGGCTCGGGCGATTTCGAAGGCACCAAGTGGGCCGACACACCGCTCGAGTTCTTCGACGCCCTGACCGACTCCCTCAACACCCGTAGGCCCTTCCATGACGAGACCCCCGGAGTGCGGGAGTCGGACAGCACCGGAGAGATCCTGATGTACTGGGAGCAGCCAGCGGGCGATCTCCCGGAGGACCCTTTCCCCCGGGCGTGGTATTTCGAGTGAGACCGCGGAAGGCCCGGATCTCCATTGTGCCGCGTGACGTCACCGTTGGTCGATGATCGGCGGCGGATTCAACCAGCACAGCCACGAGGAACCGGTCCTGCCCCAATAGACTCGGCATGGCGCAGGAAAGCGCAGTTCAGGACCGCCCTTGGGGATTGGGGCGGCGAGCTTGCGGCGGTTGGGGTCGACGGTGGGGGCAGGTGCTGGGCGGGGTGGCCGGGACTTTCGC
>NZ_JBIWPF010000103.1:0-1491 GCF_044768125.1 Streptomyces sp. NPDC101166
TGCCGTTCTGGAGTGCGCCGGCATCCATGATGTTCTGGCCAAGTCGCTCGGTAGCGACAACGCCATCAACGTCGTGCACGCCACGGTTGCGGCTCTGAAGATGCTGCAGCGTCCCGAAGAGGTCGCGGCCCGTCGTGGCCTGCCGATCGAGGACGTGGCCCCGGCCGGCATGCTGCGTGCGCGCGCGGGACAGGGAGTCTGATATGGCACAGCTGAAAGTGACCCAGGTCAAGTCCAGCATCGGCGCCAAGGCGAATCAGCGCGAGTCGCTGCGCACCCTCGGGCTGCGCAAGATCCGCCAGTCCGTGACGCGTGAGGACAACGCGCAGAACCGCGGCCTGATCAACGTCGTGCGCCACCTCGTGGAAGTTGAGGAGGTCTAAGCATGACCATCAAGTTGCATCACCTGCGTCCTGCCCCGGGTGCCAAGACCGAGAAGACCCGTGTGGGTCGCGGTGAGGGCTCCAAGGGTAAGACCGCGGGCCGCGGTACCAAGGGTACGAAGGCTCGCAAGAACGTCCCCGTCCGCTTCGAGGGCGGTCAGATGCCGATTCACATGCGTCTGCCCAAGCTCAAGGGCTTCACCAACCCGTTCCGCACCGAGTACCAGGTCGTGAACGTCGGTGACATCGCCCGCGTGTTCCCTCAGGGCGGAACCATCGGCAAGTCCGAGCTGGTCGCCAACGGCCTCGTTCGCAAGAACGAGCTCGTGAAGGTGCTCGGCGAGGGCGAAATCACTGTGGCCGTGCAGGTTTCGGCCGACAAGTTCTCCGGCTCCGCCAAGGAGAAGATCGCCGCAGCGGGTGGCACTGCCACCGAGCTGGCCTGACGGTAACCTGAAGTAGCAATGGCACCGGGCGAGTCGCGAGCTCGCCCGGTGTCGCTGTTAAAGTTCAAGTGTTGTCTGCCAACACCGTCATGGATCTCGGCGTACTCTGCGCTGATTCCGTGGCCTGACCTATGTCGTTAGCCAGGAGGATCTGTGCTTTCCGCCTTCGTGTCGGCTTTCCGGACCCCGGACTTACGGCGGAAGATTCTCTTCACGCTGGGACTGATCGCGCTCTACCGGCTCGGTGCGTCACTGCCCTCGCCGGGCGTCAGTTACAAGAACGTTCAAGAGTGCGTCAATCTGGTCAACGGCGGTGACTCCGCCGGTATCTACCAGCTGATCAACCTCTTCTCCGGCGGCGCGCTGCTGCAGCTGTCCGTGTTCGCGATCGGCATCATGCCGTACATCACGGCCAGCATCATCATCCAGCTGTTGACCGTCGTGATCCCGCGGTTCGAGGAACTGCGAAAAGAGGGTCAAGCGGGTCAGAACAAGATGACCCAGTACACGCGCTATCTGTCCGTGGCGCTGGCGATCCTGCAGTCGACCGGTCTGGTCGCGCTCGCCTCCCGCGGTCAGCTGCTGCGTGGCTGCCCCAAGGACATTCTCGACGACACCTCTATCTTCGGCATGATCATCATCGTGCTGGTCATGACCGCGGG
>NZ_JBIWPF010000104.1:0-1488 GCF_044768125.1 Streptomyces sp. NPDC101166
CGGCGGTTCCGTCGGGCCATTCGGAGGACGGATTGTGTGAGGAATGCGCCGCCTTCGACTGGGCGGCTGGAGTCTGTCGACTTCCTCGATGAGCGCCCGACCACTCTACTCGAGCGAATGCTGTTGGTCGCGATAGGTTTCCAGCAGCCGCAGCCAGATCTCGCTGATGGTGGGGAACGACGGCACCGCGTGCCAGAGGCGGTCGACGGGGACCTCACCGACGATGGCGATGGTGGCCGAATGGAGCAGTTCGGCGACGCCCGGTCCGGCGAAGGTCGCGCCGACGATGACCCGGCGATCGGGGTCGATCAGGACTCGGGCTCGTCCCCGGTAGCCGGGATCGTGCTGGATCGCTCCGGCGACCCGGCCGATGTCGTAGTCGACCACGTCCACGTAACGTCCGGTGCGCGCGGCGTCCTCGCAGGTGAGGCCGACCGCCGCGATCTCGGGATCGGTGAACACGACCTGCGGCACCGCCTCGAGGTCGGCGGTCCCGGCGTGGCGATCCCAGCGTCCGGTGTCCAGCGGCTGCCCACCTGCTCGGGCGGTGATGACCGAGCCTGCGATGCGCGCCTGGTACTTGCCCTGATGGGTCAGCAGTGCACGGTGATTCACGTCTCCGACCGCATACAGCCATTCCCCCTCGACCGCGGCCACGGTGAAGGTGTCGTCGGTGGTGAGCCACTGACCGGGGGTGAGGCCGACGGTGTCGAGACCGAGGTCGTCGGTGCGAGGTGCGCGTCCGGTCGCGAGCAGCAGCTCATCGGCAATCAGCCGCGTGCCGTCGGCGAGAGTCAGGTGGATGCTGTCGTCGGGTCCTCCCACGCGCTCGGCGGCGGTGATTGTGGTTCCGAACCGCAGATCCACTCCGGCTTCCCGCAGCCGCTCGGCGACCAGGTCCGCGGCGAAGGCTTCGGCGCGACCCAACAGCCGGTACTCGCGGGCGATGAGGGTGACCTGCGCGCCCAAAGCCTGCCAGGCGGCGGCCATTTCGGTGGCGACCACACCGGCCCCGAGAATCGCGAGCCGGTTCGGTACCTCGCGGGCAGCGGTGGCCTCGCGACTTGTCCACGGCCGCACGGCATCCAGGCCCGGCAGTGGGGGCAGGGCCGCGTAACTACCGGTGCATACGGCGACCGCGTGCCTTGCGGCCAGCCGCACGGTCCCGCCGTCGGGCGTGCGGACCGTCACCCGCCGCGGTCCGTCGAGTCGAGCGTGGCCGCGGATGAGTTCGACATCGACGGAGGCGAGCCAGGCGACCTGGTCCCGGTCGTCCCATTCGGCCACGATGCGGTCGCGATGCTTCAGGACCGCGGTCGCGTCGAGGGCTCCGGTGACCGCCTCCCGGACTCCGGGGAAGCGGGCGGCCTCGCGGTAGAGCAGCGCGGGGCGCAGCAGTGCCTTGCTGGGTTCACACGCCCAGTACGAGCATTCACCGCCCACCAGTTCGGATTCGACGATCACCGTGCTCAACCCGCCGGCGCGAGT
>NZ_JBIWPF010000105.1:0-1488 GCF_044768125.1 Streptomyces sp. NPDC101166
CGGCTTGGCGACGCTTATCGACAAACGCGATCACCGAACCGTCCGACGAGAATGCGATGTGCTTCACAAGCTCGTTCGTTGAGATTGACTCACCTGACTTCTGACCTGTTCGAGTGTCCCAGAACGAGAGTTCTCCGCTCGAGGCCAAGGCCAGCCAGGATCGATCGGCGCTGAATTGCTGTGAGTCGGGCAAGGGAGGCGACGGATAGAGCACCGGCCCGAGTGATCGGCCGGTCCGCGAGTCGAAGAATCCGAATCCTGGCACCATGCCGGCCGCGACCACACTCCCACCATCCAGGCTGAACCCGAACGCCGTGACGCTACTCAGAGCGAACTGACCGATTTGTGTTCGCGTTCGAAGTTCCCATAGCTGCACAAAGCCGCCGGCGGGTCCGGTGGCAACCGCGAGGGTTCCCCCGTCCGGACTGAAGGCCAGCCGCCTGATCTCGCCGCCACAATCGAGTACCGCGCTCGGGTCTGCCGTTGTCGATGCCTCGCCACGCCGTGACACGATTACCCCTCCAATGCCCACCACAGAGGCAGAGATGGCGGCGGCCCCGGCTCCGATGACCCACCTCCGGGAAACCCCGGATCTCTTTGGCGCCGATGAATGCCAAGGCTCAGGAGCCAGGAGCGGAGGTTGAGCAGGGTAGACATGCGCGGGAGTCGAATCGGGCGCTACGACTGTCGGCGCCGACCGGGCGGAGAAGGTTGGCCGCTGTGCGGCCGTGGCGACCGCGGTGGCAAATTCCGAACAACTGCGAAATCTGTCCTCGGGCCGCTTGGAGGTCGCGCGAGCCAACGCCGAGTCGAGGTCCGGCGCCACATCAGGTCTGAAACCAGTGAGGTGAGGGATCGGCATCGCCAGATGGCCCGCGACGACCTGTCCGGGGTTCGCTGCGGCGAACGGCGGCTGCCCTGCCAGCAACGCGAACAAGGTGCAGGCCAGCGAATACTGGTCGGACCGATGGTCCACCGTCCCGCCCGAAAGTTGCTCCGGAGAGGCGTAGGCCAGGGTTGCGGTAACAGTCCCCGCGGATGTCAGCTGGGTGTTCGCATCCTGTAGCCGGGCGATTCCGAAGTCAGTGAGAACCGCCCGTTCGTCTCTCCCCGTGTCCGCACTCGACAGCAGGATGTTCGCAGGCTTCACGTCTCGATGCACTATGCCCCGACTGTGTGCATAGTCCAGCGCTGCAGCGGTTTCCACAATGATCTTCGCGGCACGTTCAACCGACAGTTCCTGCGGATTGAGCCGCGATGCGTCCGTGCCGGAGACATACTGCATCGCGATCCACAGCTGCCCACCATGAATCCCACGGTCGTGAATATCCACAATATTCGGGTGCTCGAGCCGTGCAATCGCATTGGCCTCCCGGTCGAAGCGACGACGTAGCTCTTCGTCGCTGGAGATCTCAGGGGCGAGCAGCTTCAGCGCAACCTGGCGAGGCAATCGGGGATGCCGAGCCAAGTACACCGTTCCCATGCCAC
>NZ_JBIWPF010000106.1:0-1485 GCF_044768125.1 Streptomyces sp. NPDC101166
GTCGTCAACGATGTGTGGCACGTGGTGGGCCTGCGCGGCACCGGTTCCAACACCGTCGTGGTCAAGGACGTTTTCGTTCCCAAGCACCGTTTCCTCAGCATGCGGACCATGGGCGAACTGAAATCGCCTGGCCTGGAGCAGAATACCGATCCGCTGTACAAGATGCCGTGGGGCAGCATCCACCCCGCCACCATCACCGCGCCGATCATCGGCATGGGTTACGGCGCCTACGAGGCCCACGTCGAGCACCAGGGCAAGCGCGTGCGCGCCGCCTTCGCCGGCGAGAACGCCAAGGACGACCCGTTCGCCAAGGTCCGGATCGCCGAGGCCGCCAGTGACATCGACGCCGCCTGGCGTCAGCTGTCCGGCAATATCGCCGACGAGTACGCGTGCATCGTGGCGGGCAAGGACGTCCCGTTCGAGATGCGTGCCGCCGCCCGCCGCGACCAGGTGCGCGCCACCGGCCGCGTGATCGCCTCCGTCGACCGCCTCTTCGAGGCCGCCGGCGCCACCGCACTGGTGGAAGGCACTCCGCTGCAGCGCTTCTGGCGTGACGCCCACGCCGGCCGCGTGCACGCCTCGCAGGATCCCGAGCGCGCCTACGTCATGTACGGCACCCACGCGTTCGGCCTGCCGGTCACCGACGGAATGGTGTAATCCGTGACGGCCGTAGAGGAAATCACCTACGAGTCCACCTCGCGCTTCGCGCAGGTGCGACCGGACCTGAAGCTGCACTACCACGAGGCGGGCGTCGGCAACGGCCCCACCATCGTGCTGCTGCACGGCGGCGGTCCGGGCGCGAGCTCCTGGTCGAACTTCGCCAAGAACATTCCGGTGCTGGCCAAGGACTTCCACGTCCTCGCCGTCGACCAGCCCGGCTTCGGGCAGTCCGACAAGCCGACCGAGCACCCGCAGTACTTCGTGCACTCGTCCTCGGCGCTGAAGGACCTGCTCGACACCCTCGGCATCACCGATCGCGTTCACCTGCTGGGCAATTCGCTCGGCGGCGGCGCGGCCACCCGCTTCGCGCTGGACTACCCGGACCGCGCCGGCAAGCTGGTGCTGATGGGCCCGGGCGGCCTGTCCACCAACCTGTTCGCGCCGGACCCGACCGAGGGCGTGAAGCTGCTGTCCAAGTTCAACTTCGAACCCACGAAGGAGAACCTGGAGGCGTTCCTGCGGATCATGGTCTTCGACCAGTCGCTGATCACGCCGGAACTCGTCGAGGAGCGTTTCGCCTCGGCCTCGCAGCCGGAATCCCTGGCCGCCACCCGCGCCATGGGCAAGTCCTTCGCGGGCGCCGACTTCGCCAAGGGCATGATCTGGCGCGACGCGTTCAAGCTGCGTCAGCCGGTGCTGATGATCTGGGGCCGCGAGGACCGCGTGAACCCGATCGACGGCGCGCTCGTGGCGTTGAAGATGGTGCCGCGCGTACAGCTGCACGTGTTCGGCGGTTGCGGGCACTGGGCGCAGTTGGAGAAGTTC
>NZ_JBIWPF010000107.1:0-1483 GCF_044768125.1 Streptomyces sp. NPDC101166
ATTCTCCAGCGAACTGATGGCGCTGACCGAGGAGCTCGCGCATATGGCGCAGCTGACACAGGAGGCCTCCGAGCGGGCCACGACAGCGCTCCTCGGCGCCGACCTGACGGCCGCGTACGAGGTGTTCGCGCTCGAGGAGCAAGTGGAGATCGAGCACGCCAAATGCGAGGACCGGTCGGTCATCCTGCTGGCCCTGGAAGCCCCGGTGGCGCGTGACCTGCGCCAGGTCATCACCGCCATGCAGATCGCCGACGACCTGCTGGCCGTGAGCCGATCGCTGAGCCGCGTCGCCGACGTAGTGGTGCGCCGCTACCCGAACCCGGTGGCCCCCGAGCAGGTCCTGGACCTGCTGGTGGAAATGTCCGGCGCGGTCACGCATCTCGCCGCCAGCTCGGTGAGAGTCATTGCGGCGCAGAACCCGCCGCGCGACCGGGTGCTGATCCCGCGCGACGAGAACCTGGAGCGCCTGCGCGGCCGCCTGGTGGAGCTCGCGGCCGACGACGGCTGGGCGCACGGCTCGGCGATGGCTATCGACATCGCCCTGCTGGCCCACCACTTCGAGCGCGCGGCCGACCACTGCGTGCGCATCGGCCGTCTCATTCGCTTCTTCCACACCGGCATTCCGCTCTACGCGCAAACGGAGGCGTAACCACCACCTCCTGTGAGGGGCCCCGATCGGCGGGAGTAAGCTGCCCGAATTGCTTCATGGCGAGGTCTTTTCGAGTAGCACCGCACGCACGGCAAGCCGAAATCCGACAAGGGCCCCAAACATGCCAAACAGCTCTACCCAGGCATCGGTATCCACCCCGTCGCGGGTGGCAGCGCCGGTCCGGGTTGCACCGTCCATCGAGAAATCAGCGCCGAGTGAACCCTCGACGCCGGCCGAGAGAACGCTCTCGCACCGCCAGATCATGACCATCCTGTCCGGCCTGCTGCTCGGGGTGTTCCTCGCGGCGCTGGACCAGAACATCGTCAGCGTGGCGATCGTCCGCATCGCCAACAGCCTGCACGGCTTCGACAAACAGGCCTGGGCCACCACCGCCTACCTGATCACCGCCACCATCTCGACGCCGCTCTACGGCAAGCTGGCCGACATCTACGGCCGGAAACCCTGCTACCTCATCGCCATCGGCGTCTTCGTACTCGGCTCGGTGGCCTGCACCTTCGCCACCTCCATGTACCAGCTGGCGGGATTCCGCGCGCTGCAGGGCGTCGGCGCGGGCGGGCTCATGTCGCTGGCCTTCACCATCATCGGCGATATCGTGCCGCCCCGCGAAAGGGTCAGGTACCAGGGCTATTTCATGATGGTGTTCGGCATCGCCACGGTGCTGGGCCCCGTCCTGGGCGGCTTCTTCTCCAACGCCGACCACATCCTCGGACTGTCCGGCTGGCGCTGGGTGTTCCTGGTGAACGTCCCGATCGGCGCGCTCGCGCTGGTGGTGGTCGGCAAGGTGCTCGACGTGCCGGGCGCACGGCACCGCCC
>NZ_JBIWPF010000108.1:0-1479 GCF_044768125.1 Streptomyces sp. NPDC101166
CCCGCACCAGCAGATCGCGGTTGGTGACCAGGCCGTGGATCTTGGCCCGCTGCAGGGCGGAAGCCAGCAGATGCGCGGCCTCGTCGCGGGTCTCGGCGAAGGAGATGACCTTCGACAGCATGGGGTCGTAGTGCACGCCCACCACCGAGCCGTCCACGACGCCGGTGTCCAGGCGCACGCCCGGCTCGGTCAGCACGGTGAATTCGCCCAGGGTGCCGGGGATGTCGAGGCGGTGCACCGGGCCGGACTGCGGCTGCCAGTCGTGGGCCGGGTCCTCGGCGTAGAGCCGCACCTCGATGGAGTGGCCGCGCATCTCCGGCTGCCGTGTGGGCAGCGGGCGACCGGCGGCCACCTGCAACTGGAGGCGCACCAGGTCCAGGCCGGTGACCTGCTCGGTGACCGGATGCTCCACCTGGAGACGGGTGTTCATCTCCAGGAAGAAGAAGTCGCCCTTCTCGTCGGCGAGGAATTCCACGGTGCCCGCGCCCTCGTACCCGATGGCCTCCGAGGCCAGCCGGGCCGCCTCGAACAGCCGCGCCCGCATGCTCTGCCCATCAGCCCTGCCCGCGGGCTCTCCGTGGTTACGCTGCGCGAGCGCAGGGAGGTGGAGCGGCGCTTCCGAGCCTGACGCGCGCAGGGCGTCGATCTTCTCGACCAGCGGGGACGGGGCCTCTTCGACGACCTTCTGGTGGCGGCGCTGGATCGAGCACTCGCGCTCGCCGACCGCCCACACGGTGCCGTGGGTGTCGGCCATGACCTGCACCTCGATATGGCGGCCGGTCTCGAGGTAGCGCTCACAGAAGACGGTCGGATCGCCGAAAGCGGACTGGGCTTCCCGCTGCGCGGCCTCGATCTGATCGTTCAGCTCGGCCACATCGCGCACCACGCGCATGCCGCGACCGCCACCACCGGCGGACGCCTTGATCAGCACGGGCAGCATGTCCGCGGTGACCTCGGCCGGGTCCAGCTGCTTCAGCACCGGGACACCGGCGGCGTCCATCATTTTCTTGGACTCGACCTTGGAGCCCATCTGCTCGATGGCCGCGACCGGCGGGCCGATCCAGGTCAGCCCGGCGGCCTGCACGGCCTTCGCGAATTCGGCGTTCTCGGACAGGAATCCGTAGCCGGGGTGGATGGCGTCGGCGCCGGCGGCCAGCGCGGCCTCGATGATCAGCTCACTGCGCAGGTAGGTCTCGCCAGGCGTGTTGCCGGGCAGGCGGATTGCCGCGTCCGCCTCGGCGACGTGCGGCGCGTTGGCGTCCGCATCCGAGTAGACCGCCGTGGTAGCGATACCCATCCTGCGGCACGTCGCGAAGACGCGCCGCGCGATCTCGCCACGATTGGCGACCAGAACGTTCGTGATCTCCATGTGTGGCCTCACATCCGGAAAACGCCGAAGCCCTCGGCGCCCTTGATCGGGGCATTGTGAATGGCGGACAAGGCCATTCCCAACACCGTGCGGGTGTCGCGGGGGTCCTG
>NZ_JBIWPF010000109.1:0-1478 GCF_044768125.1 Streptomyces sp. NPDC101166
CGGCCATCGGGCGCGGTACCGGCCGGAGCCACTGGACAATTCGGCGCGCCAATCGATGCCGCTGCACCGCGCGACCAGTCGGCCGGTCCCGAGGTTCGAGCGTCCGGTCGGCGTGCGAAGAAGCGGGCGCGGCGGGAGCGGGCCACCGAAGCCGTGCGGGAGGTGTTGGCGCCCACCGGGTTCGAGCCCGAGGAGTTGGCGCAGCGGCTGCCGGACACCTTGCGGGGTGTGGGGGAGCAGGCGTTGGTGGCCGTGCGGAAGTGGGCCGATCCGCGGGAGCGGGAGCTGCGGAAGCGGCGACGGGCTCGGCGGCGGAGTTTCCGGCTCGGGACCGCCTCCGGGTTGACGACGGCCGGAACCGTTGGGCTGGTGTTGATCTCGGCGCCCGCGTGGGCGGTGGTCGTGGTCGGCGGCGGCGCGGTCGCGCTGGTGACCGGGACCGCGGTGACGGCGCGGCGGTATCTGGACATGCGGCGGGAGCCCTTGCCGCAGGCGGCGTTCGTGCCGCGGAAGTTGCCGCCGATCCGGTCGGCGGCGCGGGCTTCGATCGCGCGGTTGGTGCGGGCGGAGCGGGCATTGCACGGGTTGCACGCGCAGATCGCGCGGTCCGGGCGACTACCGGCGGATGATCTCGACGACACGCTCGAGACCGCCGCGTCGGGTGCCGCCGCTCTGCACGCCCTCGCACAGGATGTGGTCGCCATGGAGCAGGCCGCCGGTGCGCTGGGGTCGAATTCGCCTCTGGGTGAGCATGTTCGGGCCGTGTCGGTCCGTCTCGACGGTGGCGTGGTCGAATTCGAGGGCATGGTCGAGGCGGCCGCCCGGGTGCTGGCCGTGCCCGAAAGCGCCGCGGTGGCCGATGATCTCGGCTGGGCCATGGTCGGGCTGCGCGATGCCGCCGATCGGCTCGACGGGTGGGCTCAGGCGCTCACCGAGCTGGCCGACCAGCGTTTCCGCACGCGTCCCTGAGAACGCCCGCGTCCGAGACGAGAACTCCGTGTGGTCTGGGGCTCTCTCGTCAATGCCCGCACTGCCGCCCGCATCGATGTCGCGGCGGCGCGTCCCATTCCCGCATCTGTGGACCCCGGGGTCGCGCTTCGGGCGCGCGTGCGCGCGATTGCCGGGGGCAGTGACGCCCGCGGCGGCCTCGGCCGGCAGCACCGCAGGTAGGGCGGGGTCCGGCACGCCGGATCGACCGCTCCTGGACAGTCGCACGACCTCGGGGTGAACCCTGATTCTGTCCCGGATATCGCGGCTGACCTGGTGATTTTCTGGCCCGGCCGACGCAGTATGGATGGTGTCGGATCGCGCGGACGGCGGTTCGGAAACTAGGAGGCAAGGAATGTTCTGGAAGATTCTCGGCGTCGTCGTCCTCGTCTGGATCGCTTTCATGATTCTCGGCGCGCTGATCAAGAGCCTGTTCCCCATCCTGATGGTGAGGGCGGTCATCTTCGGGCTGTACCTGCTGTACAAGGCGG
>NZ_JBIWPF010000110.1:0-1459 GCF_044768125.1 Streptomyces sp. NPDC101166
GTCACGCCCGGTCTGGTACGGGAAGATGTAGGGCGCGTACGCGGTCGGGAGTTCGCGGGTGTCGATGAGCACCGACGGTGGGCTCCACGGCCCCTCCGGGCTCGGCGAGGTGTACATGACCACCGAGTTCCACGGGTCCGTGGTCAGCATGATGTATTGCCCGAGGTAGTCGTTCCACATCACCGACATCTCGGAGACGCCGCCGCCCACCACCGGCTGCGCGGCATTGACGTCCTTCTGCCACCGGCCGCCGTCCCAGTACTCGTAGGCGCCGAGATCGGTGGCGGCGCCCTCCGGGACGCGAGCCACGTAGGCCGGGTGGTTGCGCCCGGAGTCGGTGCCGAAGTTGTAGAGGAAGCCGCCGCGCTTGACGAAGGCGTTCATCTGGAAGTTGGAGTTGCCGCCGTCGTCGGCGCGGCGGGTGGCCGGCAGTTCGACCCAGTTCTCGCCGTTGTCGCCGGAGACCGCGAGGCTGGAGTAGTTGGTGGTCCACTGACCGACGTCGTCCCAGCTCTTCACCGACATCAGGCTCATGATCTGGGTGCCGCCGACCGAGATGGCCGCGGTGGGGATGCGGCTGATCTCGATGAAGGGGATCTTGGGGCTGGGGATCAGGTCGCGGGCCTGGCCGAAGATGTCCCGCACCACGGAGTCGAAGTAGACGCCGTTGGACGGGTCCTGGGTGTGCGAGCGGACCAGGATGTTGGAGCGCCAGGCCCAGGTGCTGCCGACCAGCAGGTTCGGCAGGCCCAGACCGGCGGTGTCACCGAAGGCGGTCAGCATTTCGCCGTTGCCGTTGTCCCACATGATGCCCAGGTCGGTGCCGAGCACGTTGTAGGCCTGGGTGTTGTTCGGGCTCGCCATGCCGGTGACCTGGAAGACGGCCTTGGTCCGGCCCGGAAGCTGTGGCAAACCGTTGGTTCCATTGAGCACGGGAATCGGATTGATGGCGTTGGGGTTCGCTGCGGCCGGTGATGTCATCGCCAGGAGCAAGGCCGTGGCACCGGCCACAGCGGACAGCAGCAGCGGAGCGGTCTTGGTCAATTGCGTGCGTCCTCCGGGTCTCGCCGAATAATGCGCGGACCAAACGGTATGTGGCGGACCGCACAATGCGTTCGACTCGTTGGCAAAGTGTGAAAATGCTAACAGTGATCGCGAGTCGATCGTGACTGCACGCCAGTGTGTTTGCCGTGAATTGGCTTACTTTCCATTCCTATCACGTCCGAGGGCCTGTCGGACGATAAGAGGCAGCTGGGTGGCGCGTTCGATGGACAGGGTCCGGCGCACCGAAGTTTGCCAGGTGCGGTCGAACATTTTCTTCGCGGCGGCCACCGCGTGCGGGGAGCGCGCCGCGATCCGATCGGCCAGCTTCTCGGCGGCAGCGCGCGGGTCCGCCGACACCTCGGTGACCAGACCGATGCGCTCGGCGTAGGCGGCGTCGACCGGGTCGGCGGTCATG
>NZ_JBIWPF010000111.1:0-1468 GCF_044768125.1 Streptomyces sp. NPDC101166
CGTTCAGCCGGTACTGCAGCGCCTCGCGCCGGAAGGCCGACTCGAACAGGTTGGCCACCGACTTGGTGCCCGGGTGGTCGGGCGCGACACCCGCGCGCACCAGGCCGTACGGCGTGGGCAGCCGGTCGAACAGCTCCACCTCGACGTCGGCGCGACGCAGTAGCTCCTCGGCGGCGTAGCAGGCCGCGGGGCCGGCGCCCACGATGGCGACGCGCAGCGTACCCAGCTCCTTGGGCGCGCGGGTCGGGGCGACCAGCGGCTCGAAGTTGGACTCCAGCGGGTGACGCTGGAAGTAGGCGGCGTTGATATCGCGGAACCGCCCCAGCGAGGCGAGCAGATCGTCCTCGGAGAAGATCGCGTCGACCGGGCAGGCGTCGACGCAGGCGCCGCAGTCGATGCAGGTATCCGGGTCGATGTAGAGCTGCTCCGTCGTCGCGAACTCGCGTTGCTCGGGCGTGGGACGAATGCAATCGACCGGACACTCGGGTACGCAGCTGGCGTCGTTGCAACAACGCTGCGTGATCACATAGGCCATATCTCGCAGATCCTCGAAACTGTCGCGTGGTGCTACTCCGCTCGGGGTTCGAGCAGGGTCGGTAGAACACGTTCTAATATAGGCGGCATTCCAACGGGTGTCGGCACAGCTGTGTGCCGCCAACCACCAGTGTGCCTCGAGTGTGAGCAGTGTCTCGCGGCGGCACCTGGCAGCACCGCTGTGAGTCCGGTCTCCGGGCTCCACTCGAGGACACCTACCGTAGTGCGTATGGTGCGGACTCTCATCCTGATGCGGCACGGCAAGTCCGGATACCCCGAGGGCGTGGCCGACCACGACCGGCCGCTGGCCGCGCGCGGGCGGCGCGAGGCGGCACTGGCGGGCGAGTGGCTGCGCGCCACCCAGCCGGAAATCGACGCCGTGCTGTGCTCCACCGCGACCCGGACCCGGGAGACGCTGGCGGCCACCGAGGTCACCGCGCCGGTGTCCTACGAGAAGTCGATCTACGAGGCGTCCCCGCACACCCTGATCGAACTGGTGCAGCTCACCGATCCGGCCGTGGAGACCCTGCTGCTGGTCGGCCATTCCCCCGGAATGCCCTGGACCGCATGGGAATTGGCGGCCAACCGGAACTCCGGCCCGGCCGGGGAGATGAGCGAGAAGTTCCCCACCTCGGCCCTGGCCGTGCTCGAATTCGACCGGCTGTGGGCAGACGCCGACCCGGGCACGGGTGAGCTGGTGCGCTTCCACGTGCCGCGTTAGCCGCCCGGGCAGGGCGGGCTCGGGCTCAGCCGAACAGCTTGCCCTTCCACACCACGACTCCCGCCATGATCAGCAGGAGCAGCAGCGCCCAGCCGAAACCCGCGAGCGCCCACACGACACCGAGCACCGCCAGCACCGGTAGTACGGCGATGGCCGTGATCACCGGCTGTTCCTTGGCCGTCTCCAGAGCCGATCGCGCTCTGATCCGATCCA
>NZ_JBIWPF010000112.1:0-1457 GCF_044768125.1 Streptomyces sp. NPDC101166
CACCCCGACCACCGCCGCCCACCGCCCGAACCGGCTGCCATCGGACCGCGGCTGCGAAACCGGCACCTGGACAGCGGCTTTCCGCGTGCCGGACGGACGACGGGACGCGCCTCCGGCCGCGGCCTCCCGGACCGCCCGCGCCCGCAGCTCGTCCTGCGCGGCCAGCCACGCCAGCTGCTCCCGCACCACATCGCCGTACGCCGGATCCAACTGCGCGACCCGCCGCAATTGCTCCGCGCCCGCCTGATTGTCCCCTCGATCCACGGCGAGCAGCGCGAGCTCGTACAGCGCTTCCGCATGGTCCGGCTCCAGCCGCAGCACCTCCCGGAACGCGGCCTCCGCCTGCGCCTGCGCATCGGGCCCGTGCACGTTCCGCCGCAGGGTCAGCCCGCGCAGCAGATGCGTGTGCGGGTCATCCGGTTCCAGCTCGAGCGCCAGTTCCAGATTCTCGAGCGCCGCCGCCGGATCGGTATCCCGTTGCGTGGCAGCCAGAATCCGGAAATTCACCGCCTCGTCCGGCTCGAGTTCGACAGCCCGCCGAGCCGCCGCCAGCGCCCGCACCCGCCGCTGTGCCCCCTCGTCGCCGGCCGCGGCCCGGCTCAACTGCAATTCCGCCAGTGCCCGCACCCGCCACACGAACGGCTCGTCCGGCACCACCCGCATGGCGGTCCCCGCGAACTCCAGCGCCCGCTCGTACTCCCCCGCCCGATAGGCCAGATTGGCCATATCCGCCAACGCCTCGGGATCCTCCGGATCCCCCGCCAGCACCTCCCCCAACATCTCCCGGGCCGCCTCGAACCGCCCGAGATCCGCCAGCACCCTGGCCTTCTCGATCTTCTCGCTCATCGATCGGCGATCCGGGATCAGCGGTGGTCGCGAGTGCGCATGTAGGCGGCCAGTTCGTCGTAACTGCCGTCGTTGTTCGCGAATTCGACCACGTTGCGGGCGGATTCGAACCAGGCGCCGGTGCTGGGGCGGGTTTGGGCGAGGGCGGCGGCGAGGTCGTCCATGCGGACCGGGCGGACGGCGCCGGTGCGGATGGAGTCGGCCATGGCGAGTTGGGTTGCGGACTTGCAGATTTGGGCCAGGTCGGCGCCGGAGTAGTTCTCGGTGCGGGCGGCGACGGCGGCGAGGTCGATGCCTTCGACGGGGCGGTCCTTCAGGTGGTGGCGCAGGATCGAGACTCGGGCCTCCGGATCGGGGAGGGCGACCAGGACCATGCGGTCGAAGCGGCCGGGGCGGCGCAGGGCGACGTCGACGTCCCAGGGGTGGTTGGTGGCGCCGATGATGTAGACGCCCTCGTTGTCGCTGGTCATCGAATCCATCTCGGTGAGCAGCTGATTGACGGTGGAGCGCAGCGAACTGGAGCCGGAGAGGTGGCTGCGCTTGTGGCCGAGGGCGTCGATCTCGTCGAAGAACAGGACGCAGGGGGCCTTGCGGCGCGCGGTGCGGAAGAC
>NZ_JBIWPF010000113.1:0-1456 GCF_044768125.1 Streptomyces sp. NPDC101166
GCCGCAGGGCCGCACCGTTTTCCCCGGTCACGCCGCTGCCGACGAGCGGCGGCTCCCACAGCGCCACGGTCCGCGCGCCCTGCGGCGACCCGTCCTCGGTGACCGCGACACACGGTGCGCCGATGAGCTTCTCGGCGGTGGCGGCGGGGTCGGCGGCGGTCGCCGAGCACAGCACGAAGACCGGATCGGCCCCGTACCGCTCGGCGAGTCGCCGGAGTCGGCGCAGCACCAGGGCCACGTGGGACCCGAAAACTCCCCGGTAGATATGGCATTCGTCGACCACGATGTACTTCAGCTGCCGAAACAGCCGCGCCCACCGCTGATGCGACCGCAACATGCCGACGTGCAGCATGTCCGGATTGGTGAAGACCCAGCGCGCGTGCGCCCGCACCCACTGCCGGATCTCCGCCGGCGTGTCGCCGTCGTAGGGCGCGGGATGGATGCTCCGCAGCGGATCTTCGCTGGTCAGCTCGTTGACCATACGCAGCTGGTCGGCTCCCAGCGCTTTGGTCGGCGCGAGATACAGCGCGGTGGCCCGCGGATCCTCCTGCAGCGCGGTCAGCACCGGCAGCTGGTACGCCAGCGACTTTCCAGACGCCGTTCCGGTCGACACCACCACGTGCCGGCCCGCCGCGGCGAGGTCCGCGGCCCGGCTCTGGTGGCTCCACGGCTCCGCGACGCCGGCCGCCTGAACTGCGGCGATGACGTCGGGAGATGTCCATTCGGGCCATTTCGTGACCTGCGCCGCGCGCGGTGGTAGCTCACGAACATGGGTGAGCCGGGCGTCACCTGAAACAGGGCCGTTTAGGACACGATTCAGCAACGATCTCCCGTAGCTGATGTCGCTCGCATCTCCGGATCGCGGCGCCGGATCTCGATCAATCATCGAAGCGCCATCGCGACACGCCGAAGGGGTGCGAAACGTGTGTGCGTCCGCCGCTCTACCTGCCATTTCACTACAGGGTAGCGACCTGCCTCACACCCTGTTTGCCAGATGCTCGCTCTGTTATCCGGAAGCAAACCAACTTCAAGTACGGATTTGGGCATTATGCCCCTCACCTGCGCATTCGCAAGATCAACTTTTTTGCAAATTGTGGGTAACTCCGCTGTTGAATTGCCCGAAGACATGGTTCACTGGTCCCTGGTCGCAAGCTTCTGTGTTCGAGGGAACGGATCTAAAGTCCAAACCATCAGCAGGATCGATGTTGCGAACGGTGTACTAGGTGCTTTCCTGCAGGGGGAACAGAGTACAGCGGTCTCAACGGACCCGGTGGATGAACCCAGTTGTCCGCCGTTCCGGTATGGAAAGAGAAGGAACAGAATGGCACAGGGAACTGTGAAGTGGTTCAACGCGGAGAAGGGGTTCGGCTTCATCGCGCCCGAGGACGGCTCCGCTGACGTCTTCGTCCACTACTCCGAGATCCAGGGGTCGGGCTTCCGCACCCTCGAGGAGAAC
>NZ_JBIWPF010000114.1:0-1445 GCF_044768125.1 Streptomyces sp. NPDC101166
GACCACCTGGTATTGCTTGCTCGTCACGATCTTCCTGACCGTCCGCGCCACCACGACTCTCGCGGCCGGACCACAGTTCTCGATGCCCGGCACGGGCTGGCGAGCGGCCTGGCAGCTGCTACTCGCCGCCGTACTGCTCGCCGGTTTGCTCCGCCCGCGCATCGCCCGCACCGCCGTCACCCTGGTCGCGGCGACCTATCTGCTCGCGACCATCAGCGAGGCGCTCAACCCCGCCGATCTGCTCGGCTTCATCCCCGTGGACATGCGTGACCGGATAGTCCATCCGGCCCTCTCGGCGGCGGGCCTGGCGTGCGTCGCCGCGAATACGGCACTCGCCCGTACACGCCGAATCGGGTTCACTTCCCGTTGATTACGACGCTGTTCCTCGCTGTCGACGGTCGCGGCGATTCCACGGTGCCTCGTTCCCTACGGATTCGGCGGTAGCCGTACAGAATTCCGGCGACCAGGACGGCGAGCAGCACGGCGGACGTGCCCCAGGTTCCGAACCCCAGACCGCCCTTCACGTGGGGTTTGGACAGCAGATCGCCGACGGTGGCGCCGAGCGGGCGAGTGAGGATGAAGGCCAGCCAGAACAGGAGGACACCGGAGACGCGGGTCAGGTAGTGGGCAGCGAGCAGGGCCGCCATGATCGCGGCAGGAACAGCACCGAGGCGGCGGCGTACCCCAGGTTCAGCGTCTGCGCGATCAGGTCGCCGCCGGTCTCGCCGAGAGTGGTGGCGGCGATCTTCAGAATCCAGAACAGCACGGTGATCTGTGGAAGCTTGTAATCGGTACGGGCGGACGCCGAGTCCATGCCGGATTTCCCATCTCGATGGAGGCGAACGAGCAGGTCGCCACGCAGCGTGCCAGCCGATCGCTGAGAACACGCTGAGATCGTTTTCTCGTAGCCGGCGCCGTGTCGGATGATGAGCGAGTGAAAGGGCTCACGAGGTGGCTCGCGCCGGCACGCTGGGGCCTGCGCCTCAGATCCGCGTTGGCGGCCGCGCTGGTCGTGGGCGCGGTCGTCGCCGTCGCCGCGGCAGCGATGCTGTGGGTGCTGCAGCGGTCCCTGATCAGCGAGGTCGACACGGCCGCCGAATTCCGGGCGAATCAGATCGCGGCGGAATTGCGGCGCGAGCCGGCGACCGCGCTGCCCGAGACACTGCTCGACGCGGACCGTCAGATCGCCGCCGTGCAGGTCTTCGATTCGACCGCACACCAGGTCGCGGCATCGCGCCACGCACTGCCCACGCCATTGACCGGCTTGCCCAGCACAGCGGCGAACGATCTGCCCGCGGCCGCCGGCTACGACGAGGATTGGCGCATCGTGGCCCGGACGGCCGACACCTCGGCCGGGACCTTCACCGTGCTGGTAGCGGCCGACACCGAGAACAGCGAGCGTGCGGTGAAGAAGGTCGCCGCGCTGCTGGCACTGGGCGCCCCCG
>NZ_JBIWPF010000115.1:0-1445 GCF_044768125.1 Streptomyces sp. NPDC101166
CATCGGTGACGAGGATGTTGGCGGGTTTCACGTCACGGTGCACCAGCCCCGAGTAGTGCGCGGCGTCCAGCGCCGCGGCCACCTGCTCGATGATCCCGATGACCCGCAGCGGCGGCAGCGCCCCCGAACCGTCCAGCAGCGAGCGCAGATCGCGGCCGCGCACCAGCCGCATGTCGATGTAGAGGACGCCGTCGATCTCGCCCCAGTCGTGGATGGGGATGATGTGCGGCTCCGCCAGCCGGGCCGCCGCCTGCGACTCGCGCCGGAAACGCTCCTGGTAGGAGGGATCTTTGGCGAGCTCGGCGGGCAGCAGCTTGAGTGCGACGACCCGATCCTTGGACGTGTCGTAGGCCTCGTAGACCTCGCCCATGCCGCCCTTGCCGAGCAGCGAGCGCAGCTCGTACGGCCCGAACCTGCTCCCGGCCCGCGATGGCGCATCCACCCCGTCAAACCTCCACACTCTTGGGAGGGAAGCAGACGAGGACCCGCGACCCACCCCTCTAGGAGGTGGATTCTCCCGGTGCGACTACGCCGTGGTCAAACGCAAAGACGATGGCAGCGGAACGGTCGCGTAACCCGAGCTTCCCGAAGATATGTCCCACGTGGCTCTTCACCGTTACTTCGGAGATGCCGAGCGCGGTCGCGATCTCCGCGTTGACCCGGCCTCTGCCGATGAGTCCGAGCACCTCGAGCTCGCGAACCGTGAGCTCGGACAGGCGATTGCCGGCGGGCGCCGGGGTGGGGCGCGCCGAACGGTAGGTATTCAGGACACGCGGGGTGACGGTCGGGTCCAGCCACGAGCCGCCGCCCGCGACCGTGCGGACCGCGCGGATCAGATCCTCGGCGGGGGAGTCCTTGAGCAGGAACCCGGCCGCGCCCGCGCGCAACGCGCCGGACAGCAGCTGGTCGTCGTCGAAGGTGGTCAGCACCAGCACCGGGGGCGCGTCGGGGGCGGCGCGCAGGGTGCGGGTGGCCTCGATGCCGCCGATCCGCTTCATCCGCAGGTCCATCAGCACCAGGTCGGGGCGGTGGGCGGCGACCGCGGCGGGCACCTCGTCCCCGTCGGAGCATTCGCTCACCAGGAAACCGTCTCGGCGGCGCAGGATCCGGCGCAGTCCACCGCGGACCAGTTCCTGGTCGTCGACGACGAGGACGCCGATCAGTTCCTCGTCCGAGCGGTCGGTCACATACCCTCCTGGGCGGTCTTGCGGAACAGCGGTTGCAGCAGCGACTGCAGGTGGTCGTCGGCGGCGGTGAAGCCGCAGGGGACGGTCCCGGTCAGCGGGATGTGCGCGAACACCCGCCAGCCGTCGTCGTCGGGTCCGGCGGTGAGCCGCCCGGCCAGCGGCGCGACCCGCTGCCGCATACCGGAGATGCCCATGCCGTTCCCGGCCCGCGGGGCCGCCCCGGCCGCCAGCGTATTGGTCACCGTGACCTCGATGTAC
>NZ_JBIWPF010000116.1:0-1444 GCF_044768125.1 Streptomyces sp. NPDC101166
TGACGGGATCTGACGCCAGCTGCTGCACTTTTGGAACAAAAGTGCAGTAATCGAAGAAGTTGGCAAACTTTTATACCAATAAAGTATGGTAATGGCAGAGTAGGTCAACTTTTGCCAAGGAGACCGTATGGACTGGCCACAGCACCGGATCGAAGAGCGTGGATGGACCTCCCGCCGCCGCCAAGGTTCGAAGGCGGACCGAACCCTCGATCGGATCGCTGTCACGATTCCTCCCCGGATCGGCGAGCTCGACTACGACCCGACCGGGCCCGTTGCCCGTGCACACGAGGCAGCATTGATCGCGATCGCTCGACTCGAGGCCGGATTCGGCGAGCATCTGGCACCGCTGGCCGACTTCCTACTCCGCAGCGAGTCCGTCGCCTCCTCGAAGATCGAACACATCGATGCGGGCTGGCGGGCCTTCGGCAAAGCTGTCGCCGGCGGCAAGGCCAGCGACGAGGCGAAATCCCAACTGGCGGCTGTCAAGGCCCTGATCGCCATGGTCGACGCAGCCGGCTCGGGCGAGATCGGGCTCGAAGACCTGCTCGACGCCCATCGGTTGTTGATGGCGACCGACTATTACACCGCCCGGGATTCCGGCCAACTGCGAGACGTTCAAAACTGGGTTGGCGGCAGCGATTACACACCGATCAACGCCGCACACGTCCCACCACCCCCGGACCTGGTGGCCGAATCGATCGCCGACCTACTCGACTTCGTCAACCGCGACGATCTGCCGATCCTCGCCCAAGCCGCCATCGCACACGCACAGTTCGAGTCCATCCACCCGTTCACCGATGGGAACGGACGCATCGGACGAGCCCTGATCAGTGCTGTCCTGCGCCGCCGCGGCCTCACCCGCCGTGTCACGGTCCCGCTCGCCTCGGTCATGCTGGCCGACACAAGCCGATACTTCATGCACCTCAATCGATTTCGCGATGGCGACGTCAACGCGTTCGTCGAGTATCTGGCGGTGGGCGCAATCCACGCCAGCGAAGCCGCCCAGGACTCCGCCATGGCTCTCGCCGACCTGCCCAGACGGTGGCGAGACATCGCCCGCCCGAGAGCCAACTCCGCCGACGAGACCATCCTCGCCGCGCTTCTCGAAACCCCGATCTTCAACGCCGACACCGCACAACGGATCACGGGCACCACCGATACGAGCACCTACCGCACTCTGGGACGCTTGACCGACGCCGGGATCCTCGAGATCCTCTCCGACAGTCAACGCAACCGCGTCTGGGCCGCAACCGATGTACTCGCGGAGTTGGACGCACTGAGCGCCGCCATCGGCCGCCGCACCATCGATCACCGATAGCGAAATTCAGCGCAGCCTTGCGGCCGCGCCCCGACCCTAGAAGTCGGATAGCTGAATTAGGTTGTATACCTTGACAATACAATCATCAGCTCTTCATATCCCACGTGCCTGAAGCAGCCGCCGCAG
>NZ_JBIWPF010000117.1:0-1436 GCF_044768125.1 Streptomyces sp. NPDC101166
ATGCGCACGCCGGCCGCCTCGATGACCTCGCCGTCGGCCAGGACCGTGCCCGAGCCGCGCAGGAAGTCGGAGCCCTTGGCGCGCACCGGGGTTCCGGTGGCCTTCACCAGGTGGTCGATGCCGCCCGTGTGATCCGCGTGCTCGTGGGTGATCAGGGTCAGCACGATCTCGCCGCCGGTCGCGCGGACCAGCGCCTCGGTGTGCTTGCGATCCTTCGGACCCGGGTCCACCACAACGTATTCCGTGGCGCCGGGGGCGCGGAGCAGCCAGGTGTTGGTGCCCTGCAATGTCATTCCGCTGGGGTTGTCGGCCAGGACGACGGCGGCGGACGGAGTCACTTGCCGCAGTTGTTCGTACGCGGGGTGGGTGAGCGTCATACTTTTCCGTCCTAATGCACCGCGCGTGATGCGTCCAGTGTTGGACGCATCACGCTTTCGACTGTGCCCCAAGCATTTCGGGGTTATCGCACCTCGGCGATGAGCTCCACCTCGACCGGGGTGTTCAGCGGCAGCTCGTTGACTCCGACCGCGGAGCGGGCGTGCACCCCGGCCTCGCCGAGGACCGCGCCCAGCAGCTCGGACGCGCCATTGATGACCAGCGGCTGACTGTTGAAACCCGCCGCCGAGGCCACGAAGCCGACCACCTTGACGATGCGCACGACATTGTCGAGGCCGACCAGGTCGTGCACCACCGCGAGCGCGTTGAGCGCGGCCAGCTTGGCCATCTCCGCGCCCTGCTCGATGGTGATCTCGGCGCCGAGCTTGCCGGTCAGCGGCAGTTCGCCGTTGACGAACGGCAGCTGGCCGGAGGTGTAGACGTAGTTGCCGGTCCGGACGCCCGGCACGTACACCGCGACCGGCTTCGGCGCGACCGGCAGTTCGAGTCCGAGCTCCTTCAGGTTCTCGGCCCAGGTCATCAGTTCTTCGCCCGCTTCAGGTAGGCGACGTGCTGTTCACCGGTCGGTCCGGGCAGCACGGTGACGAGTTCCCAGCCGTCGGAACCCCACTGGTCGAGGATGGCCTTGGTGGCATGGGTCAACAGGGGCACCGTCGCGTACTCCCACACGGTCACTTCACTCATGCGCTGAGAGTAGCCCCGGCCGCGTTCCCCCAGTTCTCCAGACCCTCCGACTACGCTGCGGGATCGGGAAATACGAGTTTCCAGAGTGGTGTATCAGACAGTAGACAAGTCCTGTGGGCAGGAATTCGGAACGAGTTATAGGCTCGCGAGCGTGGGAGTACCGATAGCAGTGCCCGTTTCGGTTGAGCCGGGGGTCGAAGCAGGTTGGCCGGAGCGGGCGGACAAGGCCCGCCTGCATTACGTATCCGGGAAGGGGGGCACCGGGAAGTCGACGGTCGCCGCGGCGCTCGCGCTGGCACTGGCCGCCGGGGGGCGCCGGGTGCTGTTGGTCGAGGTCGAGGGCAGACAGTCCATCG
>NZ_JBIWPF010000118.1:0-1433 GCF_044768125.1 Streptomyces sp. NPDC101166
AGGTCCGCGCCGGGCGCTCCTACACCATCACGGTCGATGGAACCCCGGTCGCGGATCTGGTTCCGCATCGGAATCTGCGCCGGCGCGCGTCCGTTCCGCTCTCCGAAGCCATCGCGGCCTTCAGCGGACCGTCCGGTGCCGCGACGGGAACACCGAGCAATTCGGCTGAACTCATCGACGATTCGCTGTACGACCCGTACGACCGGGCCTATCGCCGTGGGGAATTCGCGGAAGACGGTGGCGAATGAGCCCGGTACCCGTTCGCGGCCTGGTCGATACGAACGTGCTCATTCTGCTCGAGGCCCTGGACCCGGATGAGCTGCCCGCCGAGTTGGTTATCAGCGCGGTGACGATGGCCGAGCTCGCGGCGGGCCCGCATTTCGCGACCGAACCGGGTGAACGCGCCGGCCGGATCGAGCGCCTCCAGAATGCGGAAGCCCTGTTCGAGCCGCTCCCCTTCGATACCCGGGCAGCGCGGCGGTTCGGGCACATCGTCGCGTCGGTGCTCGCGGCGGGGCGAAATCCCAAGCCCCGGCGGGTCGATTTGATGATCGCCGCCATCGCCTCCGTGCACGGATTGCCGTTGTTCACGGTCAATCCGGATGATTTCACTGGCCTGACAGGGTTGGTCGATGTCCAGAAGGTCACCCACCCGGACAATCGCTGACCCTGCTACTTGAGCAGGCGGGACATGCGGCGGTCGGCGAGGATCTTGCCGGAGGTCTGGCAGGTGGGGCAGTACTGGAAGGACTTGTCGGCGTAGGAGACTTCGCGGACGGTGTCGCCGCAGACCGGGCAGGGGAGGCCGGTGCGGGCGTGGACCTGGAAGCCGGAGCGTTTCTCGCCCTTGAGGCGGGCGGCGTCCTGGCCCACCGAGCGCAGGATGGCGTCGGAGAGGGTGGCGCGCATGGCCGAGTAGAGGGCGGTCAGCTGCTGGGGGTTGAGGGTGCCGGAGTTGGCGAAGGGGGAAATCTTTGCGGTGTGCAGGATTTCGTCGGAGTAGGCGTTGCCGATGCCCGCCATCAGGGTTTGGTCGGTGAGGGCGTTCTTCACGCGTTGGGAAGTGCCGCCGAGGATTTCGGCGAATTCGAGTTCGCTGACCGCGAGGGCGTCGGGGCCCAGGCGGGCGATGCCGGGCACCGAGAGGGGGTCGGACGTAATCCACACGGCCAGGCGTTTCTTGGTGCCCGCCTCGGTGAGATCGAAGGCGGGCGTGGCCCCTTCGGGGGTGAAGAAGTGCACCCGCAGGGCGAGCGGGCCCTTGCCGGGTTTGGGCGGATTGGCTCCCGGTTCGTCGATCCACCGCAGCCAGCCGCCCCGCGACAGATGGGTGATCAACCACAGCCCGTCGCAATCCATTCCGAGGTGCTTGCCCCAGTGCCCCACCCCGGTCACGTCCCGCCCCGACAGCGCTGTCACCGGCGGATCGAAGG
>NZ_JBIWPF010000119.1:0-1429 GCF_044768125.1 Streptomyces sp. NPDC101166
CCATCTCCTTGCTGCGAGAAAGAACCGAATCAGCGTTCACCCAGACTTCGGGCTTACCGACGACCGGGCCGAGGCGAGCCTCCAAGCGCTTGTATAGCGCCACCGTAGGCGCCGCGTTCTTGAGGGCTACATAAACGTCTTGCGACAGTTCCCTGTGCCCAGCGACTTGGTCCATCACATTGGAGAGCTGCGTCATACGCAGCTTGCTTCCCGAGAGAACCGCCATGACGAGAGCTCCAAGCGGCTTCATCTTCCGGCCGCCGGGGAACTGATACCACTCTTTGCCAGCACGCTGTTCCTTGGCCCAAAGGGCCAGTTCCTCACGCAGTTTCGGCCATTTGTCCACGGCCTCATTTCCGGCGGGAACATCCTGCGCCAAGAGTACCCGAGCGGCAGCCTCGCCCAACAGGGGCGGAACCGCGTTGCCGATCTGACGAAAGGCGTCACTCCGTGTACCGGCAAACCGGAAGCGGTCTGGAAAGGTCTGAATTCGCGCGGCTTCACGAACGGTTAAGGTTCGCGACTCTTCAGGATGAATGTACCAATAGCCATCCTTGGCGATATGTGCCGTGATAGTGCGGCTTAGCTCCTCCCAGTCCAGCTTCTTGTACTTATCGGTAAATTGCTCTGCATCGTACCGCTGGAACTCCTTCTCATCCTCCCCCAGCTTCTCACCGAGTTCAGAATAGAGGGTTTTGGAGTCCATAATTGTAAATATTCTGAAGTCGTCTTCACGGACTCGTCGCGTCATATGGTCGTGAACTACGCCCTTGGTTGCCCTTTTGCGCATGTCCTTGGCGAAGAGCGAAGGCTTGGGATCCTGCTGTTCAACGTATTCGCAGAGTCGACCGCCCACCGGCAGCAAGGGTTGTGGATTGAGGGCGGGGAGATCGCCGATCGCCTCATAAAGCGTTGTCTGCTTCTTGGGCTTGTCCCACTCAAAACCGCCACCGTCCCTCCGCGCAAGAAGGATCAGGCGCTTCCGGTGTTGAGGGACACGATAATTCCACGCGTCCACAAGACGTACCTGCGTAATGTACCCTAAGCTCTCCAGCTTTTCCTCGATAATGCGGATTACGCTGAAATCGTCACCTAGTCCCATATCGGGTACGTTTTCCATGAGTACAGCACGCGGAAAAAGGCGCTCGACCACATTTACGTAGGCGCGCCAGAGTTCCTTGCGGATATCGTGTGGGGCCCGGTTGTGGTATTCGACCAAATGTCGAATTTTGCTGCGTCCAGCGCGACTGAACGGCTGGCAGGGGGGACCCCCGGCGAGGAGATCGATATTGGCGCCGGAATCCAGGATTCGCTGCACGAACTCGTGCCGCTGAACCTCGTCCCCAAGATCGAGGCAAAGGCTCATCCCGGGGAAGTTCGCCGCGTGGGTCTCGCAAGCCCGCTCGTCGAAGTCGACAGCCGCAGCGGT
>NZ_JBIWPF010000120.1:0-1426 GCF_044768125.1 Streptomyces sp. NPDC101166
CCGACAAGGATTCCAGACCGGGCGAGCTTACGGCGCACAGTATGGAACATGGATTTTTCTTATTGCACCGCAATTTTTCTGTGTTTAACGTTTGAAGAGGACCCGTCGAACCAAACGGACGACAAGAGGTGGTCATGCCCGGCGAACTTCTCTTCTTCCTACTCGGAGCCGGAATCGGCGGCGCGGCAATGTGGTTCGCGGCGTGCGCCCTAGCGGCCACCAAGTATTCCTCCGCTGCCGACGGGGCGACGGTGCAATCGATCACCGCTCGCCTCGAACGCGAGGGTAACCGGAACTCTCGCGCGGCGAAAGGTCAACCAGTCACTCACCGGGCGCCCGCCCGATGACGGCCGCCCCCAAAACCGATGAAGTCCATGTGCGCCTGCGGTTTCCCGGCGGAATGATCTTGGATTACCGCGCCGAGCGAGCAATTGCGGAACGTCTCGCAGCGCATTTGAGACCGCATCGCATTGAAGTCATCATCGACGGCATGCCCATCGATCGGCTCGCGCCACTACCGTGCGCGGAACTCTGGGCCGATTGATCATATCCGAAAACGGACCGCGCACTTTGTGTGCACGGTCCGTAACGGTTAGTTCCGATCAGAGAAACTGATCAGTTGTTCAAAAGAACTTCCGCGATCTGAATGGTGTTCAGCGCGGCGCCCTTACGCAGATTGTCGCCCGAGATGAACAGCGCCAGACCGCGACCGTCCGGCGCACCCGGATCCTGGCGGATACGACCCACCAGCGACTCGTCCTGGCCGGCGGCGGCCAGCGGCGTCGGCACATCGGTCAGCCGCACGCCGGGCGCCTTGGCCAGCAATTCCTCAGCGCGCTCCACCGAGATCGGCCGGGCGAACTCGGCATTGATCGACAGCGAGTGCCCGGTGAATACCGGAACGCGCACGCAGGTGCCGCTCACCAGCAGGTCCGGCAGACCCAGGATCTTGCGGGACTCGTTGCGCAGCTTCTGATCCTCGTCGGTCTCACCGCTGCCGTCGTCCACCAGTGAGCCCGCGAGCGGAATCACATCGAAGGCGATGGGGGCCACGTACTTGTTCGGCGCCGGGAAGTCCACGGCCGAACCGTCGTGCACCAGCTTCTCGGCGTCGCCGATCACCGCGCGCACCTGCGAGGCCAGCTCCTCCACGCCGGCCAGGCCGGAGCCCGAGACCGCCTGGTAGCTGGACACGATCAGCCGCTGCAGACCGGCCTCGTCGTGCAGCACCTTGAGCACCGGCATGGCGGCCATGGTGGTGCAGTTCGGGTTCGCGATGATGCCCTTGACCAGGTTGCGGGTCGCCTCCGGGTTCACCTCGGAGACCACCAGCGGCACCTCGGGATCCTTGCGCCAGGCCGAGGAGTTGTCGATGACGGTGACACCGGCGGCCGCGAAGCGCGGCGCCTGTACCCGGGACATGGTG
>NZ_JBIWPF010000121.1:0-1424 GCF_044768125.1 Streptomyces sp. NPDC101166
TTCCCTCGTCCGTGCACTGCAGGGCGGCCGCGAAACACAGCGCCGCCACCGACCGCCCCGAACCGGGCGGACCGGTGAACAACCAGGAATGCGTCATGGCCGACGACGATCCGGCCCCACCCCGCGCCGCCACCGCCGCAGCCGTCAACGCGGACTCGACCGCACCCTGGCCGACCAGCCGATCGAAGACACCCGCCACGCCGACCACCTTAGCGGCCACCCCCGACAGCGCCGCCGAGTGTCAGTTCGCGCGCTGATATGTCGTGTTCGCGCCGTCCAGCGCCTCACGCAGGATGTCCGCGTGGCCGGAATGGTGCGCGATCTCCCGCAGGATGTGCAGCAAGATGTAGCGCACGGTCAGCCACTCCCGCTCCGGCGCCCACGGGGCGGTCGGCGTCGGCACCGAATCCTCGAGGTTCGGCAGTTCGCGGATCAGCTTCGCGGTGTGCTCGGCCACCGCCTCCCACTCGGTGAGCAGCCCCGCGACCGTCTGGTCCGCGTCCAGCCGGTACTCGGAATCCATTCGGGAGACGTCGAATTCGGAGTTCGGGTCCCGCTCGACCAGGATGGTGGTCCAGTGCCGCTCGACATTCACACAATGACTGAGCAGCCCACCGAGGGTGAGTTCACTGATCGTGGTGCGCTGGCGCGCCTGTTCGTCGTCGATGCCCCGGACCGTGATCCGGAACAGGTCCCGCTGGCTCGCGAGAACCTTGATCAGCTCTTCCCGCTCGTGGTCGACCGTCATCGAATGCCCTTCCGCTGGTGCGTGTTCCGAACAGCACGCTACGGCAGGGCACCGACGATCGTCAGGATTGCGCCGACGCGGCGCTCTTCGTCGCGGCCTTCTTGACCGGGGCCTTCTTCGCCGCCGCGGCCTTCTTGGTGGTGACGCCGTCGGCCGTCTTGGCCGCCGCCTTCTTCGCCGCCGCCTTCTTGACCACGGTCTTGGCGACCGCCGTCTTCTTGGCCGGGGTCTTCTTCGCCGCCGCCTTCTTGGCCGTCTTCTTCGCGGCCTTCTTCACCGGGCCGCGCGCCCGCCGGTCCGCCAGCAGCTCCGAAGCCCGGGCGTCGGTGATGGATTCGACCTCGTCGCCCTTGCGCAGGCTGGCATTGGTCTCGCCATCGGTGACATACGGACCGAAACGGCCGTCCTTGATCACCATCGGCTTCTCCGACACCGGGTCGACGCCCAGTTCCCGCAGCGGCGGCGCGCTCGCCGCCTGCCCGCCGCGCCGCTTGGGCTCGGCGTAGATCTTGAGCGCCTCCTCGAGGGTCACCGTGAAGATCTGATCCTCATTGGTGAGCGACCGAGAGTCGGTGCCCTTCTTCAGGTACGGCCCGTAGCGACCGTTCTGCGAGGTGATCTCGTCCCCGGAAGTCGGATCGACGCCGACCACGCGCGGCAACGACAGCAGCCGCAG
>NZ_JBIWPF010000122.1:0-1420 GCF_044768125.1 Streptomyces sp. NPDC101166
GCCCGGGATCCACAGGGCGCGCGTCGGCGGCAGCACCCAGTGCCCGCCCGGGGTCTCGACGGTCAGCACTCCCTGTGCGGCCCAGGCGATCTGGTGCTGTTCGTGCTCGTGCTCGTCGAACCAGTACCCGGCGGGCAGCGTGCCGAGGCCGAACACCATGGCGGTCGGCCCCGGCGGCGGGGCCAGCACCCGGGTCTGGCCGTTTGGCGACATAATCTGTCACCGTAGTCTCTCGCGGCCAGGTGCGCCTCGCCCTAGCGTTATGGCCATGGGGATGAACTACTTTCACCAGCTACTCTGCCGTTCGAGCACCTGGGAGCGGGCCAGCGCGAACCAGATCGTCCCGTGGGCGTTGCGGGACATCGACCTCGGCGACAACGCCCTCGAGATCGGACCCGGCTACGGCGCGAACGTCGACACCCTGCGCGCCCGCGTCCCCGCCCTCACCGGCCTCGAGATCGACCCGGCGCTGGCCGCCCGCCTGCGCACCCGCAAGGCCGGCAAGATGCGGATCATCGAGGGCGACGCCACCGCGATGCCGTTGCCCGACACCGAGTTCAGCTCCGTGGTCAGCTTCACCATGCTCCACCACGTCCCCACCCCCGCCCTCCAGGACGAGCTCTTCGCCGAGGCCTTCCGGGTCCTGCGCCCCGGCGGCGTCTTCGCGGGCAGCGACGGCATCGACCGCCCCACCTTCCGCCTCATCCATCTCGGCGATACCTGCGTCCCGGTCCCGCCCGACACGATGCGGGCCCGCCTCACCCGCGTCGGCTTCACCGACATCGAAGTCCGCAGCGCGGCAACCAACTTCCGCTTCCGCGCCCGCCGCCCCGAATAGGCCGGACGGCGGGGCGGCCGAACGATCAGCCGAAGTAGACCGCCGGGTCGAGGGCGTCGATGGGTGTCCAGCGGGGAATCGACACCGGGGCTTCGGTGTCGGCGGCGGGTGGGGCGAGGCGGTAGCCCTGGAGATCCAAGGCGAGCCAGGGGTTTTCGTCGATCAGCCGGACGACCGCGTAGCAGGCGGCCAGCATGTGCAGGCAGCGGGCGTTGCGGGCGCGGCAGGAGCAGTCGGCGGCGGCGAGGATCGGGGTGACCGAGATGCCCGCGGCGAGAACCGCGGCGTGCAGGTCGTCGCCGAGGGTGAGGCTGTCGGCGGGGACCATGGCGGCGATGGCGTCGATGGTGGCGCGCGGGAACGAGGTCAGTTCCAGGTGCGTCACCGAGGCTTCGGAGCCGCGGTGGATGTGGGCGCGGACCACGGTGCCCTCGATCTCGGTGCGGACGCCGTTGTTGCGGGCGATGCTGCGGGCGCGGGGGAGCAGCGGCTCGGGTTTGGTGAGGTTCAACGGTTCCGCGAGCCGGACCCAGTCCTTGCCCCAGGCGGTGTATCCGAATTCGTTGTCGGCCATATCAGTTC
>NZ_JBIWPF010000123.1:0-1419 GCF_044768125.1 Streptomyces sp. NPDC101166
CCACCTCCCCCGAACTGGTCCGCGCCATCTGCGAACCCAATGCCGCGGCCCTGCTGGACGTCCTGGACGACACCCTCGAGGTGCTCACCCAGGCCCGCGACAGCCTGCGCGCCAACGGCACCCTCGCCGAACTGACCGAGGCCGGTCACGACGCCCGCACCGACTACGAGGACAACGAGCGCTGGCCGATCACCGACATCAGCCTCGGTGAGCGCAACTGGCTCACCAAGCTCATCGACGCCGGGCGCGCCGGCGGCGTTCTCACCTCGCTGGACTGACCGGGATCAGATCCGTTCGGCCAGGCCCGGATAGTCGAGGAGGAATCCGTCCTGGTCGACGGTGACGGTCGCCGAGGACACCGGGGACAGCACGTGGATGCCGTCCGGCCCGCTGCTGTACGTGAGGCTGGCCTCCTGCACCTGCAGGTCCGGTAGCCGCACGTAGACGACCGGAACCTGCACGTCCTCGCTCGCCCGGGCCAGCCCGTAGCGGCGGATCGGGAGTGTGTTGAAGAACGGGCTCAGCACCACGTCCACGTCCAGCGCCCCGCCGAAGGTGGACCGCACATGGGTGTTTCCGGCGTCGATCAGCCAGTAGTCCTCCTCGTCGCGCGCGATCGAGGCGTGGCGTTCGCCGGTGGCCAGGGTGCTGCGCAGCGACAGCCGCTTCGTGACCCCGGATTCGTCGGTGACAAGGTCGTAGGACGCGCTGAACGCGGGATGGTCCTCGCAGTCGCCGGCGATGATCCGGCCCGCGGCGCGAATCCGGTTGCCGCTCAGCACCACCCGCACCGACTCCATGCGTGAGGCGTTGTGTGCGCGCCAGGTGAGAATGGCCGGCCACCGCTTCGCTCCCGGCTTGGCGTCCTCACTCCCGTTATCCGTCACGCCTATAACCGTAGTTGCAGGCCCCGGCTCGTCCGAGATCCCCGGCCGGTATCACTCCCGGGACCGGACATCGTGATCAACATGCAATGGTGCGGAGCGGTTCTCGGCGTTTCCGCACGCCAACGCCCGCCGATCGATCGCCCGAGTGATAGCCACCGGCTCTGGAAGTCCGGCCCTGTCGGGCGTTGCGCTCGATGTGGATGAGGGGACTCGAGTAACGTGCTCTGCGGCACGGGGACTCCGGGGTGAAAGGGACTGTTGTGACGGGCGCGCGGATGGTCGGCCTGTTCGCCGGCATCGGTGGGCTGGAACTCGGGCTCGCGGCCCACGGTTGGCGCAGTGAACTGCTCTGCGAGATCGATACGGGTGCGCAGGCCGTGCTGGCGGCGCATTTCCCCGGCGTGCCACTGCATTCGGACATGACCAAGCTACGTGCGCTGCCGTCCGGGATCGAGCTGGTGGCGGCCGGATTCCCGTGCCAGGACCTGTCCCAGGCCGGGCGCACGGCCGGAATCACCGGTTCCCGTTCGGG
>NZ_JBIWPF010000124.1:0-1145 GCF_044768125.1 Streptomyces sp. NPDC101166
CAACGCATGAGCGGCGCCCAGCGCCTGGGCCGACGCTTCCGCCGCCCCGGCTGCCAGGCACAGCCGGGCTACGCCGACCGCAACTTCGGCGGCTAACGGCAGGTCGCGGATGGCCATGGCGTTCGCCCACGCGTCCGAACAGTGGGTGGTGGCTGCGGCGGTGCTGCCTTCGGCCGCACGCAGCAATCCCATTCGTAGCCCGAACATCGCCCGGTACGAACGGTCCTCGCTCACGGCCCGCC
The DNA here is from genome assembly GCF_044768125.1 of Streptomyces sp. NPDC101166. Taxonomy (NCBI): domain Bacteria; kingdom Bacillati; phylum Actinomycetota; class Actinomycetes; order Kitasatosporales; family Streptomycetaceae; genus Streptomyces; species Streptomyces sp. NPDC101166. The sequence goes on from NZ_JBIWPF010000124.1 coordinate 243, forward strand.
CGAGATCGGACTCGACCCGCCGCAAACAGCGCGCCGACTCGGCCAGATCCCCATCGAACCGGGCGACATCCGCCGCGAGCAGCTGGGTCATGACGGTGTCCCCGCCGGACAAGGTCTCCTCGGCCAGCGCACTCAGATCGGTCCGCGCCGCCTCCACCTCACCCGAATGCAAGCGGATCATCACCAGCCACACCCGCAGCGCCACCGGCCTGCCCAGCTCCTCCGCCGCGACCAACGCCGACGCCATCGCCTCCTCGGCCCCGCCGAAATCCCCGAGCGCGGCCCGCGTGAACGCCAGATACGTCAACGCGGTGGACCAGCCCCACCGCTCCCCGGCCTCCTCGAAACACTCCGCCGCCATCCGCAGATCCGCGTCCAACCGCGCCACCCCGGACTCATTGGCGTGCAGGAACGACCGCACCAACCAGAACATCCCCCGAGTCCACGCATCGGAATGCCCCAGCCACGGCTCCACCACCCCGAGCCCCACATCGACTCGCTCGCCTGCCAACTCCACCAGCGCCAGAGCCAACTCCGCTGCCCCATCCGCGGTCACCGATCCGGCCGAACCCGAAGCTGATTCCGCTGTCCAGCGGAGGATGTGGTCGGTGGCCGTGGTCAGTTCGGTGGCTTGGGCGGCGAGCAGGGAATGCAGGGCGAAGGCTGCGGCCAGTGGGGGATGGGGGTGGGTGGTCGGGAGTTCGAGGATCGGGCGTAGGAGGCGGACGGCGTCGGTGTGATTGGCGTGCAGGGCCCAGTACATGCCGAGGGCCGAGCCCAGGTGGGACGCGGTGTCGGTGTCGGCGGACTCCTGGGCGAAGCGGAGGGCGGCGATCAGGTGATCGTGGTGGGCGTCGAGGAGCCGGAGCCAGGGGAGTTGGGTGCGGCCGCGCAGATGCGGGT
>NZ_JBIWPF010000124.1:1155-1419 GCF_044768125.1 Streptomyces sp. NPDC101166
GAGTCCAGTTCGCCTCGGGCCGTGAGGTGCTCGCGACCGTAGGCGCGGACCGACTCGAGCATTCGGTAGCGCGGTTGCGGAGTGGGGAGGGCGGGGTCGGCGATCAGGACATCGACGAGCTGCACCAGTGATTTGTCCAGTAGCGCTTCGATATCGGACGTGGCCACACCGAGCCCCTCGGCCGCGTCCGGGGTGAAGGGCGCGGGAAAGACCGACAGGCGGGCGAGGGCGGTGCGCTCCTCCTCGAGGAGAAGCTCCCAATCC
>NZ_JBIWPF010000125.1:0-1413 GCF_044768125.1 Streptomyces sp. NPDC101166
GGGGGGCCCCGCGGGGTGGCATACCCCCCACCCCCCTCCGCGATGCGCCATTCGGCGTTGTGCCTACTGCTGGTAGGTCGCCAGGAAGCGGCCGATGCGCTCGATGATCGCTTCGAGCTCATCGGCGTGCGGCAGCGTCACGATCCGGAAGTGGTCGGGGCGCGGCCAATTGAAGCCGGTGCCCTGCACGATGTGGATCTTCTCGCGTAGCAGCAGATCCAGCACGAACTGCTCGTCGTCGTGGATCTTGTACATATCGAGATCGATGCGCGGGAAGGCGTACAGCGCGCCCTTGGGCTTCACGCACGAGATGCCCGGGATCGCGTTGAGCGCCTCCCACGCCCGGTCGCGCTGCTCGCTCAGGCGGCCGCCGGGCAGGGTCAGGTCGTAGATGCTCTGGTGTCCGCCGAGGGCGGCCTGGATCGCCTGCTGCGCGGGCACATTCGCGCACAGCCGCAGACCGGCCAGCATGGTCAGGCCCTCGAGGTAGTTCTCGGCGTGCTCGACCGGGCCGGAGACGACCAGCCAGCCGCCGCGGAAACCGGCGGCGCGGTAGGACTTCGAGAGTCCGGAGAAGGTCAGGCACAGCACATCCGGGGCCAGGGCGGCGGTGGCGGTGTGCTCGAGGTCGTCGTAGAGGATCTTGTCGTAGATCTCGTCGGAGAACACCACCAGGTTGTGGCGGCGCGCCAGCTCCAGCATCTGCCGCACCACCTCGGGCGAGTACACGGCGCCGGTGGGGTTGTTCGGGTTGATGATGACCAGGGCGCGGGTGCGGTCGGTGATCTTGGACTCGATATCGGCCAGGTCCGGCATCCAGTCGGCCTGCTCGTCACAGATGTAGTGCACCGGGCGGCCGCCGTTGAGCGCGGTGGCGGCGGTCCAGAGCGGGAAATCCGGTGCGGGAACCAGGACTTCGTCGCCGTTCTCCAGCAGCGCGGTCATGGCCATCATGATCAGTTCGGAGACGCCGTTGCCGAGGAAGACCTGCTCGACGTCGATCTCGCTCAGACCCAGGGTCTGGTAGTACTGCACCACCGCGCGCCGCGCCGAGAGCAGGCCCTTGGACGAGGAGTAGCCGCTGGACTGCGGCAGGTTGCGGACCATGTCCTGGAGCAGTTCGGCGGGTGCTTCGAAGCCGAAGGGCAGTGGGTTACCGGTATTGAGCTTCACGACGTGATGCCCCTCGGCTTCCAGCCGTGCGGCATGCTCGGCGACCGGTCCACGGATCTCGTAGGACACGCCCGACAGCTTGCTCGACTGCTTCACCTGCATGAACGACCTCTTCTCGGTGTGGTTGCCGCACACTCTACTTGGAATTTCCAAGTTTGCACTTGGTATTTCCAAGTTGTTGGTTACAGTGGGATCGTGCCACGCCGAAGCTACGACCACTACTGCACCGTGAGCCGCGCC
>NZ_JBIWPF010000126.1:0-1412 GCF_044768125.1 Streptomyces sp. NPDC101166
GTGCACGGAGGCGCGGCGAACGTCGCCGACGTCTACCCGCTGGCCCCGCTCCAGGAAGGCCTGCTCTTCCACCACATCCTCGCCGACGGCGGCGACGACGCGTACGTCATGCCGGCCGTCTTCGAGTTCGACTCGAGGGAGCGCGTCGCGGCCTTCGCCGACGCCCTCCAGCGGGTCGTCGACCGGCACGACATCTTCCGCACCTCGCTGGTGTGGACCGGACTGCGCGAGCCGGTCCAGGTCGTCTGGCGCCACGCCACCCTGCCCGTGGCCGAGATCGACCTCGCCCCGCGGTCCGCCGACCCGGTGCGCGCACTCGTCGCCGCCGGCGGCGCACGCATGGACCTCGGCCGCGCACCACTGCTCGACCTGCACGTGGCCCCCGCGAGCGACGGGCGGCTGCTCGTGCTGCTGCGTATGCATCACCTGGTCCGCGACCACACCGCGCTGCAGATCGTCCTCGACGAGGTCGAGGCGATCCTCGCCGGGCGCGGCGACGAACTGCCCGAGCCGCTGCCCTTCCGCACCTTCGTCGCCCAGGTGCGCGGCGGAGTCGAACGCGCCGACCACGAACGCTACTTCACCGACCTCCTCGGCGACGTCACCGAACCCACCGCCCCCTACGGACTCGCCGACGTACGCGGCGACGGCTCGGACGCGCGCCTTGCCCTGCTGCCCCTCGAAGAGGACCTGACCACCCGCCTGCGCATTGCGGCACAACGGGCCGGTGTCAGCACGGCCACGGTGCTGCACGTCGCCTGGGCCCGGGTACTCGCCGCCGTCAGCGGCCGCGACGACGTCGTCTTCGGCACCGTCCTGCTCGGCCGGATGAACGCCGGCCGCGGCGCCGACCGCGTGCCCGGCCCCTTCATGAACATGCTCCCGGTCCGCGCCCGCACCGGTGAGCTCGGAGTGCTGGAGGCGCTGTCCGCCCTGCGCGGACAGCTCGCCGAACTCCTCGAACACGAGCACGCACCGCTCGCCGTCGCCCAGCGCGCCAGCGGGGTCACCGGCGACACCCCCCTGTTCACCTCCTTCCTCAACTACCGGCACAATGTCGGCCAGGACGCCGAGGCCAGCTGGGACGCCGCTCTGGACGGCATACGTCTGCTCTTCGCCCGGGAGATGTCCAACTACCCGCTGGCGCTCGTCGTCGACGACAACGGCGACCGCATCAGCCTGTCCGTCGACGCGGCCGAACCCATCGACCCCGCGGCCGTGACCGCCCTGACCCGAACGACCGTCGAACACCTCCTGCACGCCCTGGAATCCGCGCTCGACGGCGGGCCCGACCTGCCGCTGCACACGATCCGGGTGCTCGGCGAGCAGGAGCGCGGGCGGGTGCTGGTGGAGTGGAACGACACGGCGGTCGAGGTGCCGTCCGGTTCGCTGCCGGAGCTGTTCGAGGCGCA
>NZ_JBIWPF010000127.1:0-1412 GCF_044768125.1 Streptomyces sp. NPDC101166
AGCTCGCGGCGCAGCGCGGTCTCGTCCGCCCACTGCTGGCCCGGGAAGAAGTTCTCGGTCCAGTCGCCCGCGATGCTCGCGTGCGACATGATCTCCTTGATCATCTTGATGCCCTCGACCAGGAACTCGGTGTCCCACGGGTCGGTCAGGTAGCCCGGGTCGATGAGCGGCGAGGCGAACGGGTCCGCCGAGGCCAGCTTCATCTCGCCGCGGCTCTTCGGGTAGATGAGCGACGGCATGATGGTGAAGGCCGGGCGGCGGTCCACCAGGTGCAGCTTGTCGGCATCCTGGTTGGGCGTCGGGTAGCTCCACGGCAGGGTGTGGATCTGCATGTCCGGGTGGTCGCCCTCGGCGAACTTGGTCTTGACGAAGCCGGCGGCCTCGAAGACCGTGCGGCCCATGAAGGAGCTGCCCGGGTTGCGCATCTCCTTGAGGATGCCGCGCGCGAAGTAGGTCGGGATGCCGCGGTGGATGGCCTTCTTGGACACGAAGGTCATGGGCACGAACAGGTGGTCGTGCAGGTTCTGGCCGACCGGCAGGTCCGCCACGACCTCGATGCCGTGCTCGCGCAGCTGCGCGGCCGGGCCGATGCCCGAGAGCATGAGCAGCTGCGGGGAGCCGATCACACCACCGGAGACGATGACCTCCTTGGCGGCCTTCACGATCCGGCGGGTGCCGTTCTTCTCGGCGATCTCGACGCCGGTGGCGCGGCCGTTCTCGATCACCACGCGGGTGGCGTGCACGTGCGTGAGCACGGTCATGTGCGAGTTCGGCATGTTCGTGATGAAGCCGCGCGAGGAGCTGTAGCGGACGCCGTCCTTGACGGACTGCTGGAAGATCGACAGACCTTCCTGCGACTCGCCGTTGTAGTCCTTGATGATCGGCGCGCCGAGGGTCTCGGAGGCGGCGGTCATGAACTCTTCGGCCATCGGGGTGATCTCGCGCGGGCGGGTCACCTCGATCGGGCCGCCGGTGGCGCGGTAGTCGTCCGCGCCGTCGACCCAGTTCTCCAGGCGCTTGTAGGCGGGCAGGACCTCGTCGTAGGACCAGCCCTTGTTGCCCTCGGCGGCCCAGGAGTCGAAGTTGGCCTTGTTGCCGCGCACGTAGAGCATGCCGTTGACCGAGGACGAGCCGCCGAGCACCTTGCCGCGGGTCATCGGGATCTTGCGGTCGTTGGCGTGCTTCTGCGGGACCGAGTACTGCTTCCAGGTCACCAGCTTCTTCAGCTGCGGGACGGTGTGAACCATCGAGATCATGCCGGGGCGGGTGACCAGCTGGGAGTTGTCCTTGCGCCCGGCCTCCAACAGGATCACGCTCGCGCCGGCCTGCGCGAGGCGCCCGGCCAGGACCGCGCCGGCGCTGCCCGCGCCAACGACGACGTAATCGGCTTCGGACGTGGAGCCCGGGGAAGG
>NZ_JBIWPF010000128.1:0-1412 GCF_044768125.1 Streptomyces sp. NPDC101166
CCATGGCGGCCCTGCCCGCCGCCGCCCTGACCGAGCAGCGGGCGACCGCCACCCAGGCCGTCGAATCCATCGAAGCCGCGGTGGCGCAATATGTTTCGGCCGCCACCCAGCGCACCGCGGCCGAGGTGAACGCGGGGTTGACGGCGGCGCGGGCGCAACTCGACATCCAGGCCGAGATCCGTAAATCCCTCGAGGCGGGCTGAAGCAGCGGACACACCGTCTCCAGCCGGGGACGACCATTGCACTACCCGAACCACCCGGTGTGCCTTGCACGCTTGCTTCCGATTCGCCTTTAGCCTGCAGTAATGCAGCCGAGCGATGAGGATCAGAACCCAGAGGTCGGATCTGGCCGCGAGACCGGGGATCCGGGCGCCAAAGTGTCCAGGCGCGGGATGCTGCGCGGTATCGCGGCGGCCGGGGCGGGCGCCGCGGTTGCAGGACCACTGCTCGCCGCCTGCGGCAACTCGAAAAGCGACGGGCCACCCGGATACGGGACCGGGATCAACGACGGCTTCGACGGCAAGATCGAACTCGACGTCCGCGACTCCACACCGGACTGGAAGCCGTTCGAGCTGAAGAAAGCCCCGGATGGCGCACCCAACATCCTGGTGATCCTGTTCGACGACACCGGTCTGGCGTCCTGGTCGCCGTACGGCGGGCGGATCAACATGCCGACCCTGCAGAAGCTGGCCGACAACGGCCTGACCTACACCCAGTGGCACACCACCGCCCTGTGCTCGCCCACCCGGTCCTGCTTCCTCACCGGCCGCAACCATCACGTCAACCGTTTCGCGTCGATCACCGAGGGCTCCACCGGATTCCCCGGCTCGGCCGCGCGGCTGCCGGCCCAATGCGCCACTATCGGGCAGGTCCTGCAGGACAACGGCTACAGCACCTTCTGGCTCGGCAAGGAACACAACGTGCCTATAGAAGATGTCTCCAGCGGTGGCAGCAAATCGGAATGGCCGCTGCAGAAAGGGTACGACCGGTTCTACGGCTTCCTCGGCGGCGAAACCAACCAGTGGTACCCGGACCTGGTCGAGGACAACCGGTTCATCGACCAGCCCTACAGCCCCGAGCAGGGCTATCACCTGTCGAAGGACCTCGCCGACAACGCGCTCCGCATGCTGCGCGACCAGCGGTCGACCAATCCGTCGAAGCCCTGGTACATGTGGTTCTGCCCAGGCGCGAATCATGCGCCGCACCAAGTTCCCACCGAATGGGCCGACAAATACAAGGGCAAGTTCGACGACGGCTACGAGGCCTACCGCGACTGGGTGCTGGCCCGGATGATCGACAAGGGCATCATGCCCAAGGGCACGGCGATGACCCCGATCAACCCATTACCCGAGGACGTGGCGGTTCCCGCGGACGCGATGCGGCCGTGGAACACCCTCAATGCCGACGAGAAG
>NZ_JBIWPF010000129.1:0-1408 GCF_044768125.1 Streptomyces sp. NPDC101166
CGAAGTCGATGTCGGCGAAGTCGAACACGCTCGGGTACATGACGATCTGGGCACGGAACTCGTCGAGAACCTCGAATTGCCGTTCGGCGGATGCCTTCTCGCCGGTGAGGATGGCGTGCGCGATCGCATTGGTGTGGATTCGCAGGACAGCCGCGGGCAACCTCTCGCGGATCAGCGCCAGTTCCGGCGAGGCTTTCCGGTACCGACTGCGGCCGATCCGTGCGGCGTGCTCGCCCAGCCACTGCCACGTTTCCTCCGCGCTGATCGCGATATCCCAGGCCGTGAGGGCGTCGAGCCAGGTTTCGGGCTGCTCGCCGCGTGGTGTCTCGAGTGCCTCGATGTGCCTCAGAACTGCCAGGTTGTGGGCCGCGATCGGGTCAGTGGACAATTGTTCGAGCCACTGTCGGTTGGCGCAGTCGATTCCGTCGGTCGCCGGATCCACATAGTCGGTGGGCCAGAACCAGAACAGTTCATTGATCAATCGATCGATGGGATTCGCGAGGCTTTCAAGTACGACTGACACGTCGGCTGGCTGCGGTCGCGGGGTCACCGGCAGCACGGTGGGGTGGACGAGTAGACGGCTTCGCCGGCCACCGGCCCCCAATTCGGTGACCATCTCACGTATCCGACCCGCCCCGGTGTCGATCCGCAGGCCCGCGAGCCGAAACGCGTTGTTCCGATACGGAGAATCGAGGATCGTGGCGTCTACCGCCTTGATCAGCGTTCCAGCCCGGAATGCGAGATCGCTTGGTCGGGATCTCGCACGCCCGTAAACGAGGGCTTGCTGTGACGCATCCCGTGGTCGAATGGTGCGTAGTCCGGCCGTCTCGCGGTCTTCAGCCATGCTGTGCTGCCTTGTCCCACAACGGGAGCCTGATCGCACTCCCCCATGGTCAACGGTACTGCTCGGATCAAGCGAATTCGGCGGAGAGCCGGGCCGCCTCGCGTCTCGAAGCTGCGGCTACGCGCTTCTCGCCTTCGAGACGGGCCCGGATCGCGGCGACCGAGTGTGGATTCGAAGAGGGTGGGTGCAGGAAGTGGCGACGGAAAAGGACGAAGAGGCAGAGGGCAAGTGTGAGAAAAGTTATTGCAGTGATCGCGATTTCGGTGAGCATGGGAGCCTCCCGGGGTCAGTACGGGTAGGTGCGGGGAGATTCGCGGAGGGCGATTCTGAGGGCGCGGAGGACTGTGGCGAGGGGCTGGAGGGTCTCCCACTGGGGGTATCTGAACCAGATCGGCACGGTACTGCCGGGAGAGCGTGGGGAAGGGAGGATGAGGTCCCAGCCTGGCGGGAGGAATTCGCAGTGGGCGCGGGCGCGGAAATCGTTGACGTGGAGGGTGATGTCGACTCGAGTGGGAGCGGCCAGAAGGATCAGGGTGCCGCTGCGCTCGTCGAGGATGGGGGTGG
>NZ_JBIWPF010000130.1:0-1405 GCF_044768125.1 Streptomyces sp. NPDC101166
TGATTCGGCCTCGAGGGTGATTCCGGCGTTCATCGCGTCCGCGCCGGCGAAGCGTGCCGAATCGAGCTTCCACCCGAGCACCGTGGAGATGGTGATCTTCTCCCCGCTCACTTGATCCCCTTGAATCCGGCCACATTCGCCTCTTCCATCCCATCGACTGTGCCGGCCGCGTTATCGGTCAGAGTCGCGAACTGGTCGAGTCTGCCTTGATGGAGCGTCACCACCCGATCCATCGCCTTCAGTACGCTCTGGACGTTTTTCGCGAAGGCGGAGAACGGCATCGCGCCGGGAGCGGCGTCACGGTTGTGCTCGCCGATCGGGTTCAGTTTGCCGATCGCACCGGCATGGGTGCGGGTATCGGTCGCGAGCCCACGCAACTTTTCGGGATCGAAGGCAACCATGTCTACCGTCCCACCAACAGCTTTCGCTTCATGAATCCCCCAGCACTAGCCATGCGCTGCTGAATAGTAGCGGTCGGTATGTACTGGGAACAATCCGACGCTCGGTGTCGGTACAGTGTCGGGCAGTCGGGGGGAGACATCCCGGCATGGACGATCCGGAAAAAGGGGAGCGAAGCACGTGGACCAGCGTCGCGCGCGGGCCGAGAAGATCGATGAGGCCATCGGGGTGGTCCGGGCCCAGGCTCGCGCCGCGGACCGGAGCATGGCGATCGAGGTGGATGCCTACGGCCAGATCACCCAGATCAGGCTGGCGCCGCACGCCGCCGCGGAGGGGACCCAGCAGCTCGAGCGGACCATCATCGAGCAGTACCGGGCGGCGCGCGCCGATGCGGAAGCGCAGGCGCACAAGGTGTACGAACAGTTCCTTCGAGACGAGAAGAAGAACGCCGTACAGGCGACGCCACCGCCGCAACCCGAATGGGCCGACCAGGACGACCTGCAGCCGGTCAGGCTCTGGACCAACTGAGGCGGCTACGGGTCAGGTAGCGGCCCCGGGTGAGCCGAGGCAGACCCGGCCACCGCAGCCCGGGAATGTCTGCTGGCGGGGAGGTACCCACCCTGGTCAGCGGCGTCCTGTCGTATCGGATCACGCGCGGCGAGCCCGACGGCAACCGGGTGTACGTCGAACTGGATTTCGGTAGCCGCGAGCACGCTCGATCTTTCGCCGCAGTGCTGGAAGGGATTTGGCGCACTCCTCGATCGGCCGGGGTCCTGGTGAACCATGGAGCACCCGAAATCCGCGATCTCGTCGAGCGGCAGACCCTGCAACCGAATGCCGGGCTCAGTACGTTCTGAGCCCTCCGCCTTCGAGATTCAGCATGGATTCGTGGGTCGGTCGTGGAACGGAATCGAATTCCGGTGGGTTTTAAGGATTCGGTAAGCGGGGGCGGCGAGAGTTCGCGCATGGTCACGAATCGTGGGGCTGCGCTGGAAGCAGCCGGGGG
>NZ_JBIWPF010000131.1:0-1395 GCF_044768125.1 Streptomyces sp. NPDC101166
GTACCTTTCCTGCGCCACACCCTTGGGCTCTCCCGGTATGACGCGTCGGTGCGGGTGAAGATCACCCACCATTGCGGCGAATTCGTGCAACAGACCGGCCATGTCGCCCCGCCAGTACTGCCGGTCACCGCGGAAGCCTTTGCCGCGGGCGATATCTCTCGGGATCACGTGCGCCACATCATGGATGTGATGAACCATCTGCCCGTCGATGTGCCTGCTGAGGCGCGGGCCGAGGCCGAGCAGATCCTTGTCGATTACTCCCGCAACGGGTGGCCCGATGATCTGTTGAAGATCGGGCGCGACATCCTCGCCCGCCTGGATCCCGATGGGAAGGTTGTTTCCGACGCTGACCGTCGCCGCCGTCGCGGCATCACGCTGTGCCGTCCCGGTGTGGACGGGATGACCCGCATCGAGGGCTGGATCACCCCCGAGCTGCGTGCCTGCCTGGATGCGGTGTTCGCCAAGCTCGCCCGGCCCGGCATGTGCAATGTCGAGGACCCGGAAAGCCCGTCCGCTGCGGGTGGGTTCATCGCCGACAGTGTTCTCGATACTGCTGCGCGTCGTGACCGTCGCGATGCCGGGCAGCGCACCCACGATGCCCTGCTCGCGCTGGTGCAGCCCGGTGTGAACATGCGGACCCTCGGCATGCACCGTGGTCTGCCGGTCGAGGTCGTGCTCACCATGAGCCTGACCGACCTCGAAAACGGGACCGGCGTCGCCACCACCGCCTCCGGCACCCAGGTTTCGATCAACGAAGCGTTGAAGATGGCCGAAGGCACCCGCCCGGTCCTGGCGGTCCTCGACGGCGACGGGATGCCGATCTACCTGCAACGGTCGCGTCGAACCGCCAACCTGGCCCAACGCCTCGCACTGCTCGCCCGCGACAAGGGATGCACCCGCCCCGGGTGTGAACAGCCAGCCAGTATGTGCGCCGCCCACCACATCAATGATTGGGCCAAGGGTGGTCCGACCGACATCAACAACCTCACGTTGGCGTGCGATCACTGCCACGCGTTGATCAACGATGGCCCCGATGGCTGGAAAACCGTTGTGATGGGTAAAGACTCACCGCATCCAGGCCGGACGGGGTGGATTGCTCCGAAGAGTGTTGACCCGACCGGCCTTCCACGGGTGAATGATCGTCATCACGTGGGGCAGGCGATCGCCACCGCCATCGATTCCAGTTGCCGAATGTGGCGCTCACGGGCAGCGTGAAACCCGTGCTGCTCGTGTCCTGCTGGCGTGCGCAAAACTACATGGAGCGTGGTCGCCTCGCCTGCCCTGCCGGACTGGGGCTGACGCCAAGCTGGGAGCCGTGACCCGCCGATCCCGGCCCAGGGACTGCACGCATCACCTTCTCGAGACAAAAGCCCAGAGACCTCCCACGCCGTCCAC
>NZ_JBIWPF010000132.1:0-1394 GCF_044768125.1 Streptomyces sp. NPDC101166
CAATATTCTGCCGCTGGGTTCGGAGATCGACCCGACCCTTGCCCACAATGGGTCCGGCATACACATCTTCACCGAACCGAACACGTATGACGGAATTCTGAATGTCGATCACTTCGCCGAGGACGCGGCCGGTTTCGTCGTCGGCTTCGCGACGAGTGCACGTCCCGCCGACGATGTTTTCCTGGGCTATACGCTGACCAATGCTGTCATGATCTTCGACAGCGATGCCGCCGCGGCCAACGCCGCAACCGCTCTGGTCCGCCGCGGCTTCTGGCTGTCGCAGGACGGCGCGGCGGTCGATCCCATTCCATCGACACAGCATCCTGCCGCCCAGATGATCTGGGCTCCAACGGAACAGCGGCTCGCATCCTGGTATCCCACTGGCAAGTTCCTCATCTTCACCATGTTCGATCTGATCGAGAACCGATCCGTCGAGCACAGTTTCGGTGTCGCTCCCGAGCCCGCGCCTCTCGCTCTGGCCGACAAGGCAATCGACGTGACTGCGGAGCGGCTAAAGACCTTCCAGCCGACACCGCCGGACAAGCTCGCCAATCTCCCGCTGGACCCCGATGGCATGCTCCGGCTGACCCTGCCGCGTCCGGCAGGTGACCAGACCTCGGCGGCGTTCACCGGGACCCTCGATCGACACGGCATGCTGCACGTCGTCGAGAATCCGGCCAAGTACCGGGATCTCTTCGACAAGACCGGCGTCGATTCCATCAGCGACGGTGCGGGATTTCTGGTTCGGGCCAAGGATTCCGATTCAGCTCAAACCTTCCTCGACAGCGCGTCGGCCTCGAAATACCAACAACGGATCGACCCTCCGGCCGGGCTTCCGAATGCACACTGCGTGAAGTACCACGGACCCGACGACCACGCGGCCCCGTTCCATTGCTACGTCGCCTATGGACGGTACGCAGCGACGGTGTGGTCACAGCAACAGCAGGATGTGTATCAGCGGATCTCCGCGCAATACGCCATCCTGGCCAACAACAAGTAGGGGGCCTTGTGAAGAAGCTCGGTTCTCGCCGTTCGTCCGGCGGAACGATCATCGGCGCACTCGCGGTTCTTCTGGCTGCCACTTCGGCCGCGGGGTGCGCGAGCACAGTGAAAGGCACTCCCGCCGCTGGCGAGATCGGTCTGGAACGACTCACCGTCGGCAACTACCCGACCGAACCGCTCGACGTGCGGTTCTCCTATCAGCACACCGCGCTCGACGCCCGGGCTCTCGTTTTGGGGCGACTGGCCGACAATGTCGTGGTCGGCGCCGATGTCGACCCGAAATTCAGCCATAACGTGCTGGCGCTGTCGATGGACAACTTGGCCGCGGCGAAGGCGACGCAGGTCCTGGCGGGAGCTGTTCGTCCCGTGCTGGAAAGCAACGGAATGATGTT
>NZ_JBIWPF010000133.1:0-1389 GCF_044768125.1 Streptomyces sp. NPDC101166
CCCGCGGTCGATGACGGTGATGCGGTCGGCCAGCAGGTCGGCCTCTTCCAGGTACTGGGTGGTGAGCAGCACGGTGGTGCCGTCGTCGACGAGTTCGCCGATGACGCGCCACATGTCCAGTCGCCCACGGGGATCCAGCCCGGTGGTGGGCTCGTCGAGCACCACCACCGGAGGTCTGCACACCAGCGCCCCGGCGAGGTCGAGGCGCCGCGCCATACCGCCGGAGTAGGTGCCGGCCCGCCGCCCGGCCGCGTGGTCGAGCCCCAGCGCCGATAAGAGCTCGGTGGCGCGGTCGGTGGCCTTCTTGTGGTTCATGCCGTACAGCCGGGCCACCATGCGCAGGTTCTCGAAGCCGGACAGATTGGCGTCGATGGCCGCGTACTGGCCCGACAGACCGATCCGGGTGCGGGCGCGCGCCGGATGCTTCAGCACGTCGACGCCCGCCACCTGCACCGTGCCGGAGCTCGGGCGTAGCAGGGTGGTGACGATCCGCACGGTGGTGGTCTTGCCCGCGCCGTTGGGCCCGAGCAGTCCCATCACGGTGCCGCTCGGGATCGCCAGATCGATCCCGTCCAGCACCCGGACCTTGCCGTAATACTTCACCAGCCCTTGGACTTCCACGGCCAGACTCATCGCGTACCCTCCCGCCGGGCTTCGATCTCCGCCAGCTGATCCCGCAGCACCGGCCCGATGACGGCGAGGGATTCCGGCGTGGTCATGCCGGCGTGCGTGCAGCGCACCAGCTGGTCGTGCACCATGCCGGTGACGTGGGGTTGCCAGGCCGCGGCGCAGCGCGCCGGGTCCGCCCGGTTGATCTCGTCGTCGGCGGCGGTGAAGAACACCAGGTCGCCGTCGAAGACCCGCGGCCGGAAGCCGTGCGCCTGGGCCGTGCCGTTCTCGTATCCGGTGTAGAGCCGTTCCAGGTGTTCGATCGTGAGTGCCGCGAACGGCCCGGAGCGGCCGCGCAGCAGTTCGGCGGCCTCCTGCAGGGTCAGGCGCGGATCGATGTCGGCGTCACCGCCGAGCAGGTCGGATCCGAATTCGGCGATGATCGAGGCCACCGACGGCATGGCCTGCTCGAGCCACCGGTCGGAGAGCTGGTAGCTGTCCATCATGCCGAGCAGCGCCACCTCGTCGCCGCCCTCCTGCAGCTGCACCGCCACCTCGTGGGCGATGAGTCCGCCCAGCGACCAGCCCAGCACGTGGTACGGGCCTTCCGGCTGCACCGATTTCATGTGCGCCACATAGTATTTCGCGGCCTCGGCGATGGTCCGATGGCTTTCCTCGCCCGCCACGTGCGGCGCCTGCAGGCCGTACACCGGCCGTTCGGGCGGCAGGTGCGACAGCAGTCCGGCGAAGCACCAGGACAGACCGATCGCCGGATGCACG
>NZ_JBIWPF010000134.1:0-1386 GCF_044768125.1 Streptomyces sp. NPDC101166
CCTGATCAGCCATTTTCGTCCATGCGGTTCGACGCCGAGGGGTTGCGTCGAACCGCTCAGGCGCGTCGTCCGGGCGGGACACGCGGGGTGGGGGATAGTTGGCGCTGTGGTCGCTTGCCATTGCGCCCGGTAGTGCTCTGGATCAGGGCATTTCGGTCGTTTGACCACTGGTAACGGTTCCGTCACGACGCTTGCCAGGTAGTAACTGGTGTTGCAAGAGTGAACTGCTGGGTCTGGTGTTACTAGTGGGAAGGGAGGGGCGCTCCGCCCGAGCGCCGCCGCTTATGAAACGAAGCATCACCAAGTCCGGAATTTGCACGGCCGTCACCGCGGCGGCCATCACCACCGCGGCCGGGATAGTTCCGGTGGCCGCGCTGGCCGCGCCGGCGCTGCCCGAACTACCGCAGAAATTGGCCGGGAAGACCATCTTCCTGGACCCGGGCCATCAGGGGCCCAATCACAGTCAGGACACCAACAAACAGGTCAGTGACGGTCGCGGCGGCACCAAGGCGTGCCAGACCACCGGCATGACCACCCTGCACGGCATCGCCGAGCACACCATCACCTGGAACGTCGCGCAGTTGGTGCGCACCTCGCTCGAGGGCCTGGGCGCGCACGTGGTCATGAGCCGTCCGGACGACACCGGCTGGGGCGGCTGCATCGACGAACGGGCCCAGGCCGCCAACGCCTCCGGCGCGGACGTCGCCGTCAGCATCCACGCCGACAGCGGGCCCGCCGACGGCAAGGGCTTCCACCTCATCGTGCCGCAGCTGCCGGTCCCCGACGCCAAGGTCAACGAGGTGCAGTCCGGTGCGGGCCTGGCCGCCAGCAAGGCCATGCGCGACACCTACCTGCAGAGCGGCTACCAGGCCGCCACCTACAACGGCGCGGCGGAGGGACTCCAAACCCGTTCCGACGTCGCGGGTCCCGCACTGACCCTGGTGCCGGACGTCTTCCTCGAAATGGGCAACGGCGCCAACGCCGAGGACGCCCAGCAGCTGGAATCCCCGGAGGGACAGCTCAAGCACGCGGTCACCATCACCACCGGGATCGCCTCCTACCTGCTCGGCGTGCCGGTGCCCGCAGCCACCGACAAGCCGGCGGAGAAGGCGGCCGAGCCGGGAATCCCATCGGCGCAGCAGCTTCCGGCACAGGCTCCGGCTCCCGAGGCCTTGCTGGCCCCGCAAGCCGCGGTCCCGGTTCCTGAAGCCAGTGCCCCGCAGGCTCCGGCCGTCGTGCCCGAGGCCGTTGCGCCGCAAGCGCCCGTGGCGGTGGCTCCGCAGGTTCCGGCGGTCATCGTTCCGGCGCACGCCCCGAAGTCCCCGCCGATCATCGTTCCGGCGCGGGCTCCGCAGTCGACGACTACTCCGGCGGCTCCGGCCCCGG
>NZ_JBIWPF010000135.1:0-1382 GCF_044768125.1 Streptomyces sp. NPDC101166
GGAAGTCCTTTCACAGTCGAGGGCCGACACACGGCCGTTCTCCTAACGCAACGCCCGGGATCGTTGCCGATATTTCCGCTCCGCCCGACTCGCCCGGGTCTAGGGTCGAAAGATCGGCCTCGCCGGGAGGACGGCCACATCCGGTGCAGCGATCCCGGCCGCGTGAGCAGGGAGGTTTCGTATGACCAGTTCCAGGTTCGTCATCGCGGGAGGTGGGCTCGCCGCGGCGAAGCTCGCGGAAGCCTTGCGGGCCAATGACTTCGACGGCGCGGTGACCCTGGTCAGCGCCGAGGAGCATCTGCCGTACGAGCGTCCGCCGCTGTCCAAGGAGCATCTGCTGGGCAAGAAGTCGCTGTCCGACTTCACCGTGGACCCGTCGCAGTGGTATCGCGACCATCACATCGAATTGATGCCCGGCACCACCGTGACCGGACTGGACCGCGGCGCCAAAACCGTTGCGCTGCCGGACGGTACGACGCTGCCCTACGACAAACTGGCGCTGGCCACCGGCTCGCGCCCGCGCATGCTGCGCATGCCCGGGGTGGACGCGCGGGGCGTGCACGTGCTGCGCACCATCGAGGATTCCGACGCCCTGCTGGCCATGTTCGGCGAGGTCCAGCGGCTGGCGGTGATCGGCGCGGGCTGGATCGGACTCGAGGTGACGGCGGCGGCGCGGGCGGCGGGCGTGGAAGTGACTGTGCTGGAAGCGGACTCGGTCCCGTTGCGGGCCGCGCTCGGCACCGAGATGGGCGAGGTGTTCGCGGGCCTGCACCGCGCGCACGGCGTGGACCTGCGCACGGACGTGAAGGTCAGCGAGATCACCACCGCCGACGGCCGCGCGACCGGTGTGCTCCTGGACGACGGCACCCGCATCGAGGCGGACGCGGTGCTGGTCGCGGTGGGTGCGCGCCCCAATATCGAGCTGGCCGCCGATGCCGGGCTGGCCGTCGACGGCGGTGTCCTCGTCGACGAGAGTCTGGCCACCTCGGACCCCGATATCGTCGCGGTCGGCGATATCGCCGATCAGCAGCATCCGGTGCTGGGTCGGCGAATCCGGGTGGAGCACTGGGCGAACGCGCTCAATCAGCCCGCCGTGGCGGCCCTGACCATGCTCGGCAAGCCCGCGGTGTACGACCGGCTGCCCTACTTCTTCACCGATCAGTACGACCTGGGGATGGAGTACACCGGCTACGTCTCCCCCGAGCAGCGGGCGCGCGTGGTGGTGCGCGGTGATCTGGCCGGACGCGAGTTCGTGGCGTACTGGCTCGATCCGAACAATCGGGTGCTGGCCGGGATGAACGTGAACGTATGGGATGTCACCGACAAGATCAAGGAACTGATCCTGAGCGGCCGGGCCGTGGACCCGGACGCCCTGTGACCAC
>NZ_JBIWPF010000136.1:0-1382 GCF_044768125.1 Streptomyces sp. NPDC101166
GTGGCCGATTACCTGACCCGCGCCCGGAAGTCCTTGGAAGGCAGCGACTCCGGAGGCCACTGGGCCCTGCTGTCCTTCACCGAGGGCGTCACCGCCGACCGCATCCCCGAATTCAGTGCGGGCCTGCGCGTCTCGGAGGTCGACTACCACGTGTGGGTGGACCGGGTCGCGACGCCCATCATCGCGATCGGTGTGCCATCGGGGGAGGGCGTCGCGGTCGCCTCGGTGAAATCCGCCGCCGCCCAGATGGAATCGACCACCACCTTCGACACCCGCTCCACGCAGGTCAAGGACCTCGTCGCCGCCCGGCTGCGCGCCGACTGCGCGTGCGTCGTGGGCGTCGTCGTCCACGGCTCCCTCTCCCAGCTGCGAACCGTGGCCACCCGTCCCGGAATCCGCGCGGTCGAAGCGCTACCGGCCGACGCTTCCGCCGCCGTCTTCGCCGTCTCGCCGCTCCTGCCCGAGCAACGTGAGGCCGCGGTCCCGGGCCCCGACGACGGCCCCGTCCCCGCCGGCTGACCGGTTCCTGGACGCACGACTTTGCAGAATCTTCATCAACTAAATCTGCTCGCTCCGTCCGAATCGATTGATAGCCAGGAGTATGCTCTTACCTGGCGTCGTTCCACATGACGTCCTGTCCGGTCAGGTCGATGCGGTAGCTCTCGGCCGGCCACAATGCGCGTTCCGATCGGGACGTCGCATGTGCTTCACAAGGTTTACTACTTCACCAAAGAGCCAATCGGGTGTCGCAGAGCCGATTCGGCGTGCGACGCGATCGCGGTCAGGTCCGGTAGCTCGGCAAAGCAGCCTGGTAGACGCGGACATCACAAAAGCTCGTGGTAAGGAAGCAAAATGTCCAGAAAGATCATGAAAACCGTAGCGGCGACAGTATTTGCGGCGCCCTTGCTGGTCTTGGCCGCACCCGCGGCCAGCGCCGACGCCACCGCTCCGGCGCCTCCGGCGACCTCCGCCACGCCGATCGACGGATCGTTCGGATCAGCTGCGTGGTGTTTCAACCTCGGTAGCGTCATCTGGTGCATCTGAGTGCTCCTGTGACAGCGCCATCCCTCGGTGCGCGAACTGCCAGCGGGTTGCCCCGTGTGGATCGGTCAGCGCCACCCCGACGGCCGAGTGGATGGTGAAGCGGTACAGGTGCCATGGTGCGGGACCCGCACTCTGGGCGCTGTAGGGGGCGGTGACCTCGTCTCCCGATCGTTCCGCGGGCCATCCGCCCGCGCGGTAGACAGCCGTGACGCGGTCGAGTTCGACCGTGCCGGAAACTCGGTGAGCCTCCCCGGAGAGGACCAGGTCCACTCCGGGGAGGCGGAGTGAGAGCGTGCAATTCGGGTTCGAGGCCAGGTTCCGGGACTTCCTGGTGGCGG
>NZ_JBIWPF010000137.1:0-1380 GCF_044768125.1 Streptomyces sp. NPDC101166
GGAATCGCTGGTGTGGGCCGCGGGGAAGTATCCGGGCCCGCGGACGGGGAGCTTCCGGTTCTGGTTCGCCACGCAGCGCTGGGAGTGGTCCGCGGAGCTGTACCGCATGCACGGCTACACACCCGGCGAGATCGAGCCCACCACCGAACTCCTTCTCGCCCACAAACATCCCGAGGATCGCGGCAAGGTCGCCGAGGCGATCACCCGCTCGGTCTCACTGGGCGAGCCGTTCTCGAGCCGGCACCGGTTCATCGACACCCACGGGCACGAACACCACGTCATGGTGGTCGCCGACCGCATCCTCGACCAGGGGCGCGCGGTCGGCACCGCCGGGTTCTACATCGATCTGGCCGGTACCCTGATCAGCGCTCAGCGCGAGGCGCTCGAAGAACGGATGCCCGAGATGGTGGAGGCGCGGGCCGTGATCGAGCAGGCCAAGGGCGTGCTGATGCGCATGTACCGCATCAATGATGAGCAGGCGTTCAAACTGCTGGTGTGGCGGTCCCAGGAGACCAACACCAAACTCCGCTCCTTGGCCGAACAACTCCTGCGCGAACTGCCCAATATCCCACCCGCGCAGCCCGGAACCGTGTCGGCGTTCGATCACATCCTGCTGACCGTGCACGAACGCATCCACGAGTGACCTCCGCGGCCCGGCCGTAGATCGAACGCTAGCGGTGCACCCCGAGGGTCCGTTCCCAGATCGTCGACAGGACGTCCACGAGTTCGGTGAGCTCGGCGTCGTCGGCGTCCGGGCGCAGGTCGAGGAGCATGTGGATGTTCATGGTGGCCAGCGCGAGTGCGCTGCCGCGGGGATCGGGCAGGGGCGCACCGACTTCGGTGATCTTCTCGGTCGCCACGTCGACCACCGCCGCGACGAGGCCGTCCCGCACCGAGCGCACCTCCGGGTCATCGGTTCCCGACCGGAAGATGGCGCGCAGGACCGCGCCGTGGCGGCGGTAGGTCCGGGCGGCGGCAAGTAGGGCCGCGCGACCCCCGGCGACCGGGTCGTCGGAGTTCCGCCAGTCGGCCAGCCCAGCATCCGCCTCGGCGCGCAGGGGCTGAATCAGGGTGGTGAGCAGCTCGGACCGATCACGGAAGTACACGTAGAACGACTTTCGGGACAGCGTCGTGCGTTCCATGATCGCCGCCACCGTCGCCTCGTGCGCGGGGCGCGTCCGGAGCAATTCCGTTGCCGCGTCCAGGATCTCGGCGCGGGCCTCCTGCGGTTGCCGTCGACGGCGCGGTTCTCGACCGCTCGCTACTGCCACAGTGGCAGTATAGTCGTGCCCGTTAATGCCACCGTGGCATTAACGGGCAGTCACGCACCTGCAGAACGGGTTTCACCATGAGTCGACTACGACCGACCACCTGGTATTG
>NZ_JBIWPF010000138.1:0-1373 GCF_044768125.1 Streptomyces sp. NPDC101166
CTATAGGAGCTTCCGTGGCTAGGCTGCCTGGGTGACCACAGACGAACCTATTGCGCTTTTGCCAGTGGGACTTACGGGGCCCATTGCTGGCAGGGTGGCCGACTTCGAATCGATAATGGCGGACTTCTCGTTCGCGCGAGAATGTGCTCTGCGGTACACCACCATGTGTGGGGGTGCAGACCAGGTACTACCTCGTGCGGTGTGGAACGCGGCCGTGATCTCGTTTCGCCGCGGCTTTACCTCCGGGCGGGGGCTCCTGGTCGAAAAGGGGTCACGACCCAACTACGCAGACCATCTGACGGCGCTGCTGACAGATGCTCAGAAACAGACCCACGATGAGGTCTGTGTGATGGCGAACCAGCATGTAGCTCACCGTGTTGCGAACCACGAGCAGGCTAGTGCGGTTGTCTACCTGGTGCCACCGCCTCATGGCCGAGCAATCGCTGGCGTTGGAAGTATGAGCGTAAACTTTATCGGTCCACCGGTCGAAGTCGCTGAACAGATGGTCAATGTGTGCGAAACCTATCTCCGCGCATTGTCTGAACAGCTCGAATTGGCCAAGGCTGCGTTTCGGCACGAAGTCGAAAACACAATCGGCGTGGATTCGCTTTACCTGCACGCGGCGCGTTCGGCGCAGTAGATGACGGTAGTGCCTTGACTGTTCTTCTCCCTCACCCTCATACCTGCCGCCCTCAGTGGAGCTCGGTCGTGTCCAGGATGGCGAAGCCACCGCGTAGCGGACATCGGAGGTGGTCCTTGAATCGGGCGAGTGGAGCGAGACGATTTCGGCATGAGGAAGTGGGACCGAACGCCTGATGGTTGAGTGTCAGAAGCCCCATGGTTCGTTCCGCTGCCCGTCAGCGATACGCTGGGCGGGCATTCCTCTTCATCCGCCAAATGCCCCTCGGCCGGGAATATCTGCGGACCCCTCCGAACAGAGTTTTTTGGAACCTGCGACCTAGGGATTAGGGTGGTTTACCGCTACTCAACGCGATGATGTTTCTGTCAACTGCAACCGAAAAGTTTTGCCTAGCTGCGTATCTGGCTAGCGCGGGACAACAATGGATCACCGAACACAATCTTGAAAAGTCCTGTCGAGCAGGCAATTTGTTGGGGGTTAGTTGGGTGCCACAGCTCAGTTCTCAGAAGTCGGCCGATGCTGTCGCCCTCAGCTCATAGCATTCACACATGAGCGAGATTGATTGGGACGACATGTATGTCGAAACCGAGATCAGCACGCCCGTCCGCGATACCGGCCAAGTTGGACCCGGCATTTCGTGGTGGCATGGCCGTGGCCGGCTTCGGACTCGTGACGAAGGAGCGGAGGGTGACCTTGACCCGGTCGATCGCACGGTACTGGGAATAAATGGGAT
>NZ_JBIWPF010000139.1:0-1362 GCF_044768125.1 Streptomyces sp. NPDC101166
ACGTAGTCGGCACGGGAGTGGCCGTCGCAATCGGCGCGCTGACAGGGCTCGCAGTGCTCACTGTCGGGGCAAGGGCGCCGACCAAGCCTTGATTGGGCTCGATTCCGACGGTGAAGCCGCCGGCCACACTTATCCCGCAGCCGAGGATGAGCCCTGCGACGGCTTGACCGGACGTGATCGGGCCACCCTCCACATTGACCAAGTAATCACCGGACATCTGCGCGGCATGCGCGAACGTCATGAGGAAATTCGGAGTCCGGTTACCAGGCAGATTCACCCCGACGCTGTCGACGGATGCCGTCAGATGAACTCCCGAACCGGTTACCTCTGAGCCGGGCGGCTGGGCTCGGCCCAGGTTGGTACCCCAGACCCACACGCCCAGGGTTGCCACGGCCGTGCCCGCCGCGGCGACGATTAGTAGACGCCGCAAACCTGGATCCTTTCTCGAAGATGTGCGCTAGCGCTTCTTCCAGAGTCCGATATCACAGGAACAGCCGCTGTTGGCTGGCAATAGAGCCTATCGGAGATATCAGGCTGAGGAGCAATGCGGCGATAAGGCGTGTCGACCAGGGAATTCCTGCCGACGAGCCGATACCCGCCGTAAAGGTCAGAACAGTCGATCCGGCGGTGCCGACAGCGGACTCCTACGGCTCGAACCGAACCACATGGGCAAGAATCCACGCCCATCGACGCTGGTAGCCGTGCTCGCAGCAGAGTCCGGTATAGGCTTCCAACGCACAACTAGCGCGCCGGGCGTTCAGGCCGTTTCTTCTCAGTCTTCTTCCCGGTGGCCTTTGTCGCGGTGCCCTTCCCAGCAGGCGGCTTGTCTACCACCGACTTCGGGACCGAGGTACGCCGACCACCATTCGGCTCGGAAGCCGAGATTCTCGCGTCGGTCCGAGACTTCGCGATATCCCATTGAGCCCTCGCGGCGGCGGTCGGTCTCCCTCACTGGTGCGCTGACCGCTTCGGCCAGCGCGGTATGCGGTGCGGGCTCAGGCGGTCCTCGCGACGGCACTGCGGAGCTGGTCCGAACAGCCTTTGCGGCATGCTCGGGCCGTTCGTGGTCAGCCGAGACTCACATAGAAGGGCTCGAGCCCCGTCAGTAGGTCGTTGATCAACGCGGCAACAGCGTCCACCTCGTTCAGGTGGATCACCTTCCACGTCGTCGTCGGCTTGTCGAGGGTGTAGGTGAGTTCGATGTAGGGATGCTTCGACATCCCCATGTAGACGCAGTACGACCGATCGACTCGGGTGTAGGTGACGTCGATGAAGAGCTTTCCACGAGTCGCCGAGAAGACCAGTTCCACGTCGTGGTGCGCAGCTTCTGCTGCAGTCAGATTGTTGACGACAACTGTCCAA
>NZ_JBIWPF010000140.1:0-1353 GCF_044768125.1 Streptomyces sp. NPDC101166
GGTCGACCGCCTCGGCGACGATCCGCTCGAGGGTGAGCGAGGGTTTGGGCCCGCGCCGGGGGCGGTCGGGGGTGCCCCAGAGCAGTTCGCGGGTGGTGGGTGCCGGCATGGTCGCCATCCTTCCGGATTTCTGGGTTGACACCTAACTGCGTCCACCATACTCTATTAATCATCAACAGCGTCCAACGGACGCAGTTACTGAAGGGGTCATCATGCGCAATACCACCGTCCTCGTCTCCGGCGCCAGCGTCGCCGGTCCCGCCCTCGCCTACTGGCTGCACCGCTACGGCTTCCAGGTGACCGTGGTCGAGAAGGCCCCCGCCCTGCGCACCGGCGGACAGGCCATCGACTTCACCGGCGAGACCCACATGACCGTGCTCGAGCGGATGGGCGTGCTCGCCGACATCGAACGCCGCCAGACCGGCAAGACCGACATGGTCATGCTCGACGAGTCCGGGCAGCAGCGGGCCCTCATCTCCGGCGACTTCACCGGCGGCGACATCGAGATCCTGCGCGGCGACCTGGCCGCGATCATGTACGAGCACACCGCCGACACCTGCGAATACCTGTTCGGCGACACCGTCACCGCGCTCACCGAGACCGCCGACGGCGTGGACGTCGAATTCGCACACGCCCCGGCCCGGCGCTTCGACCTGGTCGTCGGCTGCGACGGAATCCACTCGCGGGTACGGAAACTGACCTTCGGACCCGAATCCGAATTCCTCGCCTACCGGGGTTACTACTACGCGCTCGCGGGTGCATCGCTGTGGGAGGACGCCGACGCCCCGCGCGAGCGGGCGGTGTCCCACGGCTGGACCGCGCCCGGGCTGCTCGCGGTCAACGGCGGGGCGAAGGCCGCGCAGATGTACATGTTCGCCTCACCCGAACTCGATTACTCGCGAGACGATTTCGACGAGCAGCGCCGGATCGTCGCCGAGAAGTTCGCCGGCATGGGCGGCGACGTGCCCGCCATGCTGGCCGACCTCCCGCACCTCGACGGGTTCTACCTGGACTCGCTGAGCAAGGTGACGATGAAGAACTTCGTGTCCGGACGCGTGGCCCTGGTCGGCGACGCCGGGTACGGGAACACCCTCGCCGGATTCGGCACCGGGCTCGCCGTCGTCGGCGCGTACGTCCTGGCCGGGGAACTGGCCGTCGCCGACGGCGACCACACCGTCGCCTTCGCCCGGTACGAGGACATCATGAAGCGCTACCTGCGCAAGGCCGACGACGCCCGCCCCGGACCGTTCCTGGCCCCGAAAACCGCCCTGGGCCTGCGTCTCCGCAACTGGTTCCTGGGATCCTGGGCCTTCGACATGATGCTGAAGTACGCCGATTCCGCGAAGAACGACA
>NZ_JBIWPF010000141.1:0-1351 GCF_044768125.1 Streptomyces sp. NPDC101166
TGAATTAATCATGTGATTCAATCGCTTGTCGGTTGATTAGCTGCGATTCGCTGATCGCACAAAGCGGCAGGTGATCCGGAAGGGAACGTCGGATGGGTTTGTCCGTGACCGCAATGCTCGAACTGCTCGATGAGGACGCACGGTCGTTCGCACAAGCGCTACTCGATGGGGCGCCGCCACCGCCGTACGCCCAATACGGCGTGGACGGCGTGCGGTCGATCTTCGACACCGGCAATTCCGCTCGGCCACCGATACGGCCCGTGCACAGCGTGGAAGAGCGGACCATGGACGGTCCCGGAGGTCCACTCCGAATGCGTTGTTACCGGCCGTCTTTCGCGGCCGAGCGACCCGCTGTGATCTATTTCCACGGCGGCGGCTTCGTCGTGGGGACGCTCAACGGCGTCGATGACGTCTGCAGGTCGCTGTGCGTCGAGGCGGATTGTGTCGTCATCTCCGTCGACTACCGGCGCGCCCCCGAACACGCCTTCCCCGCAGCCGCGGACGATTGCCTCCGGACCTACGAATGGGTCCGGCGAGAGGCCCTGTCACTGGGCATCGACCCGCATCGGATCGCGCTGGCGGGTGACAGCGCGGGCGGCAACCTCGCGCTGTCGGTCTGCACCGCCTTGGCCGAAGCCCGCCGCGACCTGCCCAGGTCGCTCGTCCTCGCCTACCCGCCGACGTCGAACGCCCACACGGGCCCCTCGTGGGAAGCCTTCGAGCACGCGCCGATCCTCGGCAAGGCCGACGCCCTGTGGTTCTGGTCGAACTACACCGAGGGCAGCGGAGCGGACCTGGACCCCCGCGCCGTGCCGATCCTGTCGACGACGCTCCACGCTCTTCCGCCGACCTTCCTCATAGCCGCCGAGGTCGACGTATTGCGTTCGGACTACGAGGAGTTCGCCGCCATGGCGTTGTGCGCCGGCGCCGAGGTGGAGCTTCGCCAGTACGACGGTGTGCCCCATGGCTTTTTCACCGAACCGGCCGCGATCGGCAAAGCGAGGCGCGCCGTGACCGACGCGGCCCGTCATCTCCGGACGCACTTCGGCCCGTCACTGTGATCGAGGCCACAGCGGCCCGCCCGTCACGTCCGCGGGACCTGTCTCGTCCAAGAGGTGCACACGATCCCAGGAAGGACGACACCATGTCGCGATTGACCATGCACGAGGCGGCTCCCGAGGTCTACCAGGCCTGGCTCGCCGCCGAGACCGCGATCCGGCGCGGCCCGCTCGACGCCACCGTGCGCGAGCTGGTGAAGATCCGGGTCTCCCAGATCAACGGCTGCCTCTTCTGCATCGACATGCACTCCACCGAGGCCCGCAAGGAAGGCGAGACCGAGCGTCGCCTCTGG
>NZ_JBIWPF010000142.1:0-1341 GCF_044768125.1 Streptomyces sp. NPDC101166
CGTTCGAGCAGCAGCGGCCACATCAGTTCGTCCTCGCCGGTGTGATGGCTGTGCAGCCCGGTGCCCAGCTCGGCGAGGAAGTCGGCGAGGACGCGGGCGCGCTCGACATCGCCCGGGGCGACCGCCGCCGCCAGGGCGGGCAGGGCGCGGAAGTGGCGGCGAAAGGCGTTGTGCACGACGACCATGTCGTACGTGTCGGGCCGGGCCTGCGCGATGTCGGTGCTCATGGCTGCTCCTGTCGAAGTCGGTGATTGCGACGAGAGTGCTTCGGCGCGCTTGGAATCGACTCGAGGCGGACTTGGGGGCGGCCGTCCTAGACTTACGCGATCATGGTTCGGATTCGGGTACTCGGCGCACTGACCGCGACCGGCGAGCGCGGGGAACTCGATCTCGGCGGGCCGCGGCAACGGGGGGTGCTGGCGCGACTGCTGGTCGCCGGGGGCGATGTGGTGCCGGTCGATCGGTTGATCGATGACCTGTGGCGCGGCGAGCCGCCGCCCCGGGCGCTGGGCTCGCTCCAGGCTTACGTCTCCAATCTGCGGCGGCTGCTGGAACCGGATCGCGCGCCACGGACACCGGCGACTGTGCTGATCAGCCGTGCGCCCGGATACGCGCTGCGACTCGACACCACCGAGGTGGACGCGTGGGCGTTCGGTGCCGACCTGGACGCGGCTGCGCGACTGGACGATCCGCGCGAACGGCGGCGCGCGCTCGAGCGGGCGCTGGCCGCGTGGCAGGGTCCGGCGTACGGGGCGTTCGCGCAGGAGTCCTGGGCGAACGCGGAGGCTGTGCGACTCGAGGAGCTGCGACTCAGCGCGCGCGAACAGCTCGCGGTGGCGCTGCTCGAACAGGACGAGCCGGCGTTGGCGGCGGCCGAGGCCGAGGTGCTGTGCCGGGAGCATCCGTTGCGGGAGGAGGCGTGGCGGCTCACCGCGCTGGCCCGGTATCGCGCGGGCCGTCAAGCCGACGCGCTCGCGGCGCTGCGGCAGGCGCGCGAGGTGCTCGCCGAGGAGTTGGGCATCGATCCGGGACCGGCCCTGGCCCGGCTCGAAGCCGACATCCTGGCCCAGCGAATCCCGGTGCAGGAGCAGGTGATCGCCGTCCCCGCGCCGCCGCGCGATCCGGTTCCGGGTCCGGCGGTCCCCGAGTTCCTCGGGCGTGCAACCGAACTCGCGTCCCTGCATACGGCGGCCGCCGCTCCCGGGCCGCGGACGGCGACCGTGGTGGGTGAGGCGGGCAGTGGCAAGTCCTCGCTGCTGCGCCGACTGCGCGACGACTTGCGGGCCGCGGGTTATCGCGTGGTGCTGGGTCATTGCCCCGAGGACGAGGCCGCGCCCTCGG
>NZ_JBIWPF010000143.1:0-1341 GCF_044768125.1 Streptomyces sp. NPDC101166
CGGCTGCCGCGGGCTCGTCGGACCCTATGCGGGACAGGATTGCATCGCGCCGGTCACCGTGAACACCGACCGCAACGACTACAGCTTCACCTCGGACTACTGGGCGTTGGCGCACTTCAGCAAGTTCATCCAGCTCGGGGCGAAACGGATCGACGCCACTACCCCTAGTGCCTGCACGACCACGCCGGTTTCCGGCTGGCGATGCGGCCTCGAAGGCGTCGCGTTCGACAATCCTGACGGCAGCCGGGTTTTGGTGGCAACCGCCAACGACGGCGTCGATCACACCTTCACCCTCAGCGACAACGGCCGGAAGACCACCTACACCCTCCCCGCCGGGGCCACCGCCACCTTCGTCTGGAAGCCGGTGGCTTAAGAAACGTCGTGCAGCGTGTGCGTCGGGTAGTGGCTCGATGATCCGGCGCCCATGCTCGCCACACCCGGGCCACGAACCTGTGGTGTCGAAGGATCTCGTTGCTGACGCAGAACTGATCTTGGACTGTCCGCGTATACCCATTGACACGGCTGCCGGTCGTCGGCGCAGATCAGAAGGGGTGGGACAGCGATGCCTATACAGCAGAAGAAGGCGGCGGAGGAACCCGTCATCACCACTGTGGTGAATGAAAACACCCATCACGGGCGTGAGTCGTTCGGCGGCGGCTTCACCGGATCGATCGGCGGCGGTGATGCCGTGGAAGTTGGCGGCGGCCACTCCGGCGGCAGCAGAGGAGGTAGCAGGGGCGGGCCTACTGGTGGCGAAGGCAGTGGAGAACCGGGCGCTTCTGACCCGGTGGAGCTCACCATCGAGGACGTCAAGTCCGATGGCGGCAAGACCGTCACCACCCTCAACAAGGCGACCGGCAAGACCACTGTCACCGAGTTCGACGCTGCCGGAAATTTCGTCCGGAAGACCACCAGCACCCCTGACGGGACCAATCTGATCGAGTTCGCGGCTGATGCCGACGGTACGACCAGTTTCCTCAAGACCGGAATCCTCAGGGACAGTGCGGGCAACCAGGTAGGCACGTTCCGGCTCGACCGCGTTGACGGAGGCGACGGCCATTCCACGTTCAAGCGCGTCGACACCTACAACGACGGATCCGTATATACAGCGCAGGGTGCAGAGGACAGCAGTTTGGACGGCAATTTCTCGGTGACATCACGCACCGAAAAGCCCGACGGCACGATCATTTTGTCCACGTCCACCAGCAGCGACGGAGGTAAGCACGGAACTCAGCACGTCCAGGTGATCGACCGGAACGGCGTGGTGGTGTCCGATACCACGACCTCGTACTAGCTGGCGACACGCATATCGAGTCACACCTCGGGCACACGGACTATGCG
>NZ_JBIWPF010000144.1:0-1339 GCF_044768125.1 Streptomyces sp. NPDC101166
GTCAAACTAGAACACGTTCTAGTTTGGGTAGACTGCTCCGGCTGACCATCACTGCCGGGTTCGAGAGGACACTATGACCACCGTCGACGTACCGCACAGCTCGCGATCGGCCGTGCTGCGGGTCTCCGCGGTCATCAACGAGACGGCCGACTCCTGCTCGCTGGTCTTCGACGTGCCCGAGGAACTCAGCGAGCGCTTCGCCTACACGCCGGGCCAGTTCCTGACCCTGCGCATCCCGAGCGACCTGACCGGGTCCGTGGCCCGCTGCTACTCGCTGGCCAGCTCGCCGCACACCGACGACAAGCCGAAGGTGACCATCAAGCGCACCGTCGACGGCTACGCGTCGAACTGGGTGTGCGACAACGTGAAAGCCGGCGACACCATGGAGGTGCTGCCGCCGTCCGGCGTCTTCACCCCCAAGAACCTCGACGAGGACCTGCTGCTGTTCGCGGCCGGCAGCGGCATCACCCCGGTGATGTCCATCCTCAAGTCGGCGCTCGCCCGCGGCAACGGCCGCATCGTGGTGGTCTACGCCAACCGCGACCACGAGTCGGTCATCTTCGCCCGCGAACTGCGCGAACTCGCCGACAAGAACCCGCAGCGGGTCGTCGTCATCCACTGGCTCGAAGCCCTCCAGGGCCTGCCGACCGCGGACGCCTTCGCCGCCCTGGTCTCGCCCTACACCGCCCACGAGGCGTTCATGTGCGGCCCCAAGCCGTTCATGGACCGGGTCCACGACGCCCTCGGCCAGCTCGGCGTGCCGCGCAACCGCACCCACGCCGAGGTCTTCAACTCGCTCTCCGGCGACCCGTTCGCCGATGTCGCCCCGGTCGAGATCAGCGCCGAGGAGGCCGCCGACGCCGCCAGCGTCGAGGTCGAACTCGACGGCGAGACCCACGAGATGACCTGGCCGCGCAGCCAGACCCTGGTCGACATCATGCTCTCCAAGGGCCTGGACGTGCCCTACTCCTGCCTCGAGGGCGAATGCGGCTCCTGCGCCTGCACCGTCCTGGAGGGCGAGGTGGAGATGGAGAACGCGGAGATCCTCGACCCCGAGGACATCGCCAACGGCTACATCCTGGGCTGCCAGGCCCGGCCGGTGACGGACCGCCTGAAGATCCAGTTCTGAGACAACCCGACTCCCGGAACTCTCAGGGCTTCCCCCCGAACCCCGAAAACGATTCGGCCGCCGCGTTGTTTCACGCGGCGGCCGAATCGTTTGTGCGGTGCGGGCTCAGTACGCCGAGAAGACGTTGTCGATCGAGCCGTAGCGGTGCGCCGCGTAGTTGCAGGCGGCGGAGATGTTCGCGACCGGGTCGTAGATGTCCCACGAGGTGCC
>NZ_JBIWPF010000145.1:0-1337 GCF_044768125.1 Streptomyces sp. NPDC101166
CCAGCTGGACACGATTCGCACCTTCGACTTGGATCGCCTTGTGACTGTTGTGAATTCGTGCCCGACCGACGTGGAAGGTGCTACTCCTTCTCCAACTCTGCCTGGTTCGCGCTTGGGGACTCTGGGGAAGTGGGTTGCTCGTCGCCTGCCGCGAGTTGTGCTGGGCTTCGCCGGACTGGCCCTCCTCACCGCAGGGGCAGTGCGAGTATTTTCTGTCGAGGGAACGACCGGGCCAATCGCGCTCTTGGTGGTTGGAGTCCTGCTGATTGCGAGCCCGGATCTTGCTGGGCGCATCGAGAAGCTGAAGGTCGACGCGACAGGCCTCGAGATGCACATCGTCCGAGACATTCAGGAGCTTGGCGCATCCAAAGCTGCCGCTCTTCTGAACAACACCGAGCTGGCACACTTCGCCGAGTCGTACACCCTCGTCCACGAGGAGCTCTCCGCCGATCGTTTCAGGCCGGCAAAGATCCACCTGCAAGACCTGTTGGTCAGCCGCGCCGCCACATGCGCCCGCCGCGTCAAGTTCGACGCCATCGAGGTACGGTCGCTTTTCAAGAATGGGACTCCGACGCTGGGGACTGATGCAGGGATAGGTGACACCTAGTGCGGCTTGCCTGCAGGCAGGCTGGAAGGATGTCGCTGTGCCCAAGCCCTACCCCCGAGAGTTCCGTGACGATGTCGTCCGGGTCGCTCGCAACCGTGATCCCGGGGTGACGCTGGAACAGATCGCCGCCGATTTCGGAGTCCACCCGATGACGCTGTCGAAGTGGATGCGCCAGACCGACATCGATGAAGGTGTGAAGCCGGGCAAGAGCACGAACGAGTCGGCCGAGCTTCGCGAAGCGAAACGTCGAATCCGGTTGCTGGAGCAGGAAAATGAGGTCCTGAAGAAGGCTGCCGCGTATTTCGCTCAGGCGAATCTGCCGGGAAAATGATCTACCCGCTCGTCCACGAGCTGGCCGCCGACGGGATCCCCGTCACGGTGACGTGCCGGGTGCTGGGGCTGGCCCGCCAGCCTTACTACCGCTGGTGCGCCGAACCCGTCACGACCGCCGACCTCGACGAGGCGTATCGCGCGAACGCCCTGTTCGACGCTCATCGCGACGATCCAGAGTTTGGATATCGGTTTCTGGCCGACGAGGCCCGCGCCGCGGGCGAGCCGATGGCCGACCGCACCGCGTGGCGGATCTGCTCGGCTCGGGGCTGGTGGAGTGTGTTCGGCAAGAAACGTGGCGGCAAGGGCAAGGCCGGCCCGCCGGTCCACGACGACCTGGTGCTGCGAAACTTCACCGCGGATGCTCCGAATCGCTTGTGGCTCACAGATATCACCGAAC
>NZ_JBIWPF010000146.1:0-1337 GCF_044768125.1 Streptomyces sp. NPDC101166
GCTCTGGCCGCGTCGCGCTGCAGGTCGCTGTAGGACTCCTTGCCGACACTCACGATGACGCCGTAAACGGTGCCTCCGGTGAACGTCCCTGGGTGCCGGTACTGCTGGGAGACGTTGTCCCCGCTGTCGTAACCGACGCAGAGCCCGTCGCCGGTCAGGGTGAAGGTGCCGATCTGGGCCCGCATCGGTCCGGTCGCAACCGGCTTGTCGTCGACGTAGAGCGTTGTGGTGCCCAAGGATTCGCCGTACTGGCCGGCCTTGTCCCGCACGAATTCCATGCCCACCGTGTGTTTGCCCGTCGGCAGCGGTGGCGAGACGAAATCCTGCTCGGGCGGGATGCCGAGGAAGTTGTAGACGTAGTGCAGCACACCGTCCTTGACGAACAGCACATGCCCACCGAACCGGGAACCGTGCGCGAAGATCACCCCTTCGGACTGCGGGGTGAGATCGACATCGGCGACGATCTTGTAGGACTTGCCGCGGATATTCACCGCGATGGCCTCGGGCACGGGCGCGGCATCGGGGTAATAGGTGTACGTGTCGCGGGGCGGCTCCGGATTCGGCCGCTCGACGGCCAGGAGTTCGGTCGCGGTGCGATCGTCGAGGGGCAGGACGAAGTTGTCCCTGGCCTCCTCGTCCCAGGCCGCGATCAGCTCCTTCAGCTTGTCCGGATGCTGATCGGCGAGATTCTTCGATTCCGAGCGGTCCTCGTCGACGTGGTACAGCTCCCACTTGTCCTGGTCGAAGTGCCCCTTGTCGCTGATCGGCGCGTGCAGCGCCGAGGCCCGCCAGCCGTTCTCCCAGATACCGCGGGTGCCCAGCATCTCGTAGTACTGGCGTTTTCGGGTGGTGGGTGTGTCGGCGTTGTCGAAGGTGTACCGCATCGAGACACCGTTGAGCGGGTACTGCTTGACACCGCGGTATTCCTTCGGCATCTCCAGTCCGATGACATCCAGGATCGTGGGCGTGATGTCGATCGCGTGATGATATTGGTGCCGGATCTGCCCCTTGGCCTTGATTCCTTTGGGCCAGTGGATGATCAGCGGGTCGCAGGTGCCGCCGGAGTACTCCGAATAGCGCTTGAACATCTTGAACGGGGTGGAGAACGCCACCGCCCAGCCGGTCGGGTAGTGATTGTAGGTGGCCGGGGTGCCCAACTGGTCGAGCAGCGCCATGTTCTCGGCGAGATCGTCGGGATAGCCGTTGAAGAATTTGTTCTCGTTCACCGAGCCGTTCGGCGAGCCCTCGCCGGAAGCGCCGTTGTCCGCGCAGTAGAAGATGAGGGTGTTGTCCATCTGGCCGGTCTGCTCCAGATAGTCGATGATGCGCCCGATCTG
>NZ_JBIWPF010000147.1:0-1337 GCF_044768125.1 Streptomyces sp. NPDC101166
ATCTTCTCCGACAGCTGGTCCTCGATCTCGCGCTGAATGGTGCGACGCAGCGGGCGGGCGCCCAGGACCGGGTCGAAACCGCGCTTGGCGAGCAGGCTCTTGGCCTTCTCGGACAGCTCGATCTCCATGTCCTTGTTCCGCAGCTGGTTCGCGACGCGGCCGATCATCAGGTCGACCATCTGGATGATCTGGTCCTGAGTCAGCTGGTGGAACACGATCACGTCGTCGATACGGTTCAGGAACTCCGGGCGGAAGTGCTTCTTCAGCTCGTCGTTGACCTTCAGCTTCATCCGCTCGTAGTTCGAGCCCTCGGCGTTGGACTGAGCGAAGCCCAGGCCCACGGCCTTGGAGATGTCCGAGGTACCGAGGTTCGAGGTGAAGATCAGCACGGTGTTCTTGAAGTCGACCGTACGACCCTGACCGTCGGTCAGACGACCGTCCTCCAGGACCTGCAACAGGGTGTTGTAGATCTCCTGGTGGGCCTTCTCGATCTCGTCGAACAGCACCACCGAGAACGGCTTGCGGCGCACCTTCTCGGTGAGCTGGCCGCCCTCCTCGTAACCGACGTAGCCCGGAGGGGCACCGAACAGACGCGAGGCGGTGAAGCGGTCGTGGAACTCGCCCATGTCGATCTGGATGAGCGCGTCGTCGTCGCCGAACAGGAAGTTCGCCAGCGCCTTCGACAGCTCGGTCTTACCGACACCGGACGGGCCGGCGAAGATGAACGAGCCCGACGGACGCTTCGGGTCCTTCAGACCGGCGCGGGTGCGGCGGATGGCCTTGGACACGGCCTTGACCGCGTCCTCCTGGCCGATGATCCGCTTGTGCAGCTCGTCCTCCATGCGGAGCAGACGGGTGGTCTCCTCCTCGGTGAGCTTGAACACCGGGATACCGGTCCAGTTGGCCAGCACTTCTGCGATCTGCTCGTCGTCGACCTCGGCCACGACGTCCAGATCACCGGAGCGCCACTGCTTTTCGCGCTCGGCCCGCTTGGCGACGAGCTGCTTCTCCTTGTCGCGCAGACGCGCGGCCTTCTCGAAGTCCTGCGCGTCGATCGCGGACTCCTTCTCCCGGCGCGCCTCGGCGATCTTGTCGTCGAATTCGCGCAGGTCCGGCGGCGCGGTCATCCGGCGGATGCGCATGCGCGCGCCCGCCTCGTCGATGAGGTCGATCGCCTTGTCCGGCAGGAAGCGGTCGTTGATGTAGCGGTCGGCCAGCGTGGCCGCGGCGACGAGAGCGCCATCGGTGATGGAGACCCGGTGGTGCGCCTCGTAGCGGTCGCGCAGACCCTTGAGGATGTTGATGGTGTGCTCGACCGTCGGCTCGCCCACCTGGAC
>NZ_JBIWPF010000148.1:0-1333 GCF_044768125.1 Streptomyces sp. NPDC101166
CGGTGTACGCCATGGACGGCACCGACAACGAGGAGGCCAGCGCCCGCCTGGCCGAAACCGCGCTGCCCGCACTGGGAGTCGCGCCCGACCAGGTCGCCGAGGTCGCCCGCCTGGTCCGCCTCACCGGCGGCCACCACCCGGACCCCGCGGACCGCAACGGCGCGGTCCTCTGCGACGCCGACCTGGCCATCCTCGCCGCCGACCCCGCCGGATACGCCGCCTACACCGCCGCTGTCCGCGCCGAATACGCCCACGTCCCCGACAACCTGTTCCGCGCCGGCCGCGCCGCGGTCCTCGCCGCCCTGGCGGAAGGCCCCGCCCTCTTCCGCACCCCGACCGCGCTCCGGCGCTACGAGGCCGCGGCCCGCGCCAACCTCGCCGCCGAAATGGCCGCGCTCACAGGCGAATAGCGCACTCGGCTCAGCGGGTGCCCCACTTGTAGGTCTGTTTGCGCAGTTTCAGGTAGACCATGATCTCGGCGTGGCGGACGCCCGCGAGCGCTCGGATGCGGTTGGACACCAGGTCGAGCAGCGCTTCGTCGTCGGGGCAGACGGCTTCGCAGAGGATGTCGTAGCGTCCGGCGCAGATCACCACGTAGTTGATCTCGTTGATCAGGGCGAGCGCGTCGGCGACCGGCTGCACCGACCCGTCGACGGTGATGGCGAGCATGGCCTGCCGGAACAGTCCGACCTGCAGCGGGTCGGTGACGGCCACGATCTGGATGACGCCGGCGTCGGCGAGCTTGGTCACCCGCTGCCGGACCGCCGCCTCGGACAGCCCGACCACCTTGCCGATGGTGGCGTAGGGCCGCCGCCCGTCCTCCTGCAGTTCGGTGATGATGCGTTTGGAGATGTCGTCGAGGTGCGGGGTGCCGCGTCCGGAGGTCTGGTCGGTCACGTGTGATCATCCTTCCCGAGAAACCCGGTACGTTGGAGAGCACGCCTTCTCCGGCGGCATTCGGTCCGACAAGGATGATCTCCCGTGAAGTACGTTCCCCGCGCGGTTCTGTTCCTCTGCGTACCCGCGCTGTTGTTCCTGCTCCCGTGGTGGCTGCTGGTCTACACCACCCTCTCCGGTGCGGCCTTCTGGCTCGGCACCGCGGTCTTCCTGCTCGGATACCTGGCGCTGCCCGCGGGCATGCTGCTCGGGCACGGGCCCCGGCAGTCGGACGCTGCGGCCCTGGTGGGCGACACCCTGCTGGGTGTGATGTGGGTGGTGTTCAGCTGGTCGGCGATCGGCGCCGTCGTGCGCGGCGGCCTGGCGGTGGCCGGGGTGGACGATCCGGCCCGCTCCCGGATCGTGGCCGCGGGCGTGCTCGCGGTCGCGGTGGTGC
>NZ_JBIWPF010000149.1:0-1333 GCF_044768125.1 Streptomyces sp. NPDC101166
CTCACCGAGGAGTTCCGCGACCTCTACAAGGAGATCTGGGAAACGCTGCGCGATCAGGTCGAGGCGGCTCGCACGAAGGGAGCGGCCCGTGTCGCTTGACGCATCGACGCTCGATGTCATGGACAAGACCGCCGCCGCACCGGAATTCGAGGTGGAGACCGAGGAGCAGATCCTCGCGCGGGTCCGCTCGCAGGCCCGCCGGAGCAAGATCCGCACCTGGGGTCTGCGCGCCCTGATCGTGGCCGTGTGGCTGGGTTCCTGGCAGCTCACCGCCACCTACTGGATCGACCCGTTCTTCTACTCCAAGCCATCGCTGATCTGGGACCGCCTGGTCGAATGGTTCACCGAGGGAACCCAGTTCGGTTCGATCTGGCTGCAGCTGTACACCACCGTGCAGGAGGCGGTGCTGGGCTTCGCCATCGGCACCATCGCGGGCATCGTGCTGGGTGTGCTACTGGGCCGCTCCCGCTACTGGGCCGATGTGCTGGCCCCGTTCATCAAGGCGCTCAACGCGGTCCCGCGCATCGTGCTGGCCTCGCTGTTCATCATCTGGTTCGGGCTGGGATTGCAGTCCAAGGTGGCCACGGTGGTGGTGCTGGTGTTCTTCGCGGTGTTCTTCAACGCCTTCACCGGCGCACGTGAGGTGGACGGCAATGTGATCAACAATGCCCGCATCCTGGGCGCGAGCCGCCGTCAGGTGCTGGGCTCGATCGTGCTGCCCAGCGCCACCACCTGGATCCTGTCGTCGCTGCACACGGCGTTCGGTTTCGCGCTGATCGGCGCGGTGGTCGGCGAGTACGCGGGCGCCAGCAAGGGCCTGGGCCTGCTGATCAGCAATGCCCAGGGCACGTTCGACGCGGCGGGCATCTACGCGGGCATGATCATCATCACCGTGGTGGCGTTGGTCGCCGAATGGCTGATCGGGCTCGCGGAGAACCGGCTGCTGAAATGGCGTCCGTCGCAGGCCGGTTCGGGACACCGGATCTGAGCCATGAAGTACCGCAAGCATATCGCCGTGATCCTGCTCGCCGTCGGCTCGCTGCTGCTGGCGACCGGCTGCCGCGACTCCCGCACCATTCCGACCGCGAACGGGCGGCCGCAGATCACCATCATGGTGGGCGGCCTGGAGAAGGTCATCTACCTGCCCGCCATGCTGACCGAGCGGCTCGGCTTCTTCCGGGCCAACGACCTCGACGTGCACCTGCTGGGCGAGCAGTCCGGCGCGAACGCCGAGACCGCGCTGCTCACCGGCGACGTGCAGGCCGTGGTCGGCTTCTACGACCACACCATCGACCTGCAGGCCAAGGACCAGTGCCTGAAGACCGTGGTGCAG
>NZ_JBIWPF010000150.1:0-1333 GCF_044768125.1 Streptomyces sp. NPDC101166
TGCCTTTCGCGACGGAGCTGAGGGTCACCGAGATCGACGCGGATATCGACGGCGACACCGTCGCTCCGGCGATCGACCGGCAGTGGCGGGCCGAGGCGGCCGATTGGCGGGAGTCGTCGACGGGTCTGCGCTATCGATTCCGTCGTTATACGCGGCCCCGCATATAACGCGCGGATTCCTCGTCCGGCAATTCCCGCACACACCGCGCCGAAACCGCCGAGCGCCCCGGGTGTGTCCGGCATACTCAGCGATACCCCGGCGAAAGGCAGTCCATGGACAAGAAGTCGCTGACCGCGGTTGCTCGCCAGCAGCTGAAGCTGGCCGCCACGGCGTCGAGCGGGCGTAGTTCGTCGACCATCTACGGCGGCCACACGCATTCGCTGCGGCAGACGGTGATCGCGTTGACGGCCGGACAGACGCTGGCCGAGCACGAGAATCCGGGCGAGGCGACGCTCATGGTGATCAGCGGGGTGCTGGTGTTGATCAGTGGCGCCAACGAGTGGAAGGGCTCGGCCGGCGATCTGATCGTGATCCCGAACGCACGGCACAGTGTGAAAGCCATCGATGACGTGGCGTTTCTGCTGACCGTCGCCAAGTAGCCCACCGGGGCGTTCGCACGGCGCGAACCTGACACGGACGTACCGGACGGTTCGGTGGTCGGCGGCAGGGCCTAGGGTGGTGCCCATGGGTGAGCCACAGTCGATCCTCGACCCGCTCACACCGGCGGCCATCTTCCTCGTCGTGACCATCGACGAGGGTGGCGAGTCGGTGGCGCGGGATTTGCTCGCAGATCTGCCCGGGTTGCGGCGTTCCGTCGGTTTCCGGGTGCCCGGTTCCGGCCTCGCGTGCATCACCAGCATCGGGTCCGCCGCCTGGGACCGCCTGTTCGCGGGGCCGAAACCCGCACAGCTGCACGAGTTTCCGGGCTACCTGGGCGAGCAGCACCAGGCCCCGGTCACGCCGGGCGACCTGCTGTTCCACATCAAGGCCGAAACCCAGGACGCCTGTTTCGAATTGGCGATGAAGATCGCCGAGCGGCTGTCCGGGGCGGGCACGATCGTGGATCAGACGGTGGGGTTCCGCTATTTCGAGCAGCGCGATCTGCTCGGTTTCGTGGACGGCACCGAGAATCCGGAGGGTCAGCTGGCCGTCACCGCCGCGCTGGTGGGTGACGAGGATCCCGAATTCGCCGGTGGCAGTTACGTGACCGTGCAGAAGTACCTGCACGACCTGGATTCGTGGAAATCGCTCTCGACCACCGAGCAGGAAAAGGTCATCGGGCGAACCAAACTCGACGACTACGAGCTCGACGCGGCCGAACAGCCCGCGAATT
>NZ_JBIWPF010000151.1:0-1331 GCF_044768125.1 Streptomyces sp. NPDC101166
GTCGACGGTGATGGTGCCGCGGAAGTCGAGATCCGGTGCGGTGGCGGCCTGCAGGTGCGCGGTGCCCAGCGCCGCCTGACCGCCCTGTGAGAAGCCGGTGACCGCCCAGCTGCGCGACAGCGAGGGGTTCAGTGCGCGTGCGGCTTTCAGCAGGTCGATGGTCGAGCCGGCCTCGGTGCCGATCTCGAGGTACGGGTGCGGGCCGGTGTCGAAGCGGCCCAGGCCGAGGTAGTCGGGGGCGACCACGGCGAAGCCCTTGTTCACCAGGTACTGCAGGAACTTGTCCTCGGCGGGCCGGGTGAGGTGGGTGGTGTCGGTCTGACCGCCGCAGCCCGTTCCCATGCCGGAGGTGCCGTGGTCGTAGGCCATGATCGGCCAGCCGCCCTCGGGCGCGGGGCCGGGCGGAACGAACAGCGCGCCACTGGCTTTCACCGGTTCGCCGTTGGAGCGGGTGGTCCAGTAGTCGATGATGGTGCCGTTGGACAGGCCCCGGAAGCCGTCGGGGAGCGCGCTGGTGGCGAAGGCGGTGCCGGGATCGGCGTGGGCGGGGCCGCCCGGGATCACCAGCAGGGCACCGGCTGCCGCGAGAGCCGCCGTGCACGCACGAGTACGCCAACCAACCGAACGCATGAATCCTCCATCAGGTCCCGACCCCAATTGCCCAACACATACGGCGAAGGAGTTTATCTACTGGACTGTCGTTCAAATATGTGAACACTCTGGCAAATAGCGGGAGAGCATCCGACGCACAACCCATTGACGCGCTTTGAAACTTGTTCTAATTTCTCGCCATGTCGAGCAGATACGAAGGTCGTCGAGTCATTGTCACCGGAGCGGGATCGGGCATCGGTCAGGGCGTGGCCCTGCGCCTGCTCGCCGAGGGAGCCCAGCTGGTCGCCGCGGATGTGAACGAGGCCGGACTGGCCGCCACCGTCGACGCCGCCCCCGCCGCGCAGCGCGAACGCCTGCGCACCCTCACCATCGACATCGCGGACCAGGAGTCGGTCCGCGCGGTCACCGCCGAGGCCCTCGAATTCCTCGGCGGCCTGGACGTTCTGGTCAACGCCGCGGGCATCCTGCGCGCCGCGCACACCCACGAGATGCCGCTCGAGGACTGGAACAAGGTCATCTCGGTCAACCTGACCGGCACCTTCCTGATGATCCGGTCCGCGCTGCCCGCGCTCATCGAGTCCGGCCGCGGCGTGATCGTGAACTTCTCCTCCACCTCGGCGTTCGGGTCCAACCCGTACATGGCGGCGTACTCCGCGTCGAAGGCGGGCGTGAACGCGCTGACCCACTCCATCGCGCTCGAATACGTGAAGAAGGGCCTG
>NZ_JBIWPF010000152.1:0-1329 GCF_044768125.1 Streptomyces sp. NPDC101166
CGCGCCCGGGATGATCATGGTCGGTCCGGGCGGCAGCACCCGGGTGGCGCCGGTCATGGCCGCGGACGGCAGCCCGCCGGGCGGAGTGGGCCGGCGGCCCGAACGCACCGCGGACACCGCGTCGGCGAACTCGCCGCCATTGGCGTAGCGCTGGCCCGGCTCCTTGGCCATGGTGATCTCGATGAGCTCCCGCACGTTCGGCGGCAGGTCGGCGGGCAGCGGCGGCGGGGCCTCCCGCACATGCTTCATGGCGACGGTCAGCGCGCCGTCGCCGGTGAACGGCCGTGCGCCCGCGAGCGACTCGTAGCCGACCACGCCCAGCGAGTACACGTCCGAGGCGGCGGTGGCGTCCTCACCGGTGGCCTGCTCCGGCGCGATGTACTGGGCGGTGCCCATCACCATGCCGGTCTTGGTGACCGGGGAGGCGTCGACGGCCTTGGCGATGCCGAAGTCGGTGATCTTCACCTGACCGGTCGGCGTCACGAGGATGTTGCCGGGCTTCACGTCCCGGTGCACGACACCCGCGAGGTGCGCCACCTGCAGCGCCCGCCCGGTCTGCTCGAGCATGTCGAGGCCCTGGGCCACCGAGAGCCGGTTCAGCCGGGACAGCACCGCGTTGAGCGGCTCGCCCTGCACGAATTCCATGACCAGATAGGCGATCTCGCCGCCGGACGGATCCTGCGTCTCGCCGTAGTCGTAAATGCTCGCGATGCCCGGGTGATTCAGCTGCGCGGTGGTCCGCGCCTCGGTACGGAAGCGCTGCCGGAAGGTGGGGTCGGTGGAGAACTCCGCCTTGAGCACCTTCACTGCGACCCGGCGGTCCAGCCGGGTGTCCAGAGCTTCCCAGACCTGGCCCATGCCGCCGGTGGCGATCAGCCGCTGCAGCCGGTACCGATCCGCGATCAACGCACCGTTGTTCAGCATTCGTGACCCTGTCTACCTTGCACTCTCATGTCTCTCAGCCCCCCAGCCCGGCGTCCAGCACGGCCCGCGCGATCGGTGCGGCCACCGAGCCGCCGGTCGCGGCCAGGGCCCGGTCGCCGCCGTTCTCGACGATCACCGCGATGGCGATCTTCGGGTTCTGCGCCGGTGCGAACGCCATGTACCAGGCGTGCGGCGGGGTGTTGCGCGGATCCGAGCCGTGCTCGGCCGTTCCGGTCTTCGACGCGATCTGATACGGGCGCGGCTGCGTCCCTCCCTGCGTGTTCTTCTCCGACTCGAGCATCAGATTGGTGATCTGGGTGGCCACCTGGGGGGTGACCGCCTGGCCCACCGAGGTCGGTTTGGTGGTGCTCAGCGTGCTGAGGTCCGGCGCCTGCAACTGGTCGA
>NZ_JBIWPF010000153.1:0-1328 GCF_044768125.1 Streptomyces sp. NPDC101166
TGACGTCGTAGTCGAAGGAGTCGGTGTCGGTGTCCAGCCCCGCCACGACCACACCCGGCCGGGCGAAGCGGGCGTAGAAGTCGGTGTGCCCGTCGGTGATGTCATGCCCCTTGATGCCCGGCAGCCAGATGATCTTCTCGAGTCCGAGCAGGTAGCGCAGCTCGTCCTCGACGTCCTTCTTCTTCCAGCCCGGGTTCCGATTGTTGTTGAGCACACAGCTTTCGGTGATGATGGCGGTGCCCTGACCGTCGACCTCGATCCCGCCGCCCTCGAGCACCAATTCGGCCGGCAGGGACTCCACCCCCGCCGTGCGGGTGACGAAGTCGGCCACCTTGCGATCCTGCCGGGCCTTCTGTTTCCCGCCCCAGCCGTTGAAGTTGAAATCGACCGCGGCCATGCCGTTCTCGCCGTGTACGAAGACCGGTCCGGTGTCACGCATCCAGATGTCGTCGAGCGACGCGGGGATCAGGTCGACACGGGGATCGGTGAGCAGGCGGCGGGCCAGCTCGAGGTCCTCGGGGCGGACCACCACCGAGACCGGTTCGAATCGCGCGATCGTCAGCGCGATCCGCGCCAGATCGTGCTGGACCTGCGGCAGCAGACGTCTCCCCCACACCGCCTCGTTCGCGCCGAAGGCCATCCAGGTCCGCCGGTGCGGATCGCCTTCCTCCGGCATCGACCAGCGGCGGCCGTCGTCCTCGAAGTCGCGCGAATCTCCCAGCAGGCGGCTCAGCGCACCGCTCGCGAATCGGCCTATACCCATGCTTTCTCTCCCGTAAATTCCGAAAGCCCCGCACACCGACTCTAATCTTGACTGAAAATTCAGCCAACACGGCGCGCGGGACGGCCTCAGCGAGCCCGCAGGTGGTCTAGTCCACCGGTTCCTGCTGCGTGGTGCAGTGGATGCCGCCACCACCCCAGGCGATGCCGTCGATGTTCACCTGCACGATCTGCCGGTTCGGGAACAGCCGGGCCAGGGTGGCCTTGGCAGCCGAATCCGCTTCGGCGTCACCGAATTCCGGGGCGATGACCCCGCCGTTGCAGACGTAGAAGTTGATGTAGCCGGCGGCGAAGTCCTTGGTCTTGTACTCGGGCCGGACCTGGGTCGGCGCCTTGATGACCTCCACCTGCACCTGGCGGCCGCGCGCGTCGGTGGCCGTCTTCAGGATCTCGAGGTGGCGCTTGGTGACGTCGTGGTCGTAGGACGTCGGGTCGGTGTCGAGCGCGGCCACCACCACCCCGGGCCGGGCGAAGCGGGCATAGAAGTCGGTGTGCCCGTCGGTGATGTCCTGCCCCGCGATGCCGGGCAGCCAGATGATCTTCTTCAG
>NZ_JBIWPF010000154.1:0-1323 GCF_044768125.1 Streptomyces sp. NPDC101166
ATTGTTCGATCAGATGTACTTACAGTTGCAACCGCAAGCACGACGATAGCACGCAGGTAGCCCATGATCGATGGCCTCGGCGAGGCACATCCTTTGCAACACAACAGATTTGATCTTGGAACCCACGCCCAAGAGCGAAGTTGCGAAGGGGGAGCGGAGAATTCGGGTCAGTTCGTCCCGTTCGCCCGATTGTTCCGGAACCCTATGTCCGAAAGGTCACGTGACGCCGGAATCTCTCCTCGATACCCGTGACGAGCGTGCAGATGTGCTTGCATCTGCACGATCCGAGCTCCTAAACTCGGTGCACCAATCCCCCACTCGGCCAGAGGCATCCCATGACGCAGATGCTCGTCCGTCCCACCGATGCCGCCGCTCGCGGCGACCAGTCCGGTGACTGCGAGGCGGAACCACGCACCCTCACCTACCGCCAGGCCCGCGCCGTCCTCCGCGCGCACGACCAGCACTTCGCCTGCCGGCAGTATCTGGCGGCAATAGCGTACCTGTCCGCCGACAACGACGTGGACTGATCGTATCGGGCGCGCGCACTATTGCGTTCGCGTCGATGCCCGATGACGAACAAGAACACGACTTCCCTTGCGTGACAGTGGGTCCGGCGAGTACCCCGGAGGGTGAATTGCCCCCGTGTGGAAGAGCGCCGAGATGTTTCTTCTTATTGCCGCCCACGAGCTGCTGACCCAGATTCAGCACGCGCAGATCGTCGATCCCACGCCCGAGACCCCGCCCGCGGCCGACAAGCTGATGCGGCTGGTCCGGTATTTCACCTGGTTCGTGCTGCTTTCCGGAGTCCTCGCCATCACCTACGCGGGCGGTCGCTTCGCGTGGGAAAAGTGGAGCGGCAGCGGTTTACAGTCGCCCAAACAGGTGGCCGGCGCGCTCGTCGGCGGCATCGTGGCGACGAGCGCGGGCACCATCATGAACGCGGTAATCGGTCAATAGCTCCCAATTCGGGCGCTGAAAATTACCGAGAATTCTGCCAAGAGGGGTTGTCTGAGACGAGACCGACCCGTCGGCCCGAACTCACGCGGTCGCGGCCACCACACCGGCGGCGCCGGATCCGGCCGCGCCGACCAGTTCCTCGAAGCGCGCCACCACTTTCCGGTGGTACATGCCGAAAAGATCCTCGAACAGCGCCAGTTGCGCCTCACTCGGACCGGCGTCGGATTCCCACACCGCCACCAGCGCCCGCCACACCAGCACGTGCAGATCCGGGGAGACCGCGAAGTACGCCTCGACCGCCGCCGGCACCTCGAGCACCATCTCACCGATCGAGTTGAGCACCGCGCGCTGCACCGAGAGCCCGAG
>NZ_JBIWPF010000155.1:0-1320 GCF_044768125.1 Streptomyces sp. NPDC101166
GACGCGCTGTCCCGTCGAGGGGTCGGGTTCGGCGATCGCGTGCTCATCCTGGCGCTGAACTACACCGAGTACATCGAGGCGGTCATGGGCATCAACGCCCTCGGCGCCATCGCGGTGCCGGTGAACTTCCGGCTCACCCCGCCCGAGGTCGCCTACATCGTGGCCGACTCCGGCGCGCAGGCGATCGTCACCGACTCGGTGCTGCGGCCGCTCGCGGTGGGCGTCGCCGGACAGGCCGCGGAGCTGTCCACCGTGGTCGTGATCAACGGGCAGTCCGGGGAGGGCGTGCTCGGCTACGACGAGCTGCTCGCCGAGCCGGGCGAACCCCATGCGCCGCTGGACATTCCGGAGGACACGCCCTGCCTGATCATGTACACCTCGGGCACCACCGGCAGCCCCAAGGGCGCGGTGCTCACCCACGCGAACATGAACGCGCAGGCGCTGACCTGTATCCGGGCCCTGGAGATCAGCCCCGATTCCATCGGCTTCTGCACCTCGCCGCTGTTCCACATCGCCGGATTGGGCAGTCTCGCCCCGTATTTCATGCTCGGCGGCAGCACCGTGCTGCACCCGCTGGGCGCGTTCGACGCTACCGAGTTCCTGGACGCCATCGAGGCCGAGCAGGCCACCACCGCGTTCTGCGTTCCGGCGCAGTGGCAGCTCATCTGTGAGGAGCCCACCGTCAAGCAGCGCAAGCTGGCCCTGCGGGCGCTGTCGTGGGGCGCGGCCCCCGCCTCGGACACGGTGCTGCGGGCCATGGCCGACTGCTTCCCGGACGCCTTCAATGTGGCGGTCTTCGGGCAGACCGAGCTGTCGCCCATCACCTGCGTGCTCGAGGGCAAGGACGCGCTGCGCAAGCTCGGCTCGGTCGGCCTGCCCATCCCGACCCTGCAGGTCCGGGTCGTCGACGACGAGATGAACGATGTCGCCCCGGGCGAGATCGGCGAGATCGTCTACCGCGGACCGACTCTCATGCAGCGCTACTGGAACAAGCCCGAAGCCACCGCGGAGGCCTTCCACGGCGGCTGGTTCCACTCCGGTGACCTGGTCCGCCGCGACGAGGAGGGCTTCGTCTACGTGGTGGACCGCAAGAAGGACATGATCATCTCCGGCGGCGAGAACATCTACTGCGCCGAGGTCGAGAACGTGCTCTTCGCGCACCCCAAGATCCACGAGGCCGCCGTGGTCGGCCGCGCCCACGAGAAGTGGGGCGAGGTGCCGGTGGCGGTGGTCGCGCTGGCCGCGGGCATCGACGAGCTGACCCTCGAGGAGCTGGAGCCGTTCCTGAACGAGTCCCTGGCCCGCTACAAGCACCCCAAG
>NZ_JBIWPF010000156.1:0-1311 GCF_044768125.1 Streptomyces sp. NPDC101166
CGGAGCGGCCACCGGCGAGTTTGAACGCCACCCTGGAGTGGGATCCGGACACCGCGCGGCTGGATCGGCGGACCTGGACGCCGCATCCCGACTGCGGTTGCGGCGCGGAGGCGGTGGTGTGATGGAAACCACTCCCCCTCGTCACCCGGCAGAACACCCGAATCACATGGCGGACCGTCTGGGACATCGGCATGATGGGAACGTGTCAGAGATTGTGAGCAAGCGCTCTTCCCGCAATGCCAAGCTGGCCAAGATTCCGCTCGGCATCGCAGGGCGGGCGGCCGTCGGATTCGGCCGCAAACTTGCCGGGGGAGACAAGCAGGAGATCAACGCCGAGCTCAATCAGAAGGCCGCCGAACAGCTGTTCGCCGTGCTCGGGGAG
Organism: Streptomyces sp. NPDC101166; assembly: GCF_044768125.1. Lineage (NCBI taxonomy): Bacteria > Bacillati > Actinomycetota > Actinomycetes > Kitasatosporales > Streptomycetaceae > Streptomyces > Streptomyces sp. NPDC101166. The sequence goes on from NZ_JBIWPF010000156.1 coordinate 383, forward strand.
CTCAAGGGCGGGGCCATGAAGTTCGGACAGGCGCTGTCGGTGATGGAGGCCGCCGTCCCCGAGGAGTTCGGCGAGCACTACCGCGAGGCGCTCACCAAGCTGCAGGCCGCCGCGCCGCCCATGCCGGTCGCGGCCGTGCACCGGCAGCTCGACCAGCAGCTGGGAACCGGTTGGCGGCAACGATTCCGGGAATTCGACGACCAGCCCACCGCCTCGGCCAGCATCGGCCAGGTACACAAGGCGGTCTGGTCCGACGGCCGGACCGTCGCGGTGAAGGTGCAGTACCCGGGCGCCGACGAGGCGCTGCGCGCCGATCTCAAGACACTCAATCGGATGGCCGGCATGATGGGCGCGCTGATCCCCGGCGCGGAGATCAAGCCGATCCTCGCCGAGATCAGCGAGCGCACCGAGGAGGAGTTGGACTACCGGATCGAGGGCGGGCACCAGCGCCAGTTCGCCAAGGCGTTCCACGGGCACCCGCGCTTCCTGGTGCCGAAGGTGGTGGCCAGCGCGCCGAAGGTGATCGTCACCGAGTGGCTCGACAATGCCACCCCGGTCTCGCGAATCATCCAGCAGGGCATGGCCGATCCGGAAGGAACGGTCGAGCTGCGCAATCGGGTGGCGGCGCTGATGGGCGAATTCCATTTCAGCTCACCGGCCATCGCGGGCCTGCTGCACGCCGATCCGCATCCGGGCAACTTCATGGTGCTCGAGGACGGGCGGCTCGCGGTCATCGACTACGGCGCGTGCGCGCCGCTGCCCAACGGCTTCCCCAAGGTCCTGGGTGAACTGGTGGCGCTGGAGGTCGAGGAGCGTTTCGACGAGCTGGTGGCGCTGCTGCACGACCATGGCTGGGTCATTCCCGGAAAGACGGTGAGCATCCAGGAGATTCAGGACTATCTCCGCCCCTTCACCGACCCGATCAAGAC
>NZ_JBIWPF010000157.1:0-1315 GCF_044768125.1 Streptomyces sp. NPDC101166
GACTTCGCGCGATATCTCGGTGGATACTTGTCCCGAGCGGTGTGGGAGGCGAGATGGGGACGTCGCGGATTCGGCGGGCACTGGTCGTACTGCTGGCGGTCGCGGGGGTGGCCCCGGTCGGCTGCTCGTCGGTGAAAAGCCCTGCCTCGCAGCAGGTTTCGGCACCCGTGACGGACAACCCGTGGGTGGTGGCGGGCCAGACCTCGGCCGCCGGGCCCAGCGGACCCCGGTCCGGGGTGCCGGACGCGAACCTCACGGCCGAGAACGGCGACGGCGGCGCGGTCGACAAGCCGGCCCTCAATGCCATCGCGGATATCGCCGACTACTGGAACGGCCAGTACGCCAAAACCTTTCCGGGCGCGTTCAAACCGGTGACCCGGTTCATTTCCTGGGACTCCACCGCCCCGCGCGCCCAGGCCGTCGAATTCTGCCGCAGCAGTACGTTTCAGCAAGTCAATGCCGCCTATTGCGGTGTCGACAAGACCATCGGCTTCGACCGCGGCACCCTGCTGCCCGGCTTGGTGAAGAAGTTCGGCCCGATGGCGGTGGTCATGGTCCTCGCCCACGAGTACGGCCATTCGATCCAGGCGCAGGCCAAGCTGAACGGCTTCTTCACCCCGACCGTGGTCCGCGAACAGCAGGCCGACTGCTTCGCCGGCGTCTTCCTGCGTGCGGTGGCGGAAGGCAATTCGCGCCACTTCACCCTCAACACCACCGACGGCCTCAATGGCGTGCTGGCCGCGGTGATCTCCTTCCGCGACCGCGAACCGGGCGCGTCGCAGGACGAGCACGGCACCGCGTTCGAGCGGGTCACCGCCGTCCAGATCGGCTACACCGACGGCGCGACCGCCTGCAAGGGCATCACCCGCGCCGAACTGAAGCAGCGCCGCGGCACCCTGCCGACGAGCTTCCAGCCGGGCGACAAGGAACGCCAGCTGCCGGTGGATCAGCCCGATCTGGCGTTGGTGGCGCAGTCGCTGATCCGCACTTATCCGATCCAGCCCGCGCCCGCCTTCGACTACAGCGGAGTCACCCGGGCCTGCCCGAAAGTGACCGTAACCCAGCCGGTTTCGTACTGCCCGACCACCAATGTGATCGGCACCGACATTCCAAGCCTGGCAAAGCGCGCGGCCACCGGCGACACAGGCGACCTCTTCTCCGTGACCGTTGGCGGTGACTACAACGCCTTCGTGGTGTTCGTCTCGCGCTACATGATCGCCGTGCAGCAGGCCCGTCAGCTCGCCATCTCCGGAGCCGACAGCGCCGGGCTGCGCGCCGCCTGCTTCTCCGGGGCGTACAGCACCAAGCTGAGTCG
>NZ_JBIWPF010000158.1:0-1313 GCF_044768125.1 Streptomyces sp. NPDC101166
TGACGCGGCGGCAACAGACCAATGTCCCCGCCCCAGACCCGGCCAAGGGCGTGGCCCCGATGAACCAGCTGGCGCCGCTGAACTTCCTGCCCGACGCGAACTTCAAGAACGTCGTCCGCCCCAACGTCGACACCCTCTACACGTCGGTGCTCTACGACGTGGCCGCCGAACCGCTGGTGATCAAGGTGCCCCCGATGGGCAACCGTTACCACCTCTTCCCCATTCTCGACATGTGGACCAATGTCGACGCCTCGCTCGGCTCCCGCACCGTCGAGGACGCCGGAAAGGGCTACGAGTTCGCCATCGTCGGCCCGAACTGGAAGGGCGACCTGCCCACCGGCGTCCGCGAGGCCCGGATGGCCACCGACTCCGGCTGGTTGCTCGGCCGGATCCAGGTCGACGGCGCCGAGGACGTTCCGAACGTGATCGCCATCCAGCAGCAGATGACCGCGGTTCCGCTCAGTTCCTACGGCAAGCCCTACACCGCACCGCAGAACACCGACATCCATCCGGACTGGCCGTCCAAGGAGCCGGTCGCCGACTACATCCACAAGCTGAGCCCGCAGCAGTACTGGGACCTCTACTACTCGTCGCTGTCGCACGCGCAGCCGCGGCCGGACGACAAGGCGCTACTCGACCAGCTCGCCAAGGTCGGCTGGACTCCGGACAAGAAGCTGGACCTGTCGCAGCTCCCGACCGCCGACAGCACCCGCTGGACCGAGGCGTACCCCAAGGCGCTGAGCAAGATCGAGGCCGACATCAGCAATCCGCCGGTCAACGGCTGGAAGACCGCACGCAAGAACATCGGTGACTACGGCACCGATTACAGCGCCCGCGCCATCGTCGCCTACGCCGGCCTGGGCGCGAATCTGCCGCAGGACGCCTTGTACCCCGGCACCTACGTCGACGACAAGAACCAGCAGCTGAACTCGTCCCACAACTACGTACTGCACTTCGCCGCCGACAAGATTCCGCCGGTGCACGGATTCTGGTCCGTCACCATGTACGACGGGAAGGGCTTCTTCGTCGAGAACCCGATCAACCGGTACGCCGTGCGCGGTGAAATGCTGCCGAAGAACCCCGACGGTTCGGTCGACATCTACATCCAGCGCGAGAAGCCGGACGCGGCAAAGGAATCGAACTGGCTCCCGGCCCCCGAGTCCGGAGACTTCAACCTGATGCTCCGCACCTATTGGCCCGACCAGAAGATCATCGACGGTAGCTGGAATCCCCCGGCGGTCACCGTCACCAACTGACGTATCCCGCGAATGCGCCTCGGACCGAACGCGGTTCGAGGCGCATTCTCGATTAAC
>NZ_JBIWPF010000159.1:0-1308 GCF_044768125.1 Streptomyces sp. NPDC101166
CCCAGCTGCCGGGCATGAGGCGCGCGTCCTCGGCCTGCATGGCCAGCAGTTCGGAGTCGGGGCCGCCGATGCACACCATGAAGTGGTCGTTCTCGATGCTCACCGCCGCGAGGCACTCCCCGGTGTCCGGTCCGCTGGTGGTCCCGGCGGGCAGATCGGTCAATTCGGCCGTGAAGACCAGTCCCGGGACCGCGCTGTGCGCCTTCACCTGCCAGATCCCGGCCCACAGCGCGACCGGCGCGCCCCCGTCCCAGGCGGGCATCTCGATGCTCCCGACCAGCAGGTCGACGGTGGCGTCCCGATGCCGCCACCGGTGCAGATGCGACCCGTTCGGCAAGCGCCACAGCGTGTTCGGACCGGTGGGCAGCAGCTCCGACCCGATGGTGACGCCGAACCCCACGATCCCGAGCGGGGTGTCGATCACGGCGGGACGACGGTCTACCTGAGCGAGATGGTCGGTGGGGAGCATGAACCCATCATGCAGGGTCCGTATCGGAGCCCGCTGACCGGTTGCACCCGTTAGTTTTTCGTAAAGGAAATTTCCGGTTGTCCGGCGCGGGATTAGCGTTTGTGGTGTCGAACAGCTGCGGTTCCGGGGGGTGGGTTGATGGCGGCGGACGTGATCGGCAAGTTCGCGCGGGTGACGGCCGCGATCACCCCCGACCACCTCGGCGAGGTGTTGATCGAGGTGCGGGCCGGGTCCGAACGGTTCCTGGCGCGCGCCGCCGACAGCGAGTCGACGATTCCCAAGCACGCTCAGGTGCTCGTGGTCGGCAGTCTGGGTGGCCGGACCGTCGAAGTCGTTCCCGTGAAATGAAGGTGCATCGTGGACATCCTGGTCATTGGTTTGGTCGGGTTGGTGTTCGTTGTTCTGTTGGCCGGAATCGGGTTGCTGCGGCTCGCGTGGCGCGTGGCCGAACCCGATGAGGCGCTGATCATCTCGGGTTTCCGAGCCGGATCGGGGCCGGGCGGGTCGGGAGAGAGTATGGGGTTCCGGATCGTCACCGGGCGCGGGTGCCTGGTCGCGCCGGGGTTGACCAAGGTGCGGCGAATCTCGCTGGAGGCGCACGAATCCCAGATCGTGGTGCCGTGCGTGAGCCGGCAGAAGATCAATCTGCAACTGACCGGTGTGGTCATGTACAAGGTCGGCGACGACTACACCTCGATCGCCAATGCGGCGCGGCGGTTCCTGGACCGGCCCACCGACGAGCTCGAGACCAAGGTGCAGAACGTGTTCATCGGTCATCTGCGCGCCATCGCGGGCTCGATGACCGTGGAGGACATGATCAGTGATCAGGACAAGTTCTC
>NZ_JBIWPF010000160.1:0-1306 GCF_044768125.1 Streptomyces sp. NPDC101166
GGTGCCGTCACGCTTCCTCGGCGAGCTGGACGCCGACGCCGCCGACGGGCGACCGGGCAAGATTCCACCGGCCGTGGACCCGGGCCGTGCCCTGGCCATGCACGCGCTGATCGCGGAATTGCGCACCGCCGCTTGCGATCCCGAGTCGGCTCCGGAACGCCGCGCCCGCGCCGCCCGGCAGCTGGCACGGCTGGCCCAGGCGGGCGTGCGGGGCGCGCACCCCGACGACTGGTACGGCACCGCCGAACTCTCCTCGGTGAATCCGTTGTGGGACAGCGAATCCGGGATGATCTCCCTGTCCCCGTCCACCGTCGACCAGCTCGAGACGTGCCCGCTGCGCTGGGCGCTGGAACGCCACGGCGGCAGCGACGCCGAGAACCCGCACGCCCTCAAGGGCAATCTGGTGCACACCCTGGTGCAGGCGCTGGCCGGGCAGGTCAGCGAAATCCAGGTGAAGCAGGCTCTGGTGAAGGCGTGGAAGAAGGTCGACCCGACCGCCCGCGACGGCGAGAACTGGCATTCCCGGGCGGAATTGCGCCGCACCGAGACCATGGTCGACACCTTCCTGGCCTGGCTGCGCAATACCCGCGACGAACTCACCGCCATCGGGGTCGAGGTCCCGGTGGACTGCGTGCTGCCCGCCCGCGGCCCCGGCGAGGTGCCGGTGCGGATCACCGGCCGGGTGGACCGGGTGGAGCGAGATGCCCTGGGCCGCTTCGTGATCGTCGACGTCAAGACCGGCAAGACGCCCATCTCCAAACAGGCCGCCGAGGACCACGCGCAGCTGGCCACCTACCAGGTCGCCGCCGCTGAGGGCGCGCTCGGCGAGGGTGAACCCGGCGGCGCGCGCCTGGTCTATGTCGCCAAACCGAGTGCCAAGGAAGGCGCCACCCAGCGCACCCAGCCGCCGCTGGACGCCGCGGGCGTCGACAGCTGGCGCGATATCGTGCACCACGCCGCCGACGCTTCGAAAGGTCCCAGCTACCTGGCCATGCGCAATGACGGCTGCCGCCACTGCAAGGTGGCGGGCAGCTGCCCCGTGCAGGACCGCGGCCGCCAGGTGACCGACGAGTGACCACCGCATCGAACGGCGACCCCGTGGCAGGCGACGGCCGGGCCGCCGGAGGCCGCGTAACCCCGCGCCAACTGGCCGACGCGCTCGGCCTGCCGCCGCCCACCGACGAACAGGCCGCCGTCATCGCCGCCCCGTCCGGACCCACCCTGGTGGTGGCGGGCGCGGGCGCCGGCAAGACCGAGACCATGGCCGCCCGCGTGGTGTGGATGGTGGCCAACGGCCTGGTCGAAC
>NZ_JBIWPF010000161.1:0-1305 GCF_044768125.1 Streptomyces sp. NPDC101166
CAACCGATTCCGGGCACACCGCGCTGCTGCGCGCCCGCGGCGCGGAACTGCTGCGCCGCTCCGCGGACTTCCACGCCGAGGACGACACCCACCACCACACCGCCTACTCGCGCATCCTGGGCGAACTCGCGCCCGACGAGGCGCGCATCGTGCGGCACCTGTACCTGGACGGGCCGCAGCCCGCGGTCGAGGTGAAGACCGGACGCAGCTCCTACCGCGGCGTGTTCAACCTGCTGGGCGAGGACGCGGCCCTGCGCTACCCCAACCGGATCGACGAGTACCTGGCCAATCTGGATCGGCTCGGACTGCTCGACGTGACCCGCGAAGCGCTGGGCAACCCCAACCGGTACCAGCTGCTCGAGGCCATGCCGGAGGTGCGACGGCTGCTCAAGCGGGCGAGCTTCGGCACCAAGGTGCTCTACCGCACCGTCGAATTGACCTCGTTCGGTGCGGGTTTCGTCCGCACCTGCCTGCCCGTTCCGTCGCTGGACCCGCAGGTGCTCGAGCAGCACGGGTAGACCTCGACAGCGTTCGCAAACAATCAATCGCCGTCCACCACCAGGGTGAACGGCGATTGTCGTTCGAGCTCAGGCGTTGTCGCCGTAGCTCAGGCGTCTTCGGCCAGTTCCAGCCAGCGCTCTTCGGTGGTTTCCTTCTCGGCCTGCACCTGCTTCAGTTCGGCGCCCAGCTTGACCAGCTTGTCGGGCTCGGTGGCCGCTTCGGCGAGCGCCGCGTGCAGCTTCTCCTCGCGGTCGGTGAGCTTCTCCAGCGCGCGTTCCAGCTTGGCGAGTTCCTTGCGGGCGGCGCGGTAGGCGGCCGAATCCGAGGCCGGGGCAGCGGAATTCGCGGTGGCGGCCGGGGCGGCGGAGCGGGCCGGGGTGGCCGGGCCGCCGGTCAGCGCGGCGCGTTTACGCAGGTACTCCTCGATGCCGCCGGGCAGGTTGGTGAGTTTGCCGTCGCCGAACAGCGCCCAGGTGGTGTCGCAGATGCGCTCGATCAGGTAGCGGTCGTGGGAGATGACCACCATGGTTCCGGCCCAGCCGTCGAGCATGTCCTCGAGCTGCTGCAGGGTGTCGATGTCGAGGTCGTTGGTGGGCTCGTCGAGCAGCAGCACGTTCGGCTCGGCCATCAGGATGCGGGTGAGCTGCAGGCGGCGGCGCTCGCCACCGGACAGGTCGCGGACCGGGGTGCGCTGCTTGGCCGGGGTGAAGCCGAGCCGTTCGGCCAGCTGACCGGCGCTGATCTCCTTGTCGCCCAGCATCATTCGCTGCGCCACGTCCTGCACGGCCTCCAGGACCCGCATGT
>NZ_JBIWPF010000162.1:0-1304 GCF_044768125.1 Streptomyces sp. NPDC101166
ACCGCCTACACCGGGACGGCGACCACGTCGATGGCGTTGTCGCGCTTGATGTATCGGCACCTGGGTGCGACCGGCATCCCGATGGTGCAGATCGAGAACGCCTCCGCGTCGGGGTCGAGCGCCTTCCGGCAGGCCTACCTCGATGTCGCCGCGGGCCTGCACGATGTGGCCATCGCGGTCGGGGTCGACAAGCCGCTGAACCTCAGCATGCCCGCCCGCGCGGCCGGGCTGGAGGACCTGGTCGGGAATCGGCTGCTGCCGGTCTCGCATTTCGCGCTGCTGGCCTCGCGCTACATGTACGAGACGGGCGCGACGCCGGAGCAGATCGCGCGGGTGGCGGTGAAGAACAGTCGCAATGCCGCCCTCAACCCGAATGCGCAGCGCCCCAGGGCCAGAACGCTCGAGGAGGTGCTGGCCCCGCCGGCCCTCAGCGGCGTGCTCACCCGCCTGCAGTGCTGCCCGATCGGGGAGGGTGCGGCCGCCGCAATCGTCGTCTCCGACCGGGCGATCACGGACCTAGGCCTCGATCGGACGCGCGCGGTACGGGTGCGCGCCTCGGCGCTGCGGTCGGAAACCTATTACGGCACCGAGAATTTCGATGCCGTCCTGACCGCGGAAACCACGGCCGAGGCGTTGCGGGCGGCCGGCGTGAGCATCGACGACGTGGATCTGATCGAGCTGCACGACGCCTTCACGGTGGAGGAGCTCGTCTATCTCGAGGCCATGGAGGTGTGCAAGCCCGGCCGCGCCGCGGCCGCCCTGGCCGGGGGCGATTTCGATATCGGCGGCAAGGTCGCGGTCAATGCCTCCGGCGGACTGCTGTCCATGGGACATCCGATCGGGCCGACCGGCGTCGGGCAGATCGCGGAACTGACCGTCCAGCTGCGTGGCGAGGCCGGGGCGCGACAACATCCCGACGCCCGAATCGGCTTGGCGCACATGGTCGGAGTCGGCGCGGTCTGCGCCGTACACGTGCTCGCACGCGAGGAGGAATCATGAATCAACCCGACAAGGGATCCCCGGAGTTCTGGGCCGCTCATCGACCGGACGCGCCCGCGGTGGTCAGCGGCGGCGTCGTCCTGACCTACCGGGAGTGGAACGACGCGGCCGACCGGGTCGCGGAGGGCCTGGCCCGGCACGGGCTGACCGGTGGCGATCGGATCGGCACCAGGTTCCGGCTGGCGCCGGAGTACTTCGTCGTCCAGCGCGCCCTGCAGAAACTCGGCGTCGCCCAGGTGGCCGTGAACTGGCGGCTGACCCCGGAGGAGACGCTGTACATCCTGCGCGACAGCGGCGCGAAAGGG
>NZ_JBIWPF010000163.1:0-1303 GCF_044768125.1 Streptomyces sp. NPDC101166
CCAGGGTGTTTCGGTGCCCGGATACCCGAACTCGTTCACCATCACCGGGCCGTACGGGTTCGTGCTGGGTTCCTACATCTGGATGATCGAGGCCACCTCGGCGCATCTGGCGCGGGTCATCGCCGAGTCCAAGGCGCGCGGCGCCACCGAGGTCGAGATCCGGCAGGAGGTGCACGACGAGTACTTCCGGCAGTGCCTGCGGCGGCAGCGGAAGAACTTCCTGTTCACGCCGGTGTGCGAGGGCTCCAACACCTACTACCTCGACAATCACGGCGATTCGCCGTTCCGGCCGTCCACGCACGGCGAGATGTACTGGCAGAACCGGCATTTCGATCTGGACGTCTACCGCTACACGGTGGGTGCGCCGGTCGCGGCCGAGACGGTCGCGCTCTCGGAGGAGGTCTCGTGAAACTCAATGCCATCGATCCGAAGCTGGTGGTGGTGACCGGCGCGGGCAGCGGGATCGGGCGGGCGACGGCACTGCGGTTCGCGCGCATGGGATCCCAGGTGATCGTCTCGGATATCGACAAGGACGCGGCGCTCTCGACGGTGGCGCTGATCCAGGCCGAGGGTCGGCGGGGGATCGCCGCCCAGCTCGACGTGACCGATCCGCACGCCTGGGCGGCCTTCGCCCGGGACGTGCACGCCGATCACGGGGTGCCGGACGTGCTGGTCAACAATGCCGGAATCCTGGTCAGCGGGGCGTTCCTGGATCTGGAACCCGACGACTGGGAACTGCAGCTGGACGTGAACCTGCTCGGGGTGGTGCACGGCTGCCGGTCGTTCGGGCGGCTCATGATCGACGAGGGCAAGCGCGGGCACATCGTGAACATCGCCTCCGCGGCCGCGTTCACGCCGACGCCGGTCATGTCGGCGTACTCGGTGTCCAAGGCCGGGGTCAAGATGCTCACCGAATGCCTGCGGCTGGAGTTCGCGCCGAAAGGCGTGGGGGTGAGCGCGATCTGCCCGGGCGTGATCAACACCGATATCGCCCGGCACGCCACCGCGGTGGGGGTGGATCCGCGGCTGGTGGAGCGCGGACAGCAGCTCACCGCGCAGATCCAGGAGCTGGCCGAACGCCTGCCGTTCTCGCCGCTGAGCCCCGATCTGGTGGCGCGCGCCGTGGTCCGGTCGATCCGCTACGACCTGGCGGTGGTCCCGGTCCGCACCGAGGCGTGGCTGGGCTACTTCATGCTGCGGTTGGCGCCGGGCGTGAATCGTCGCATGACCCAGGCGCTGTCGATGGACCGCATCCAGGCGGCCGGTGAGCTGGTCTTCGGCAGGAGAGCGCCGTGACCGCTCG
>NZ_JBIWPF010000164.1:0-1302 GCF_044768125.1 Streptomyces sp. NPDC101166
ATTGCTGAACCTTTCCGATGGTCGAATGCCCGACGCCGGGTCTCACCGGGCGGGCTGGATTCGCAACTCGCGGCGGCGGTGTACGCCGAGGTCGACCGCGCGCGAGGAATGCCACGAAGGCCCAGGGGCAATGCCGAGGGGTCTACCCCACGCAGAAGGGGGCCGACGTGCGCCATGGTAGGCACTCGAGGTCAACGGCAGGCTACGTTCGAGCCGATTCTCGGGGACTGCAGCCGAGATCGAACCCAGCGGGCGCAGCCGCGCCGCTCGCTCACAGTTCTCGTGGTAGGCCGCCAGTTCCGGAAAGATCATCGCGGAAGCGCTGATCGCTTGGGACAGAGCCTTCGCGGCGCCCAGCAACACGGCGGCGCGCCTCGCGCCGCCCTGCGCTTGGGCAATCCATGCCAGTAATGCGCTCGCTCACCCACCTGATTCGCGACCGGGAAATCAGTCCAGATCAAGACCCGCTGGACGTCGGGGCGCCGGGGCGACGGCGGCCGCTGTTGTCGACCACGGCGCTCAGGTAGTCGATGCCCGTCAGGTAACTGGGCTCGAACGTGTCGGGGTCCTTCTCCATCGGAGGCGAGTTCCAGGTGCCGTCGGAGTTCATCGAGGGCATGCCCGGGTGGTATCCGCCGGATACCCAGTGGCCGGTGCACCCGACCTGCAGCTGTTCGGTGGTACGGCTGTTCACCCAGACCGACGTCTCGTACCCATCACCGAATCCCGAGCAGTGCACCCGCACCTGGATGCGATAGATGTCGTCGGTGTCGTTGCGGCAGCTGCGATCACCGCACGAAACCCCCTCGGCCAGATCCGTCGCGAATGCCGCCGGGGCCAGGACGCCGACCGCGGCGGTGATCAGGGCCGCAGTACCCAGACCGACCAACAACCGTTGAACCATGCGTGAATCAACTCCTATCGACAATGACCCGACCGGGATTCAGTTTGCCGCACAAGAGGTTTCACGCATATCGGGGTAAACCCGGATTTTCGACCTCCGTCGGCGCGACGGATGACAACTCCAACCGGGCCACCGCTTCAGAAGGTGAACTGGTCGCCGTAGGCGGTGGTCTGCGCGAGTCCCACGGCGGTGCTCACCGTGGTGGTGACGAATGGGACGGCCGACACCGGCGAGGCGCATTGGGCGATATTGAGCGCGGCATTGTTGAACGCGATGCGAAGCGGGAACGTCGTGGTGGCACCCAGGCGGGCCGTCTCCGTTCTCGCGACAGTGACCTGGCCGGGTCCCAAGTTCGCGAACACGCCTTCGGCCACACCCAGATTCCCGATGACACCGGG
>NZ_JBIWPF010000165.1:0-1298 GCF_044768125.1 Streptomyces sp. NPDC101166
CCCATCCCGAATACGGCGGTCGGCACGAACACCTGCCAGGTCAGCGCACGCAGCCGCACCACGGGCGCATCGACGCCCTCACCGCTCATCGCACCCGAACCCCGAACACCGACCGCGCGGCAACATCCCTGCTACAACCACATCCGCATCGAAGCAACCGGCACCGCGCCGGAACACCCTTTTCCTGCCGCTGATTCCAACCCCGTGAGCTGCATCCGGCCTAGAAGGCGGCCTCGCCGAGGGTCATGATCTCGGCGTCGAGCGCGGCGAGGATGTCGCGGTCGGCGTCCAGGCGGGGCAGAATCTGCTGCGCGAAGAAGTTCGCGGTGGCCACCTTGCCTTCGTAGAAGCGTCGGTCGTCTTCGACGGCCGCGGAATCCAGTGCAGCGAGCGCGGTCTCAGCGCCGGCCAGCAGCCGCCATCCGACCAGCAGGTCGCCCACGGCGATCAGGAAGCGGACCGAACCCAGGCCGACCTTGTACAGCTCGGTCGGCTGCTCCGCCGCCCCCAGCAAATACCCGGTGAGGATCCCCGCCATGGCCTGGATCTGCTCCACCGCGACCGACAGCTGATCCTTGGCGATCTTCAGCTGCTCCGGGCCGTCAGCTTCCGCGGTCCGCCGGACCTGGGCGAGCACATGCCCCAAGGCGACCCCGCGGTTGCGGGCGATCTTGCGGAAGAAGAAGTCCTGCGCCTGGATGGCGGTGGTGCCCTCGTACAGCGAGTCGATCTTGGCGTCGCGAATGTACTGCTCGATCGGATAGTCCTGCAGGAAGCCCGAACCGCCGAGGGTCTGCAGCGATTCCGCCAGATACTGGTAGGCACGCTCGGAGCCCACCCCCTTCACGATCGGCAGCAGCAGGTCGTTGACCGCCGCCGCCAGCTCCGGGTCCGCGCCCGAAAGATGCTGGGCCACCTCGTCGTCCTGGTGTCCGGCCGTGTAGAGGTAGATCGAGCGCAGGCCCTCCGCGTACGCCTTCTGCAGCAGCAGCGACCGGCGCACGTCGGGATGGTTGATGATCGTCACCTTCGGGGCCGTCTTGTCGGCCTGCCGGGTCAGATCCGCGCCCTGCACGCGCTGGCGTGCGTAGTCGAGGGCGTTGAGGTAGCCGCTGGAGAGGGTGGCGATCGCCTTGGTGCCCACCATCATCCGGGCTTGCTCGATGACGTCGAACATCTGCGCGATGCCGTCGTGCACCTCGCCCACCAGCCAGCCGACGGCGGGTACGCCGTGCCCGCCGAAGGTGAGCTCACAGGTGGCCGAGGCCTTGAGGCCCATCTTGTGCTCGACATTGGTG
>NZ_JBIWPF010000166.1:0-1295 GCF_044768125.1 Streptomyces sp. NPDC101166
CGTTCTGCAGGAACGGCCCGAAACTCACTCGGGCCACACCCAATTCGGCGAAGTACTCCCGCCCGCCCTGGGTGGGGATGCCGATGGAATTGATCGGCAACGGCAGTTCCCCGGTGAGCCGCCGCTGCACCTCCGGCTCGTGCCGGCCGACCGGATAGAGCACGTCGGCCCCGGCGGCCGCGGCGAGACGCAACCGCTCGAGCGCGCTGTCCAACCGCTCCGCCGGAGTCCCGGTATCGGGACGCAGGAACACATCGGTGCGCGCGTTCACCACGACATGCACCCCGGTCGCATCGGCGGCCCGCCGCAATTCACCGACCAGATCAGCATGCTCCTGCGGCTCCCGCAGCCGCCCACCCTCGCTGTGCACGGTGTCCTCGATATTGAGACCGACCGCCCCGGCCTCCAGCAGACCCTCGATCAGGGTCGCGGGCTTCTGCGCATACCCGGACTCGATATCCACCGAGACGGGAATGTCCACCGCGGCCGTGATCTCCCGAATCCGCGAGGTCACCTCGGAGAAGGTCATCCCCTCCCGATCAGCCTTCCCCAGCGAATTCGCCAGCGGATGGCTCCCGACGGTGATCGCCGAGAACCCGGCCTCCCGGACGAGAGTCGCGGACCAGGCATCCCACACGGTCGGCAGAATGACGGGATTACCGGGCTGGTGCAGAGCGAGAAAGTCGACGGCTTGCTGCTCGAGGCTCATGATTCGATCCTGCCTGATGGTGTCGGTCGGCGAAAGGTGGACTGCGCCACCGGCACCGGGTCTCACACCGGTGCCGGGGGTGCCGAAGGTCAGTTGCCGTCGACCTTGGCCATCGAGAGCACGTTCAGGCGGCGGTCGAGTTCCTCGAGCGAGAGGTTGTCGCCGATCAGGCCGCGGTCGATGACAGTCTGGCGGATTGTCTTGTGTTCCTTCAGGGCCTGCTTGGCCACGGCGGCGGCTTCCTCGTAGCCGATGGCCGAGTTCAGCGGGGTCACGATGGACGGGGAGGATTCCGCGAGATGCCGCAGGCGGTCGACGTCGGCCACCAGGCCGGACACGCACTTGTCGGCGAACAGGCGGGAGACGTTGGCCAGCAGGCGGATCGACTCGAGGACGTTGCGGGCCATCACGGGGATGTAGACGTTCAGCTCGAACGCGCCGTTCCCGCCGCCCCAGGCGATGGCGGCGTCATTGCCGATGACCTGCGCGGCCACCTGCGTAACCGCCTCGGGGAGGACCGGATTCACCTTGCCGGGCATGATCGAGGAGCCGGGCTGGAGATCCGGGAGCTGGAGTTCGGCGAGGC
>NZ_JBIWPF010000167.1:0-1285 GCF_044768125.1 Streptomyces sp. NPDC101166
CTCATCCAGCGCTACGAGCTGGACCCGACCAAGAAGGCGCGCACCTACTCCAAGGGCAATCGGCAGAAGGTGGCGCTGGTGTCGGCGTTCTCGTCGAACGCGCGACTGCTGCTGCTCGACGAACCCACCTCCGGCCTGGACCCGTTGATGGAGCAGGTGTTCGGCGAATGCGTGGCCGAGGCGGTGGCGCGCGGCACCACGGTGCTGCTGTCCAGCCACATCCTGTCCGAGGTGGAGAAGCTGTGCCAGCGGGTCACCATCATCCGGGCCGGCAAGACGGTGGAGACCGGCACGCTCGCGGAGATGCGGCATCTGTCGCGCACCTCCATCACCGCCGAGATGACCGGCAGCCCAGGCGATCTCAGCCGGGTGCCCGGCGTCGAGGACATCAGCGTCGAGGGCAACACCCTGCACTGCCAGGTCGACAGCGAACACCTCGGCGAACTCATCCGGGTGCTCGGCGACGCGGGGGTGCGCAGCCTGGTCAGCCAGCCGCCGACCCTGGAAGAACTGTTCCTGCGCCACTATTCGCTCGACGGCGGCGCGCCCGCCGACGAGCGCGAGAAGGTGTCGAAATGACCGCCGTCACCGCCACCGCGCCCCGCATCGCCGAATCACCTTTGCGCGCGGCAGATTTCACCGGCACCGGGCAGCTGCTGCGGCTGTATCTGCGGCGTGACCGGATCGTGCTGCCGCTGTGGGTGCTGCTGTTCTCGTTGCCGCTGGGCAGCGTCTACATCAAGAGCGTCGAGAAGATCTACAGCACACCGGAGGACCTCTCGCACCTGGCGGCCAGTATTCTCGCCAGTCCCGCCCAGCTCGCCATGTACGGGCCCGTCTACAACCCCACCGATCTGGGGGCCGTGGGCATTTGGAAAGCGGGGATGTTCCACACGCTCATTGGTGTCGCCACCATCCTCACCGTCATCCGGCACACCCGAGCCGACGAGGAGAGCGGCCGCACCGAACTGCTGGCCGCCACCCGGGTCGGGCGCTTGGCGGGCCTCACCGCGGTGCTGATCATGACCTACGGTGCGGCGCTGGCCACCGGGCTGCTCGGATTCGTCAGTCTCGCAGGCACGTCGGTGTCGAGAACCGGATCGCTGGCGTTCGGGCTGGCGCTGGCCGCGTCTGGCATCGTGTTCGCCTCGGTCGCGGCGGTCACCGCGCAGCTGTCGGTGAGCGCGCGGGTGGCGCGCGGGCTGGCCTTCGCGGTGCTGGGCGTCACCTACACGCTGCGGGCCATCGGCGACGCGCGCGCCGGAGACGGGCCGACCAGTCCGCT
>NZ_JBIWPF010000168.1:0-1279 GCF_044768125.1 Streptomyces sp. NPDC101166
GTCAGCTTGCCGGAGGACTTGATGTCGGAGGGGACCTTGCCCGCGATGGTGTCGACCTTGGCCACGTCGACCTTGGCCACCTCGGGACCGCTGGACTCGGAATTACTGGTACAAGCGGTCAGTGCGAGAGCGCCACCGGCGACGACGACAGCGGCTCGCAGGGCACGCCCGCGAAAAGAGTTACGAACAGACACAGCAGTCCTCCACAGTTCGGGTGCGCGACATCCGTGGGTCGCCCGCCGTTTGAAATGTAAGCGAGTGACACCGTCCGCGTCGGCCGGTAACCGAAGATTAATCGGCGACACGCCAGAGCGGGGCCGAACACGCCCGGCCCGGAATGCGCGCTCACCAGCGGTGCAGCCGTGCGCGCACCTGCTCGGTGAATTCGGAGGTAGAGGCTAGCCCACCCAAATCGGACGTTGCAACACCAGCTCGCAACGTGTCAGCAACCGAGCGTTCGATGCGGTCGCCGACCCGGCGCAATGCGCTGTAGCGCTGGGTGCGACCCATCCAGTGCAGCATCGCCGCCGCGGAGTTGAACAGCGCCACCGGATTCGCGCGATTGCGCCCAGCCAGGGTCGGGGCCGCGCCGTGCACCGCCTGCGCCATGATCTGGGTATCGGAGCAGTTCACCGAGGCGGCCATACCGAGCGAACCACTCAATTCGCCCGCCAGATCGGACAGGATGTCGCCGAACAGATTCTCGGTGACGATCACGTCGTAGTCGCGGGCCGCGCGGACCAGATGCGCCGCCGCCGCGTCCACGTGCTCGTCGTCGATCTCCACGTCCGGGTAGTCCGCGGCCACCTCGTAACAGATATCGCGGAACATGCCCATGGTCATGGGCAACACATTGACCTTGTGCACCACGGTCAGCTTCTTCGAACGCTCCGACGCGATCTCGAACCCCAGCCGCGCGATGCGTTCGATCGCGGCCCGGGTGAACACGCCGACCGACAGCGCGACATCCCGCGACGGCTGGAACTCGCCCGACCCGGCGGCCATATTGCGGTCGGCGTAGAGGCCCTCGGTGTTCTCGCGCAGGATCAGCAGATCCATGTCCTGGGCCAGTGCGCGCACCCCTTCGAGGCTGCGGGCCGGGCGGATGTTCGCGTAGAGACCGAAGCGCTTGCGGACCGCGCCCGCGGGCGGCAGGCCGGTGCGGTGTTCGGGGGCGTAGGAGGCGCTGTCGTGCGGGCCCATGATCCAGGCGTCGAGTTCGGCCAGCGCGGCGAGCGTCTGCTCGGGCACCGGGTTGCCGTACTGTTCGATCGCCTCG
>NZ_JBIWPF010000169.1:0-1279 GCF_044768125.1 Streptomyces sp. NPDC101166
CCTGGAACCCGACAGCCTCCCCGGCCTCCGAGTCCTCTCCGACGTGGCCACCCACCTGGCCGAACACCCCGGCGACAAGGACCTCCGCGGCCGAGTCCTGGCCCAGCTGGCCACTTTCGGCGGCAGCGCCTACGACCAGCCCACCTTCGACTCCGACGCCACCCTCCCCCTCAGCTACATGAGCGCCCCCGTCTTCGACGACAGCGGCCACGCCGTCATGGAACTCCAGATCGGCCCCCTCCGCCCCGACGTCACCCGCCAAGAACGCCGCCACTACCTCGCCGAACTCTCCGCCGCCGCCCGCCGCATCGGCGACGGCCTGGAATCCATCCCCTCCCGCACCCACCGATTGCCTTCCTGAACCCGCCGGGTCGTGATGGCGACCGCTGGTCCGGATCCCGGTCTACGGCGCCGGCAGCAGGTATCCGTTGCCGGTGCGAGACATCACGGTGTCGGGAACCAGGACGTCGCGGCCGCTCATCTTCAGCTGAAGCTTGTCCCCGTACCAGCGCACGGCGCGAACGAACTCCGCCCCGCCGACGCCGTCGTCCTTGGTGAAGATGTAGTAGCCGGACGGCGGTCCTTCGCTCGCATTGCCGTTCCCGGTACCGCTGCGACCGGTTCCCTGCCAACAGTGTCCGGTCGTGTGAGCACGCTGATTGATCTGTTCATCCGTGGAACCCGCCCGCACCTCGGTCATGCGGTCCCAGTCATCGGCCCAACCGGCGGAGCGGGTGATGTCGATCATCATCACCGGTTGGCTGTCGCGCCCGGCTCGCGCGAGCGCCGCATCGAAACGCCCGCCCGCCTCAGTCTGTTTCGTCGCTTCGACACTGAGCTGGTGAGTCACCGTGCACACCGGCTGCGAAGAACTCCGCGTCTCGCCCCCGCATGCCGTCGCCAAGGGAAGCACCACGGCCAGCAGAACTACCGTCATCGCCTTCACAGGATCACTTCACCCCCGGCAATGGAATCTCCGCGCCCGCAGGCGACGTGGTCCGCTCCGCTGGGATGTTGCTCCAGGCGATCTGCGGCGTTTGTCCGTTCCTGCCGTCGATGACCACCATCTATTGGAGTTCGCGGGTGGTGGCGATGAGGAAGGTGATGGTGTCGCGGACTTTGGCGTCGGTCATCTTCAGGGGGACCGAGCTGGTGGCGGCGATCTTGTCGTCGATCGCGATCATGCCTTCCCAGGTGCCGATGCGGGTGAGGAAGGAGTCGTCGGCGGAGCGCCAGACTTCTTCGTCGAAGCCGTCGAGGCGGTGGTAGCGGCCGCCCT
>NZ_JBIWPF010000170.1:0-1278 GCF_044768125.1 Streptomyces sp. NPDC101166
CTGCAAGGGGATCGGAGGCGGGGATGACGACCACCGTTTTGCTGCTGGGATTGAAGTCGGCCGTGGTGGACGAGGTGCGCGAGCGCGTCGGCCTACCGGAGGTCGACATCCACGCGGGCACCGGGCCGGCCGATCTGCGGGACATGTTGGCGCGCACCCCGATCGACCACGTGATCATGGGTGCGGGCCTGGACCTCGAGGACCGGCTGAGCATCGTGCGCGCCGTCTTCGAATCCAGTGACCGCACCACCGTCCACATGAAGGACTTCGCCTCGGGGCCGCAGGGATTCGCGCCGTTCGTGCGTGCCGTGCTCACCGGACTGCACAGCACGCCGGCCGGCTGAATTCCGCTGACGCCTCAGGCGTGCTTGGTGAGGTAGTCCACGTACATCGGCCGCAGCACCTCGCCCAGTTTGCCTTCCCCGGCGTGGAAGTAGTCGTCGAGCAGGGCCGCGGTGTTCCAGATGTCGACCTCGCCCTCACCCTGCTTGCCCGCCGCCACCTCGGCGCCGGGAATCGCCTTGAGCAGCTGCCACAGGAATTTGACGTCGCCGCGGCGGGCGGCCAGCTTCACGGCGCGGTCGTGCAATTCCTTGGTGGACAGCGTCGCCAGATCCGGAGTTTCGGCCATGGTCTCGACTGTAATGGAGCACATGACACAGCAACCGGGATACCGGGTCAAGCGCGTCTACGACGCCCCCGATGCCGCCGACGGCCGCCGCGTGCTGGTGGACCGGCTGTGGCCGCGCGGCATCAGCAAACAGCAAGCGGCCATTGACGAATGGGCCAAAGACGTGACCCCGTCGAACGAACTTCGCAAGTGGTATCACGCCGCGCCGGAGACACGCCGTGCCGAGTTCGAGCGCAAGTATCGAATCGAGCTCGGGGCCGATGCGGCCCGCGAAGGTCTGGCGCACCTGCGGGAGGAGGCCGCGACCGGTCCGTTGACCCTGGTCACGGCTACGAAAGAGCCGGAGCACAGCCATGTCCCGGTACTTCTCGCGGAATTGGGCGAAACGCCCTAACGGGACTCCCGTTAACCCGATCTTCACGAATGCGCCTGATAGTCCGGCGGCCGGATCGTGAATTCGGCGGTAGCGTCGGGGGTGCGGGCCGCGTAGGTGTGGCTCGTACGGGAGGTCCTGATCGTGACTGAGCAACTCAGTACGAGGGGGCCGGCACCCGGCCCTCGGGTCGTACGACCCCAAGGCTGACCGGCCCAGCGAGAACGCTCGCGCGGTGTCGCGCGAGTGGCAAAGGAGCCCACCGTGACTGATG
>NZ_JBIWPF010000171.1:0-465 GCF_044768125.1 Streptomyces sp. NPDC101166
CGAAGTACGACACCCCCGCACCCTCGAGGACAATGACGTCGGAGACCTGGCCGAGTTGTGCGGAAACGCTGGTGAGATGCAATCGCTTCCCGGTGGGAACCGTCGGAAACGTGAACTGGCATTGCGATCCGGGGCAGGTCGACGAATCGGCGACGGACGCCTCTGCCTGATAGGGCTCGATCGAGCTTGCCATCTGCGAGATCCTCACTGTGCGATCGACGGTGGTCGATATCCGACCTCGGCAATGGCTTGTGGGAGCGGCCAACGGGTAAATGATACGACCGCGCCACCCGGACATGCCTCGAATACGCCGTGCGCGGCGATCCTAGGCGAGGTCACAACCTGGCTACCGAGCTGAGGCCTTGGTTCTGGGGTCATGGCCAGTGAGGCTGTTCGATTGCTATGGAATAGCCATCGGCTATTGCTCTGGTGATCAGGAGGGGGCACTGTGAAGTGTGCCGGTGG
>NZ_JBIWPF010000171.1:475-1272 GCF_044768125.1 Streptomyces sp. NPDC101166
TGGGTCGTGTACGCACGGTCTACCACGCTTCAGGCGCAATTATCTGCTTTGGAATCCGGGATCGCGCATGTGCGGGACGAGGTCATGCCGGGGATTGGGGAGATTCCCGGGTGTGTCGGGCTTTCGTTGCTGGTTGATCGGCATACGGGCCGGTGCATTGTCACGAGTTCGTGGGAAACCGAGGAGGCGATGCGGGCGAGCGCTGCGCCGGTGATGGCGATTCGCGATCGGGCGGCGGAGATATTCGGGGGGAGTCCGATGGTCGAGGAATGGGAGATCGCGGTCATGCATCGGGCGCATATGACGCCGGAGGGTGCGTGTGCGCGGGTTACCTGGGTGAAGACCGATCCCAGCAGGATCGACAGTGCGATCGACGTGTATCGGGGGCATACGTTGCCCGGTATGGAGCAGCAGCTCGATGGATTTTGCAGTGCGAGCCTGATGGTGAACAGGGCGTCGGGGCGTGCTGTCTCGTGCAGTGTGTACGACAGTGCCGAGGCGATGGAACGCAATCGGATGGCGTCGGCCGCGTTGCGGGTGGATGCCGCTCGGCAGGCGCGCGTTGAGGCTGTCGACGTTCGCGAATTCGAGCTGGCCTTGGCTCATTTGCGGGTTCCCGAACTGGTTTGACCTCGGGCTGGAGTTGGTGAAACGGCTCATCGAGGCACGGCCGCAGGGTGCGGCCGTGCCTCGGTCGGCTGGTGGCGAATCGGGCATTGATGCTTCGGCGATCGGGGGCCGCTGTCTGATTGATCGTGGGAAGTGGGGTGGCTGCGAGGGAGTAGT
This sequence comes from Streptomyces sp. NPDC101166, assembly GCF_044768125.1. Classification (NCBI taxonomy): domain Bacteria; kingdom Bacillati; phylum Actinomycetota; class Actinomycetes; order Kitasatosporales; family Streptomycetaceae; genus Streptomyces; species Streptomyces sp. NPDC101166. The sequence continues at coordinate 1,262 of NZ_JBIWPF010000171.1, forward strand.
GGAACACCGGT
>NZ_JBIWPF010000172.1:0-1268 GCF_044768125.1 Streptomyces sp. NPDC101166
CCAGCTCAGCGGCGGCGCGCCGAAGGCGTTGCGGGCATTGTCGACGGTGCGGCGGCCCAGCGCCCGGTTGCCGAATCCGCCGATGGCCGCTCCGATTCCGGCCGGGATCACCTTGCCGACCATGAGCGCTCCGCGCTTGGCGATGAACTGCACCATGAACCGCTTGAGCAGCGAGTCGTTCATGGAGCTCAGGCCGGGGATCTTGGCGGCCATCAGGCCACCCCAGTTCTTGGCCGACACGCCGACGCTCTTCTGCACGATCTCCATGCCGCTCTCCCCGAGCACCACCGCCAGCACCAGGGCGCGGCGGCGTTCCTTGTCCTCGGGCGCGATGCCGTGCACCGCGGCCACGGCCAGGGTGAACACCGCGGACGCCTCCAGGAAGAACGCGGTCTCCGCGCTCATGGCGGCCACCGACGCGACGGTTCCGACGCCGGGCACGGCCGCGGTCGCGCCGACCGCGGTGCCGGAGGCGGTGACGGTGTTCAGATACAACTTCTCGAACCGCGCGATGATCTGCCCGGGTGTCTCGTCCGGGTGATCGGCCCGCAGCTTGGCGACGTATTTCGCGACCGCCGGGGCCTGCACCTGGGACCCGTTGTCGAGCAGCGAAACGACCGCCTTTTCGAATCCGCCCTTGAACATCGGCAACCCCTTACTTCCGTGCGGTCCTCTCCGACCGAAACTCTATGGCACCCCGACAACGATTCGCGAGATAGACCGGTTCCGGACGGGACCATCGCGCGCCACGCCGGATCGGCCTAGGGTGGACCGGGTGGCAGGCGTGTCCGAAGGCGCGTCGGGTGTGCCCGACCCGCGGCTGAGCGCGTACGTCCTCGACTACGAGGGCTACCTGTTGCACGGCTTCACCCCGGGCACCCATATCGGCATGCCGGGCTCGGCGCTGACGGTGATCATCACCATCGGCGAATCCATCCACGTCCCCGTCTCCAGTCATCCCGAGCAGGCGGGCGGCCACTGGGACATGCTGGCCAGCGGGCTCACGGTGCGTCCGGCGGTGATCGCGCACAACGGCTTCCAGCACGGCGTGCAGCTGAATCTGACCCCGCTCGGCTGCCGTGCGGTGCTGGGGATGCCCGCCGCGGCGCTCGGCTCGTGGATCGTGGACCTGGCCGACGTGCTCGGGCCGCGCGCCACGGAGCTGCGCGAACGGCTGGCGGAGCCGGTGTCGTGGCCGGAGCGGTTCGCCGTCATCGACGAGATCCTGTTGCGGCACATCGCCCCCGTGCGCTGGGAGGACGAGCTGA
>NZ_JBIWPF010000173.1:0-1268 GCF_044768125.1 Streptomyces sp. NPDC101166
TGATCGGCCGGCTGGGGGAGGGGGCGGGGGATGTGGTCTCCCGTGGGCCGGATGCCTGTGCGCTCGATATGTGGCGGGATGACTCACCTGAGTGGGTGGCGTATCGGCTGTTGCAGTTGGGCGTCGAGTTCACTGTGCGCAGCCCGGCTGAGTTGGTGGAGGAACTGGGCAGGATCCGCGATCGTGCGGGGCGTGCGGTGAGAGACGAAAGATAAGACCAAAGACCAAAAGATAAAAGACGCCTGGAGAAGAAAGAAGAAAAGACAAAAGAAGGAAGAACCCAAAGAGGCCGGAGCGGATATCTCGAGAAGGTGATGCGTGCAGTCCCTGGGCCGGGATCGGCGGGAAGCGGCTCCCAGCTCGGCGTCAGCCCCAGTGCGGCAGGGCAGGCAGGGTGACCACACCCTGCGTAGTTCTGCGCACGCCAGCAGGGCACGAGCAGTTCGGGATTCAGGCAGCCCGTGAGCGCCACTTTCGGCAACTGGAATCGATGGCAGCCGCGATCGCTTCGCCTACGTGATGGCGATCGTTCACCCGAGGGGTCCCGGTCGGGTCAAGACTCTTCGGAGCAATCCACCCCGTCCGCCCTCGATACGGTGAATCCTTGCCCATCACAACGGTTTTCCAGCCCTCGGCACTGTCATTCACCAGGGCGTGGCAGTGATCACACGCCAGTGTCAGGTTGTTGATATCAGTGGGACCGCCCTTGGCCCAATCATTGACGTGGTGGGCGGCGCACATCGAGGCGGGTTGTTCACAACCCGGACGCGTACAACCTTTGTCGCGAGCCAGAAGCGCGAGACGCTGTGCCCGGTTGGCGGTGCGCCGGGAGCGCTGCAGGTAGATCGGCATCCCGTCACCGTCGAGGACCGCCAACACCGGGTGGCTGCCTTCGGCCATCTTCAGCGCCTCGTTGATCGAAACCTGAGTACCCGAAGCGGTGGTGGCGACCCCGGTCCCGTTCTCGAGGTCGGTCAGGCTCATCGTGAGCACGACCTCGACGGGCAGGCCACGGTGCATGCCCAGGGCACGCATGTTCACACCCGGCTGCATCACGGCGAGCATCGCATCGTGGGTCCGCTGTCCCGCATCACGACGGTCACGTCGCGCGGCAGCATCGAGAACGCTGTCGGCAATGAACCCGCCGGTGGCAGTGGGGCTTTCAGTATCTTCCAGGTTGCACATGCCCGGCCGAGCCAGCTTCGCAAACACCGCGTCGAGGCACGCGCGCAGTTCGGGGGTGATCCACCCTTCGATCCGCGTCATCC
>NZ_JBIWPF010000174.1:0-1268 GCF_044768125.1 Streptomyces sp. NPDC101166
CTTCGAGCCCGGCGGCCTGCTGCGGCGCGACACCGTCGGCGAAGCGGACCAGACGCCACAGCGGCGCGCCGGGACGCTCCGCGCGCGCGTCGGTACGGGCCGCGAAAGCCGGTGGCGCGTCGTCGCGTTCGGCCGCGACCCGCTCCCGCTCGGCCCGCAGTTCGCTCGCGCGGGCGGTGGCCTGCGCGGCGCGGGCGCGCGCCTCCTGGCGGCGGCCGCGGATCTCCTCGGTGAGCGGTTCGGTCCGCTCGGCCAGCACCTCCGCCGGGGTGGCGGGGACGGGGAGGTCCTCCAGCGCGGCCTCGGCACCCGGTGCGGCCCCGGCGGATTCGCCGGTCGCGGTGGTCTCGGTGCCGGACGTGTTCTCGGTCTTCTTGGCGCGGCCGTTCGGTGCGCCGCCACCGCGGGTGAGCGGTTCGGTGCCGACTTCACCGAGGGCCTCGTTGAGCGACTCGAACAGCCCGGTGCGGATGGGGGTGTACACCTCGCGATGGGTGTCCCACCAGTCGCGCAGGGTGATGGCGGTATTCGAACGGGCCAGCGCGACAGCGGCTTCGGCCTCGGCGAGCTCGGCCGCCGCGGCATCACGCAGTTCCACCGCGCGGCCGGAGGCGCGCTCGGCGCGGGTGCGTTCGGTGCCCGCCTGGTCGACCAGGGTGAGCGCCCGCCGGACCGCGCGGACGTCGCCGTCGCGTTCCTCGGCGTGCGAGCGGACCGTGGTGGTGAGATGGTCGGCGCGCGCCGATTCCGGCAGCGTGGTCCAGGGAATGCCGGCTTCCTCGGCGACCGCGCGCAATTCGTCCTCGCCGCGCGACAGCGCCGAGCCGGCATGGGCGACCGCCGCCTGCGCCCGCTCGGCCTCCTCGAGCCGCTGGTCCACGGTCTGACGGGATTTCAGCGCCTTGTCGTGGTGGACGGCCGCGGAGGTCTCCAGGCGGCGCACCGCGTCGGCGAGGTCGTCGAGCTGCTGTTTGCCCTCGTAGGCGCTGGAGCGCTGCAACGTCTCGCGGTCGGCGAGGGCCTGTTCGTAGGCGCGGTCGGCGTCCTCGGCGCGGGTCTCGGCGGCGCCGCGTTCGGTGTCGCGGCGGGTGCGCAGGGCCGCCGCGGCGTGCAGGGCGGTGCCCGCGTGGGTGACCGTGTCCAGACGCGTCTGCACCTGGTCGACGTCCGTCTTCGCCTGCACAGCCAGGTATTTCCGGTAGACGGTGACGAAATCGCGGGTCGCGGTGTCGGCCTGCACCAGGCCTTCGAGGGTGCGCCCGACCTCC
>NZ_JBIWPF010000175.1:0-1268 GCF_044768125.1 Streptomyces sp. NPDC101166
CATTCGCTGATCGAGGACCTGCTCGCCGGGCGCGCCCACGACGCCACCTTCGCGGCGCGGGCCGGGCGGGAACTGAATCTGCCCGCACACGGCGCGTATCTGGTGGTGGTGGCACGCGGCGAAGGCGGTCCGCGGCTGCACACGGGTGCCGAGGCGGCGCTGGGGGTTTCGGGAGTGCGGTCGGTGTGGCATGAGCGCGTGGATTCGACCGTCGGACTGGTGTCGCTGGAGCATCGGGACAGTTCGGTTGTGCTGCAACAGCTTCGGCCGTTGATCCGAGGCCGGGCGGGCGTCTCCCCCGCGGTCGCCGGGCTGGCGGGCATCGATACCGCGCACGGGCTGGCGGTACTGGCGCTGGATACCGCGCCCGGGGACGCGGCCGGGCTGCTGGTCTCGCTGGACGAGCGCTACCCGGAGGCGCTGCTTTTGCGCTCCCCCGATCTGACCGATCTGCTGGTCGCCCGGACCCTCGGCCCGGTCCTGGAATTGCCGCCGAAAGAACGCGACATTCTGCTGCGGACTTTGGCCGTCTGGCTCGCCGAGAACTGCTCCGCGGCCAATGCCGCACCCAAGTTGCACTGCCATCGGAACACGGTCATCAACCGGTTGCAGCGCATCACCATGCTGCTCGGCCGACCCTTGGAAGGCCAGCGCGCCTACCTGGAACTTTCCCTCGCGCTGGCCGCTCTGGAATTGCCCGGGACCGCCCGCGGCTGAGCCGCCGAAAGCACGCTACTCACGGGTACAAATTGTGCTCTCCGCCCAGTCGCGCACAGACATATATGGGCTTCGAGGGCATTGATTGTGCAAATGGGGACCGACAGACTCGTTCGCAATGACTCGCATCACAACCGATGGCGGGTCGAGTTATCGAGAACGAGGAGCACCACGAGTGCCGGAATTCGATCTTCTGGTGATCGGTGGCGGTCCCGGCGGGTACGTCGCCGCCATCCGCGCCGCTCAACGAGGCCTCACCGTCGGCCTGGTCGAGAAGGAACGCCCGGGCGGCGTCTGCCTGAACTGGGGCTGCATCCCGACGAAGGCGATGCTGCGCTCGGCGGAGGTCTTCCACACCGTCGCGCACGCCGCCGAATTCGGCATCTACGCCGACAACCTGCGCTTCGACTACGCCGCGGTGCGGCAGCGCAAGGACGGCATCGTCAAGGAACTGACCGATGGGGTCGCGGGCCTGCTCAAGGCCAATGGCGTCACGGTCATCGAGGGCCATGCCCGGTTCACCGGCCCGACCACGGTCGAGGTCGTCGAGG
>NZ_JBIWPF010000176.1:0-1263 GCF_044768125.1 Streptomyces sp. NPDC101166
CCCGGCGCTGGGGGCGGGCCATCGTCGCGGCCGGCACGCCCGTGCCCGCCTTCGGCTAGCTGGCGGCGTACACGATCGTGCGGGAACTGCCCGACGAGTTGCCGGAGGAAGACGCGGCGGCGGTCCTGCACACGCTGCCGCTTCCGCTGCCCGCCAACAACTATCCGGTGGTCTTCGCGCCCGACCAGCTCCCCGAGGCCGCGAGCGTGACGCGGCCGAGCTACCCGTTCCACGAGACGCCCATCCCGGACTTCCGGCCCGAGGACGGACGCAAGCTGACCGGCCCGGTGACACTGGGGGACTGGCTGCGGGCGCGCGGCACCCTCGACGTGACCGTCGACCTGGACGATGCGCGGCAAGCGGAGTTCCGGTTCGAGTTCACCGGGCTCGTCCCGGATTCGCTGTACACGGTGATGTCCCTGCGTGCCAAGGACTTGGACCCGGACGCGCCCACCCGGCCCGGGCCGCTGGGCGTGCCCAATGTGTTCGTCACCGACGAACACGGCACCGCGAGCTACCGGGCGGTGCTGCCGAATCCGTTTCCGGATCCGGCGCTGCCGGGGGCGAACCGCATCATCAGCGTGGTCGTGCTCTGGCAGAGCTATCAGCAGAACTACGGCGGCGCGATAGGGCATTTCGGGCTGGGCGGTGATATCCACGCCCAGCTCAAACTGCCGGACCCGTCCTTCGACGAGTTCCTGACCACCGACTGAGGCCGATCACCGCACGGCGCGGTACACCCGTCGCGCGGTGAGCACCAGCGGAATCTGCAGCGGGAGGCGGAGCAGGGCACCGGCTTTCAGCGGCAGGGCACGGTCGCTGCTCAGCCAGTCGTAGGCCATGTACAGGTTGCCGGGGAAGACCGCGACGAAGAGCAGGGCGGCGAGCCGCGCGCCCAGACCGCGGGTGCGCGGGATCGCGAGCAGGGCGCCCGCGGTGAGCTCGGCCGCGCCCGAAACATGGGTGTAGGTGCGGGGTTCGCCCGGCAGCTGGGGCGGGATCAGGGTGTCGAAGGGCTTGGGCATGAGGAAGTGCAGGGCGCCCATGCCCAGCAGCAGGCCGGCGAGCGCGATGGCGCGACCCCGAATTCCATTGGTGCCGACCGGTTGGATTGTCGCCGGAGAGTGCGACAGATCTGCTGTCATTGGTGCAGCATAACCGGTTGGTATGTATTGCTCGGCGGGCGGCGGGATCCGCGTTTCCTCTCGGTATGTCGTCGTGGGCGAGTGGCCGATCACCAAGGCATAGCGCACAATTAGGCTG
>NZ_JBIWPF010000177.1:0-1262 GCF_044768125.1 Streptomyces sp. NPDC101166
TCACACTGCGATGTGCCGCCATCGCGTTGGGGGTGGTGTGGCTGGGGCTGTACATCGTCGTGCATCAGCACGGGGAGGCGTTCGCGTTGATCACCGGCGGCACCATCACGGGGCTCGGGGTGGGGGCGATGCACTACTCGGGGATGTACGCGATGAAGACCGATGCGATGGTGGCATACGACCCGTGGGTGGTGTTGCTGTCCATCGTGATCGCGGTGGTCGCCTCCATCGCGGCGCTCTGGTTCACGCTGCACGTGAGCGGCATCGTCTCCACGGTCAGTGCTGCGCTCATCATGGGTGTCGCGGTGTGCGGCATGCACTACACGGGGATGTTCTCCATGCACGCGCACGTGGCGGCGCACATGCACGCGCCGTCGGGGGCGCAGCCCGCGCAGCTGCTGACGCCGTTGATCATCGCGGTCAGCATGGCGACCATGATCCTGCTGTTCCAGGTCGGGATCACCGAGATCGACGAGCCGGACCTGAGCCGCATCCGCGGGCAGTACGCCAGCCGGTTCTGGCCCGCGCGCCGCGCCGGGAGCCCGCCCATGGCCGACGAGTACCCCACCGACACCTTCGACGCCCGGCATCGGCAGTGGTGAGACACACCGCGACGGTCGTGGCCCGACGGTCGAGATGTTGATCTCATGAACGCCCGCATCGCTCCGCACACCCTGGGGAAAGGACCGTCATGCCCGCCGCGATCCGCACGGTGACCATTGCCCGCCCGATCGACCAGGTCTTCGCGTTCTTCGCCGATGCCACCAACAGCGCGCGGTGGCGCGGTGGCGTCAAGGAGATCACCGCCGAAGGCGAGCCGGCCGTGGGCACCGTCTATCGCCAGACGATCTCCGGGCCGGTCGGGCGCGGTATCTCCGCCGATGTCGAGATCACCGAGTTCCTGCCGAACCGGACGGTGGTGCTGCACGGCATCGCCGGACCGCTGCGGCCCACTGTCACCTACACATTCGTGCCGGTCGGAGAGGCGGCCACCGAAGTGACGTTCTCACTGTCGGCGCAGTTGTCCGGTTGGAAGAAGCTGCTCATGAGCGGACCGGTCCAGAGGACGATGACCGCGGACGTCTCGGGCCTGGATCGCGCCAAGACGCTGCTCGAAACCGGGGCGGCGTAAGGCTCTTCGGTCAGGCCCCGGCTCAACCGGCCTGGACGGCCGGGCGGTCCGGGTGGTCCCAGGCGACGAGGACGTCGGCTCGTTCGGGGTGCTCGCGCTGGAATTCCAGCAGCCCGTCCACGGTGAACCC
>NZ_JBIWPF010000178.1:0-1260 GCF_044768125.1 Streptomyces sp. NPDC101166
GTGGGGGAGATGTTCGAGGGACTGGCCCTCGGGGTGCACCTGCCGACGGGATGGCTGTGGCCTGCCCTGGTCGTGTTCGGCGGCATCCTGGGCGCGGCGCTCCTGGTGCTCATGCTGGTGAGCGGCGCCCGATTCGACGACCGCGAATCACGCTACGTGCCGACCACGACGGGCTCGTGTCAGCCGTTCTGCGGCACCGGCACACCCGCGCCCGGATTCCCGATGAGACCCGGCATCACGAACTGATCGGTCGCGTAGAGGTTTCCGGACGGTGTCGCCGGATACTCCACGAGAATAGTTCGACGAGTGGGGGTTCCCATGGGTCAGCGGGTACCGGCCGTGGTCGGGTTGTACTTCCGCGACGGCGGGCAGTGGCGGCGCATCGCCGAATTCCGGCTCGCCGCGGACGGCCGCGCCACCTTCCGGGCGGTGGATCCGATCGAGGGCCTGGTCGCGCGGGTCTGGTACCACCAGGGCGTCGACATACTCGGCGAGCAGCGCACCGTGCTGCCCGGCGACGGCGCGGAATTCCTGCGAGCGCTGCTGCAGCCGTTCGGTTTTCGCGATTACCGGTTCCGGGACGACAGCACGCCGCGCGGCGGGCTCACCCGGGCCCGGCACACCGTCTCCCGCAGCGCGGCCACGCCGTACCCGGCCGACAGCGAACCCGACTGCACGGCAGCGGAATCGGAATGCCGTTGTTACGCAGAGCCGGACGTTGCCAGCGGCGACCGCGCCCACCGGCCCGCGGCGTGGCGACTGCTGGACGCGGACCGCATCCGCTTCTGAGATGCGGCGCCCGAAGCGCCGCATCCGGATTCGCTACAAGCTGTTGGCCAGCAGCGCGTACTGCGCGACCGCCTTCTTCTTCGCCTCGGCGTCATTGGCCCCGTCCGCGACGCCCACGTACTGCTTGTAGCGGACATAGCAGCGGCTGGGCTTCTTGTCCGAGGAGCGGTGCACGCACTGGGAATCCGGCACCTTGTCGTCCACGGCGGTCGTGGTGGTCTCCTGCAGATTCCGGATCATCCCGGCCATCAGATCCGCGCCCGCCTGCGCGTCGCGCACCCGAATCACGAAACTGCCGTCCGCGACCGACATCTCGCTCGCACCGGTATCGGCCACCAGCTTGGTCCAGAACCCCAGATCATCCGACGGCAGCACCAGCCAGTTGGCCGGGAACACCGCGAACTTGTCCGGATCCACCGTGCGGTGGTCGCGGTCCATCACCAGGGTGCGGGCCAGCAGGCGGTCCGGATC
>NZ_JBIWPF010000179.1:0-1258 GCF_044768125.1 Streptomyces sp. NPDC101166
CAACTCCCTGCACCACGGGCATCGCGAGCACGGGCCGCGCGCCATCGCCATGGCCACGGTGGTGGTCCTGATCGTGTGCGTGGTGTCCGTGTTCATCGCGTTCTTCGTCCCCGGCGCACCTCCGGCTATCACTTAGGCAGGTGGGTCGAGACCACTCGGGCGGGGGCGAAACCCGTTCGGACGCCACGGAATCCGAACGGTCGGTTCAGTTTGCTGGTGTGAGCAGGGTGGCGAGGGTGCGGCGGACCGCCTCGGACGCGGCCCGCGCCGACAGCCCGCGCCGGTCGATCAGGTGGTGGCGGTAGGGCCAGCCGATGGTGGCGTCGAGCAGGTCGAGCAACTGTTCACCGGTGTCGGCGGCCAGTTCGGGGGCGAAGCCGCGGGCCAGCGCCTCGCGAATCCGCTTGTCGGTCAGCCGCATCCGTTCATCGACCGCCGGCGTGCGCAGTGACTCGATCAGGCCCAGCACCCGCGGCTCGCGCTGCAACCGGAAGATCGCCTCGCCCTGCCGCACCACCGCGTCGATGCGCTGCTCCAGCGGCCGGTCCGGATCGATGTCGGCGATCAGCGCCTCGACCTGCTCGGATTGCTGGTCGACCGCGGCCGTGAGCAGCGCGGTCCGGGACGGGAAGTGCACGAAGATACTGCGTTCGGACACCCCGGCCCGTTCGGCGATATCGCGGGTGGTGGGGTCGAACTCGCCCTCGTGCACCGCCGACAGCAAGCCCTCGATGATGGCCCTGCGGGTCTGCGGCGGATTGCGCCGGCGCCGCGGGCCGTCGCCTTTGCCCTCGCTCATGGGGGAATCCGATCACATCGGGCCGGGCCGCTCACGCGCAGGTCCCGGCGTATGGGTCAGGTCACACGGCCATGATATTGCAGTGTTACTGCAATAGCGAGGTAGGCTGAGGCTCGGGCCAGAAGGTTGGCGAATATTCAGCTAACGATCTTGCCTCGCACGTCAGCCGGATGGAGACAGGAGCGCGCCGATGACCGAGAACAACCGCACGGACCACGGGGACACCACGCAGGGCCGATTCACGGTGTCCCGACGCGGGGTATTCGGGGTAGGCGCGGCGGCGCTGGCGGTGGTCGGTGTCGGCGCGGCCGTGACCGGCTGCGACAGCAACAGCGACAACGGGTCCGCCGCCGAGGAAGCGTCCAAGAATTCGGTCGATCCCAGCGGTCACATCACCGATCAGCACTCGAAGGCGCAGTCCTCGCTGCCGTTCTCCGACACCCAGGATTTCGCCGACAC
>NZ_JBIWPF010000180.1:0-1250 GCF_044768125.1 Streptomyces sp. NPDC101166
GTTCGCCATGTCGGTGTAGACGGTGACGACGATGTGGCCGGGTCCGGTGTCCTGGAACAACGCGTAGTGCTCGCTGCCGTAGAAGCCGGCGAGGACGGGAACTCGATATTCGCCGGCGGCGCCGGTGTTCATATTGCGCCAGGCGACGGTGGCGGTGGTCTCACACATCGGAGCGAAGGAGAACTCGCCCGGATCGAACCCGGCGACCGGCAGCGCCTGCACGCTCAAGATCGCCCGGCCCGGCCACTGCGGGCTGGTGTCGGCCCAGGATCGGATATTGCCGCCGCACAGCATCGCATCGTGGTACATGCTCGGGACCTGCGGAAACTCGATGGTTCCGGCGTGGGCGGGAGCGGCGGAGATGATCATGGTCGTGCTGCCGAGAACGGTCAGCAGGGAGGCGGCGGCCAAGCTCGTCGGCATCCTCATGGGGCGATGGTAATTTCCGGCAAGCGTGATATCGCCGACGTGCGCGAAGGCCCGCATCTCCTTTCTGCAACGATGATGGGTATGCGCATCGCTAACCATGTCGTCGATCTGATCGGAAACACCCCGCTCGTCCGGTTGAACTCCGTGGTGGGGCCGAACTCGGGACTGGTGGCGGCGAAGGTCGAATACCTCAACCCGGGCGGTAGCTCGAAGGACCGCATCGCCATCAAGATGATCGACGCCGCCGAGAAGGCCGGGCTGTTGAAGCCCGGCGGCACGATCGTCGAACCGACCTCCGGCAATACCGGTGTGGGCCTGGCCCTGGTCGCGCAGCAGCGCGGCTACAAGACCGTGTTCGTCTGCCCGGACAAGGTCAGCGAGGACAAGCGCAACGTGCTGCGCGCCTACGGCGCCGAGGTCGTGGTCTGCCCGACCGCGGTCGCGCCGGAGGACCCGGACAGCTACTACAACGTCTCCGACCGCCTGGTCCGGGAGATCCCGGGCGCCTGGAAGCCGGACCAGTACTCCAACCCGGGCGGCCCGGAGTCGCACTACGAGACCACCGGTCCCGAGATCTGGCGCGACACCGAGGGCAAGATCACCCACTTCGTGGCGGGCGTCGGCACCGGCGGCACCATCACCGGCACCGGCCGGTACCTCAAGGAGATCTCCGGCGGCAAGGTCAAGATCGTCGGCGCGGACCCGGAGGGCTCGGTCTACTCCGGCGGCACCGGCCGCCCGTACCTGGTCGAGGGTGTCGGTGAGGACTTCTGGCCGACCGCCTACGACCCGGCCATCCCGGACGAGATCATCGCCGTCTC
>NZ_JBIWPF010000181.1:0-1248 GCF_044768125.1 Streptomyces sp. NPDC101166
CACCAGGAAGCAGCTCGAACACGTGAATTCGTCCGCCTGCTTCGGGATGACCCGGACCGAGAGCACTTCCTCGGAAAGGTCCGCGCCGGGAAGCTCGAACGACTCCGCGGTATCGGATTCGTCGATATCCACGACGGCGGACGCGGCTTCGTTGCGGCGAGCCTTCAGCTCCTCCAGCGAGTCCTCCGAAACGTCGTCGGATTCATTGCGCCGCGGTGCGTCATAGTCGGTTGCCATGTCGTCTTCCCCTCGTCCTCACTCCGTATATCCCGGACCGGCACCTGTCCGACAGCCTCCTGCCGGAGCCTGATCGGGCCGTGGTACCGCCCCGCCCGTGGTGTACGTCACGCGTACACCGGTCACAGATCCGGGCCGGATAGTTCCTCATCCGCACCGGATCGCGCTCGGTCAACGCAGGACATGCCCTTGTTGTTCCCGAAATCGAACCCCAGATTCACCTGGGTTGTACGATCGGGGCCGCCAGACAATAGCGGACCCCGGGACCAAAGTCGCAATCAAAACCCGCGCGAGTTGAAACTGAGGGGCAATCGTCACCGCCGAGGGAACTGTCCGAGATCTTCCGCACCGCCTCGAGACCTCCCCTCCACCTCCGCGACACCCCGCGCGCCACACCGGTGCCCGACTTGCCGCAGCCGTTCACACGACATTCCCGACGCTTTCGTAGAGTGTGGGCGTGGTTTCACTGATCACCCAAGGTAAAGCGACCGATCCGAGCGGGCGGAACTTCATTCGCCGACGCTGGGAGCCCTGGGCCGCCATGGTCGGCGTCATCGCCCTGATCTGCGTCGTCGTGTGGTTCAAAGCGCTGACGACGAGCGAGGGTGACCAGGGCGCGATGGCCTGCAACTCCCCCAGCCCGGCTTCGAGCACCTCCGCGGCCAAGCCCGCGCCGCTCGGCGAACGGGTCGGCAACTCGCGTCTGCGCGATGTCCAGCCCGCCGCGCTCGCCGCCTCCAAGGTGCGGGTGTTCAACGCCAACGGACAGCGCGGCCAGGCCGCGCATGTGGCCTCCCAGCTGGGCGATCTCGGTTTCGCCAGCGCCCCGGACGTGCAGATCGGCAATGACCCGGTCTACGTGAACGGCGACCTGGAGTGCACCGGGCAGATCCGCTTCGGCGTGAAGGGCCGGCCCGCCGCGGCCGCGGTCCAGCTGGTGGTGCCGTGCGCCGAGCTGATCGAGGATCAGCGCCAGGACGAGACCGTGGACATGGTGCTGGGCTCGCTGTT
>NZ_JBIWPF010000182.1:0-1247 GCF_044768125.1 Streptomyces sp. NPDC101166
CTGCTACTGGTGGGGTGGGCATGCGTGGTACCGCGGTGATTCCCCGGACGCGAACGTTGTGCAGGATGCGCTTCCCGGCGTATGGAACGACGATGCCGTCTACGACGTGCTGACGCAGGTATTCGACGGCAATGCGTCGTCCTGGCTCACGGCACTGATTGCCGCAGCCGAAACCGGCACCGTGACGCGCGCACTGCTGTCCCGGTCGCTGGTGGGCGCCGACATCGATCTCGACAGCGCCTATTTTCAGCTGATCTTGGCGGGTGTCGCCGAGTAGACACGTATATGATCGCAACCTAATGGTCAGATGAACATTGGGGGTTCGACGTGAGCAAGGTAGAGGTCGAGATCGCCGGAATGCGTTCGGTAGCAGGTGGACTCGATGACGTGAACTCCAAGGTCACAGATGTTCTCAACGCGATCACCGCAGCCGCGGACGCTCACGAGGGCGTCTGGGGTCATGACGAATTCGGCGACCAGTTCGCCGAGGGCGAGAGCGGATACGACGCGCGCAAGCCCGGTCTGCTGGCCGCGCTCGGGTCGAAGACGACGCTGCTGGGGCAATACTCGAAGGGCCTGCGCGACGCCGCGACCAAATTCGAGAACATGGAAGAAGCCAACAAGAACGGCTTCTGATCCATGACGAACGAGGCCGCGAAAGCGCAGTTGGCGGACCTGGCCGAGATGGTGCAGGGCAGTTTCGCCGCTGTCGCGCGCGCACAGCGGGAGCGAGCCCGGCTGACCGCGAGCGCACGCGCCGGCGGGCGAAGGGTCACGGTCACCGTCAATGCCGACGGTGTCGTCATCAGAATCGAATTCTCCGATGATATCGGCGAACTGACCTATTCCGAGATCGCCGCGGCCGTCACCGCGGCCGCGCAGGATGCCGCCGTCCAGGTGAAACAGAAGTCGCAGGAGATCCTGGCGGAGTTGCAGGCCGAGAAGGCCAAGAATCCGACACTGTCCGAGGTCTTCCCGCTCATGCCCGATATCCAGGCCATGATGCCCACTCCCCCCGAGGTTTCGATGGCGCCGCCGAATGCCGCCGAACGCCGGGCTCCCGACGCCGATACCGGCCTGCGATTCGAGAATGTCGAGGAGTTCGAGCACGATCCCCAGGCCCGAGCGCAATCGGATGCCGCGGCACCCGGCTGGTGATCGATGCCGGGCGAATGATCGGGCAGCGCTCGCCGATGCGATGATGTGCCTCGACCGCGCGGAAGATCCCGAAAGGCAGGAACGATGCA
>NZ_JBIWPF010000183.1:0-1246 GCF_044768125.1 Streptomyces sp. NPDC101166
CTCTACCCGTTTCCGATACGCGGCCGGTGTCGCGCCGACGATCCAGGCGGCCTCCTCCGAGTTCACCTCGAACACATCGGAGAGCACATACGCGACTCGTTCGTCGCGACCCAGGCATTGCAGCATCGCCTGACTGCAGTTGAGGCGGACCTCGTGGGTGAGCAGCGTGGCCTCCGGACCGCGATAGTCCTCCTCCGCCAAGCCGTCCCGCAGTCCCTCACCGAACTCGTCCAGGCTGAGCTGCCGCTGCTCCTGCGGCGTCTGCCGCTTCAGATTCAGCAGATAGTTGACGCCGATGCGGTACGCCCAGGTGGTGAGCTTGGCCTCGCCGCGCCAGCTCGCCAGATTGCCGACCGCGCGCAACAGGATCTCCTGGGTGGCGTCCTCGGCGTCGGCGGGCCGCCACACCATGCGCAGCGCCAGCCGGTAGATCGGATCCTGCAGCAGCCGAACCACATCCGCGACAGCGGCGCGCTCACCGCCGACGGCCCGCGCGACGAGATCGCGCTCGTCGATCTCCGATCCGGTCTCCATACCGCCAGCATAGGGACCGGGTCCGACATCGCGGGGCCGTCAGGCCGGCGCCACTCAGGCGACGGCGGGCGCGGTGAGCAGGGCGTGCTTGCGCAGCCAGTCGGCAACCGCCAGGCCGATCGCGTCGGGCTGATCCTCCGGGCAGTGGTGCCCGGCCGGGCCGATGTTCGCGAGCTCGGCGGACGCGAAGGTGCGCACCGCCCACTCCATCGCCTCCGGCGAACCCAGGCCGACCCCGTCCTCGACGTGCATGAGCAGCTTGGGCACCTCCGGGCTGGCCGCCATCCAGGCGTCGTAGTTCTCGATGATGGCGACCACGTCGGCGGGCTCGCCGTCGAGCGGGAACTCCCTGGGCCACACCAGCATCGGCTTGCGCGACTCCGGCGTCGGGTACGGCGCGCGGTAGGCGTCGAGCGCCTCCGGGGTGAGGGTGCGGGTGGAGGCGGGCAGGTTGAACTCGATGAACATATTGCGTTCCAGCACCATCTCCTCGCCCTCGGGGGAACGGAAGCGGCGGAACAGTTCCGCGCCCTGCGGCGGCATGTCCGACCAGTTCATGGGGCGCAGGAAGGTCTCCACCACGGCGATGCCGCGCACCCGTTCGGGATGGCGTGCGGCCCAGTCCATTCCGAGCGCGCCGCCCCAGTCGTGGCCGACGATGACGACCTGGTCCAGGCCCAGGGCCTCGAACCAGGCGTCCAGGTAGCGGGCG
>NZ_JBIWPF010000184.1:0-1244 GCF_044768125.1 Streptomyces sp. NPDC101166
ATATGGCGAAGAAGGAAGGGGCCATCGAGGTCGAGGGCCGGGTTATCGAGCCGTTGCCCAATGCGATGTTCCGGATCGAGCTGGAGAACGGGCACAAGGTTCTGGCCCACATCAGCGGCAAGATGCGGCAGCACTACATCCGCATCCTGCCCGAGGACCGCGTCGTCGTGGAGCTCTCGCCCTACGACTTGACCCGCGGCCGCATCGTCTACCGCTACAAGTGAGTCGCTCCTCGCGGGAGCGCATCAAGACTTCCGGGGCGATATGCCCCGGGTTTCCCCGGTCGAACTGACCGGGGAAAAACTGTGTTCACGGCCAGTGAACACCAACCCAGATTGGATCTGACGTGAAGGTTCAGCCGTCCGTCAAGCCGATCTGCGAGAAGTGCAAGGTGATCCGCCGTCACGGTCGGGTCATGGTGATCTGCGAGAACCTGCGCCACAAGCAGCGTCAGGGCTGATCTCCGCCAAGCACCGAACGCAGTTCGGATTGGCAATAAGAAGCACTCCCAGCGCCAGTCGCCGTCGCCGAGTCCCGTCAGGGGACGGATGGCGGCCTACCCCCGGTACGGAGGCCGGGGCCCCACTTACGAGGGGACGGCCAGGGAGCAGACCTCCGCAAAAGTAAGGAAACGCCAACCATGGCACGTCTGATGGGCGTCGACCTCCCGCGCGAAAAGCGCATGGAGATCGCGCTGACCTACATCTTCGGCATCGGCCGTACCCGCGCCAAGGAGATCCTCGCGGAGACGGGCGTCAGCCCGGACCTGCGGTCGAAGGACCTCAGCGACGACGACCTGACCAAGCTCCGCGACTTCATCGAAGCGCAGGAGTTCAAGGTCGAGGGTGACCTGCGCCGCGAGGTGCAGGCCGACATCCGTCGCAAGATCGAGATCGGCTGCTACCAGGGCATCCGCCACCGCCGTGGCCTGCCCGTGCGTGGTCAGCGGACGAAGACCAACGCTCGTACGCGCAAGGGTCCGAAGAAGACCGTCGCCGGCAAGAAGAAGTAGGGATAGCGCATGCCTCCGAAGAGCCGGGCCTCGGGCCCGAAGAAGACTCAGAAAGCGCGTCGCCGGGATAAGAAGAACATCCCGCACGGCCACGCTCACATCAAGAGCACGTTCAACAACACGATCGTGTCGATCACCGATCCCGAAGGCAACGTCATCTCCTGGGCGTCCTCCGGCCACGTCGGTTTCAAGGGCTCGCGTAAGTCGACTCCGTTCGCCGCTCAGCTCGCCG
>NZ_JBIWPF010000185.1:0-1242 GCF_044768125.1 Streptomyces sp. NPDC101166
GTTCCATCAGACCGAGCGACCGCTGGGTTGGCCGGTAGTGAACTTCCTCTACCAGCCCTACCTGGAAGGCACCCTCGAGCGCGCACTTGATCGCTACCCCAACGTGACGGTCCGCCGCGGTCGTGAAGTGACCGACTTCGATCAGGACGCAACGGGTGTCAGTGTCGAGCACGCTGAATGCCGTGGCACCGGATACGGCAAGAACGCCCCGGAAAGCGACCCGCGAACCGCCGAGCGAGTTCGCGCGAAGTTCCTCGTCGGCTGCGACGGTGGCCGCAGCATCGTCCGTACCAAGCTCGGAATCGATATGACCGGGACCAGCTTTCCCGAACGCTGGCTGGTCGTGGACCTCAAGGCGAAGGACGGGGTCGACGCCTTCCGACACCTGCCGTACTTCGACTTCGTCTGCGATCCGGCGCTGCCGATCGTGTCCTGCCCGCAGCCGGATGGACACCATCGCTTCGAATTCATGCTCAGCGATGATCAGACCAAGGAACAGATGGAGGATCCGGACACGGTCCGGCGCTATATCTCCCGGTTCATCGACCCGGACGAGGTCGAGGTGCTGCGCAAACTCGTGTACACCTTCAATGCTGTGGTCGCCGAGCGATGGCGGGTCGGACGAATCCTGATCGCCGGCGACGCAGCGCACATGACTCCGCAGTTCATCGGTCAGGGCATGAACTCTGGCGTCCGTGACGCGGACAATCTGTCCTGGAAGCTCATTGCCATCCTGCGGCACGGTGCGGGGTTGGAGATTCTGAACAGCTACGAGGCTGAGCGTCGTCCGCATGCCAAGGCGATGATCGATCTGTCTGTGCTGAACAAGAGCCTCGTTTCAGTCGATAACAAGGTGCTGGCAGTGGCGCGGGACTTCGGGTTGACTGTCGCGCTGCACACACCGGGATTGGGTGGCTGGATCCGTGCCGCGAAGATGAAGCCGTCTCCGCGTTTCCGTCGAGGTAAGTATCTCGGTCTGTCGCGGCGGGGGTTGTTCGGCGTCGAAGGTGCGCTGGCTCCGCAGCCGGAGGTCCGGACTTTCGACGGACACCACTGCCGCCTCGATGATGTGCTGGGTCTGGGGTTTTCGTTGCTCGGATACGGCGTGGATCCGAGGACGGCGCTGTCCGCCGACGATCTCGCCGCGCTTCAGGCCCTGGGTACGCGGTTCGTCTCCGTGTATCCGATCGGCGGACGGCCCCAAGGCAAGCCCGGCGACGGCCGGTTCACCGGTGACGATTA
>NZ_JBIWPF010000186.1:0-1242 GCF_044768125.1 Streptomyces sp. NPDC101166
GCCGGGTCCGAGCGAGCGTGTGACGCAGTCGGACGTCCTCGACGCCGAGGTCGTCGACCCCCGCTAGCCGGGGTTTCTACCAGGTGGGGAGTCGCCGCCGGTGCTGGGCGACTTCCGTGATCAGATCCCGATAGCCGTCGGCGAGCTC
This sequence comes from Streptomyces sp. NPDC101166, assembly GCF_044768125.1. Taxonomy (NCBI): domain Bacteria; kingdom Bacillati; phylum Actinomycetota; class Actinomycetes; order Kitasatosporales; family Streptomycetaceae; genus Streptomyces; species Streptomyces sp. NPDC101166. Next base: position 149 of record NZ_JBIWPF010000186.1, read on the forward strand.
GGCCAGCCGGTACCACTGCAGGTGGGCCTCGGTGTCCACCCCGCGGTGGGGCCGGTCCTCACTCACCCGGTGCGCCTTGGCGCGGCGCCGGGCTCGTCCGTCGGTGGCTTTCGGAACGCCGTTGGCCGGGGCCGGAGGCCCACCGTTGCCCAGGGCCTGTTGTGCGGCAACCCATTTCGCGGCCATGCGGTCGATGACGGCGCCGAGGGTCTCGGTGTGCAGGGAGGCCCCGGCGCGGTGCGGGATATTGATCGCGACCCAGTCGTCGATGCGGGAGACCAACTCGGCGCGGCGGGTGTCGATCCGGTCGATGTGGTGGGCGCTGGCGGCGACATCGTCGGGGGTGGCGTCGGCGGCGTGGGCGGAGTCCAGGGCGCGTTGCCGACGTTCGTGGCATCGCACCAGCTCATGGGCCGATTCCAGGACGTCGCGGTCGCGGCGGGCGGTGTCTATCGGTTCTCGGAAAGCACGCAGGAGCGTGTCCGGCGAGGGAAGTTCGGCGCCGAAACCCGCTCCCGTGTAGTCGATTGACATGTTTCCCACCCTCGGCCGCGCATGCGTGTGGATACGCCAGGGCCGAGGGGGATTCGGGGAGGGGCTCCCCTCGGCTCCGGCGCAGCCCCGCACCCGGAACGCAACAGCCCACCACCAGCGACACGGTGAAGTAACCGGGAAATCCGCGACGATGCGATGAGAAGACTGTCCGATAATGCGGGACATATTCAGGAAAGCGCGATAGTCGGAGGGGCGCAACCATCCGGCGCGTGATCGGCGAAGCTGCCTGAAAATCGTTATACAGCATTACAAGACGGTCACATGGGCGCTGCGGTTGAAGGCTGATCGACACCTGTGCGGGCGGTGTGTGGGACGGCTCCGGGGGTGCTTCGCCGCCGGGTCGAGGTTGTCCGGGGCCGGTTCGGTTACCGAAGCTTATGAATAGCTATCTTTGCGGCGCGCCGAGGGTGCGACGCGCCGAAGTCGGTTAGCCTCGATATTCATGCCCGCCTATGCCTCTTCGCCGGAGCTGCGGTTCGGTTTCATGTTCGCGCTGGAAGACCCGGAGCGAATTGCCGAAGTCGTCCGGAATCTGATCG
>NZ_JBIWPF010000187.1:0-1241 GCF_044768125.1 Streptomyces sp. NPDC101166
CGAGCTCGAGGCCGCCGAACTCGAGGACGAGCTCGAGGCGCCCGAGCTCGAGGACGTGGTCGGCGCGGCCGAGCACGACGACGACCCGGAGCCCACCCTCGAGCTCTACGAGGCGGCACTCGAACGGCAGGAGACGAGGCGCGCCGAGGACCCGTTCCCCGCCGCCCAGCCGAAGCTCTACCCACTGGAATCCGTGGGACCCGGATATTCCATGGGGCAGACCGCCGGCATCGGCGCCCAGCACAAGCCCGTTCTGCTGGATGCCGACGAACGGCGCCGGTTCTACATGACCGCTGCGCAAATGTAGTAGGCATGCGGCTCGATCAACCCCCAACATTCACCACCGACCCTTCTGGAGCGAAGTATGGCGATGAACATGTGGCAGGACCAGGGAGTAGATCAGTTCCGGGAAATCGCGATCCGGCTGGCTTCGATCATCCAGAACAGTCTGGATCGATCCGGTGCGATGACTCAGTTCACCGATGCATTCGGTAACGTCGAATCATTCACCGATCTGATGATCGAATACTCAGGCCGGTGGTTCACCGAAACGGGTGGGCGCTCGACACTGATGGGACCCGAAATGTTCTGGATGTTGTCGGAGCCCGCGCCGCGCCGCAGCCCGGCGGCCGGTATGCGAATCCACGACGTAGCCAGCGAATCCGAAAGCACCTCCGGCCATCGCGCGCGAAAACTTTTGCTGATCTGTGTTTTCGAAGCACTCACCCATACCCAGTGGGGCGTACCCGATAGCTTGTCCGAGCATCCGATGGTCAACGGAATGACTTAACTCTCCACCGAACTCCACCTCGAAGGCCTCGTCCGGACTCGGTCCGCCGGGGCCTTTCGTCTTCGCGGTTCAGCGCAATGCGCGGGCGACCTCGTCCAGGGCCGAGTCCAGCAGATCGGTGTAGCGGTCCGGGTCAGGGATCACGGCGGGGTCGGCGTGCACGGAGATCGTGACGGTGTCGCCCAGGCCGGTGACGCCGTGGGTGAGGTGCATGACCGCGCCCAGGGCCGGGAAGCCCGCGGTGAAGCGGACCGGACCACCACCGAACTCGAGGTCGGCGGGGCCACGGTCGACGCTGGAGACGACGGTATGACCGGAGACTCGTTCGGGGAGCTGGTCGATCGGGGCGTTCGCTACATCGCGGTGGAGGATCGGGGCGGGGAGGACGGCCGTCACCGCGTCGGGTGCGTGCTGGAGGGGGTGGGCCGCGCGGATGCGGCGGGCGGTGAGG
>NZ_JBIWPF010000188.1:0-1239 GCF_044768125.1 Streptomyces sp. NPDC101166
CCCCCTCGCTCCCACGCCGGGACCGAGCCTGACCGCGCAACCGCTGAGCCTGTCGATCCTGGCCATGGACGAGGACGACGCCACCCTGGCCGTCGACCTCGCCGTCACGGCCATCGCCGTCTCCGGCGGGCGGATCTCGCAGCGGCACGAGGACTGGATTCCCCTCGACGAGGAGCTGCCCCAGCACACCGGGACCCACGGCTCGGTCGCCGGTCCGGCACCCGCCGCCTGATATCGCACGACCCCCGCGCGCCGCGTCAGAGCCCGAAGACGCGACGCGCGTTGCCGTCCAGATACAGCTCGCGGGTCTCGTCATCCAGGCCCAGCGCGTCCAGACCGTCGAGAGCGTGCTGGGGCAGGATCATCGGATAGTTGGTGCCGAACAGCACCTTGCGCCGCCCGCTCGCGGACTTCAGATACGAGACGAGTTCGGGCGGCAGCCTTTTCGTGGTGTAGGCCGAGGTGTCGATCACCACGTTCTCGTGTTTGCGGGCCACCGCGATCATCTCCTCGGTCCACGGATAGCCGACATGACCACACACGATGGTCAGCTCCGGGAAGTCCAGGGCGACGCGGTCGATATAGGGAATCGGGCGGCCCGGCTCCGAGGGCCGCAGCGGACCGGTGTGCCCGACCTGCGTGCAGAACGGGATCCCGAGGTCCACGCAGGCGGCGTAGAGCGGATAGAAGCGGGCGTCGGTCGGCGGCACCTCCCACAGCCACGGCAGCACGCGGACCGCCGCGAAGCCCTCGTCGCGCACCCGATGCCGCAGCTCACGCACCGATTCCATGGGTTTCCGCAGGTCCACCGAGGCCACGGCGGTCAAGCGGTCCGGGGCCTCGGCCACCCACGCGGCGACCTCGTCATTGGAGATGAGCGGGCCCTCCGGCGCGCACCACGCCGAGATGAGCGCCCGGTCGATGCCGCCCACGTCCATCGCCGCCAGCGTCGCCTTCAACGGGATCTCGCCGGTGGGAATCGCTCCCCCGGTCCACCGTCGCAGCGAATCGAAGATGTCACGCGCGAGAAATCGCTCCGTCGGATGCTGAGCCCAAGCGTCGATCGTCACCTTTCCAGTGTGGGGAACAAACGGCCGTCGCGGATCGTTCTCCATGCACCAGGGGCGGAAAAAATCAGCCGACAACGCAGCGTCGTTGTGCCACCATGTGATTCATCGAAGATCAGCCGACCGACACGGTCGTGACCAGCAGGAAGGGGGAGACGGCTTTGAATCCGAG
>NZ_JBIWPF010000189.1:0-1237 GCF_044768125.1 Streptomyces sp. NPDC101166
CTTAGAAGTCATCTCAATTGGCGACTGGCGGCGTGCATAGTGGCTGGCAGACGGGCTGCGATGGCGGTTGAATGCGTCGGTGAGCGACTACTGGACACCCGCCCATCGCGCGGTCGAGCACGAGGATGCGGAGACTCTGGCCCGGTTGCTGGCCGACGGTTCCGATCCCGATGAGGTCTTCAGCAACATGACGCTGCTGACGCACGCGATCGACGTCGAGGGCGACGGCTCCCTGCAGAGCGGCCAGGCGTTGACTGTGCATACCACCGCTGTGCTGCTGGCCTTCGGGGCTGACCCTCAGCTCGCGGATCCCGACGGTCGCACCCCCATGGACATGGCCAATCACTACGGCCACGACCTGGCGGTGAAGCTTCTGCAAGCCCACATCAGCGGGCGAGCCGCCGGTAACAGATGAGGGTGCAGGCGATGCTTGTGAAAGCGAGGAAGTGCTCGGCCTTGTGCTCGTAGCGACGGTGGAGGCGGCGGCAGCCGGCCAGCCAGGACATGGTGCGTTCGATGGTCCAACGGTGGCGCCCCAGACGCTGTGACGTCTCAACTCCCTTGCGGGCGATGCGGTGTCGAATGCCTCGGCTGCTTAACCATCGCCGCAGGTGGGCGTAGTCGTAGCCCTTGTCGGCGTGGAGCTTGCCGGGCTTGCGGCGCCGGGGGCCTCGGCGGGACCGGACCGGCGGGATGCCCTTCACGAGGGGTATCAGGGCCTGGCTGTCGTGCACGTTGGCCCCGGAGATGCCGACGGACAGGGGCAGACCGGTCCGCTCGGTGATCAGATGGATCTTTGAGCCGTACTTGCCCCGGTCGACAGGATTCGGACCTGTCAGCTCCCCCTTTTCAGGGCGCGCATGTTCACCGAGTCGATCGCGCATCGCGACCAGTCCAGGTCGCCGCGGGAGCCGAGTTCGTCGAGGACCAGGCGGTGGAGCTTGGCCCACACCCTGGCCTTCGTCCACTCGGCGAAGCGTCGATGGGCCGTGGCACCCGACGGCCCGAACGACGCCGACGGCAACTGCTGCCACGTGCAGCCAGACGTGGCCACGAACACGATCGCGGCCAGCACCTCGCGGTCACCGTGCCTTCGTCTGCCACCGCCCTGAGGCCGTACCGGCGCCTCCGGCACCACTCGCTGGAACAGCTCCCATAACTCGTCCGGCACCAGCCGCTCAACTATCCCCACCACGGCCGACAGCCTACCCAGGCAACCAAATGAGATGACGTCTTA
>NZ_JBIWPF010000190.1:0-1236 GCF_044768125.1 Streptomyces sp. NPDC101166
GTCGCACCGGGGTGTCGAGGGTGCCGCCCATCTCCAGCTGGGTGATGAGCTCGGCGGTGCGGGCCCGCGCGGCGGCCGGTTCGAGCCGGTGGATGGCCGCCAGGATCGAGAACGATTCGCGCAGTGGCAGATCCCACCACAGCTGTGAGCGCTGCCCGAACACCACCCCGATCCGTGAGGCCAGTTCGCGGCGCTGCCGCACCGGGTCCAGGCCACAGGTCCGCAACCGTCCGGCCGAGGGCACCAGGATGCCGGTGATCATCTTGATGGTGGTGGACTTGCCCGCGCCGTTCGCGCCGATATATCCGACCGCCGCGCCGGGCTCCACCCGGAAGCTCATATCGTCCACCGCGGTCAGCACCTCGCGCCGCCGTCGCCAGCGGCCCTCCTTCTTGCTGACCGTGAAAGTCCGTGTCAGGCCCTCGATCTCGATGATGGCCCGCTCGCCGGTCCGGGTCCCGCTCATCCGCCGCCTCCTTGATAGTGCCTGGTCCCGAGCCGCCACAGGAACAGCGCCACCGCCCACACCCAGGCCGCCGCCACCGGGGCCGCCCACGCCAGCCAGCCCGGCAGCGGCGCGGGCCCGGGCAATCCGAGCAACGCGATGGCGGGCAGATAGGAGGTGAAGGCGACCGGAATCAGAAATCCGAACACGAGTTTCATTGGTGTGGGAAACACCGAGGTCGGTTGCATCGAGGCGTAGGAGCCGCCGTAGGTGAAGGAATTCGTCAGCTCCGCACCGTCGATCAGAAAGAACTGCACCCCGGCCGCGCACACGAAAAGTCCTGCGAAGATGGCGATTCCGGCGGCCACGGTGACCACGAACAGCACCAGATGCGCCGCAGACCAGTCGATGTCGTTGCGCACCAGGCCGAACGCGAGCACGGTGGCGGCCACCGCGATGCGCGCCAGCCGCCGCAATTGCACATCACTGGTCATGAGCTGGAGCAGCAGCGGTTGCGGCCGCAGGTAGTACGCGTCGAGGGTGCCCATCCGGATATAGGTGGGCAGCGTGTCGGCGTGCCCGACCACCATGTCGGCGATGGCGAAACAGGTATTGCTCATGCCGAACAGCAGCAGCATGCCGTTCAGATCGAGCCCGCCCAGTTGCCGCACATTGTGGAAGACCACCCACATTTCGGCGAATTCCATCAGCCCGATCAGGAAGGCGCTCAGCACATCCGTGGCGAAGGACAGCGGGTACGCGCGTTGCGCGCGCAGCCGGGATCCGAGGAC
>NZ_JBIWPF010000191.1:0-1233 GCF_044768125.1 Streptomyces sp. NPDC101166
AGGTGTGCACCGGGCGGCGGCGCCTGCCCGGTGCACACTGAGTAACCCCGCTCATCCGCGGGCTTCCGGTTATCCGCGAGGCTTCTGAGCGGCGTACCAATCGAGCAGTTCGGGCACGTCGACCGCGGTGGGGGCCACCACGGTGGCGGCTTCCGCGCCCTGGAAGAGCTTCTTGATCGGCACTTCCAGCTTCTTGCCGGTGCGGGTGTGCGGAATGCCGGGGGCGGCGATGATTTCGTCGGGGACATGCCGCGGGGACACCTCGGCGCGAATGGTCGCATTGATCCGGCCGCGCAATTCGTCGGTCAATTCGACGCCGGGGGTGAGCACCACGAACAATGGCATCCAATAGCCGCCGTCGGGCTGTTCGGCACCGATGACCAGCGCCTCGGCGATCTCCGGAATACGTTCCACCGCCTGGTAGATGTCGGCGCTGCCCATCCGGATGCCCTGCCGATTCAGGGTGGAATCCGAGCGCCCGTGCACGACGATGCTGCCGTGGCCGGTGATGGTGATCCAGTCGCCGTGCCGCCAGACGCCGGGGAACATCTCGAAGTAGGCGTCACGGTAGCGGGAGCCGTCGGCGTCGTTCCAGAACGACACCGGCATGGACGGCATCGGCTTGGTGATGACCAGCTCACCGACCTCGTCCCGAACCGGATTGCCCTGTTCGTCCCAGGCGTCCAGGGCCACACCCAGATACGGGGCCGACAGTTCACCCGGCCACACCGGCACGGTGCGGACGCCGCCGATGAACGCCGACACCACGTCGGTGCCGCCGCTGATCGAGGCCACCGGCACCCGCTCGCCGACATTGTCGCGCAGCCACAGTGAGGACGACGGCGGCAGCGACGAGCCGGTGATGCCGACCAGCCGCAGCGCGGACAGGTCGTGGTCGGTGCGGGGCACAGATCCGGCCTTGGCGCAGGCCAGCACGTAGCCGGGGCTGGTGCCGAGGACGGTGGCGCGGGTGCGGGCGGCCAGCCGCCACAGCGCGTCCGGGGTGGGCGCGGCGGGGCTGCCGTCGTAACAGACGATGGTGGCGCCGACCAGCAGTCCGGCGACCTGGAAGTTCCACATCATCCAGCTGGGGCTGGTGTACCAGAAGAACGTGTCGTCGGGCCCGATATCGGATTGCAGGGCAACGGCTTTCAGGTGCTCCAGCAGCACGCCGCCGTGTCCGTGCACGATGCCCTTGGGCTTGCCGGTGGTGCCGGACGAGTACAGCACCCA
>NZ_JBIWPF010000192.1:0-1230 GCF_044768125.1 Streptomyces sp. NPDC101166
GTCAACAACACCTACCGCGACAAGATCGCCAAGAGCGGCCTGAAGTTCAGCGGCACCTCCCCGAACGGCCACCTGGTCGAGTTCGTGGAATACCCGCAGAACCAGCACCCGTTCCTGGTCGCCACCCAGGCACACCCGGAACTCAAGTCCCGCCCGACCCGCCCGCACCCGCTGTTCGCGGCGCTCATCTCGGCCGCGCTGGATTACAAGGCCGCCGAACGGCTCCCGGTCGAGATCCCGGCCGAGGCCCCGGCCCCCGAAGGCGAGAAGGTCTCCAAGTAGCCCTCCGCCGGCTTGCCACCCGACACCGCCCGAGCGTCCAGCACGCCCGGGCGGTGTCGTGTTCCAGGCTCTGCTCGCTCTGATCGAGAGCCGGCGTGGTGTCGGCCACGGCAGCGCGGGTGGCGGGTCGGGTGTGGCCGGGCGGGGCGGGGATTCGCGCTACGGTTCTGGGATGACGTCCTCCGGTCCGGTTCCCGGTTCACACGAATTCGATGTTCTGTCCAGTCGCACCGTGTATTCGGGGGCGATTCTCGCGCTGCGGCTCGACCAGGTGGTCATGCCCGGCGGGAAGGTGGCCGAGCGGGAGGTGATCGAGCACCACGCGGCGGTCGCGGTGGCGGCGCTCGACGAGGACGAGAATCTGGTGCTGATCAATCAGTATCGGCATCCGACCGGGCGGCGGTTGCTGGAATTGCCCGCCGGGTTGCTGGACAAGCAGGGCGAGGATCCGCTGGAGGCGGCCAAGCGGGAGTTGGCCGAGGAGACGGGGCTGGCGGCGCGGGAGTGGGCGGTGCTGGTGGATGTGGCGCTGTCGCCGGGGTTCACCGATGAGGCGCTGCGGGTGTATCTCGCCACCGGGCTGTACGAAACCGACCGGCCTGACCCGGAAATGGAGGAGGCCGACCTCCAATTGCTGCGGATGCCCCTGGCGGAGGCCGTGCAGGCCGCGCTGGCGGGGGAGATCACCAATGCCACCGCGGTCGCCGGAGTCACCGCGTTGATGACGGCTCGCGCTTCCGGGGCGGTGCTGCGGCCCGCGGACGCGCCGTGGCCCGGCATGCCGACCGCGTTCCTGGACCGCAAGGCGCGGGGGCACGCGGAGTAGATCCCGATTGGGAAACTTGTTCTGTTTGCTGGGGTTTGGCTGGGGAAGTTCGTCGGTGGCTGCTGCAATGATGTGACCCGTGCTGAAGCGGCAGATCGACGCGTACCTCGACCATATGGCGG
>NZ_JBIWPF010000193.1:0-1229 GCF_044768125.1 Streptomyces sp. NPDC101166
AGGGTGGCGACATCGCTGCCCAATACCTCGATACTGCCGCCCTCCGGCGCGATGAGGTCCATGATCTGGGTCAGCGTCGTCGATTTCCCGGAACCGGATTCCCCGACCAGCGCCAGCGTGCGGCCCGACTTGATCTCGAAGCTGACGCCGTCGACCGCCTTCACCTCGCCGGTCCGGCGTTTGAAGACCACTCCGGAGGTGAGCGGGAAGGTCTTCTTCAGGTCCGAAACCCGCAGCACGACTTGCTCATCGGTGGGTATCGGCGCTTCGGCGGGCGGGACCTCGCGGCGGTAGGCCGCGAAAAGGTCCGCGGTCCCGACTTCGGCGACGCGGATGCAGGCGGCCCGATGCCCGGGCTCGGTGTCCTGCAGGGGAGGTTCCGCCGCTCGGCAGTCCTCCACCGCCACCGGGCAGCGCGGCGCGAACGGGCAGCCCGGAGGCAGTGCGTGCATGGCCGGCGGTGCGCCGACGATGGGCACGAGCGGCATGCGCGCCGGACCGTCCAGCCGCGGAATGGAACCCAGCAGGCCCACCGTGTACGGCATCCGCGGTGCGTTGAAAAGGTCGACGGTGCGTGCGGTTTCGATGATCCGGCCCGCGTACATGACCGCGACCCGATCGGCCAGCGTGGCCGCGATCCCCATGTCGTGGGTGATGAAGACGACGCCTGCGCCGGTGATGTCACGGGCCTTGCGCAGCAGGTTCAGGATCTGTTTCTGCACAGTCACGTCGAGCGCGGTGGTCGGCTCGTCGCAGATGATGAGCTCGGGATCATTGGCGATGGCGATGGCGATCACCACGCGCTGGCGCATACCGCCGGAGAACTCGTGCGGGAACGCCTTGGCGCGCAGGGCGGCATCCGGAATGCCGACCAGATCCAGCAGTTCCACCGCCTTGTCGGCGGCCTCCTGCTTGCTCATCTTGCCGTGCGCCAGTAGTGCTTCGGCGATCTGGTCGCCGACTCGGTACACCGGTGTCAAGGCCGAGAGCGGGTCCTGGAAGACCATCGAGATCTTGCTGCCGCGCAGCGTGGACAGCTGCCGGTCACCCATGCCGAGCAGTTCCTGGCCGCGGAGCCGGATGGATCCCTGCACCCGGGCCTGATCGGGGAGCAGTCCCATGATCGCCAGCGAGGACACCGATTTTCCGGAGCCGGATTCACCGACGATGGCCAGGACCTCACCGTCCTGCACGGTGTAGTTCACACCGCGCACCGCCTCGACGCGGCC
>NZ_JBIWPF010000194.1:0-1228 GCF_044768125.1 Streptomyces sp. NPDC101166
CGCATGGACGCGTTGAAGGTGCTCTCCGCCGAGCTGACCAGCAACGAGGAGTTCCGCGGCCGCTTCGAACGCGAAGCCAATGTGGTTGCGGGCCTGGACCACCCGAACATCGTCGCCGTGCACAATCGCGGCGAGGAGAGCGGGCAGCTGTGGATCGCCATGCAGTATGTCGATGGCACCGACGCCTCGGCCGAGCTCAAGCGCGATCCGACCGCCATCCCGCCGCTGCGGGCGCTGTCCATCGTCACCCAGATCGGCCGCGGCCTGGACTACGCGCACCGGCGCGGCCTGCTGCACCGGGACGTGAAGCCCGCCAACTTCCTGCTCTCCACCGCCGCCGGTGAGGACGAGCGCGCCCTGCTGGCCGACTTCGGGGTCGCCAAGTCCACCGAGGACACCACCGAGCTCACCCAGACCGGCAGCTTCGTCGCCACCATCGCCTACGCGCCGCCGGAGCAGCTATCCGGGCTGCCGCTGGACCACCGCGCCGACATCTACAGCCTGGGCTGCTCCTTCTTCAAGCTGCTGACCGGCCGGAACCCGTATCCCGCAACGCAACCGGCGCTGGTCATGATGGGCCACCTGCACGAGCCGCCGCCGCGTGCCACCGATGTCGACCCGCATCTGCCCGCCGCACTGGATCAGGTCTTCGCACGGGCGATGGCCAAGAACCCGGCCGAGCGTTTCAATTCCTGCCGCGAGTTCACCGAAGCCGCCACGGCCGCGCTGGTGCCGGGCTACAACCCGGTGTCCACCAATACTTCTCCGACCTATCCGATCCAGATCGCGCCGCCGGGCATGCTCCCGGGCGGGGCGACCCAGAGTGGCATACCGGTGTCCGCGTCCGAGCCCACCGAGCTGGAGCTGGTGCGGCCGCCGCGCAATCGGACCCGGATCTACCTGGGTATCGGTGCGGCGACGGTGGCGGCCGCGGTGGCCGTCGGCATCGTCGCCAGCGGCGGCAGCGAGACCGGTTCCGCCGCGACGACTTCCGCCGGGGCGGCCCCGGCCGCGAACACCGTCCCGAACTCGGTGGACCAGGCGCGCAAGGACAATCCCTCGTTCCAGGGCAAGTCCGTCACCCTCGTCGACGTGACCGGCGACGACTACAACACCAAGTACAGCATCTACCTGACCGGCAGTGATCAGGCGAAATACCTGGAGAGCCTGGGCTTCGTCTACAACGCCCAGTATCAGCCCGAGGCCGGGGAGACCTCCCCGCGCCCCT
>NZ_JBIWPF010000195.1:0-1227 GCF_044768125.1 Streptomyces sp. NPDC101166
CGCAGGATGCGCACGCAGCTGGAGTGGAACGTCGACACCCACATGCCCGCCGCGCGCGGGCCGACCAGCCCGGCGACGCGTTCCCGCATCTCGGCGGCGGCCTTGTTGGTGAAGGTGATGGCCAGGATCTCGCTCGGCCGCGCCCCGCGGGCGTCGAGGAGATAGGCGATACGACGGGTCAGGACCGCGGTCTTTCCAGAACCGGCCCCGGCCACGATCAGCAGCGGGGTGCCGGTGTGCATCACCGCGGCGCGCTGTTGTGGATTCAATCCCTCGAGCAACGCTCCGCCACCCCGCGCTTGCTGGGTCTTCTGCTCGTCGCCCTGTGCCACCGTCGTATTCATCGCCCATCCACGCTACCGGCGCGCACCGACAGCCGTCGGGCGGGATCGCACAGGTGTCCGATTAGTGCCGGTCCGGCGAACTTCTGGTGAACCGTGTGACAGGAGGAAACTCAGGAGATTCACAAACGTACCCGTTTTGCTTGGGTACCTCCCCGTGGCAGACTCGTCCCATGACCGGCTCGACCGCGGTGCGACACACCTGCCCACCCAGGGCACTGTGCACCTGAGCCCGATCCTGGGGAGACAATTGATTTCCAGGGGGGACAATGTATGGCCGACAGGTCAGATTCTTGGTGAAGAACCGATCGGTAACAGGATGGGTCCACCCGCCGATCCACGTTCTGGACCACGAGGAGTTGAAAGTATGAGCATCTCGACGACGGGACATTCCGAGTCTGCCACCGGCTCGGACTCCGCCCCGCTGCCCTCCGAAGCGGAGATCGAAAAGCTGCGCCTGGAGATCGACAAGCTGGACGCCGAGATCCTCGCGGCCATCAAGCGCCGCACCGAGGTCTCGCGCATCATCGGACGGACCAGAATGGCGAACGGCGGGCCCAAGCTCGTCCACTCCCGTGAGATGAAGGTACTCGAGCGATTCAGCGAGCTGGGCCAGGAGGGGCACACCCTCGCCATGCTCCTGCTGCGTCTGGGCCGCGGCCGGCTAGGCCACTGATTCACCGTTAACGACGAGCACCGCTCGATCCGATACAACGAGCGGTGCCGTTCCGCGCGGCCACCACACCAAGCCACGCTGCATGCGGAGCCACGGATGCAGCATCCCCAGGCCGCCCCGGGTGTCTCGACCCCGGGGCGGTTCTTCGTCTTCCTAGGGCAGGGCGATGTACTTGGTGTCGAGGTACTCTTCGATGCCCTCGTAGCCGCC
>NZ_JBIWPF010000196.1:0-1222 GCF_044768125.1 Streptomyces sp. NPDC101166
GGCGCGTTCATCGGACCGCTGTTCGGCGTGCTCATCGCCGACTACTACCTGGTGCGCAAGAAGACCATCGTGGTCGACGAGCTGTTCACCATGGCCGAGACCGGGAAGTACTGGTACCGCAAGGGATTCAACCCGGTCGCGGTGATCGCCACTGTGATCGGCGCCATCGCGGCGGTGTTCCCGGTGCTGGCCAAGGACGTGTACGGCATGTACACCGCCGCCCAGTACAGCTGGTTCATCGGCTGCGGATTGGCGCTGGTGATCTACTACGGGCTGGCCACGCGCACCAAGTTGATGGTCGCGGCCTGAGGCCATCCCTCACCGAAATCCCTGGCAGCGGTGCCGGACGCTGCCAGGGATTTGCCACTCGATGATAAAGAAGCGCTGAGAAATGTGGCGTGGCTTACATAATCCGCACGATTTCGCGTATTAGACGGCACAGTCAAAATATTCGGCTTTTCTTAATCGCAATTAGTACGGTGGATCTCATGCAGCTCTCCCGGTTCACCGATCTCGGCTTGCGGTCGCTCATGCGCCTGGCGGTCAGCAGTGGGGCCGACGAGCGCGTCACCGTCAAACTCATTGCGCGGCAGGTGAACGCCTCGGAGAACTACGTCGCCAAGGCCGTCTCCAAACTGGCAGAACTCGGCTATGTCGAGTCCCAGCGCGGGCGCACCGGCGGGATTTTCCTGACCGATGCCGGCCGAAAAACTACCATCGGCACTATTGTGCGACAGCTGGAATGTGATAACGAAGTCATCGACTGCATCGGTGACAATCCGTGTCCCATTGCGAATGCGTGTCGTTTGCGGGGAGTCCTCGCGAAGGCGCAGAACGCCTTCTATGCCGAACTCGATCGGTACGTCCTGGCCGATCTGGTGGATCAGCGCACCGTGGAACTGCTGCACATGCCGGTGTTCCCGGCAGCCGCACTCACCGAAATCTAGGAGACCTCATGAGGCTCGCGCCGGATTCCACCCTGAACACCGTCCCCGAACTGGAACCCGAGCACGCCGAGGTGATTCGCGCGACGCTACCGCTGGTGGCGGCGAACATCGATCAGATCACCCAGCTGTTCTACCGCAAGATGTTCACCGCGCATCCGGAACTGCTGCGCGACCGCTTCAATCGCGGTAATCAGAAGCAGGGCGGGCAGTCCAAGGCGCTGGCGGCCTCCATCGCCGTCTTCGCCACCCACCTGGTCGACCCGGCGCTGCCGCAC
>NZ_JBIWPF010000197.1:0-1221 GCF_044768125.1 Streptomyces sp. NPDC101166
GCGTTCGGCGAACAACAGACGCTCCCGAACCTCCCGCGGAGTACGCGGCCGGTATCCGGGACCGGTACCACAGCAACCGCCATAGAACGTCAGACCGGATTCCAGCACAGCGGCAAGTGCTCGCCACCCAGCGGTATCGCCCCTTCTGGGCACTTCGAGGTGCGGCCCCGCATCGATCAGCTCGCCGGCGCACCGCACACACCAACCCGGCCCCGCGCCGATCGAGCCCTTGCAGGAAGCCCGGCAGCGCAGGCACACACGATGTGTCCGGCTCGGGTAGATGCACATGCTGGCACCGTACGCAGCCGAACCCGTGCCGGTCGAGCCATTTGCGACGAAGCGAACGACTCACTCCGTCGGCGGAGTTTCCTTGTCGCTGCGGGGAAAGAGGTGGTCGAAGCCGATCGCGAAGGAGTTGTCGGTGGGGTCGACCATGAGGTTGAAGGTGTGGCCCGGGGTGAGGCCGGAGTGGTTGCCGAGGGTGCACTCCGCGGTGAAAGGGGCGAAGGTCAGGCCGGTGATGCGGATCGTCAGGTCGGCCGTGTCCGGGTTTTCGCCACCGGGGTGAATCTCGTTGACGGAGAGTACTTCTCCGGTGCCGTGGACACCGATCGCTTGGAATCGGCGTTCCGCTCGGCGCCATTCGTACGCGCTGGCGAGCAGGAGCAGGCCGATCGGGAAAGTGAAGACGCCGGCGCAGAGGCCGTCGGCGAATCCGTCACCGGTCAGGCCGAGGATCGGGCCGATCAGCGTCAGGACGACGCCTGTGGCGTAGGCGAATACGCCGGCGTAGGGGCCGATGAGTTCGACCTGTCTCGGTCCTTCGTTCTCGCTGCGCGCCATTTCAGTTGCAGCGTAGCCCGCGAGGCAGCGAGGCGGGTATGTCGTAGGGGTGCGTTTGGATGGTCGGGTGAGCGAGATGATGCGGCGGCTGCCCGAGATTCAGGTGCTTCGTGACCGTTGCCGGGCGATGGCGATGCTGGATGCGATCCTCAGCCCGGAATGGGAATCCCGGTACTACTCCTTCGACTCCACGTGGGGTGAGGGCGAGGAGGTTGCGTCGATGCGGAACGGGTCTGGGGACGACTGGTTCATCGTCTTCAGTGGTGCGGGGGTCTATGGGCGCGGGTTCGATCATGAAGCCCCCAATGCGCCGGACGTGCTCCAGGCGGTTCCGAGTGTCTTCGAAATCTATGTGACAGAACCTGCTTTCGCAGATCA
>NZ_JBIWPF010000198.1:0-1220 GCF_044768125.1 Streptomyces sp. NPDC101166
CGCGGTGGCCGTCTCCGGTCTCACCGGCGGCACCGACCTCCCCACCACCGTCATGCCCTTCATCCTCCGCGGCGTCTCCCTGCTCGGTATCGACTCCGCTCACTTCCCCATCGCCGACCGCCGCGACCTCTGGTCCCGCCTCGCCAAAGACCTGAAACCCCAGCACCTCTCGTTGCTGGAAAATTACGCACCCATCACCGAAGCCGAGTCCGTCCTCCGCTCCATCCTCGACGGAACCCACTCCGGCCGAACGGTTCTCGGCGTGGCCGGGGAGTTTTGACCAGCGGCGCACCGTTTCATGTGAAACAAGTAGCGTTGCCCACCGGTTGCCGTAGTCAGCCCGCCAGCACGTCGAGAGCGGCGGACAGATGCGGCAACGCGGTGGGTCCGTAGGACGAGGCGATCTCGGCCAGCGCCCGGGCCAGATGCGGAGCGATGCCCGATGCCGGGAGGAGTTCCTCGGCGAGGACTATGCCGCCGACTATGTGGTCGGCTTTGATGCGCTGGTCACGGGTGAGCTCGTACCGCCAGGAACCGATCTGGACGCGTTCGGGGGTGGAGCGGAAGAGGGATTTGCGGGGCGGGGTTCGGGTCACGCCGGGGACGTTGGTGAAGACGGTGAAGACCATGGACAGGCCGCCGGGGCCGTCCAGGGCGGAGGCGATGGCCCGGGTGGCGGCGTCGGAGTCGAAGTCGGCGGTCACTGGTTCATTCCGAGGGTGAATTGGGGAGTGATGGGGTCGCCCTCGTTGATGCGGCGGATGGCCGTGCCGGAGGCGTAGAACTCGACGGTGTGATAGCCCCAGGCGTAGTTGGAGATGTCGACGCTGACGCCGGTGACACCGGTTGCGCCGTCGCGTTCCGCTTCGGCTTGCATACGGGACATGGCGAGTTCGCGGGCCTGGTAGTTGCCCTGGGTCCATTGGGGCATCTCCATATTGCGGCCCATCTGACTGAGCATCTGCCGGAAGCCCTGGACGGCCACGTGGAAGACGCAGTTGCCCATGACGAAGGCGATGGGGGCGTAGCCGGTCCGCATCAGGGTCACCATGTCCTGGCCGGAGAGGTGGCTGGTGAACGCCTGGCCGTTGGGGCGGCGGTAGCTGCCGGGGGCCTTCGCGTAGCGGACGGCCGTGCCGACCGCGATGAATTCCAGGTGTTCCAGGGATTCGCCGTGCTGGCGCCATTCCAGGCGGACGCCCACGACGCCGTCGGCCTGG
>NZ_JBIWPF010000199.1:0-1218 GCF_044768125.1 Streptomyces sp. NPDC101166
ATACAGATGATGATGATGCCGACGGCCAGTCGCGGCAGCCAGGCCACGACGGCGTTCAGCATGGTGCTCACCGGATTCGGGCCGAAGACGCCGAAGCCGAGTTGCAGGGTGATCAACAGCACCGCGTAGTACGCCAGCTTGGCGATGATGCCGGTGGCGTCGTAGCTGCCGCGGGCGAGCATGTCCTTGATGCCGCCGCGCTCGACCAGGCGATCGAAGCCGACTCGGTGCAGGATTCGGGTCACCAGCCGGGCCACGAGTTTCGCCACGAACCAGCCGATGAGCAGGATGACCAGGAACCCGACGAATTTGGGCACCCAGGTGGCGATGGAACTCCACGCGTCGGAGAGCCCTCGCCCGATCTGGATATCGATAGCCGAACTCGAGGTGTGCATGACCCCGTCCCTTCGCTATCTGTTCCGGCCGGGTTGCCGGAACTGCTCCACGGGGCCGTTATACGCCGAGTCGATCCTCGGATCCGGCTGTTTGCGAAAGTGTTGCCCAATCGGATCGGACAGCCGCCCAAAGACGACGAATGGCCCGCCCCTCATCGGGCGGGCCATCGTGTGTCGTCGAACGCCGGAGCGGTGGATCAGTACGCGCTGTTGACGTTGTCCATCGAGCCGTAGCGAGCCGCGGCGTAGTTGCAGGCCGCGGCGATGTTGGCGACCGGATCCCAGACGTCGAAGGAGGTGCCGTCGACGTGGTAGGCGGCGAAGGTCGGGTCGATCACCTGCAGCAGGCCCTTGGACGGGATGCCCATGGCGGCGTTCGAGTCGTACAGGTTGATCGCCTGCGGGTTGCCGCTGGACTCCCGGATGATGTTGCGGAAGATGCCGTCGTAGCTGCCGGGGATGCCGCGCTGGGCCATGATGTCCAGCGCCTGACGGATCCAGCCGTCCAGGTTGTCGGCGTAGACCGGCGGCGCGGGGGCCGGGGCCGGGGCCGCCTCGGGAGCGGGAGCGGGCGCGGGGGCCGCCTCGGGCTGCGGAGCCGGCATGGGGGCCGGAGCCGGAGCGGCGGCCTGGTGCTCGCCGGCCGACGCGAACTTGACGGCCGCGGCGGGCGCGGTGGCGGCGGCCAGGGTCTGCTTCAGCGCAGCGGGCTCGACATCACCGTTGGCGGCGCCGGCGGCGGTGAAGATGGAGCCGAACACGCCGAGGGCGAGAGCGGCGGCACCGGCCGTCCGAGCGAGCTGCTTGAAGGTCTTCGACGTGG
>NZ_JBIWPF010000200.1:0-1218 GCF_044768125.1 Streptomyces sp. NPDC101166
CCGATATTCCGATTCCCGGCACCTATCCGTCCGGCGACACCTATTCGGTGCGTATCGAATTCGGGTCGGTGCTGAATCTGCCCGACCGCGCCAAGGTGATCTCCGACGGTGTCGAGGTCGGCATGCTCGACCACATCGAGCTGATCGGGACCACCGCGGTGGCGACGGTGAAACTGCACACCGGCGCCAAACTGTCGAAATCCACGACGGCGGAACTGCGGCAGTCGACCATTCTCGGCGATATCCATATCGCGCTGGAAGCGCCCAAGAACGCCAGTAGCACGCTGCTCGGCAACGGTGACGTGATTCCGGTGTCGCAGACGATTCCGGCCACCAATGTCGAGGATATTCTGCGGGCGCTGTCGAACATCATCACCGGCGGGCGGTGGTCGGACATCCAGAAACTGGTGACCGACGTGAATGCCGCGTTCCCGTCGGACCCGGCCGAACTGGACCGGGTCAACCGGGCCGGGCGGGTGGCGCTGCACGATATGGCCGCCCACACCGACGAATTGAATCGCATCCTCACCTCGGCGCAGCAGATCACCACGAAGCTGGAATCCGGTCGCGGGGCGGTGGACCGGATCCTCACGCTCGGGCCGGATCGGGCGGCCGGATTGTCGGATGTGCTGCTGGCCGTGGTGAATCTGATCATCAGCGGCGGTCCGCTCGCCAAGAACGCCGGGGATCTGCTGCTGCCGCACATCGGCGATTTCCGGTCGATCGTGTCGGTGCTCGCGCCGACCGCGGTGACGGCCGGATACGCCGACCTGACGCTGGCGGCGAATCTCGACACCTTCCACACGCTGCTGAAGGAGAAGATCATTCCCTTCCTGAACGCGCCGGATGTGAAGGTGCGCAACGTATCCGCCGCCGACGCGCAGGCCGACCAGCTGATCGGCACGCTGCGCGGGATCGGGATGGTGCCCTGATGAAGCTCTCACTGTCCGGGCCGGTGTCGCTGGTCATGCTGCTGGTGCTGACCTTCGTGTGCGGCAGCTACATGGCCGTCGGCGTGCTGAAGCTGGATCCACGCCGTCAGAACAACACCGTCACCGTGCTGCTCGACGGGTCGGGCGGGCTGATGAAGACCTCCCAGGTGACGCTGCGCGGCCTGCCCATCGGCAAGGTGCGCGATATCGGGGCGACCGCGCACGGACTGGCGGTCACCCTCGAATACGACGCCAAGTACCGGATTCCGGTGGACAGCGTCGTGCA
>NZ_JBIWPF010000201.1:0-1218 GCF_044768125.1 Streptomyces sp. NPDC101166
CGCGCTGGGCGGCGAGGGATCCGCGCCCAATCCGGTGGAGGTGCACCTGGCCTCGCTGATCGCCTGCCAGGTGGTGACCTACCGGTTCTGGGCCCAGCGCCTCGGCATCACCATCGACGACCTGGCCATCGAGGCCGAGGGCGATCTCGACGTGCGCGGCTTCTTCGGCCTGGACGACACGGTCCGGCCCGGCTTCCAGGCGGTCCGCGTCACCGTCCGGGTCGGCGGCCCCGAATCCGCCGCGCGCTACGCCGAGCTGCAGCGGGCCGTCGACGAGCACTGCCCGGTCCTGGACCTCACCACCGGCCGCACCCCGGTCGAGACCACCCTCGTCACCCAGTAGCAGCACCCCACCCACCGGAGGCCCCGATGACCGAGTCCGTCCTGCCCGAAGACCCCAGCGCCACCTGGAGTTTCGAGACCAAGCAGATCCACGCCGGGCAGCAGCCCGACACCACGACCGGCGCCCGCGCGCTGCCGATCTACCAGACCACGTCGTACGCGTTCCGCGACACCGACCACGCGGCCGCGCTGTTCGGGCTCGCCGAGCCGGGCAATATCTACACGCGGATCATGAACCCCACCCAGGACGCGGTGGAGCAGCGGATCGCGGCGCTCGAGGGTGGCGTGGCCGCCCTGCTGCTGGCGTCGGGCCAGGCGGCGGAGACCTTCGCGATCCTGAACCTGGCGGGCGCCGGGGATCACATCGTGTCCAGCCCGCGGCTGTACGGCGGCACCTACAACCTGTTCCGGTACACGCTGCCGAAGCTGGGCATCGAGGTGAGCTTCGTCGAGGATCCGGACGATCTCGAGCAGTGGCGGGCGGCGATCCGGCCGAACACCAAGGCGTTCTTCGGCGAGACGGTGTCCAATCCGCAGAACCACCTGCTCGACATCCCCGGGATCGCGGAGGTCGCGCACGGGTCGGGGATTCCGCTCATCGTCGACAACACCGTCGCCACCCCGTACCTCATCCAGCCGTTCGCGCACGGCGCGGACATCGTCGTGCACTCGGCGACCAAGTACCTGGGCGGCCACGGTGCGGCCGTCGCGGGCGTGATCGTGGACGGCGGCACCTTCGACTGGCGCGGTGGACGATTCGCGGGCTTCACCGAACCCGATCCCAGCTACCACGGCGTCGTCTACGCCGACCTGGGCGCGCCCGCCTACGCGCTCAAGGCGCGGGTGCAGCTGTTGCGCGATCTGGGTTCGGCAATC
>NZ_JBIWPF010000202.1:0-1216 GCF_044768125.1 Streptomyces sp. NPDC101166
CGCGATCCTGCTGGGGCTCACCTCATATGTGCCGACCTTCGCCCAGGGCGTGCTGGGCAGCGGCGCGATGATCGCCGGACTCACCGTGGGCGCGCTCACGCTCGGCTGGCCGCTGGCGGCGTCCCAGGCCGGGAAGGTGTACCTGCGCATAGGCTTCCGATCGACCGCCATGATCGGCACCGTTCTCGCCACCGTGGGCGCGGCGTCACTGCTGCTGGTGGGCACCGGCTCGAGCCTGGCACAGGTGGCCATCGGCTGCTTCATCGTCGGGATGGGCATGGGCCTGGTCGCCACCCCGACCCTGATCGCGGCGCAGTCGCAGAGCGAATGGTCCGAGCGCGGCGTGGTGACCGCGACCAATATGTTCGCCCGCTCGCTGGGCAGCGCGGTCGGGGTGGCCGTGTTCGGCGCGGTGGTCAACGCGCGCCTGGGCGACGCCGACCATCCGGCCGCGGCCGATCTCGCGCCCGCGGTGCATCTGGTCTTCGTCGGCGTGGCCCTGATGGCGGCGGTCATGATCGCGGCGGCCGCGTTCATGCCGCGGGGCGACGGGAGCGCGGCGGAAATCCATTCGGCGTGAACGAGAATTGCGCACAGGTCATTTCATTTCGGTAAAAGGCCACCGGCGGTGCCGAATGGAATAGTCCGGCAATGATCTAGCACACTGTAGGTGTGGTTGAGGTCGAGGACGTATTGCGCCGGCTGCGGCGGTATCCGGATGTCGAAGCGGTGAACCTGTACGCGGTCGATGCCGCTGACCGGCTCATGCTGGATGTCGCCGCCGATTCGCTGGCCGCCGTGGGAGACCAGCGGGTGGCGGTGATCGACGACGGCTACGGCGCGTTGACGCTCGGCGCGATCGCCGCGCACGACCTGCGCGGCGTGCGCGTGCATCAGGATTTGCTGACCGGAGAATTGGCGCTCGCCAACAATGCCCGAATTGTCGGACTATCCGAGCGCTATTCCGTCGAGGAATTGGGCCCGGACCTCCTCACCGATGTGCGCGTGGTGCTGTGGCGGCTGCCGCGCGCCCTGTCCGGCCTGGCCGAGACCGCCGACGCCATCGCGCGTTTCGCGCTGCCCGAGGTGGAGGTCTTCGCCGGCGGCCGCGACAAGTACCTGACCCCGGCCATGAACGAGGTGCTGGCCGAATCCTTCGGCTCGGTGCGCGCCAGCCGCGGCCGCCAGAAGTCCCGCATCCTGCTCGCGGCCGATC
>NZ_JBIWPF010000204.1:0-1215 GCF_044768125.1 Streptomyces sp. NPDC101166
CCCCGCGATGCCGGGCAGCCAGATGATCTTCTTCAGCCCCAGCAATGTGTCCAGTTCGGCCTCGACATCTGCCTTGCTCCAGCCGGGATTGCGATTGGCGTTGAGCACACAGCTCTCGGTGATGATGGCCGTGCCCTCGCCGTCGACCTCGATCCCTCCACCCTCGAGCACCAGCTCGGTCGACACCGTCCGCACGCCCGCGCGACCGGCGACCAGGCTCGCCACCCGCGCGTCCTGCCCGTGCGCCTGCTTGTTCCCCCAGCCGTTGAAGTTGAAGTCGACCGCGGCCTTGCCGCCGCCTTTCACGAACACCGGCCCGGTGTCGCGCATCCACAGATCGTCCAGCGCGGCGGGCACCAGTTCGACGTTCGCGCCGCCGATCAACCCGCGCGCGATTTCCATATCCTCGGGACGCACCAGCATCGACACCGGCTCGAACCGTGCGATGGCCTGCGCGATCGAGGCCAGGTTGCGCCGGGCCTCGGGCAGCACGTCACCGTAGGCCGCGCTCGCGCCGAACGCCATCCAGGTGCGCTTGTGCGGCTCCCCCTCCTCCGGCATCGACCACGGCCGGTCGCCGCCCCCACTGCCGGTGGCGGGCATGGCCGAGGCGGCCTTGGCGGCGAGGAGCACCCCGCCGACCACGCCGATACCCGTCTGAACGAACCGACGACGCTGCATACAAATCTCCCAAAATCCGGTCTTGCTCGAAGGCTGCCACGGTATCCCTGACTAAAAATTTGGTCAAGAAATGGCGACAGGAGTCACCGGTCGTCGCCAACAGGTCAGTGCGCCAGGGCCAGCGGGGCCGACGGAATCCGCGGCTCAGGACGCCGCGGCACGGCGGTAGGTGGTGCGTCCGGCCAGCCAGGTCTCCAATACCTGGATATTCGGGATCGACTGTGGGGCAACCGATCTCGGGTCGGTGTCCAGCCACACCAGATCCGCGCCGGAGCCGAGGGCCAGAGTCCCCCACGGGGCGTCGCGGAGATCGGCGAAGGCCTGGTGGGCGACGCCGGCGGTGTAGGCGTCCAGGGCGGTGGTGATGTCGAGGAGCTCGGTGGGAATCCAGCCGCCGCTAGGCTCGCCCTCGGCGGTGCGGCGGGTCACCGCCGTCGCGATGCCGTCGAGCGGAACCGCCGACGACACCGGCCAATCGGAGCCGAACGCCAGGCGGGCGCCGCCTTCGACCAGGCTCCGGAAGGGGTACTGGCG
>NZ_JBIWPF010000205.1:0-1214 GCF_044768125.1 Streptomyces sp. NPDC101166
CACGACTCCGGTCGCGCGTCCGGGCCCGCCGCGAAACACATGAATTACCGTCGCGGATGACGAACGGCCCGTGGGGGGTTCCGGAAAAGGAACCCCCACGGGCCGTTTCGTCGATCAGCTGTCGCCCGGGTGGGTCAGCCCAGCCAGGCGCGCTGGGTGGCAGCCGTGCCGCGCACCTCTTCGAGCTGCTTGGCGACCTGGGTTCCGGCGGTGCCGCCGCGCGCGTTGCGGGAGGCGATGGAGCCCTGCACCGTCAGCACCTCACGTACGGCGGGGGTGAGCCCCGGGTCGACGGCCGCGAACTCCGCGTCGGTCAGCTCGTCCAGGCCGACGCCGCGCGCCTCGGCGGCGCGGACGCAGCCGCCCGCGGCCTCGTGCGCGACGCGGAACGGAACGCCCTGGCGGACCAGCCATTCGGCGATGTCGGTGGCCAGGGTGAAGCCCGCCGGAGCCAGCTCGGCCATGCGGTCGGTGTGGAAGGTCAGGGTGGAGACCAGGCCCGCGATGGCGGGCAGCAGCAGCTCCAGCTGGGCGACCGAGTCGAAGACCGGTTCCTTGTCTTCCTGCAGGTCACGGTTGTAGGCCAGCGGCTGCGCCTTCAGCGTGGCCAGCAAACCGGTCAGGTTGCCGATGAGGCGACCGGCCTTGCCGCGGGTCAGCTCCGAGACGTCGGGGTTCTTCTTCTGCGGCATGATCGACGAGCCGGTGGACCAGGCGTCGGCGAGGGTGATGTAGCCGAATTCCGGTGTGCTCCAGATGATCACCTCTTCGGCCATGCGGCTGAGGTCGACGGCGATCATGGACAGCACGAACGCGGCCTCGGCGGCGAAGTCGCGCGAGGAGGTGGCGTCGATGGAGTTCGCGGCCGAGGAGTCGAAGTTCAGTTCGGCGGCGATGGCTTCCGGATCCAGGCCCAGCGAGGAGCCCGCCAGCGCGCCGGAACCGTAGGGCGACACCGCGGCCCGCTTGTCGAAATCGCGGATCCGGTCGATGTCGCGCAGCAGCGGATGCGCGTGCGCGAGCAGGTGGTGGGCCAGCAGCACCGGCTGGGCGGCCTGCAGGTGGGTCTTGCCGGGCATGACCGCGTCGGGGTGCGCGGCGGCCTGCGCGACGATGGCGTCGACCACGTCCAGCACGCCGGCGGCGATGTGCCGCACCGCGTCCCGCAGCCACATGCGGAACAGCGTGGCCACCTGATCGTTGCGGGAGCGGCC
>NZ_JBIWPF010000206.1:0-1213 GCF_044768125.1 Streptomyces sp. NPDC101166
AGGCGGCGGGCCTGTGCCATTCCGACCTGTCCGTGGTGGACGGCAATCGCGTCCGCCCCGTCCCCATGCTGCTGGGCCACGAGGCCGCGGGCCGCATCGAGGCGCTCGGCCCCGGCGACTCCGACCTGGCCGTCGGCCAGCGCGTCATCATGACCTTCCTGCCCCGCTGCGGCGCCTGCGCGGGCTGCGCCACCGACGGCCGTACCCCGTGCGAGCCCGGCAGTCTCGCCAACAATGCGGGCGAACTCCTCGCGGGCGGGCGGCGTTTGCTCCGCGACGGCGTGGAGGTCCATCACCACCTGGGTGTGTCCGGGTTCGCCACCCACGCTGTCGTCGACCGCCATTCGGTGGTGCCCGTCGACGACGACGTGCCCGCGGAGGTGGCCGCCGTGCTCGGCTGCGCCGTCCTCACCGGCGGTGGCGCACTGCTGAATTCGGCCAAGCCCGGCCCGGAGGACCGCATCATGGTGGTCGGTCTCGGCGGCGTCGGCATGGCCGCGGTGCTGGTGGGCGCCGCCCTGCGCGCGAGCACCGGTCAGGAGGTCATCGCGGTCGACACCGTCCCCGAGAAGCTGAAGACCGCATTGGAACTCGGCGCGACCGCCGCCTACACCCCGCAGCAGATCGTCGCCGACAATATCCAGGCCGAAGTCGTCATCGAGGCCGCCGGCAACATCCGCGCCTTCGAAACCGCCGTGGCCGCAACGGCTCCCGGCGGCACCACGGTCACCGTGGGCCTGCCCGCCCCCGACGCCCGCGCCAGTATCTCCCCGCTGGCCCTGGTGGCCCAGGGCCGCACCATCGTCGGCAGCTACCTCGGTTCCGCCGTCCCGTCCCGCGACATTCCCGAATTCGTCCGCATGTGGCGCGAGGGCACCCTCCCGGTCGAGCGCCTCGTCTCCTCCCGCATCCGCCTCGACGAGATCAACCACGCCATGGACGAATTGGCCGCCGGCCACGCCCTCCGCCAGGTCATCGTCTTCGACTGACGCGCGGATCTTCCGCTCCCACAGGGCAACCCGCCGCGGGCCGGTGGTCCGCGGCGGGCCGATCAGGTCACCCGAAGGTCGGGGTGACCGTGATCTTGCTGCCGCTCTGTGAGGTGCCGCCGTACCAGCAGACCGACGGTTGCCCGGACTGGTCGACCGCGTTGCCGTAGTAGACGTTCTTGCCGGCCTTCGGCGCGTCGGTCTTCCACCAGCAGGCGGTGACC
>NZ_JBIWPF010000207.1:0-1213 GCF_044768125.1 Streptomyces sp. NPDC101166
GCGATGCGGCGGCTCCGGCCGACAAGCACTCGCGCCGAGCGCGATTCGGGCCGCCAGGCACCGACCGGTCGCGTCAGTGTCCATCCCATCGCGAACCGGGCGTACCCGGCGATTAAGCTGGACCGCATGGCAGCAGGCAAGGACGGTAATCCGTCGAAGGAAGCGAAGGCCGCGGCGAAGGCGGCGCGCAAACAGGCGTCCAAGGACCGCCGCCGCCAACTGTGGCAGGCCTTCCAGATGCAGCGCAAGGAAGACAAGCTTCTGCTGCCGCTGATGATCGGCGCGCTCGTCGGCGTGACCGTGCTGTTCCTGGTGATCGGCCTGATCTTCGGTCTGCAGTGGTTCCTGCTGCCGATCGGTCTGGTGCTGGGCGTGCTGGCCGCGTTCATCATCTTCGGGCGCCGGGTGCAGAAGAACGTGTACGCCAAGGCCGAGGGCCAGGCCGGCGCGGCCGCCTGGGTGCTGGACAACCTGCAGGGCAAGTGGCGGGTCACCCCGGGTGTCGCGGCCACCACCCAGCTCGACGCGGTGCACCGCGTGGTCGGTCTGCCCGGTGTGGTGCTGGTCGCCGAGGGCTCGCCGCAGCGGGTGAAGTCGCTTCTGGCACAGGAGAAGAAGAAGGTGTCGCGCCTCGTCGGCGACACCCCGATCTACGACATCGTGATCGGCAACGAGGAGGGGCAGGTTCCGCTCAAGGAGCTGGAAAAGCACCTGCGCAAGCTGCCGCGCAATATCGACGCGGCGCGCATGGACAATATCGAGGGGCGGCTGTCTGCCCTCGCGACCCGGGGCGGGCCCGCGCTGCCCAAGGGTCCGCTGCCCAATGGCGCGAAGATGCGCGGCGTGCAGCGCTCGATCCGCCGCCGCTGATCAACCTCGAAAAGGCCCGCATCCCCCGGATGCGGGCCTTTCCTTTTCGCCGAGTGGCACATCCTGGAGGCGAAATCGGACGAATCCCCTCCAGGATGTGCCACTCGGCGGAAGGGTCAGCGGACGTGGCGGCCGAGGAAGCCGAGGACGTCGGGGGTGACGGTGCGCCAGTACTCCTCGGTGTGCGCGCCGGGGGTTACCAGGCCGACCTCGGGGCGGGCGGTCGCGATGAAGCGGCGGCAGCCGTCGATGAAGCGGTCGCGGTCGCCGCACCACAGGCCGACCGGGGCCGGGCCGAGCTTGTCGAGGTTGCGTAGCGGGTCGAGGGCCGCCCACTGGTCGG
>NZ_JBIWPF010000208.1:0-1211 GCF_044768125.1 Streptomyces sp. NPDC101166
CCGCGTCGGCGTCCTCGGCGTAGAGGATGGTGTGCGCACCGGTGATCATGTGCCGACGCTAACAGCGTCCGGCCGCTCCGGCGCGCAGGTGCGCGGTCAGGATGTCGCCCAGTCGCGCGGCGAATTCGGGGGCCTCGGTGCGCATACCGTTGTGGGCGCCGGGGAACTCGGTGACCTCGATCCCCAGCCGGCGGGCGATCTCGACGGCGGGACGGTACGGCAGGCAGCCCTTCGTCTCACGCCCGGCGGCCAGGACCAGTCGATCGGCCACCGGGGCGAGCGCCGCGAAATCGGGTAGGTACGAGGTGAATTCCCGCAGCTCGTGTTCGAGCATCAGCGGGCCGTTGGCCGCCAGTCGTGCCCACATCTCGGCGGCGCGCGGCGGCAGTTCGTCGGGCATGGGAGACGGTTTCATCGCATTACCGATGCCCGCCAGGAAGCGCATCGACGCCGGGCCGGGGCCTTCGGTGCGGAACAGCGTGTAGACCTCGTCGATCATGGCGCGCTGTTCGGCGGCGTCGGGAAGGACGGCGAAACACGGTGGTTCGTGCGCGATCAGCAGCGACACCTGCTCTGGATGCCGGGCCAGCAGCTCGAGTCCGACGATCGCGCCATTGCTGCCGCCGACGACGAGCGCGGGCTCACCGGTGAGGTGGCTCAGCAGCCGGTGGACGTCGTCGCTCTGCACCTCGACCCGCTGGGTCCGCTGCGGACCGTCGAGAACACTGCGCGAATAACCGCGCTGATCCAGCGAAACCACCGTGAACCGGTCCTCGAGAACCTCGGCGATCGGGTCCACCGAGGCCGCGTCGCCCCCGCCGCCGGGCAGGAACAGCACGAGCGGGCCGCTGCCGCGCACCTCGTAGTAGAGGGTCGCGCCCGGTACCGGTAGCGTCTCGGATCTCATTGCGGGGTCTCCTGTTTCGATGTCGGCCACTGGGTCAGCAGCAGATGGAGGGCGTCGAGGATGCGCGCCCAGGACCCGTCGGTCTCGCGGGAGTGGTTGAAGCCGCCGACGGTCTCGAGCGTCGCGAAACCGTGGAAGGTGCTGCGCAGCAGGCGGCCCGCGTCGATGAGCTCTGGGCCGTCGAGGTCGTAGCCGCGCAGCAGGGCTTCGGTGAGCTGCACGCTGCGGACCGCTCCCGGGGCGTCGGCGATGGCCTCGATGTCGAGCTTGCGCTGGGTCGCGTCGTAGCGGCCGGGGTGTTCGC
>NZ_JBIWPF010000209.1:0-493 GCF_044768125.1 Streptomyces sp. NPDC101166
CCGATCTCGACGGCCTTGGTGCCGACGTAGGGCGCGAAGCCCAGCAGGAAGTTGAGGACGCCGAGCGCGGCGACGCCGACGGTCAGGAAGAAGGGCAGGCCCTTGCCCGCGCCGGGCGTGCCGCCCGCGACAGGCGCTGCACCCGAACCGGCCGCGGGAGCGCCCGCGCCGAATCCGGATCCGGAGGAAGGCGTCGGCTGGGGCGCGTTGTATCCCGAGCCCCCGGTCGGGTAAGCCATGTCGTCGTCTCCTATCGAGTCGTTCACGAACCTCCACCGACGCTACTGCACGCAGCGGCCGGTGGCAGCATCTACCACCACCCGTGCCTCTACCGCAATAGCCGATTCAGCGGGGTACCCGACCGCTGTACCCGCCCCCGCCCGCGCCCAAACGCCCGGCGGACGCGGCATTGCTCACACCTCCGTGAATCACGAAGGCCCCCGGTCGGATTTGTCACGCGGCCGGCGGGGGGACCCCACACAAACGCGCGGGA
>NZ_JBIWPF010000209.1:503-1211 GCF_044768125.1 Streptomyces sp. NPDC101166
TTCCCCCACCACCCCTTAAATACCGACGCGGCCGTGCCGAGCCCGCCCGGCGGCCTTCGTCGGAAGCGAACCATCAGGCGCTGATGGAAGCCTTCTCCAGGATCTCGCGCGCGAGGGCGGCGGTCTCGGACGGGGTCTTGCCGACCTTCACGCCCGCGGCCTCGAGGGCGTCCTTCTTGGCCTGGGCGGTACCGGCGGAGCCGGAGACGATGGCGCCGGCGTGGCCCATGGTCTTGCCCTCGGGGGCGGTGAAGCCCGCGACGTAGCCGACGACCGGCTTGGTGACGTTGGCCTGGATGTAGGCTGCGGCCCGCTCCTCGGCGTCGCCGCCGATCTCGCCGATCATGACGATGAGCTTGGTCTCCGGGTCCTTCTCGAACGCCTCGATGGCGTCGATGTGGGTGGTGCCGATGACCGGGTCGCCGCCGATGCCGATGGCGGTGGAGAAACCGAAGTCCCGCAGCTCGTACATCATCTGGTAGGTCAGGGTGCCCGACTTGGAGACCAGACCGATCGGGCCCTTGCCCGCGATGTTGGCCGGGGTGATGCCGACCAGCGACTCACCCGGGGTGATGATGCCGGGGCAGTTCGGGCCGATGATGCGGGTCTTCTCGCCCTTCTCCACGTTGTAGGCCCACGCGTACGCGGTGTCCTGCACCGGGATGCCCTCGGTGATGACCACGAGCAGCGGGATCTCCGCGTCGATGG
>NZ_JBIWPF010000210.1:0-1209 GCF_044768125.1 Streptomyces sp. NPDC101166
CATGAGCTCGGCCGCGAGCTGACTGTGGACCACCAGCAATCGGCGATACAGCTCGTCGAACGCGATACATCCGGACGGTGACGCGGGTGCCGACATCGGTCACACCTCCCGTGGGTCGTGCCCCGAACCGGCTGGTGGGGAGACTTCTTCCCGAGAGTCGCACGCACCGGATACGAGCACGCCTGAAAAATCAGGTCACCCGGGCGTCTTTCCCGAAAACATCCGTCAACTCGGCTGCCCGCCGCAGGTTTTCGAGATCACGGACGATGACGTGCCGCTTCATCAGGCACACCGAGCCGTCCGCGCCCAGTTCCTTCATCGCCTTGCCCACCGCGTCCACCCGCGCCCCGACCAGATTGCCCAGCTCCTCGTAGGACAGCCGCACGGTGAGCTCCCACCCGGCCTCCACCCGCCGCCCGTACGACTCGACGAACTCGACGAGCAGGCGCGCCAGCCGCACCCGCACCTGATGGTCGCCGAAGTCCAGGCGACGCTGGTCCGACCAGGCCAGCCGGTCGGCCAGGGAGCGGCACAGCACCAGGGAACCGTCGTGATGGGTTTCCAGGAAGGTCATGAACGCCGTGCCCGGGATGCGGTGCACGATGGTGGGCGTGCACACGGTCGCGGTGTTGGAGCGCAGCGAATCCGGCACCAGCGCACCGAGTTCGCCGATCACGTCCCCGCTGACCCGGATCGCGAGCAGCCGGCCGTCGGCCGTGGTGATCTTCACGCACGCCGACACCGAGCGGTCGCGCGAGCGCAGCAGATACACCATGCTGCCCGGATCGCCCTGCCGCATGAGCACCGTGCCCGGCGGCCCGTACGTCCGCGTCCCGAGCCGGAGTAGCGACCTCCGGGAGCGCAGGCACAGCCGCTCCATGAAAGTACCTGTGGGCCAGGGCCAATTGCCCAGATGATCGTCGCCAGGTGAGTTCACCGTCGTATCCAGTTCCGTACCGCCGTTGGAAGCTGCCCCCGAACCCTCCACGGTAAGCGACCGAAAGGGTTTGTGGCACAGCGCGGCGGTGGTGGACCCGGATCAGAGGGCGTGGGCGTCGAGCCAGGTGCGGGCCACCGCGGAGGGGATGGCGTTCTGGTCGCGGATCTGGTGGATCATGTCGGCGAGCTCGGTGGTGGTGAGTTCGCCTGCCACGTAGTTGAGTTTGCGGAGCTGAGGGTCGGTGAGAGCCGACTTGCGGAGGATGGGGG
>NZ_JBIWPF010000211.1:0-1209 GCF_044768125.1 Streptomyces sp. NPDC101166
GCTCACCGATCTGCAGGCCGCGGAACTGCTGGGCTGCTACGGGATCGACGTGGTCGAGTTCCGGGAGGTCCGCGACGCCGACGCCGCCGTGGCGGCCGCCGACGAACTGGGATTCCCGGTGGCGGCCAAGGCCACCGGCGAGATCTGGCGCAACCGGCCCGATCTCACCGGTGTGCGCCTGGACCTGTGGCGGCCCGACGCCGTGCGGCGGGCGTTCACCGATCTGGCGGAGATCTCCGGCAATCCGGTGCACATTCAGCGCATGGCCACCAAGGGTGTGGGCTGCACCTTCCGGGTGCAGGACGACCCGTCGTTCGGTTCGGTCATCAGTTTCGGCCTGTCGGGCACCATCATCGACCTGCTCGGCGACCGGGTGTACCGGGCGCTGCCGCTGACCGAGGCGGAGTCGGCCGAGCTGATCGACGCGCCCCGGGCGGCCCCGCTGCTGTCGGGCACCGTCGGCGGACGCGATCTCGGCAAGCCGGTCGACAAGGGCGCGCTGGCCGAACTGGCGCAACGGATCTCGGCGCTCTGCGACGACCTGCCGGAGGTGCGAGAGTTGCAGTGCGAACCGGTGCTGGCCTCGCCGGAGGGCGCGGCGGTGCTGTACGCGCGGGTGCGAATCGGGCCGGAACCCAACCGGTTCGACATCGGGCCGCGCCGGATGGGTTGAGCAGTAGCCGAACTCGGAGAGGTGAACGTAGTGCAGGCGAATCAGATCGAGACGGCGACCGCGCCGTTGCGCGACGACATCCGGTTCCTCGGCGGCATTCTCGGGGACACCATTCGCGACCACGAGGGCCCGGAGATCTTCGACCTGATCGAACGGGTCCGGGTGGAGGCGTTCCGGATCCGCCGCTCGGAGGTGGAGCGCAGCGCGGTCGCGGACATGCTGCGCGATGTCGACATCCGCACCGCCATCCCGGTGATCCGCGCCTTCAGTCACTTCCTGCTGCTGGCCAATCTGGCCGAGGACCTGCAGCGCGATCGCCGGCGCGCGGTGCACGTCGCGGCCGGCGAGCCGCCGCAGGACTCCAGTCTGGCCGCCACCTACCAGAAGCTCGACGCCTACGGGCCCGACGGCGCGGTGGTCGCCGACCTGCTGTCGGACGCGCTGGTGTCGCCGGTCATCACCGCGCATCCGACCGAGACGCGGCGACGCACCATCTTCGACGTGCAGGGCAAGATCACCGACCTGATGCGGCAGCG
>NZ_JBIWPF010000212.1:0-1209 GCF_044768125.1 Streptomyces sp. NPDC101166
CGCTGTTCAATGCGCTGACCCGCAACGACGTATTGGCAGCGAACTACCCGTTCGCCACCATCGAGCCGAATACCGGCGTCGTCCCGCTGCCCGATCCGAGGCTGGCCACGCTCGCCGAGATCTTCGGGTCCGAGCGCCAGCTCCCCGCCGTCGTGACGTTCGTCGATATCGCGGGCATCGTCAAGGGTGCGTCCGTGGGTGAGGGCCTGGGCAACAAGTTCCTGGCCAATATCCGTGAGGCCGATGCCATCTGCCAGGTCGTGCGTGTGTTCGCCGACGACGACGTGGTGCACGTCGACGGCAAGGTCGACCCCTTCGCCGATATCGAGGTCATCGAAACCGAGCTGATCCTCGCCGATATGCAGACCTTGGAGAAGGCGGTCGTGCGCCTCGACAAGGAAGCCCGCATCAAGAAGGACCGCAAGCCGGTCGCCGATGCCGCCAAGCAGGCGCAGGAAATCCTGGACGGCGGCCGCACTTTGTTCGCCGCGCAGAAAGAGCTGGATGTGGAGCTCCTCAAGGAACTCTCCCTGCTCACCATCAAGCCGTTCCTCTACGTCTTCAACGCCGACGAATCGGTCCTGACCGACGAGGCGAAGAAGGCCGAACTCAAGGCCGCCGTCGCCCCCGCCGATGCCGTCTTCCTCGACGCCAAGATCGAGTCCGAACTCATCGAACTCGACGACGAGTCCGCCCTCGAACTCCTCGAGTCCATCGGCCAGTCCGAGCCCGGCCTGCACGCCCTGGCCCGCGCCGGCTTCCACACCCTCGGCCTCCAGACCTACCTGACCGCAGGCCCCAAGGAATCCCGGGCCTGGACCATCCACCAGGGCGACACCGCACCCAAGGCGGCAGGCGTTATCCACACCGACTTCGAACGCGGCTTCATCAAGGCCGAAATCGTCGCCTTCAACGACCTCGTCGACGCGGGTTCCATGGCAGCGGCCAAGGCCGCGGGCAAGGTCCGCATCGAAGGCAAGGACTATGTCATGGCCGACGGCGACGTCGTGGAATTCCGCTTCAACGTCTAACGCGCGGGCAAACCGCCACGCGCACAGACTCATTGAGCCCCGCCCGGTGTTCCGGGCGGGGCTCAGCTGTGTCGATGGCTGTCCGCGGTGGCCGGTTCGGTCAGCGCGGAATGCGGCATTACAGGGCGTTCGCGGAACTGTTTGGCGGCAAGCTCATGAGCGGCGGACTGGCCTTTTG
>NZ_JBIWPF010000213.1:0-1205 GCF_044768125.1 Streptomyces sp. NPDC101166
AGCACAACAGCGACCAACAACGGCACGGCGAGCACCGCCGTGACCTTCCATCGCAGGTCCCAGTTGCTCAGCGCCCAGCGCTTATTGCTGCCGGACCTAGCGGCGTCACGCATCTCCCACTCACTTTCCAAACTGGCCCCAGCCACGCGCCATCAGCGAGCCTCCGAGCGATCGCACGCTCGGCTCGACAGACGGAGCTGACCGAGAACGGCGGCTGGCCGAGAAATTGCGTCCATGACGGCCGAAATATGTGACATGCGATTCTAACGGATCAATAACTTCTTGTGTGACCTCTTGGCAACCACCGGTCCCTGACCTGCCTATTCCAGGCAAAATCAAAGGTCGCGGCGCCCGCCCGGACGTCGCGTGAAGTCTGCCACAATCAGGCTGATCTATCGAGGCGGGCATCTTCAGCGCTTCTCAGGACACAAGGCGGAGCTAGGGAGTCACCGGGTTGAACGCGAAGCAGGAGTACCGACCGGCGTATCAGCTGAGCCTGGTCGATCCCTCGGAGTTCTGGCGCACCGCGGCCGAATCCATCAGCTGGGACGTGCCTCCCACCCAGATTCTCGATACTGCCGCCCGCCCGGCGGCGCGGTGGTTTCCCGACGCTCGCCTCAACACCTCCTACAACGCGCTTGATCGACATGTGCGCGAGATCACAACTCCCGAAGGCTCTCTCGAAGGCCAGGAGGGAGGCCGCGCCCAACAACCGGCCCTAATATACGACTCGGCTATGACCGGGTCCAGGCGGATTTACACATATCGGGAGTTGCTCGACGAAGTCGCCCGATTTGCCGGATCCATGCTGCGACTGGGCGTCAAGACCGGTGACCGCGTCGTCATCTATATGCCGATGATTCCCGAGGCCGTGATCGCCATGCTCGCCTGCGCCCGGATCGGCGCGGTGCACTCGGTGGTCTTCGGCGGTTTCGCCGCCCACGAACTCGCGGCCCGCATCGACGACGCCGAACCTGTGTTGATCATCACGGCCTCCGGCGGCCTGGAACCCGGACGCCGCATCGAATACCCGCCGATCGTGCTCGCCGCCCTCGACCTCGCCGAGACCACCGCCCCGAGAACCGTGCTGGTCAAGCAACGGGAGGGCTTCCCCACCATTCGCTTTCCGGCAGAGCAGGCCGCCACCGACTCGCTGCCCGCCTCCAGCGAGACCGTGGTGGCCCGGTGGCTCGATTGGGACGAGG
>NZ_JBIWPF010000214.1:0-1205 GCF_044768125.1 Streptomyces sp. NPDC101166
GGCGCGGGTCACCTCGACCATCAAGTTCATCGAATGCCCTTTCACCGGTGAACGATTGGCCGCAGTGCCTGCTCTGAACCCGGACGTCACGGTCATCCACGCGCAGCGCGCCGACCGGCACGGCAACGTGCAGCTGTGGGGCCTGCTGGGCGTGCAGAAGGAGGCGGTGCTGGCCGCGCGGCGCAGCCTGGTCACCGTCGAGGAAGTAGTGGACGAGCTCGCGCCGGTGCCGGGCGGAATCGTGTTGCCGCACTGGGTAATCGACGCGATCTCCGTTGTCCCGGATGGCGCGCACCCGTCCTACGCGCAGGGCTACTCCGAGCGTGACAACGACGCCTACGCGGCGTGGGATCCGATCGGCCGGGACCGGGCCGAATTCACGCGCTGGCTGGACACGGTCCGGACCCCGGAGGTTTCGCGATGACATCGCAGAATGCGCAGGAATCGGCAACGGCCACAACCGAATACACCGCCGACGAGATGATGACCGTCGCCGCGGCCCGCGCTCTGGGCGGGTCGGCGCGGGTCTTCGTCGGGATCGGACTGCCGTCCACCGCGGCCAATCTCGCTCGCCGCACCCACGCGCCGGATCTGGTGCTGATCTACGAATCCGGTGCGATCGGCGCGAAACCCGGCCGCCTGCCCGCCTCCATCGGCGACGGCATCCTGGCCGACACCGCCGACGCGGTGGTCAGCGTGCCGGAGATGTTCAACTACTGGCTGCAGGCCGGGCGCATCGACATCGGCTTTCTCGGCGCCGCGCAACTGGATCGCTTCGGCAATATCAACACCACCGTGATCGGCGATTACGCGGATCCGGCGGTGCGGTTGCCGGGTGCGGGCGGGGCGCCCGAGATCGCGGCTTCCTGCGGTGAGGTGCTGGTCGTCATGCGGCAGAACCCGCGCAACTTCATCGACAGCGTCGACTTCGTGACCTCGGTGGGGCACGGACGCGGTCCCGGCGACCGGGAGGCGCTCGGGCTGCGTGGCGCGGGCCCGACGCTGGTCATCACCGATCTCGGTGTGCTGCGGCCGGATCCGGACACCCGGGAGCTGACGCTCACCGCGCTGCATCCGGGCGTCACCGTCGATCAGGTGGTCGCGGCCACCGGCTGGCCGCTGCGCGTCTCCGAAGCCCTGACCGACACGGCCGCGCCGACCGCCGCCGAACTGACCGCGCTGCGCGTGCTGAAGGAGGCCCGGTG
>NZ_JBIWPF010000215.1:0-1203 GCF_044768125.1 Streptomyces sp. NPDC101166
CCCGAACTACATCTTCTCCGCGGGTGACGTCCAGTCCTTCCTGACCGCACGGCTCTTCGGCGCTCCCCTCTCGGCGTACATCACCGAGCCGGCGAAGGTGCTGGAGTCCTTCGCCGATTACGGCGGCGTGCCGACCAAGCTGGCCATCGCGCTGGTCTCGATTCCGCTCATGGTGATCGCCGGTGTCGCGACCCACATGAACGCCCGCGCCTCGGTGGAACGGCAGTCGGCGGAGGCCGCGGCCAACCCGCAGGCCGCCATGATGAACAAGCTGGCGCTGTACGTGTTCCCGCTCGGCGTGCTCGTCGGTGGTCCGTTCCTGCCCGTCGCCATCCTGATCTACTGGGTCTCCAACAACATCTGGACCTACGGTCAGCAGCATCTCGTCTTCAGCAAGATCAGCAAGGAAGAAGACGAGAAGAAGGCTGCCGCGATCGAGCGGCGCGCCCAGAACGCCCCGAAGCCGGGCGCGAAGCCGGTCGACGTTCGCAAGAAGCAGTCCGGCACCAAGGTCGAGGACGCCGTTACCGATGCCGCCGACGACGCGTCGCAGAATGGTGTGAACCCCGCCCCCGCCAAGCCGGCCGCCGGCGCCAAGCCCGCCACCGGAAAGAAGCGGTCGGGCAACCGTGGTCGCGCCAACCAGAAGCGGCGTCGCTGAGACTTGCAACTCCAGATGAAGGAAACAACCATGACTGTTGAAACCGACGGAGGGGATCCCACTGTGACGTCAGCGACGGCCGCACCGGGCGCACCGGGCGACGCCGAGGAAGCGCTCATCGAAGAGGGCGAGATCGCCGGCGACTACCTCGAGCAGTTGCTGGATGTCCTCGACTTCGACGGCGATATCGACCTCGATGTCGAGGGCGACCGCGCCATCGTGAGCATCGACGGCGGCAAGGATCTGGCGAAGCTGGTGGGCCGCCGCGGTGAGGTGCTGGACGCGCTCCAGGAGCTGACCCGGCTGGCCGTGCAGCAGGCGACCGGCATCCGCAGCCGGCTCATGCTGGATGTGGCGGGCTGGCGGGCCGCGCGTCGTTCGGAGCTGAGCGCGCTCGGCACCGAGGCCGGCAAGCGCGTGCTGGAATCCGGCGAGCGCGAGGCGCTCTCCCCCATGACTCCGTTCGAGCGCAAGATCGTGCACGACGCCGTGGCCGCGATCGACGGTGTCGTGAGCGAGAGCGAGGGTGTCGAGCCGAATCG
>NZ_JBIWPF010000216.1:0-1200 GCF_044768125.1 Streptomyces sp. NPDC101166
CAACTCCTGGCAGCTGGAGGGCAGGTAGCCGAGGTAGTCGCGCACCCACTCGAACGCGGCCTTCTCGTCCCGGGCCACGTGGTGGATATTGCCGTACTGCGCTTGGGAATTCGCGCCGCCCAGCTCCTCGAGACTGACATCCTCGCCGGTGACCTCGCGAATCACCTTGGGACCGGTGACGAACATGTACGCCTCTTCGGTGGCGACCACGACGTCGGTATTGATCGGCGCGTACACCGCGCCACCCGCGCAGCTGCCCAGGATCATCGAGATCTGGGGCACCAAGCCGGACAACGGTTCCTGGCGTCTGCCCAGCTCGGCGTACCAGGCCAGCGAGGTCACCGCCTCCTGCACGCGGGCGCCGCCGGAGTCGTTGATGCCGACCACCGGGCAGCCCACCTTGGCCGCGAATTCCATGATGCCGGCGACCTTGCGGCCGAACATCTCGCCGACCGAACCGCCGTACACGGTCTGGTCGTGCGAGAAGACCGCCACCGGGCGGCCCTCCACCAAACCGTGCCCGGTGACCACGCCGTCGCCGTAGAGCGCCTTCTTGTCGCCCGGATTGCGCACCAGCGCACCGATTTCCACGAAGGTTCCGGCGTCCAGCAGCATGTCGATGCGGTCGCGGGCGGACGGAATGGACTTCCGCGCCCGCTTGGCGATGCCTGCCTCCCCCGCCGGTTCCCTCGCGATGTCGAGCTTGCTTCGAAGGTCGGCGAGTTTATCGGCGGTGGTGCTCACTGGACTCCTTTCGGCAAAAACCTACTTTCGCAGAACCCGTGACGCGGTGGTGCTATTTCCCGGTGGTGTCGATCTCCGTAAGTTTCTTGGCGAGATCGGCGCCGATGGTGGAGATTCGCGGCTCGTCGATGATCTGGATGTGATCGCCCGGAATGTGAATGATCTCCAGATTCGGAATGTGCTCGGCCCAGCCGCCGTTCGGCCGGCGGTCGGCGAAACGCGGCTCCAGCTCGATCATTCCATCGTGGTAGCGATCGGCCAGGTACAGGGTCACCTGACCGTCGTACTTGGTCGGCTCGATCTTCTCCAGTTCCTTGCTGTCGATCCACGAGGTGCGCTGGTGCTCGATCACGCCGCCCGGAATATCGACCCCGGCGAACTTCAGCAGCTCCATGATGATGTCGATCTGCTCCGCATCCGAAGCAGCGGCCAGCTCCTCGAGCTGTTCCTCATCGA
>NZ_JBIWPF010000217.1:0-1199 GCF_044768125.1 Streptomyces sp. NPDC101166
CAGGACGAGGACGCGCGCGGCCAGTTGATCGCCCGCTACGAACGTTCCGTCGCCTCGGCCCGCCACCCCGAACTACGAGAGGTCCAGCTGCGACTACGCGCCCAGCTGGACGAACTGCTGACCGATGTCCTGCGTCGGTCCGACCGGGTGGTCCGCCCGGAACAGACCCGCCGTCTGGTGGCGGTAGTCGATGGGGCGGTGGTGACCGCGCTCGGTGAGTTCGACCCCCAACCCCGCCGCATGGCACGCGGGGCGCTCTTGGAGATCATCGACATCGTCGCCCCACCGGCTTAACCCGCAGCACACAGCCGGTAAACTGGCACAACGTGAGTCTTGTGCCGAACGTCCTCGCCACCCGTTACGCCAGCCCCGAGCTGGTTCACCTCTGGTCGCCCGAGAACAAGATCGTGCTCGAGCGGCGGCTGTGGCTCGAGGTTCTCCGGGCGCAGGCCGAGCTGGGGATCGATGTTCCGGCCGGTGTCGTCGAGGACTACGAGCGGGTCATCGATCAGGTCGATCTGAAGTCCATCGCCGAGCGCGAGCGGGTCACCCGCCACGACGTG
Source organism: Streptomyces sp. NPDC101166 (assembly GCF_044768125.1). Taxonomy (NCBI): domain Bacteria; kingdom Bacillati; phylum Actinomycetota; class Actinomycetes; order Kitasatosporales; family Streptomycetaceae; genus Streptomyces; species Streptomyces sp. NPDC101166. The sequence continues at coordinate 564 of NZ_JBIWPF010000217.1, forward strand.
AAGGCGCGGATCGAGGAGTTCAACGCGCTTGCCGGGCACGAGCACGTGCACAAGGGCATGACCTCCCGCGACCTCACCGAGAATGTGGAGCAGCTGCAGATCCGGCTCTCGCTGCAGCACGTATACCGCCACGGCGTGGCCATCGCGGCGCGGCTGGCCGAGCGCGCTGCCCAGTACCAGACCCTGGTGATGGCGGGCCGCTCGCACAACGTGGCCGCGCAGGCCACCACCCTCGGCAAGCGATTCGCTTCCGCCGCAGATGAATTGCTCATCGCGCTGACCCGGCTGCGGGAGCTCATCGACCGCTACCCGCTGCGCGGCATCAAGGGCCCGATGGGCACCGCCCAGGACATGCTGGACCTGCTCGGCGGCGACCCGGCCAAGCTGGCGCAGCTGGAGCAGAAGGTGTCCAAGCACCTGGGCTTCGCGAACGTCTTCACCAGCGTCGGCCAGATCTACCCGCGCTCGCTGGACCACGACGTGATCTCCGCGCTGGTGCAGGTGGGCGCGGGCCCGTCCTCGTTCGCGCACACCATTCGCCTGATGGCGGGCCACGAGCTGGTCACCGAGGGCTTCCAGCCCTGCCAGGTCGGCTCCTCGGCCATGCCGCACAAGATGAACACCCGCTCCTGCGAG
>NZ_JBIWPF010000218.1:0-1197 GCF_044768125.1 Streptomyces sp. NPDC101166
CGTCGGGCAATGCCACAACGACCGTGTTTGATGTCTCCGAACCTGCCACGTTGCCTCGCGTTCGACGTATAACAACACCGCATTCAGGACGTTCATTACAATAAACCTCAGAATGCTCCTGTCAAGCCTTACACGGCAGTAGAACTACCGGAGTAGACTTCCAACCCTTGAAGCAACAACCGAGGAGCGAGATGGCGGACGGTCCGAGATACCAACGGATCGCAGACCTCCTCCGCGAGGAGATCCGCGCCGGCAAGTGGGAACCGGGCGATCGACTACCGAGTCACAATGAGTTGGCCGATCAGATGCAGGTCTCGATTACGACGGCTCGCAATGCGATTCAACTCCTGGTTGCCGAGAATTTGATCTATACAGCGACTTCCCGGGGCACCATCGTGCGCAGCCAGGAGGTCCTGGAATCCGTTGTGACCAACCACATCCGACCTGATCGGCCGCGTGCGGCCCACGACATCTTCTCGGAGATCGCGCGCGCGGCCGGTCGCGAGCCGTCCAAACAGTTCAGCGCGAGAATGGAACCGGCCAGTCAGGAGGTGGCGCACTGGCTGGGCGTGGCGCGCGACGAATGGGTCGTTTCGCGAACTATCATGCAGTATCTGGACAACGAACCGTGGTCATGGGAGGTCAGCTTCTATCCGCGAGATCTGGCCGAGGCCACCGGAATCGACGCGCCGCACGATATCCCCGAGGGGACGACGCGGCGCCTCGCCGACCGCGGTTACGCCGAGACGGCGCACCGCGACACGGTCGTTTCCCGTCCCGCCACGGCCGAGGAAGCGGCCTTATTGGGCGTCGGTCCAGGCACCATTCTTCTCGATCATTTACGCATCGGGGCCAATCATGATCGCGTCACTCGAGTGACCCGTCATCGTTCCACTGCGGCCCGCAACCGATTGGCATACGAATTGGGCGATGACGAAGGAACGGACATTATTCGTAAAACTCTGGGCGCGCCATTTCCGACCGGTAATTCTCATTCCTTCGGTAATTCCCTGCTACCCGGTTCGCCATGAAACCGCACCTGCGTCGGGCCCGCGTCGCGGATCTGGGGACCATCACCCGGTTCCGGTTGCAGCGCACCAGCTGGCTGGCGGCGCGCGGCAGTGACCAGTGGACGCGGGCCGGACGTGGTCTACCCATCGAGACCTTCGTCCGGTCCGTGGCCCACGCGGTCCGGCG
>NZ_JBIWPF010000219.1:0-1197 GCF_044768125.1 Streptomyces sp. NPDC101166
GCAACTGGGATATTGGGGCGCGCAGCCGCCCGCCAATACGCGGGAGCTGATCGCGGCCGCGGAGGAGACCGGATTCGACGCCGTCTTCACCGCCGAGTCGTGGGGCTCGGACGCCTTCACCCCGCTGGCCTGGTACGGCTCCGACACCAGCCGGGTGCGTTTGGGCACCTCGGTGGTGCAGATGTCGGCCCGCACCCCCACCGCGACCGCCATGGCCGCGCTGACCATCGACCACCTCAGCGGTGGCCGGCACATCCTCGGGCTCGGCGTCTCCGGTCCGCAGGTGGTCGAGGGCTGGTACGGCCAGCCGTTCGGCAAGCCCCTCGCGCGCACCCGTGAGTACGTCTCGATCGTGCGGCAGGTGCTCGCCCGCGAGGGCAAGGTGACCAGTGCGGGCCCGCACTATCCGCTGCCCTACAACGGCCCGGGCGCCACCGGATTCGGCAAGCCGCTCAAGCCGATCACCCACCCGCTGCGCTCGGACATCCCGATCTGGCTGGGCGCCGAAGGCCCGAAGAACGTCGCGATGACCGCGGAGATCGCGGACGGCTGGCTGGCCATCTACTACACGCCGCGGCTGGCCGACATGTACAACGAATGGCTCGACGAGGGCTTCTCCCGGCCGGGCGCGCGGCGCTCGCGCGAGGACTTCGAGATCGCGGCCACCGCGCAGGTCATCCTCACCGACGACCCCAAGGCCGAACTGGATCGGCTGCGGCCGTTCATGGCGCTCTACATCGGCGGCATGGGCGCGGAGGAACTCAACTTCCACGCCGAGGTGTACCGGCGCATGGGTTACGGCGAGCAGGTCGACGAGATCACCCGGCTCTTCCGCACCGGCCGCAAGGAGGAGGCCGCGGCGGTGGTGCCCGACGAGCTGATCCTCGACACCACCATCATCGGCAACGAGGCGCAGGTGCGTGAGCAGCTGAAGGTGTGGGAGCAGGCGGGCGTCACCATGATGCTGGTCGGCGTCCGCGACGTGGAGCAGTTCGAACGGTTGAAGCCGCTCATCGAGTCGTAATCGGTCGTGATCCGGTGCGCAGCGCGCCTCGCTGAGCGGGGTGCGCTCTTCTCGTTTGTCCCCCGCAGGGCGTACGTCGCCGTACTGTGAGAGCGGGGGCACGTCCGCTCAGCGGGACGTGAGCGAAAACAGTGGCTTGTCACACACAAGAACACGTTCTATTTTGGTCCCTG
>NZ_JBIWPF010000220.1:0-1195 GCF_044768125.1 Streptomyces sp. NPDC101166
GCGCGTATCAGGAGAAGGGGCTGCTGCCCACGCCCACCCGCCGCAGCGGGCGCGCGCTCATCTACGACGACACTCACCTGGCCCGGCTGCGCATCATCGATGCGCTGCTGCAACGCGGGTTCACCATCGCCCACATCGCCGACTTCATCACCAGCTGGGAGACCGGCAAGGATCTCACCGAGATCCTCGGGCTGCAGAGCGCGGTCACCGACACCTGGGGCAAAGCCGAAGAGCCGGTGGCGATCCCGCGCGAACTGGTGGACACCTTCTTCGGCGACACCGAGGAGCACCAGGTCGACTCCGACCAGCTGGACCGGCTCGAACAGCTCGGCATGGTGCGGCTGCGCGACGACACCGTCGAGCTCACCCGGCCCGAACTGCTCGGCATCTTCGCCGATCTCAGCGCCTACGGGTTCGGGCTGCCCGCGCTCATCGACCTGCACGCCGCCATGGCCGAGCGACTCGAATCGATCGCCCGGCTCATGGTGGTGGCGGCCAAGGACCACATCGTGGCCGCGCACGGGCCCGGCTGGATGCCCGAGACCGATGCCGAGATCGCCGAAACCGCCGGGATGCTCAAGCATTTCCGCGAACTCGGGACCCGCTCGGTGCGCGACAGCCTCGATCAAGCCCTCGACAAGGTGCTGCAGGCCGAACTCGGCGAGTACCTGGAAGCGGCCGCCCGCCGCCACGCGCAGGAGTGATCAGCGCAGGGCGGCGCGGGCGCCGGCCGCCTCGAGCTTGATCCGCGCGGCCTCGGCGGCGTCCTTGTCGACCTTCTCCAGCACCGCCTTCGGCGCGGCTTCGACCAGGTCCTTGGCCTCCTTGAGGCCCAACCCCGGGATGATCTCCCGCATGGCCTTGATGACCTGAATCTTCCTGTCTCCGAAGGATTCCAGGACGAGATCGAACTCGTCCTGTTCGTCGGCCGCCTCGGCCGGAGCCGAATCCGCGGCGACCTGGACGGCCACCGGGGGCGCGGCGCTGACGCCGAACTCCTCCTCGAACGCCTTGAGGAACTCCGAAAGTTCCAGCAGCGTCATACCTTTGAACACGTCGAGCAATTCGACGACGGTCATCTTGGCCATGATGTAACCCCTTGCAACGCTGACCAGGCGATACAAGTAAGTCTAAGCGCCGGGGACCGCCAAGGTCATCAGATATTCGCGCTCCCCGCGTGTCAGCGGGCGTGGCG
>NZ_JBIWPF010000221.1:0-1193 GCF_044768125.1 Streptomyces sp. NPDC101166
TGTTCCCGGACAACTGGTTGTGCTTCGCGCAGGTGAACGAGGGGTGCCACCAATGATGCTGAAACGAATCGCCCAGGCGGCCATGATCGGTGTGGCGGCCGCCGCCGTCGGCTCGTGCTCGCTGGTTCCGCTCGGAGTGAAGGACGCCGCGGGCCAGACCCAGCACTTCACCGCCGACTTCCTCAATATCGCGGGCATGTTCGAGGGCAACCCGATCACCGTGCTCGGCCTCGAGGTGGGCCGGGTCGACAAGATCGTGCCCAAGGGCCAGTACGTCGAGGTCCACATGACCGTGGACAAGGGCGTCGACATCCCGAAGAACGTTCAGGCCGCGCTGGTTTCGCCGTCCATCGTGACCGACCGGCACATCGAGCTCACCCCGCGCTACACCGGCGGTGACAAGCTGCGCGACGGCGCGCACCTGACCACCCAGCAGACCAAGACCCCGGTCGAGCTGGACACCATGATCAAGACCATCGACTCGTTCGCCGCCGCGCTGAAACCCCAAGAGGGACAGGACGGCATCGGCCCGCTCTCGGGCCGGGTGCTCTACCCGATGATGAACGGCAACGGCGAGAAGATGCGCGATGTGCTCAACTCGCTGTCCGGGGCGTTGAAGACGGGCCTGGACAACAAGGACGCCATCTCCACCATCATCATCAAGCTGAACGAGCTGACCACCATGCTCGCCGAGAACGATGATTCGGTGCGCGGGTTCAGCAACAAGATCACGCAGATGACCGGGCTGCTGTCCGAGCAGGCCCCCGGCCTGCAGGCCACCCTCGATCAGCTGAACGGCTTCCTGGCCAACACCAGTGGCGCGTTCTCGCAGTACTCCGATCAGCTCAACGGCACCCTCACCGGGCTCACCGCGGTCACCAAGCAGCTGCGCGACAACGCGGCCGGCGTGACCGAGGTGGTCGACGTGACGCCGCTGCTCATGCAGAACCTGGACCGCTCGGTCAACCGGCAGGGCAACTTCATTCGCCTGCACGGCCTGATCGGCACCGCGCTCTCGGGCGAGCTCATCAGCGTGTTCTGTGAGCGCGTCCAGATGCGGGCGGACGGCTGCCGGACGGGCAAGATGGAGGATTTCGGACCCGACTTCGGTCTGATGGCGGCGGCGCTGGGGATGACCAAATGAGCAATCGAATGTCGGCCCTCCGGGGTGAGCGCACCGGCCGCCGGGCGCG
>NZ_JBIWPF010000222.1:0-1190 GCF_044768125.1 Streptomyces sp. NPDC101166
TCCCGCATCCGCGCTGGATCGAGGCGGTCGCCGCGATCGTGGTGGCGCGCACCGGAACCGCGCCGGACGCCGACGCCGTCATCGCCCACTGCAAACAGCGCCTCGCCGGATACAAGGTCCCCAAGTACGTGACCTTCGTCGAGGCGCTGCCCAAGAACCCCAGCGGCAAGATCCTCAAACGCGAATTGCGTACGCGGCACGCGGATCTGGCCGCGCAGGACTGATCAGCTGATCAGATCCACATGGGCGATGTTCGCCCGATCGCCGGGGTCCTCACTCGGAGCCCCGGCGAACCAGGCGTCGAGAATCTCGCTCAGCTGCGCGCGCGAGGTGAGGCGCAGACTCAGCGCCAGCACGTTGGCGTCGTTCCACTTCCGTGCCCCCTCAGCGGTATACGCGTCCACGCACAGCGCCGCCCGCACCCCGGCGACCTTGTTGGCGGCGATGGACGCGCCGGTGCCGGTCCAGCAGCACACGATGGCCTGCTCGGTCCGGCCGTCGGCGACGTCGCGCGCCGCCGCCTCGCACGCCCACGCCCAATCGTCGCGCTCGTCCGGATCGAGGGCCCCGTGCACGGTCACCTCGTGCCCGCGCGTCCGCAGCTCCTCGACCACGGCCGTGGCCACCCCGGTGTCCTCGTCTGCGGCAACCGAAATCCTCATGCGGACAGTCTCCTCGACGAGGCCCGGGATCAGGGGGACTAGCGGTTCGTGACGCGCGAGAGCGCTTCGGGATAGCGTGCCCCGGCCACCGATGCGGCCGGTGCGGCGGCCTCGATGCGGGCCAGATCCTCCGGCGACAGCACGATCTCGGTGGCGGCCACGTTCTGTTCGAGGTAGGTGCGACGCTTGGTGCCGGGGATCGGAACCACGTCGTCGCCGCGGGACTGCACCCAGGCCAGGGCCAACTGCCCCGCGGTGACGCCCTTCTCGTCGGCCAGTTCCCGCAGGGCCGCGACGATGGCGAGATTGGCGTCGATATTGCCGTCGGCGAACCGGGGCAGGCGGCGGCGCATGTCGTCGGCGGGCAGGTCGGCGGTGGAGGTGATCGCGCCGGTGAGGAAGCCGCGACCCAGCGGCGAGAACGGCACGATGCCGATTCCGAGCTCGCGGCAGGCGGGCACGATCTCGGCCTCGATGTCTCGGGTCCACAGCGACCATTCGCTCTGCAGCGCGGTCACCGGGTGGACG
>NZ_JBIWPF010000223.1:0-1189 GCF_044768125.1 Streptomyces sp. NPDC101166
CTCATCATTCTGGCGGCGGTGGTCGCGGTCGCGTATCTGGCGCGGCGGCTGTCGACGGTGACGATTCCGATTTCCATCGCGCTGCTGGGCGCGGCTCTGATGGCGCCGCTGGTCAATTGGATGCAGCGGTTCGGAGTGCCGCGGGCCATCGGGGTGCTGGTCGCGCTGATCGGGTCGCTCGGGATCCTGGCCGGGATCATGACCTTCGTCGTGGAACAGTTCGTCTCCGGTGTGCCGCAGCTGTCCGACGAGTTCAAGACCTCCGTGCACCAGGTGCAGGACTGGCTGATCAACGGGCCGCTGCACCTGAGCAACGATCAGATCCGCAATGCGGGCGACACCATCGTCAAGACCGTCGAATCCAACAAGGACGCGCTCACCAACGGGGCGCTCACCACCGCCACGGTCATCGGCGAGTTCTTCACCGGCACCTTCCTGACGCTGTTCATCCTCATCTTCTTCCTCTACGGCGGCGACCAGATCTGGGAGTTCTGCACCCGCATCGTCCCGGCCGCGCACCGCTCCAGGGTGCGGGAGGCCGGCCGGCTCGGCTTCGGCACCCTCACCGGCTTCGTCCGGGCCACCGTGCTGGTCGCGGCGGTGGACGCCATCGGCATCGGCGCGGGCCTGGCGATTCTCAATGTGCCGCTGGCGCTTCCGCTGGCCTCGTTGGTCTTCATCGGCGCGTTCATCCCGATCGTGGGTTCCTTCATCGCGGGTTCGGTGGCGGTGTTCATCGCGCTCATGACCAAGGGCCTGGTCACCGCGCTCATCGTGCTGGGCATCACGGTCGCGGTCATGCAGCTGGAAGGCCATGTGCTGCAACCACTGCTGATGGGCCGCGCGGTGCGCATCCACCCGCTGGCCGTGGTGCTGGCCATCGCGGCGGGTGTGGTGCTGGCCGGGCTCGCGGGCGGTCTGCTGGCGGTACCGTTCGTGGCCGTGGTCAATACCGCCATGCGCTCGCTGCTCGCCGATTCGCCCGAGGAGGCGTATCAGGAACTGCACACCGGCGATCCGGACCAACCCATGTACGCCGCCAAACCCGACGGTCCCGACGGCCGAGCGGTCACGGAGGACTGAGTGGGGCGCGGGACCGAACCGCTGCCGGGCGGGAACGGGCCCGATCCCGCCTGGGCCGCCCCCCCCCCGCGGAGGCGGGCGGGGGCGGGCTTGCCGCGGGTGACCC
>NZ_JBIWPF010000224.1:0-1189 GCF_044768125.1 Streptomyces sp. NPDC101166
CACTGAGTTTCTGGTGAAGGATGTCACCAGAACTTTGGTGATAGTCTTCACCAAACTGTGGGGGCATGGCAAGAGACAGGGCGAAACCGTGGAAACACCTCGTGGGCGCTACGCCGGGCTCAGCGCGGACGAACGCCGGAACCAGCGCCGCGAACGACTGCGCGAGGCCGCCCTCGAAGCCATCGCCGAGGAGGGCATCGCGGGTCTGAAGGTGCGCGCCCTGTGCGCCCGCGCCGGTCTCAACGACCGCTACTTCTACGAGACCTACGGCCACACCGATCGGCTGCTGTTCGAGCTGGCCGACGAGCAGCTGGCCGAGGTCGTCGGCGCGGTCATGACCGCCATCACCACCGCGCCCGCCGACACCCGCGTCCGCCTGCGCGCGGTGGTGGAGGCCGGGATCACCGCCATCGCCGACCATCCGGCCAGGCGGCGGCTCACCATCGACATGCAGCTCACCGACGAATTGCGGCACCGCAGAACCGAACTCGTCAATGTTGTCGCGAACGTCATGCTCGACCAGGGCCGGGAGCTGCTCGGCGAGGAGGCGGTCGCGGGCCTGCACGCCGAGCTGTCCGCCCGCACGGTCGCCCACGGCGGCCTGGAGATCCTCACCGAATGGCTGCGCGGCGAACTGGCCATCGACCGCGCCCAGCTCGTCGACTTCCTGGTGGCCATGATCCTCACCGCCGCCGAGATCACCACCACCGTGCAACGCGAAATGGCCGCCGGCTGACGATGTTCGGAGCGATCAGTTGGCGCTCTGCTGATCGTCGGGTGTCTGGACGAGCTTGTCGGACATGGCGCTGGCGATGAACTTGGGGATGCCGGGGGCGAAGATCTGCAGGTAGAAATCCATCCAGTCGTGGCGCGAGTTGAGGAACGGGAAATCGGTGGGCGCCATGTAGCGGATGGCGAGCATGGGCAGCGGCGCGTCGAGGGCCGGGAACGACGGATTGTGCAGCCCCGGAACGGTGCAGCCCGGATAGAACTGCCCGAGCATCAGACCCTGCTGGACGAACTTCGTCTTCTGGTCGTGCTGAACGGATTCGATGTCGGTGTACTCGGTGAGGTCGGGGAACACCGCGAGGACGGCCTTGAGTCTGGAATCGGGTTCCTTCAGGGGCGGCAGGGAGGGGAAGAGGTCGTACAGGTCGGCGATGATCTCGCTGATCCGCGAGCGGTCGAT
>NZ_JBIWPF010000225.1:0-1189 GCF_044768125.1 Streptomyces sp. NPDC101166
TTGTAAAGCCGAGGTGGCCGATGCCTGACTCAAAATTGTTGCGCACTCGCATTTCGGTGCGACAAACGTCACAGCAATCACGAAACGATAACAGCGGCCGTTTTTCTGAGAGCGTCCTGAGAGCTACCCGCCGGTAGCAAGCGCCCGTCCGAGGCCCCTCCGACCTCGGCAAATTCCGCATAACTCCAGGTCAGCGCCATGGCCCGCGACCTGGGGGATTCCCGGACCGACACCCGGCGCGCCCGGGCGCGGGACACCGGGCCAGCACTCGCCACACGCGAATCCGGACCAACCGCCCTCCCCCACAAAATTGATCCATTTTGTGAATAACTGTGACCCTGGTCACAAACGCGCATATTCGCTCAATTCGGGGATTTCATCTCGAGAATCGTCATCGTATTTTCGAGCATTTCCCCAGGCCGCCTCGAAAGATCAACTTCGGGCGGAGTTGTCGGACCCTGCGCCTAGGCTTGCCCCTCGTGTCCGGACAGCTGGCCTTCGATGAGCTCGAAACCCCGCTCTATGACACAACGTTCGTGGTCGTGGACCTGGAGACCACCGGAACCAGCCCCGGGGGCGACTCGATCACCGAGATCGGCGCGGTCAAGGTGCGCGGCGGTGAGGTGCTCGGCGAGTTCGCGACCCTGGTCAATCCGGGCTGCGCCATCCCGCCACAGATCGTGCAGATCACCGGCATCACGACCGCCATGGTGATCGACGCGCCCCGGATCGAGCAGGTGCTGCCCGGGTTCCTGGAGTTCGCGCGCGGCGCGGTGCTGGTCGCCCACAACGCCCGTTTCGATCTGGGCTTCCTGAAGGCCGCCGCCGCGAAGTGCGAAGTGGCCTGGCCTGCCTTCCAACACGTGTGCACCGTCCAGCTGGCCCGCCGCGTGCTGCCCAAGGACGAGGCGCCCTCGGCCAAGCTCTGGTATCTGGCGCAGCTGCTCGGCGCGGAGACCCGGCCGACGCACCGCGCCCTCGACGACGCCAAGGCGACGGTGGACGTGCTGCACGCGCTCATCGCCCGGGTCGGCAATCAGGGCGTGCACAGTCTCACCGAGCTGCTCGACTATCTCCCCGAGGTGACCCGGCGCCAGCGCGCGAAACGCGTGATGGCCGCGGACCTTCCGGCGACCCCGGGCGTGTACCTGTTCCGCGGCCCCTCCGACGAAGTCCTCTATATAGGGAC
>NZ_JBIWPF010000226.1:0-1188 GCF_044768125.1 Streptomyces sp. NPDC101166
GTCCAGGGCCTCGACGGCGTCGACGCTGCCGCGGCCCGCGCCCAGCAGCACCAGCAGGTCGTTGAGCGCTTCTTTGGGCCACGGCTCGCGGAGTTCGGGCGCGTCTTCGCCGAGGCGGTTGAGGGTGGTGGCCGACATCGGCAGCCCGGTCTGCGCCGACGCCGCGGCCACCCGCAGGATCAGGCCGGGATCGCGCTGCGGGCGGGCATCGCGGGCGAGCACCACTTCTCCGGAATGCTCGACCACCCCCTCATCGAGTGGTCGGCGCACCGGAACACGGCGCAAGCGCGCGAGCCCGCGGCGGGGCAGCGCGTTCCCGGCGGTCCGCAGCCCGACATCGGTGGAGTAGCCGATGGTTCGGGCCGCGTCGCTGAGCGTGCGGGCCAGATCGAAGCGGTCACCGATCCGCAGGGCCGCCCCGATCTCGTCGGCGTCCTGGGCCCGCAGCTGGTCGCGGGCGCGGCCCGCCACCCGATGCAGCTCGGTGCGTACATCGAGCAGGCGGCGGTGCGCCTGCTTCAACCCGCCGCCCGGCACTTCCGGACCGAGCCCCGGCATGGCGTCGGTCAGTTGTGCGATGGCGAGGGCGTCCAGCAATTGGATGTCCCGCAGTCCGCCGCGCCCGTTCTTGAGATCGGGTTCGGCGCGGTGGGCGACGTCTCCGCTCCGGCGCCAACGGGTCTGGGCCTGTTCGATCAGGGCGTCGAAACGGGACCGGATCCCGGCCCGCCAGTCCCGGCGCACGCCGCCGATGAGCAGGTTGCTCAGTCCGTCGTCGCCGACGATGTGCCGGGCCTCGAGCATGCCGAGGCCGGCGGTGAGATCGTCGGCGGCCACGCGCAGCGCCTGCGGGACGGTGCGCACGCTGTGATCGAGCTTGATGTGGGCGTCCCACAGCGGATACCAGAGCTGATCGGCGACCTCGGCGACCCGGGCGGGGTCGACGTCGTCGTAGAGCAGCACCAGATCGAGGTCGGAGTAGGGCAGCATCTCCCGGCGGCCCAGTCCGCCCACCGCGACCAGAGCGAGCCCGCTGTCGGCGGTGATGCCGACCTCGTGGCCCTTGGTGGTCAGCCACAGGTCGTAGAGATCCACCAGGGCCTCGCGCAGGGCCTCCGCGTCGAGCCGGGCGGCGCGGCCGTTCGAGCCGTGCTCGGCCAGCAACTGGTTGCGGGCCCGGACCAGGTC
>NZ_JBIWPF010000227.1:0-1188 GCF_044768125.1 Streptomyces sp. NPDC101166
TGGACGCCGGGCAATGGGAGGCGGCGCGGTCGCTCGGGCTGCCGTGGCGGCGGCAGTTCTTCACCATCGTCGGGCCGCAGGCCATGCGCGGAATTCTGCCGAATGCCGCCAATGAGGTGATCAGTCTCTTCAAGGGCACCTCGATCGTCTCGACCATGGCGATCGCCGAGCTGTTCTATCAGGTCCAGGTGATCTACGGCCGCAACGGCCGCGTGGTGCCGATGCTGATGGTGGCAACCGCCTGGTACATCCTGCTGACCACGGTGCTCAGCGTCATTCAGTTCTATATCGAGCGGCGCTTCGCGAGAGGGACCGGCGATGAGTGACTACGCGATCGAATTGCGCGGCATCCGAAAGTCGTTCGGCCGCACCGAGGTGTTGTCCGGCATCGATCTGACGGTCCGTCCGGGCGAGGTCACGGTCATCCTGGGCCCGTCGGGTTCGGGCAAGTCCACCTTGCTGCGCACCATCAATCACCTCGAACAGGTGGACGCCGGCACCGTGCGTGTGGGCGGCGAGCTGGTCGGTTACCGCCGCAAGGGCCGCAAGCTCTACGAACTGCGCGAGCGCGACATTCTGCGGCAGCGGGCGCGCATCGGTTTCGTGTTCCAGAACTTCAATCTCTTTCCGCACCTGACGGTCCGGGAGAACGTCGCGCTGGCGCCGGTGGCCGCCCAGCGGCGCGCCAAGGCCGAGGTGAACACCGAGGCGCTCGACCTGCTGGCGCGAGTCGGGTTGGCGGACAAGGCCGACGAGTACCCGAGCCGCCTGTCCGGCGGGCAGCGGCAGCGGGTCGCCATCGCACGGGCGCTGGCGCTGCGGCCGGAGGTGGTGCTGTTCGACGAGCCCACCTCGGCGCTGGATCCGGAGCTGGTCGGCGAGGTGCTCGAGGTGATCCGGGATCTCGCGCGCGCCGGCTCGACCCTGGTGATCGTCACCCACGAGATCGGTTTCGCCCGCGAGGTCGCCGACACCGTGGTGCTGATGGACGCCGGCCGCATCGTCGAGCAGGGCCCGCCCGCGCAGGTGCTCGATGCCCCGACCCATCCGCGCACCAAAGCCTTTCTCGCACACGTCCTCTGACCGATCGACCACGAAGGAACCTCCCATGCCTCAGGCGCACCGTCGCAGACGGATCACCGCACTCGCCGCACTCACCGTGCTCGGCCTGTTCGCGGCGAGCGCCTG
>NZ_JBIWPF010000228.1:0-1186 GCF_044768125.1 Streptomyces sp. NPDC101166
CTCCGGCCCCGGGCGGCCAGTCGGATGCCCCTGCCCAGCAACAGAATCCGGCGCCGGAGCAGTCGCCGCAGACCCAGCAGGCGCAGCCGCAACCCGCGCCGCAGACCCAGCCGCAGCCCGCCCCGGCGCAGCAGCAGCCGCCGGTGCAGACCATGCAGCTGCCGCAGCCTCCCGTGCCCGCCCCCGTGCAGGTGCCGGCGCCCCAGCTCCCGACGGGAGCCTTGAACAACGCCGTCGACGGACTCGGGAATATTCCCGGTACACACGGCTGAGAGTTGGTTCCTCGTGACAGGCGTTACCCCAGTCGCGCTCGATTCACTTCCGGGCGCGCGAGAGATATTCCGGGACTTGGATTCCGGCGATTCCGGTGCGGTGCTGTACCTCATCCGCGGCCGTTCCGGCACCGGTAAGTCCACCCTGCTGGGCGCGATCCGGGCGCGGCTGCGCGCCCGCGGCGTCACGCTCACCGACCATCCGGCGCAGGCCCCGCGTCCCGGCGGCGCGGAGACCGGCCGCCCCCGGACCGCCCTGATCGTCGACGACGCGCACACCCTCGGCGCGGCCGAATTCGATCTGCTCTGCGCCGCAGCCGAATCCGGGGAGTTCCCGGTCGTCATCGCGCTGCGCTCGCGGCCGCACGACGCCCGGCTGCGCGGGCTCACCGATCTGGTGGCCCGCCGCGGTCGCGTGATCGATCTGCGCGCCCTGGGCGCGACCGAGATCGCCCCGTTCGCACGGGAATTGGGCATGATGGTGCCGCGCGGCCTGGCCCAGCACATCCATCGCCAGACCGGCGGCATCCACGGCGGCGTGGTGGCCGCCCTGACCGCGGCCTGCGCGACCCGCCTGGACGCGGGCGTGACGGCCGTCGATCAAGCGGTGACCGCATGGGCCCGGACCCGGCTCGACGACTCCGACCCGGACCTGCTCGACGCCCTCGTGGTGGCCGCCATCGGCGCGGGCCTGGACACCGGCGAACTGACCGAGGTCCTCGACCTCTCCCCCGCCGACGCCCAGAGCCTGGTGGACCGGGCCCGGGGCAGCGCCCTGGTCACCGATGCCGACCTGCTGCTGACCCCCGCGGTCACGCCGCTGCGCACCCTGGTCGGCGACCGCCGCTTCCTGACCGTCGCCCGCCGCCTGCTGCACGCCCGCCTGGACGCCGGACTGCTGCGCGACCACACCG
>NZ_JBIWPF010000229.1:0-1183 GCF_044768125.1 Streptomyces sp. NPDC101166
CGGCGACTCGAAGACCATCACCTTCTGGTCCAACCACCCGGGCACCTCCAAGGACCAGGAAACCGAGCTGATCAACCGGTTCCAGGCCAAGTACCCGGACCTGAAGGTCAACCTGGTCGACGCCGGCAAGAACTACGAGGAGGTCGCGACCAAGTTCAATGCCGCGCTCTCCGGCGGCGAACTGCCCGACGTGGTCATCCTGTCCGACGTGTGGTGGTTCAACTACGCGCTCAACGGCACCATCGAGCCGCTGGACAGCCACTTCGCCAGCGCCGGGGTGAACGTGTCCGATTACGTGGACACCTTCATCGGCGACTACAAGTTCAACGGCAAGACCTGGGCGCTGCCGTACTCGCGCTCGACGCAGATCTTCTACTACAACAAGGACGTCTGGGCGAAGGCCGGGCTGCCCGACCGCACCCCGAACAGCTGGGACGAATTCGACGAGTGGGGCCCCAAGATCCAGGGCGTGCTCGGCGGCGACAAGTGGGCGCACGGCTGGGGCGACGCGAAGAACTACCTGGCCTGGACCTTCCAGGGCCCGTGCTGGACCTTTGGTGGCGCGTACTCCGACGAGTGGAAGCTGAAGTTCACCGACCCGGCCACCGTCAAGGCCGGCCAGTACCTGCGCGACTCCATCAACACCAAGAAGTACGCCAGCATCCGGCCCACCTACGCGGTCGACTTCGGCAACGGCATCATCGCCTCCGCCATCGGCTCCACCGGTGACCTCAAGAGCATCAAGACCAACTCCGCGGGCAAGACCGAATTCGGCACCGGCTTCCTGCCGCACCCGAACGGAGCGGGCGCCACCACCGGTGGTGCGGGCCTGGCGATTCCGTCGCGCATCAGCGACGCCCGCAAGGAGAACGCGCTGAAGTTCATCGACTTCATCACCAACGCGGCCAACACCTCCTACTTCTCGCAGGCCACCGGCTACATTCCGGTGCGCAAGTCGGCGCAGCAGGATCCGAGCATGGCGGACTTCCTGTCCAAGAACCCGAACTTCAAGACCGCCATCGAGCAGCTGCCGCTGACCAAGCCGCAGAACTACGCGCGCGTGTTCGTGCCCGGCGGCGACCAGATCATCGGCACCGGGCTCGAGCAGATCGGCCTGCAGAACCGGGATGTCGCAGGCGCTTTCGGCGATATCGGCAACCAGCTGCAGACCATCATCGACCGG
>NZ_JBIWPF010000230.1:0-1183 GCF_044768125.1 Streptomyces sp. NPDC101166
GTCCCACCTGGCTCGTCGGCGACCTGGCCGAACTGGACCTCCCCAGCCGTGGCGTGCCCGCCGACTTCGACGCCATCGTCTGCGCGGGCAATGTGATGGCATTCCTGGCGCCCTCCACCCGCCGCGCCGTCCTGTCCGCCTTCGCCCGCCACCTCGCCCCCACCGGCCGCGCGGTGATCGGCTTCGGCGCCGACCGCGGCTACGACTTCACCCAGTTCCTCTCCGACGCCCAAACCTCCGGCCTCACACCGGATCTGCTCCTGTCGACCTGGGATCTGCGGCCCTTCACCGCCGACGCGGACTTCCTGGTGGCCGTGTTCTCCCGCGCGAACTGACGTGCCCGGCCGCTGATCGACACCGCCGAAAGCTAGTGCGCCGGCACGGGTCTCAGCGGCAGCAGTTCGGGTCGAGGACCAGGCACAGCGCTGACAGGGCGTCGCGGTAGGCGCGGTGGAAGGTGTTCATGCCGCGGCGCTCGGATTCGATCAGGCCCGCCTTCTTCAGCTGACCGAGGTGGTGACTGACGGTCGATTCGGCCAGGCCGACGGCCTGCGCGAGATCACCGGTGTTCTCCTCGCCTGCGGTGCTGGTGAGCAGAAGGGAAAGCAGTTTCACCCGGGCCGGGTCAGCAATCGCCTTGAGCCGCAGGGCGATTTCGAGCGCGGCGACGTCGTCGACCGGGCCCGCCGCGACCGGCGCGCAGCAGACGGGGGCGGACATGTCGATCACGGGTAGCGCCTTGGGCATGAGAACGACTGTACGCACCTTCTTGACATATGTCGAAATAGTGGCGCAGACTCGACCGCATCAGCATTTCGACATATGTCTCACAAGTGGAGGTACCATCATCATGTCCCGCATCCAGCTCGCCCTCAATGTCGACGACCTCGACCAGGCCATCGCGTTCTACTCCACCCTCCTCAAGACCGAACCGGCCAAGCGCAAGCCCGGTTACGCGAACTTCGCCGTCGCCGAGCCGCCGCTGAAGCTGGTTCTCATCGAGAACCCGGGCCACGGGGGCAGCCTCAACCACCTCGGCGTGGAGGTCGAATCCTCCGGCCAGGTGCACGCCGAGATCGCCCGCCTGTCCAACGCGGGCATG
The DNA here is from genome assembly GCF_044768125.1 of Streptomyces sp. NPDC101166. Classification (NCBI taxonomy): domain Bacteria; kingdom Bacillati; phylum Actinomycetota; class Actinomycetes; order Kitasatosporales; family Streptomycetaceae; genus Streptomyces; species Streptomyces sp. NPDC101166. Next base: position 1,103 of record NZ_JBIWPF010000230.1, read on the forward strand.
TTCACCGAGGAGCAGATCGCCACCACCTGTTGCTTCGCCACCCAGGACAAGGTGTGGGTGACCGGGCCCGACGCCGAACGC
>NZ_JBIWPF010000231.1:0-1182 GCF_044768125.1 Streptomyces sp. NPDC101166
CAGGTCGACCAGTTCTCCGGTGGGCCGATCCAGCCGGCGGACGCTGATCAGCAGCCCCTCGAACAGCACGTGGGCGAGATCGGTGATCGACGCCAGGTCGGCACCGGCGGCGGCACGCCGCGAGATCGCGGCCAGCAGTCGCTCCTCGAGCCAGTCCTGCATGCGCCCGTAGACCTCACGCAGCGACTCGGTCTCGTCCATGCGCTCGTAGGCGACGCGATGCAGTCCGCGATAGGGCTGCATACGCACCAGCAGGTCGACCAATTCGTCCCGCGGATCCCCCGCCGACTCGGCCTCGACCAGTGCGCGCGTCTCGGTGAAGACCGAATCGACGACGGCGGCGAAAAGGTCGTCCTTGGTGGGGAAATACCAGTGCACCGCGGCGGGTGCGATACCGGCGGCCCGGCCGACCGCCGCCACGCTGGTGCCGCGATAGCCGTTCGCGGCGAAGAGTTCGCGAGCGTGCGCGACCAGTTCGGCCTGCCGTTCGGCCTTGGGGATGTCCTGGCGATTCTTGGGCATGAGGCAACTCTAGGCCCGCTCTTGACTGAGAGCTAAGACGTGCTCTTAACTGTGAATCAAGAGAAGGCCGGTGCGATGCCGGCGAACAAGGAGGTTCGGCATGCGTCTCTACTCGACCGACGACGGGCTCGCGCGAGAGGACCGCACCGGCGTGCTCGCCGTGCTCGACCTGCCCTACTCCGACGTCGGCGCACTGTTGCGCGGTCCGGGACTCGACGCGGCCCGCACCGCGCCGGTGCTGCGCGAACGGGCCGTCGACCAGGCGGTGCTGCGGCCGCCGGTGGCGCGCCCGGGGAAGGTCCTGATCATCGGATTGAACTACGGGAGCCACGCGACCGAAGCCCTCGAAATGTTCGCGACCCTGGGGAAGACCGGCATCGAACTGCCCAGCGAACCGAACATGCAGGTCACCGCGGGGTCGGCGGTCATCGGTCCCGGTGACCCGATCGTGCTGCCGGACGTGGCGGCCGACCAGGTCGACTACGAGGGTGAGGTCGCGGTCGTCATCGGCACACCCGCCCGCGGCGTGCCCGTCGACCGGGCCTGGGGTCATGTGGCCGGGCTGACCATCGTCAACGATGCCTCCGCCCGCGATATCCAGCTGCGCGCGATGACCGGCGACGCCACCGCGTCCATCGGCGTCGCCAAGAGCTTCGACAC
>NZ_JBIWPF010000232.1:0-1179 GCF_044768125.1 Streptomyces sp. NPDC101166
CCCTCGATGTAGGGGATCGTCACCTCGTCGGTGGGCGGGTTGCCCTCGTGGTCGTGCCACACGTACAGCTGGCCGTTGCGCTCCAAGGTGATCCACGAGCGCGTGCGGGCCAGCGGCGGCACCCGGCGGGCATACGGGATGCCGGTGCACTTGCCGTTGCCGCCCCAGCGCCAGTCGTGGAACGGGCAAGCGATGGAGTCGCCCTTGACCTCACCCATGCTCAGATCGCCGCCGAGGTGGCGGCAGTACGAGTCGAGCACGTGCAGTTCGTTCTTGCTGTCGGCGAAGATCACCAGCTTGGTCCCGAAGGCCGAAACCTGGTGCGGCTTACCGTCGCGGAACGTGCCGGCCAGTCCGAGGCAGTGCCATCCCCGCGCGTATCGCGAGGGCGCCTCGCCCACATCGATCTCGCGCACCTTACGAACCCGGGCCTCCGGCGTCACTGCCATCTCGAGCTCCCCTTCACTGAAAACTAGAACGTGTTCTAATCACTGTCGCTTAATACCGTACAGCGCAACAGCACTCAGGGGTAGTGCCAGCACGAAGAAGGCCCCGGCACGGATGCGCCGGGGCCTTCGAGAACAGCTGGATCAGTTCAGTCCGGCATACGAGTGCAGGCCGCTGACCACGATATTGATGATGAAGAGGTTGAAGAGCATCGCGACGAAACCGCCGATGTTGATCCAGGCGGCCTTGGTGTCGCGCCAGCCCGAGGTGGCACGGGCGTGCAGATAGGCGGCGTAGAGAACCCAGGCGATGAAGGAGCAGGTCTCCTTCGGGTCCCAGCCCCAGAAGCGGCCCCAGGCGGCCTCGGCCCAGATCGCGCCCAGGATGACGCCCGAACCGAAGATGGGGAAGCCGATGATGGTGGTGCGGTAGGCCAGGCGGTCCAGGAGCTGGGCGTCGGGGAGGCGGCGGGCCAGCTGGCCCCAGATGTTGTCGGCCTCCGCGCCCGCGGGCTGCCAGATGCGGAACAGGAACAGCAGGCTCGCGATACCCGAGACCAGGAAGACGCCCGAACCGATCGAGATCACGGTGACGTGGATCGGCAGCCAGTAGGACTTCAGGGCGGGGACGACGGGGGCCGCGTCCACGTGCAGCTTGGTGCCCGCCAGGAACAGCAGGATCAGGACCGGGGTCAGCAGGAAGGACCACATGCCGCGGTAGCGCTGGTCGTTC
>NZ_JBIWPF010000233.1:0-1179 GCF_044768125.1 Streptomyces sp. NPDC101166
CTCAGCCGCGGTGGTTCGGGCTGGTAGGCAGCTCGCGCCCACTGTCCGCCCCCCGGCCGCGTCGTCATCGGTTCACCCCCCTCGTATCCGTTCCGATCGTCGGCGCAGAAGTCAGGTGCTGCGCCAGTCGTGGAATCGGTTTGCGATACACCGCCCGGAATACCCGACGGGGCCAGCTCATCGGCCATCGCTCCGCCTCCTCACTGTGTGTTAGCGCAGAATGATTAATCCGTCGGAGCCGATCCCACCGACGGCCCAACACCGCGGCGTAGTCCCGCGGCCATCCCCGAGCTTGCGCCACTCCGGTGCGAACAGCTGTTCGAAAACCCGTCCGCGCCTTGCACTCTCACGCGGACCCGGAATGACATGCCTGTGATTAGACACGCCGGGAGCGGCGATGGTCAAGCTGCCGAAGCGATTCCGTTACCATCTGTGACCCCCGCTGGCGACGTTCCCGCAGATCAGACAGCAAATTCACAGCAAATGAGCTGCGAGCCGCTTTCGGCCCGTCACGGCATAGGCTGTGCGGATGTGACTCGAGAACAAGCGGACACCGCGCCCGGCACCGGCCTGCGGATCGCGGTCCTGGTCGGCGGAGTCGGCGGTGCCCGGTTCCTGATGGGCGTGCGCGAGCTGCTGCCCGGAGCCGACACCACGGCCATCGTCAATGTCGGTGACGACGTCTGGATGCACGGGCTGCGCATCTGCCCTGACCTGGACACCTGCATGTACACCCTGGGTGGCGGCATCGATCCGGAACGCGGCTGGGGACACGCGAACGAGACCTGGAGCGCCAAGGAGGAGCTGGCGAAATACCACGCCCAGCCCGATTGGTTCGGCCTCGGCGACCGCGATATCGCCACCCATCTCATCCGCTCGGAAATGCTGCGTCAGGGCTATCCGCTCTCCGCGGTGACCGAGGCGCTCTGCAATCGGTGGCAGCCCGGGGTGAAGCTGCTCCCGGCAACCGACGACCGCTGCGAAACCCATGTCGTCATCGCGGACCCGGAGAACGCTGGCGAACGCCGCGCGATCCATTTCCAGGAGTGGTGGGTCCGGTACCGGGCGAACGTTGAGACCCATGGATTTGTGACTATTGGGGCAGAAGCTGCGAAACCGGCACCGGGTGTGACGGAAATCATAGAGTCGGCCGATGTGATCCTGCTCGCTCCGTCGAAC
>NZ_JBIWPF010000234.1:0-1174 GCF_044768125.1 Streptomyces sp. NPDC101166
ACAAGCTGTTCCCCGCAGGCGTTCATGCGATCGAGGAGCTGGACAGCTGGCTCCAGACCTATGACCAGTACCGGGACGAGCTCGTCGTTGTATCCGATGTGGTGACGTTCGAGCAGGAGTACCGCTGCTTCTGTCGCAACGGCCGTTTCGTCTGCGGCAGTTCCTATCCGGTCGAGCCGTACCTCCCCGTACCCAATGAGGTGCGCGATTTCGCAGAGACCGCCGCGGCACGGCTACTCGTTCACGGCTCCACCATGGTTACCGTCGATGTCGGGGTCGGCCCCGACGGCGAACTCCGCCTCGTCGAGCTCGGTGGCGTGAACAGCTGGGGCATCTACGGCTCGAACGTTGCCGACTTCATCTCGGCGATGGAAGCCGAGGCCGTCGCTCGCGCGGAGGAGTGAGAAGGCCGCGCACTCCGATGAGTTTCGGATGGTGCCGCCGTCAGTACCGGTGGACATCCCGACAGCACCTGGAGGCACCAGCATGCGGAAGTTGATTCTCGGCTTCTATGTTTCGCTCGATGGCAAGAGCGCCGACGCGGACAACGGAATCCGCGACGTCATGATGAGCATCGATGACGACGAGCAGGAGGCGTACTTCGTGAGCCGGCTCTGGGAGGCTGGTGCTTTCCTGATGGGCCGTAAGTCCTACGAGATCATGGCCGGGTTCTGGCCGACCTCTGATCACCCGTCGGCCAAGGCGATGAACGAGATTCCCAAGGTCGTGTTCTCCCGCACCCTGAAATCCGCTGATGACTGGCCTGAGACACGCATTGCGGCCGGTGATACCGCCGAGGAGATCGCCAAGCTCAAGGCCGAGCCCGGCAAGGACCTGGTGGCTGCCGGAGGTACGGAGTTCATGCATTCCCTGATCAAGCTCAGCGTGGTGGACGAATACCGCCTGTGGGTGCTGCCCGCCGCCGCGGGCAAGGGTGCGCCGCTGTTCCCGGAGATGGATGAGCCCGTGAAGCTCCGTCTGGTGAAGAGCACGGCCTTCTCGTCCGGAATCCTCGAACTGGTCTACGCGCCCGCCGACAAATAGTGACCGACCGGTCACGGCGGCGCGCGCGGCCTCCGCCTGGCGTGCGCTGTACTGGCCGGTAGGTAGGGTGGCGAAATGCGTTTCAAACCAGGGGGATTCGAAGGGCGGACCATTCCGGCAGCCGTCCTGA
>NZ_JBIWPF010000235.1:0-1171 GCF_044768125.1 Streptomyces sp. NPDC101166
CGCCGTCGACTCCCGGGCGCAGCACCACGACCGCGTGCACGATCATGCCGCGGTCCTCGTCCGGTATCCCGATGACGGCGCTCTCGACCACGTCCGGATGCTGATCGAGGACCGCCTCGACCTCGGGGGCGCCGATGTTGTAACCGGCGGAGACGATCATGTCGTCGTTGCGCGCGTGGTACCAGAAGTAGCCGTCGGCGTCACGAGTGTAGGTGTCGCCGGTCAGGTTCCAGCCATTGCGCACGAAGTCCCGCTGGCGGCTGTCGGCGAGATACCGGCAGCCGGTCGGGCCGCGCACTGCGAGTCGGCCGGGTGTGCCGTCGGGCACGGGTTGACCGTCCTCGTCCTGGATTTCGGCGTGGAAGCCGGGGACGACGCGGCCGGTGGATCCGGGCCGGATGTCGTCGGCAGCGGCGATGAACACGTGCAGCATCTCGGTGCCGCCGATGCCGTTGATGATCGCCAGCCCGGTCCGGTCCCGGAACCGCTCGAAGACGTCCAGGGGCAGATGCTCACCCGCCGACACACAGCGCCGCAGCGATCGCAGGCGGTCGGTGTCATCGCGTTTGAGCAGTGCCTTGTAGGCGGTCGGCGCGGTGAAGAGCACGGTGACCGAAGAGTTCTCGATCGCCGCCACCAGCGCGTCGGGCTCGGGCTTCTCCAGCAGGACCACCGACGCTCCCACAGCGAGGGGGAAGATCACCAGCCCGCCGAGGCCGAAGGTGAACGCCAGCGGCGGTGTTCCGGTGAAGACGTCGTCGCGGTGCGGGCGCACGACCCGCGCGGAGAAGGTGTCGGCGATGGCCAGCACGTCGCGGTGGAAGTGCATGGTCGCCTTGGGGATTCCCGTCGTGCCCGAAGTGGGAGCGAGCAGCACGACGTCGTCGGCGGCGGTCGGCACGTCGGCGTGGTCCACGGGTTTGGTTGCGGCCCTGCGGATGAGGTCGTCCGCGCCGGGACCGCCGAACACGGCGATCGGCAGGCCGGGGTCGGCCGCGGCCAGTTCGCCGAGCAGCCGGTGATCGCACAGCGCGAGGGACGGACGGGTCAGCTCGATCAGTTCGCCCAGTTCGGGTGCGCGCAGCAGGGGCATGGTGGTCACCACCACGCCACCGGCCTTCACCACGCCGAACCAGCAGGCGACCAGCCACGCCGTGTTGGGTGCGCGCAG
>NZ_JBIWPF010000236.1:0-1171 GCF_044768125.1 Streptomyces sp. NPDC101166
CTACTCCAACGAATTCCCCGGCGGCTTCGGCGAGCGCATGGTGTTGCAGGCCATGGCGCTCGAACCGATCCCCGACCACGTGCCCCCGCACGTCGCCGCCCTCACCGAACCCCTGGCCGTCGGCTTCGGCAATGTGGCCCGCACCGGCATCGGGCCGGACGGTACCGGCATCGTGATCGGTTGCGGCCCCGTCGGTCTGGGCGCGGTGGCCGCGCTGGCCGAACGCGGCGTCGCCCCGATCGTCGCCTCGGACCCCTCGAAACTGCGCCGCGAGGCCGCGTTGCGGATGGGCGCGCACCGGGCGGTGGACCCGGCCGTCGAGGATCCGGTGGAGGTGTGGCAGGAGCTGGCCGCGCCCGGCCAGAAGCTGCACGTCTGGGTCTGCGCCGCGGTGCCCGGCCTGCTCAACGACCTCATGTACAAGGTGCCGCGCGAGACCGCCATCCTGCAGATCGGCGCGGTCATGACCGACGACGTCATCCGGCCCGTCGTCGGCCTCTACAAGGACATCTCGCTGCAGATGTGCATGGTCTACCCGCAGGAGGAGTACGCGAAGACCTTGCGCCGCATCGCCGACGGCACCGTGGACGCGGCCTCGCTCATCACCGATCAGGTGGGGCTGGACGGGGTCGCCGACGCGATCGAATCACTGCGCAATCCCGACGACCACATCCAGATCCTGGTCCGGCCTCACCGCTGAGCGCGCACCAGCCGGCAGAAGTCGATCGGGCGCAGACCGTCGGTGCGCTGCCACAGGGCGGCATCGACGGCCTCACGCTGCGAGATATGGTCCGCCACAGTGAAACCGTGCCGCGCGAGCAGGGTCGTCACCGATTCCGGGGAGAACATGCTGCGCATGGGCTCGCCCTGCTGCGCGGTGGCCGCCTGCGCGAATTTGCCGTAGACCCGCCCGGATTCGTCGCGCAGCTCCGGCGGCAGCGCGTACTCCAGGACCAGTTCGGTGCCGGGCGCGAGGCGCGCGAGGGTGTCCAGGGTGGCCGCGATGGCGGGCTCGGTGAGGTACATGGTGACGCCCAGCCAGCTCACCAGGGCGGGGCGCGACGGGTCGAAGCCGCGGGCGATCAGTTCCGCGTACAGGTCGTCGTTCTCGAAGTCGACGCCCACGAATTCGACGGTCTCCGTGCCGATTCCGGCCTCGGCGAGCAGCTCC
>NZ_JBIWPF010000237.1:0-1170 GCF_044768125.1 Streptomyces sp. NPDC101166
ATCTGGCTCGGTGCGCTGACCCTGCTCTGGCTGGCCCTGGTGCTCGTCGCCCCGCTGGCCGTCTATCTGGTCTTCGGCCTCTTCTTCCTCTATCTGCATCTGCTGCCGCGCTATTGGGGCGTGCTGGCGGTGATCGCCGCGACCGTGGTCGCCGTCGTCGGGTTCGCCGCGCACCGCGGCTGGACGGTCGCCGGTGTGATCGGCCCGCTGCTGGGCGCGCTGGTCGCGGTCGCCATCGGGCTCGGCTACGAGGCCCTGTTCCGGGAGGCCGCGGAACGGCAGCGGCTCATCGACGAATTGCTCGCCACCCGAGAGACTCTCGCCGAACAGGAACGCACCGCGGGCAAGATGGCCGAACGGGAGCGGCTGGCGCAGGAGATCCACGACACCGTCGCGCAGGGGCTCAGCAGTATTCAGCTGCTGCTGCACGCCGTCGAGCGGGCCGCCCCCGATCATCCGGCGCTGGAACGGATTCGGCTGGCCCGGGAGACCGCCGCCGACAGTCTCGTCGAAACCCGCCATCTCATCGCCGAACTCACGCCGGCCGCGCTGGAGGGCCAGTCCCTCGCGGGCGCGCTCACCCGGATCGCGGAGCGGGCCGCCGCCCCAGGGTTGGAGGCGGAGGTTCTCGTCGAGGGCGATCCGCAGGCGCTGCCCATGCCGATCGAGGCCGCGCTGGTCCGCATCGCGCAGGGCGCGGTGTCGAATGTGGTGCGGCACGCGCAGGCTCAGCGCATGCGGGTGACCCTCACCTACGGCGACGACGCCGTGCACCTCGACGTGGTCGACGACGGCGTCGGCATCGATCCGGCCGTGCTGGCCGAATCCCCGTCGGGCAGCTTCGGTTTGAACGCCATGCGCAATCGGGTGGAGCAGCAGGGCGGCACCATGGATGTCGAATCCGAACCCGGCCACACCGCGGTCACCGTCTACTTCCCCCTGGAGGACCAATGATCCGCATCCTCCTCGCCGACGACCACGCCATCGTCCGCGCGGGCCTGCGCGCCCTCCTCGACTCCAGCGTCGCCGAAACCGATTCCGACGACATCGACGTCGTGGGGGAGGTCGCCACCGCCGAGGATTCGGTGGCCTTCTGCTCCACGACCGAGGTCGACCTGGTCCTGATGGACCTCCGCTTCGGTCCCGGCAAGTCCGGCGCCGACGCCACCG
>NZ_JBIWPF010000238.1:0-1168 GCF_044768125.1 Streptomyces sp. NPDC101166
GCCTTGGCCAGCGGCACCATCACATCGGCGACGATCCGATCGCTCGAGCCCAGCGCCTGCGTGAGGCGACGATGCTCCTCCTCGTCCAGCAGACCCTCGGAGCGCGATTCACCGAACATCTCGGCCAGCTCGTCCGACGACACCGTCGAATCCAGCTCGTCCTTCGGCTCGATCCGCAACGCCCGCAGCGAGATATTGGCCGCGAAGTTGTAGACCGCGATCAACGGCTTGGCCAGCCGCAGCCACATGAGGTGCAGCGGAACCAGCAGCAGCGCCATGCGCTCCGGACCGGCGAGCGCGATGTTCTTCGGGATCATCTCGCCGAGCAGGATGTGCAGGATCACCACGATCGTCAACGCCAGCGCGAACGAGACCGGATGCAGCAGCGAATCCGGCACGCCCACCAGATCGAACGGCTTCTCCAGCAGATGCGCCACTGCGGGCTCACCCACCCGGCCCAGCAGGATCGAGCAGATGGTGATGCCCAGCTGCGCCGCCGCCAGCATCATCGACAGGTTCTGGCCCGCCTCGATGACGGTATTGGCGCTGCGCTTGCCCTGCGCCGCAAGCGCTTCGAGCCGGTCGCGGCGCGCGGAGATCAAGGCGAACTCCGCACCGACGAAGAACGCGTTGCCCAACAGCAGCAGGAACGTCAACAGGACGGCGTACAGGTCACCCATGAGTCTGCTCCCAGATCGCGAGGGCCTCGGCGTCGATCGGCCGGATCAGAACGCGGTCGATGCGCCGCCCGTCCATGCGCTCGACCGTGGCGATCCAGCCGCCCCGGGTGTGGGTGTGCTCGAGCTGGCTGTTGCCGGGTTCGGGCAGCAGCACCTCGTCGCCGGTTTCGGGGATCCGGCCCAGACGGGTCAGGACCAGGCCACCCAAGGTTTCGTATTCACCCTCAGGCGGGTCGTATCCGGTGGTGCGGGACACCTCGTCGATGCGCATCAGGCCCGAGCAGTTCCAGCCGTTGGCCGTGCGGCGCACATCGAGTTCCTCCTCGTCGTGCTCGTCGCGCACGTCGCCGAGGATCTCCTCGATCAGGTCCTCCATGGTGACGATGCCCGCGGTGCCGCCGTACTCGTCGACCACCAGCGCCACCTGCATGCCGTCGCGGCGCACCCGCTCGAGCACCTCGTCGCCGTCCAGGCTGGCCGGCACCACG
>NZ_JBIWPF010000239.1:0-1168 GCF_044768125.1 Streptomyces sp. NPDC101166
CCCAGGTACTTGGTGGCCGAGTGCACCACGATGTCCGCGCCCAGCGCCAGCGGCTGGATCAGGTACGGGGTGGCGACGGTGTTGTCCACGATGAGCGGCACCCCGGCGGCGTGCGCGACCTCGGCGATGCCCGGAATGTCGAGGACCGAGCTGCTCGGGTTGGCGACGGTCTCGCCGTAGAACGCCTTGGTGTTGGGTCGCACCGCCGCGCGCCACTGCTCGAGGTCGTCCGGGTCCTCGACGAAGCTGACCTGGATGCCCAGCTTGGGCAGCGAGTAGTGCAGCAGGTTGTAGGTGCCGCCGTACAGGTGCGGGCTGGCCACGATGTGGTCCCCGGCCTCGGCGAGATTCAGGATCGCGTAGGTCTCCGCGGCCTGCCCGGAGGCCAGCAGCAGCGCGGCCACACCACCCTCGAGGGCGGCGATGCGCTGTTCCACCGCGTCCTGGGTGGGGTTCATGATGCGGGTGTAGATATTGCCCGGCTCGGCGAGTCCGAACAGCGCGGCGGCGTGGTCGGTGTCGCGGAACGCGTAGGACGTGGTCTGGTAGATGGGCAGGGCGCGGGCTCCGGTGGCGGAATCGGGAGCCTGGCCGGCGTGAATCTGCTTGGTCTCGAAGGACCAGTTGGCCGGATCCAGGGTGCCGTCAGCGGGGACGGCCGCGGGCGCGGTCGAGTCACTCATGTGTTCTGCTCCAAAAACAAGGTCGCCGAATGGCGGAAGTTTGACGTTATCGAGAAGCGAATGGGCTTCGACAACAACACATTTCGGTAGACCTCCTAGTTGCGCTTGCGTTCGGCCCTCGAACGCCCGGTCTGCACCCGGAGCACCCCACCGCAGCTGGAGGGTTGCCGATCAGCAAGCCGGGGCCTTAACGCTGATGCTCTTGACCTAATGCGGGATTCTAGCGGCCGTCCGGCCCGATCTACGCAGTGGGGTTTGTCGCATTCTCGGTGGGATTTCCCCCGTTTACGGGGGGAAATAGCGTTGTCGCACCACAACAGACCCGCCGGAATTCGTCGAATGCCGCCTGGACGCTGTCGGCGAGCATGCGGGCGGTGGTGACGGTGGTGCAGTCCGGGAACTCGTCGCTGTCCTCGAACTCGCATTCCATGCCGACCCGCACGATGCCGTGCCAGGTGGTGGCGATGAGCCGCACGGTCAGGTGG
>NZ_JBIWPF010000240.1:0-1167 GCF_044768125.1 Streptomyces sp. NPDC101166
CCGCAGGTCCGCATCCTGAAAGCAGCGCTGCCGCACCTGGATTCGCACGGTTCGGTGACCTTGGTGACCGCCGCCTCGGCCCGCTCGGCCTTCCCGGGCACGGCGGGTCTGGCCGCCATCAACGGCGCGCTCAATGCCATGGTCGCGCCGCTGGCGGTCGAGCTCGCCCCGCTGCGGATCAACGCGGTCGCCCCGGGTGTCATCGATACGCCTTGGTGGGACCGGGTTCCCGAGGCTCAGCGCACCGCTCTGTTCGACGGTCTGGTCGCCACCACCCCGGTGGGCCGGGTCGGGCGCCCGGAGGATGTCGCGGCCGCCATTCACCTGCTGGCGGTGAACGGCTTCACCACCGGCGTCGTCCTCGATGTCAACGGGGGGACCGGTCTGGCGACCGGTCGCTGAATCCGCCTTCGCGGCAGGCTATTTCCCGGCCGCGCGGTCGCGGCGCAGTTCCAGGCCGTCCAGGATGAGGCTGAGTTCGGAGTCGAAGAAGTCCTCGCGGGTCTGGGCGACGTCGATGTCCCCCAGGCTGCGATGTCGCTTGGTGATGTGCGGATATCCCTGCGTCGCCTGCCCGGCCATCACCATCATCTTGGCGAACCACTCCTGTTCGGTCTGGCCGCTGCGTGCGACGGTGGTGACCATGGCGGTCTCGCCGCCGGTGGAGCCGATCACGTAGGACCAGATGGCATTGGAGCCGCGGTCGGCGGCGTAGTCGTCGAACCCGGCCGCCTCGAGCAGGGCGAGCATGCCCTCGGACAGGCGCAGCAGGTTCGGGCCGAGATAGGCGAGTCCGGCGCCGGTCATGGCGATGCTGATCCAGGGGTGTCGCAGAATGGTGGCTCGCAGTTCGCGGCCGACCGCCAGGAGATCGGCGCGCCACCGCTCGGGGGCGAGGGGCGGCATCCGGACCTCGCCGAAGGCCTCGTCGATGACGAGTTCGAGGATCTCGTCCTTGTTGGTGACGTGGGTGTAGAGCGAGGTCGCGCCCGCGTTGAGCCGGGTTCCGAGCCGGCGCATGCTGAGCGCGTCGTAGCCCTCGGTATCGAGCAGGGCGAGCGCCTCGGTGACGATCTGTTCCCGGCTCAGTGCGGGCTGATCCTTGCGCTGTCGTTCCGGTCGGGTCCACACCGACGAGAACTCCTGTGCCTTGGCCGCCATGGCTCT
>NZ_JBIWPF010000241.1:0-1167 GCF_044768125.1 Streptomyces sp. NPDC101166
GTCTGGCCGTGGATAGTCCACTGCACCATGGCCTGTGGCGCACCGGGCGCCACGCTCTGGCCCGCGGCGCGGGGGAGCCGGATCGGATCGGAGACGACGGTCGCCGTGACCGAGGTCTTGGTCGCGTTGGCGGCGTGGATGCGGGCGGCGGCGGTATCGGCGGTTCTGAACCCGGCGATGATCGCGAGCGGGACGCACGCCGCGACCAGCAGCGCGGCGAGCATGCGCCACGCCGCCTGGAATCGATCGGACCGTCGCATCAGCCGGTTCCGGCTCCAGGGAGCCGTCCGGCAGATTCGCCGCACGAGCTTCCGCACGTTGGCGCGGTACCCCGTGGCGGCCGCCTCAAACGGTCAGAAGCTGCCCAGCGGGTCCTGGTTGTCGAAGATGTATTTGTCGCCGTTGTACCAGGTGACGATGACCGAGGAAGCCTCCTCGGGCTCCTGTCGGCAATAGGAGACCCCGGGGAAGGGGAGGGACGTGGATTCTCCGCATTGGTAGGCGTAATCGTCGGCGAGTTTCTGCGTCTCGAAGCGCTGGCCGAGGCCGCCGTAGCTGCCGGGGACCCAAATCGAGCCGGGGCCGGTGAACACCCACAGAATGCTGCCGAACAGCCAGGCGTAGAAGAGATAGGTGGCGGCGACCGCGCCCGCGCAGAGCACGATGAACCGCCTGGTGCGGCGTCGGCGAGTTTTCTGTTCCCGGAACGGGTAGGAGCCTGAATCGGAACTGTGCATCATGTGGTCCTCCTCAGTCGGAGAGATGACATGTTCAGGCGTATTGATCAAATCTACCGTGATCTGGTTCGAGAGTCTCCAATGAATTCGAATCGGCTGCCCGCGAGAGTATTTCGAACAGCGGTCGCCCGGCATTGATTTGGACGACCGATCTATTCGAATATCGCCGCCGGATCAGCCGGCCGCCCTAGTGGCGCCGAAAACCGCTGAGCGGCAAGGCGACCGGTCCGCTGCTGCCCGCCGACCCCGTGTCGAGGTGGTTGAGCAGGTTCTGGATGACGACGTACGGGTTCATCGGCTGGTCCTTCTTCCGGAGATCCGCGGCAGGTGGTTGTGACTGCCGTCACGGTGTGGTCTCATCAAGATACACAGATACGCTAACTGTGTCTGTGTATCAGGCCCAATCGAAGAGGATTCACGGCTATGGATG
>NZ_JBIWPF010000242.1:0-1166 GCF_044768125.1 Streptomyces sp. NPDC101166
AGGAACTGAGCACCGCCATGGCGGTCGCGAAGACCATGCGCAACAGCCTGCGCACCAGCTCCCCCCAGACCATCGGCGATCAGGCCGACGAGGTGCAGACCCGGGCGCAGAACTCGCTCGCGGGCGCGCCCACCGTCGGCGACCTCCGGGTGCAGCAGTCCTTCCTGCAGTTCGGCGCCGCCCTGACCGCCTCGCGCCTGCTCACCCAGGAGCGCGTCATGCTCGCGGTGCCGGGCGCCGGCGCCAACCCCGCGCTGCGGACCAAGCTGCTCACCGCCATCGGCGCCGAGATCACCATGATCGAGGTGTACCGCGGCATGGCGCCGGAATCGGCGCAGAACGCGAACACGCTGAAGGACAATGCCGGCGCCCGCGTCGGCATCCTGATGCAGAACGTGCCCGACCCGGGCACCCTGCCCGCGATGCAGGACTCGCTGCGCGGCAGCGCGGACGCCTACGCCTCCGAGGTCGCGACCGTCGCGGGCACCATGGGCGCCAAGCTGTCCGAGCTCACCACCGAGGCGCGCAACAACGTGCTGCGTGACACCTCCATCGTGATCGGCATGCTGCTGGCCGGTCTCGCGCTGGCGCTGGTGGTGGCCCGCTCGCTGGTCGTGCCGGTCCGCCGCCTGCGGCGAGACGCCTTGCAGGTGGCCCACATCGACCTGCCGCAGGAGCTCGAGGTGGTGCGCGCCGGCGGCGCGACCCCGGAGATCTCGCCGGTTGACGTGCACACCACCGAGGAGATCGGGCAGCTGGCCCGAGCCGTCGACGACATCCACTCCCAGGCGCTCCACCTGGCCGCCGAACAGGCGCGACTGCGCCTGCAGATCGGCAACATGTTCGAAACCCTCTCGCGCCGCAGCCAATCCCTCGTGGAGCAGCAGCTGTCTCTGATCGAGGAACTCGAGCGCGACGAGGACGACTCCGAGCGCCTGCAGTCGCTGTTCCGCCTCGACCACCTCGCCACCCGCATGCGCCGCAACGGCGACAACCTGCTGGTGCTGGCCGGAACCGCGCTGCGCCGTGGCCATCTCGCGCCGGTGCCGCTGTCGGACATGCTGTGGTCCTCGGTCTCCCAGGTGGAGGACTACCAGCGCGTCGAGATCGGCACCGTGCCCGACGGCATCGTGGCCGGTGAGCCCGCCGTCGACATCGAGCACCTG
>NZ_JBIWPF010000243.1:0-1165 GCF_044768125.1 Streptomyces sp. NPDC101166
CAGCTTCGGCAATCACGTGCGGTCCATCGATCTGCTCACCGCCGACGGCAAGGTGCAGACCATCGGGCCGAAGAAGAACGCCAAACTGTTCTGGGCGACCGTCGGCGGCAACGGCCTGACCGGCATCGTGCTGCGCGCCACCATCGAGATGACGCCGACCGAGACGGCCTACTTCATCTCCGACGGCATCAAGACGGTCGACCTGGAAGAGACCATCGCCGTCCACAAGGACGGGTCCGAGGCGAACTACACCTACTCGTCGACCTGGTTCGATGTGATCTCGGGGCCGCCGAAGCTGGGCCGCGCCAATGTGTCTCGCGGTCGGCTGGCGAAACTTGATGAGCTGCCGAAGAAGCTGCGCAAGAATCCGCTGAAGTTCGATGCCCCGAATCTGCTGACGGTGCCGGATATCTTCCCGAGCTTCGCGGTCAACAAGTTCACGCTGGGCATGGTCGGCGAGGCGTATTACGCGCTCGGCGGTAACTACACCGGCAAGCTGATGAACTTGACGCAGTTCTATCACATGCTGGACGTGATCTCGGAGTGGAATCGGGCCTATGGCTCGAAGGGATTCCTGCAGTACCAGTTCGTGGTGCCGCCGGAAGCCCTCGACGAATTCACCAAGATCATCATTGATATTCAGGCATCCGGCCATCATTCGGCGCTCAATGTGCTGAAGTTCTTCGGTCCCGGGAACCAGGCTCCGCTCAGCTTCCCCATGGAAGGCTGGAACACCTGCTTCGACTTCCCGATTCGTCCGGGTCTCAACGAGCTGGTCCGGGAACTGGACCGCCGCGTGCTCGAGTTCGGTGGCCGCATCTACACTGCCAAGGATTCGCGCACCGACGCGGAGACCTTCCACAAGATGTACCCGCGGATCGACGAGTGGATCAAGATCCGCCGGAGCGTCGACCCCACAGGCGTTTTCATGTCCGATATGGCGAGAAGGCTGGAGCTTCAGTGATCAATGCGGTAGGCAACCCGCAGTCCATTCTGCTGCTGGGCGGCACCTCGGAGATCGGCTTGGCGATCTGCGCCGAGTACCTGAAGAAGGGCCCCGCGCGCATCGTCCTGGCGGCCCTGCCGGGTGACCCGCTGCGCGAGGACGCCGTGTCGCAGATGAAGGCGGCCGGGGCCTCCGAGGTCCAGGTCGTCGACTTCGACG
>NZ_JBIWPF010000244.1:0-1161 GCF_044768125.1 Streptomyces sp. NPDC101166
GCCAGTTCCTCACCCGCTGGATCAGCCAGGCGTTCGTGGAGCTGACCTTCCCGCTGTCGGCGCACTACTACAAGGTGCTGCCGATCGTGAAGCTCGGCGAGCGCACCGGTCTCGCGCACCTGCGGGATCAGGTGCGGGACCCCGAGATTCGCGCGAAGCTCACCCCCGACTACGCGCTGGGCTGCAAGCGGCCGTCGTTCTCCAACGACTACCTGAAGACCTTCAACCGCGACAACGTCACCCTCGATACCGATCCCATCACCGAGATCACCGCGAGCGGTCTGCGCACCACCGGCCGCCACCACCAGGTCGACGTACTCATCATGGCCACCGGGTTCAAGGTCATGGAGTCGGGAAATATGCCCACCTTCGACCTGCACGGCAGTGGCGGACTGCGACTGGAGGATTGGTGGGACACCCACCGGTTGCAGGCCTACGAGGGCGTCAGCGTGCCCGGGTTCCCGAACTTCTTCACCATCATCGGTCCCTACGGCTACAACGGGGCGTCCTACTTCACGCTCATCGAGATGCAGACCACCCACATCCTGCGGCTGCTCCGCCAGGCCCGCCGCGACGCCGCCACCCGGGTGGAGGTCACCGCCGCCGCCAACGAGCGGTACTTCCAGGAGATGATGTCGCGGCGCGGCACCCAGGTGTTCTGGCAGGACAGCTGCGCGCTGGCCAACTCCTACTACTTCGACAAGAACGGGGACGTGCCGCTGCGGGCCATGAGCACGCCCGAAGCCGCCTGGCGGGCAGCCCATTTCGACCTGAACGACTACACCTTCGAGGCGCCCGGCGGACGCCGCACCGATGATCGGCCCGCCACCCGGACGGCCACGGCCTAGCGCTCAGCGGGCCGGGAACAGCGCTCAGCGGTCCAGGGAGCGGTAGAGGTCGCGTAGTTGCCGCAGCCCGGCGGCGACGGACTGCTCGTCCTCGGCGGTCATGCGCAGGGCCTGGCGCAGCAGCACCGGGTCCAGATCGTCGGGGGCCGGATGGAATTCGGGGTCCGGCAGCGTGGGCAGCGCCGCGTGCTCGCCGTACAGGTCGCAGTCGAGGGTCTCGCTCTGCAGCAGGCCGCCGATGAGGTCGTCCAGCCGGATCCCGCGCAGGGTGAGCAGGTCGGTCGGGTGCTCGTCGAGCCGTTCCGCCACCACG
>NZ_JBIWPF010000245.1:0-1160 GCF_044768125.1 Streptomyces sp. NPDC101166
CCGAATTCGATGGCGTGCACAGCATTCAGCGGGCGGTGCGGGTCGGCTCGGTCGACGCGGTGATTGCGGCGTCCGAACTGCGTGCGCGCATCGCGGCGGCGATAGCCGCCGGCGAGTGAGACCCGGACACCCTCGGACGACTACACAGGAAGGCTTCCCATGACCGAGATGAAGCCCATCATCTCCAGCGTGTCCGACACCGCGCGGTGGGTCGCGGTCTACCGGGCCATCGAATCGGACCGCCCCGACGCCCTGTTCCACGATCCGCTGGCCGGCATGCTCGCCGGTGAGGTGGGCCCGGCGATCGCGGCCGAAACCAGACGGGTGATGGGCGACCACGGATGGCCGATCGTCGCCCGCACCAAGCTGATCGACGACATGATCACCTCGGCGATCGCCGAGGGGTGCGACCGCGTCGTCAACCTGGCCGCCGGCTTGGACACCAGACCGTACCGGCTCGACCTGCCGAAGGACCTGATCTGGGTCGAGGCCGATCTACCCGCGCTGCTGGAAGAGAAGAAGCGACTGCTCGAATGGCAGACGCCGCGCTGCCGACTGATCAGGCGCGGGGTCGATCTCGCCGATCCGATCGCGCGCAAGGTGTTCCTCGCCGACGCCCTGGCGGGTGCGTCACGAGCCTTCGTGATCACCGAAGGACTGGTCATGTACCTGCGGCCGGAGGAGGTCCGCGACCTGGCCTTCGACTTCCGGCGCCGTGAGGTCGCCTGGTGGGTCGTCGACATCGTGTCCGTGGTGATCGCCGAGCGTCTCGAGCGCAGCGGCGACGGCTTGCTGAAGAACGCGCCCTTCACCTTCACCCCGGCCAATGGCGTCGCGTTCTTCGAGGAAGACGGATGGACCGTTCTCGACATCGAGTCGATCTTGCTGGCGGCCAGCCGATTTCGACGTCTCTCACCGCTCTACCGACTCTTCGCCGGGCTACCCCAGCCGAATCCGCGCAAACCCGGAACGATCATCCCGTGGAGCGCCGTCCTTCGCTTGACCCACTGAACCCCTCGCCCCCTGGTCCGGTAGTCGGGACAACGCGGGTCGTTGGACTTCACTGGCGTTTCCCGGGAGCTTCTACCCTCGCCTTGATTTGGGTAGCGCCGCATGTCTTCACCGGGCGCGATGGGCTCTCTGTGCCAGGGCGAATCGGG
>NZ_JBIWPF010000246.1:0-1160 GCF_044768125.1 Streptomyces sp. NPDC101166
AACTGCCCGGCGGGCATCGCATCCTCACCGATTCCGGTGCGCTGCGCGACCTTTCGGAGTCCCTGGCCGAGGGCATCGCCAACCACGTCGCCGAGGTCTCCAAGCGACTCGGCACGCAGGTGATCCTCCAGATCGACGAACCCCACCTGACGGCCGTCCTGAGCGGGACGCTGAAGGGTGTGAGCGTTCTGAACACGGTGCGCGCCATGCCCGAACCCGAGGCCCTGCACGTGCTCGACACCGTGGCCGCGCGGCAGTCGGTCCCGGTCCTGATCCACTCCTGCGCCGACCGCCCCGCCCTCGGTTTCCTGCGCAAGTCCGCCGCGAGCGCGATCGGGTTCGACCTGGCCGCCATCGGCACCCGGGACCTGGACCGCATCGGCGAATTGCTGGACGCCGGAAAGCATCTGGTCCTCGGCCTGGTCCCCACCACCGAACCGGCCAAGCCGGTCACCTGGCGTGACATCGCCGAACCCGGTGTCCGCCTGATCGACCGTCTCGGTTTCCCCCGCCGCCTGCTCGCCGACCAGATCCTGGTCTCCCCGGCCTGCGGCCTGGCCGGCGCTTCCCTGTCCTGGGCCCGCCGCGCGGTGAGCCTGGCCGCGGAGACCGCCCGCGCCTACGCCGACGAGCCCGACGGCCTCACCTTCGAGTAGCCGCTACATCCGCTCGACGATGTCGAGCGCGATGGCCACCGCCGCCGCATTGCTCTCCTCGTCGGACAGCTCCAGGTCTCCCATCATGGACAGACTCCAGCTGATGGCCAGCAGCGCCTGCCGGGCGTGGAACACGGTCAGCGGGTCCCGGCTCGGCGCGGTCATCAGGTCCGCCAGCACCCGGAACTGGTAGCGCAGGCTCGTCCCGAACCCGAGGTCCCGGAACGCGGGCTGGTTCTCGTGCCAGAACCGGATCATGTCCTTGCCGAGACTGTGCAGCAGCGCCCCGTATCGGATCACGATCTCCCGCGCGCGCTCCCGCCCCTCGGGCGCGCTCTCGGCCCATGTCACGATCTCGTCGACGCCGCCCCGCAGATCCTCCGACAGACTGGCGACGATGTCTTCCTTGGTCCGGAAGTGGTAGTACAGCGCGGCTTTCGTGACTCCCAGGCGTTTGGCGATCTCCCGCAGCGAGGTCTTCTCGTACCCCCGCTCCGAGAACAG
>NZ_JBIWPF010000247.1:0-1159 GCF_044768125.1 Streptomyces sp. NPDC101166
CTCCGCGCGCGGCCAGCACCTTGCCTTCACGGGTCCGCCGGGAACCGGTAAGACCACCATCGCGCGCGTGGTCGCCAAGATCTATTGCGGCCTGGGCATTCTCAAGACCGACAAGGTGGTCGAGACCAAGCGCTCCGACTTCGTCGGCCAGCACCTGGGTTCCACCGCCATCAAGACCGACGCCCTGATCGACACCGCCATGGACGGCGTGCTGTTCATCGACGAGGCGTACACCCTGATCCAGACCGGGCTCTCCGGCGGTGACGCGTTCGGCCGCGAGGCCGTCGACACCCTGCTGGCCCGTATGGAGAACGACCGCGACCGCCTGGTGGTGATCATCGCCGGATACGACGGCGAGATCGACCGCTTCCTGGCCGCCAACGACGGTCTGGCGTCCCGCTTCGCCAAGCGGCTCCAGTTCCCGTCCTACACCGCCGAGGAACTCGGCGCGATCGGTGAAGTCGTTGCGTCCAAACGGGATTCGGACCTTTCCGAGGACGCGCTGGCCGCGCTGATCACCACCTGTCAGAAGCTCTACACGATGGAGAGCACCGATCAGAGCGGGCAACCGCGCCGCGGGGTCGACGTGGCCGGCAACGGTCGCTTCATCCGCAACCTGATCGAGGCGGCCGAGGAGGAACGCGAGTTCCGCCTGGCCAACGACGAATCCATCGATCTGAGCGCCGTGGACGAATCGGTGCTCATGCGCATCGAGGGTCCCGACATGAAGGCCGCGTTGAGCACCCTGCTCACCTCGCTGAATCTGGCGTCGGCCGCCGACTGAGGGGCAACTGAACTGTGAACGACTTTCCGCGGGGAGCGGGCGGCTATCAGCCGGGCGGAAATGGTGGGAGCGAGCGGCAGGGCCGTCCACCCCAGGGGTATGGCGATCCGGGGCAGTCGTACGGCCCTGGTCAGGCATACGGTGATCCCGGCCAGGCGCCCGGTCATCCTGGGCAGGCCGGTCATCCCGGCCAAGGGCACGGTAATCCTGGCCAACCGCAGGGTGCGCCCGGCCACTCACCCAGTGGGGGAAGCGGTTTCGGGCGCGAGTTCGACGACTTCCTGAATCGCACCTCGAATGTCGCGGCCCCGCCGCGGCCGGTGCCGCCACCCGCTCCGGCTCCGCAGCCGCAGGCCCCTCAGGCCCCACCGGCCG
>NZ_JBIWPF010000248.1:0-1157 GCF_044768125.1 Streptomyces sp. NPDC101166
ATCGGCGATTCCTTCTCCGCCAACGGCCAGATCCTCGACCTGCTGAACGCGGGCGGCGACCCGGACTGCAGACACGTCCCCACCTCGTGGCCGACCCAGCTGACCCAGCGCCTCGGCCTGTCCCCGGACGACGTCGAGGACACCTCGTGTCAGGGCGGCACCATCGACACCTCCGGCTGGACCCTGGTCCACCAGGTCAAACGCGCCGCCTCCGACAATGCCTTCGGCCCCCGCACCCGGGCCGTCACGATCCAGCTCGGCATGAACGACGCCTGGGGAACCGACAACCCCGTCGCCCTGTCCCGCGCCTACTCCTGCCTGATCGACCTGAGCAACGGCTGCGACGTCGAAGCCGCCGCCGAGGGCCGCGCCCCCGACCCGGCCACCATCACCGGCCAGGCCTACGCCGACCGCGTCCGCAAGGCCGTCGAGTACATCCGCTACTACGCCCCGAACGCCCAGATCATCTTCGTCGGCTACCCGGAGATCCACACCCCCGGCCAAACCTCGGCCTGCGCCGGGATCCTCGGCATCGACGCCGTCCAGCCCCGAGCCGGAGCCATCACCGAGTTCCTCGACCACATGGACACCGCCCAACGCGAAGCCGCCGCGATCCTGAAGGTCACCTTCCTCGACTCCCGAGCCGTCACCGCGGGCCACGGCGCCTGCACCCCCGACGCCTGGGTGGCCGGCGCCTTCGACCCCCGGACCGAACTCCTCGGTTTCCCCTGGCACCCCACCGCCCACGGCGACACTATCCTCGCGGCCGCCGTGCAGCAGAAAATCGCGCAGGGCTGATCAAGCTGAAGCGCCAGGATTCGAACCTGGATCGGCGGAGTCAGGGTCCGTCATGCTGCCGTTACACCACGCTTCATCGAGAGTTGGTGTGCCCGGGAGGATTCGAACCTCCGGCCGCCTGATTCGTAATCAGGTGCTCTTTCCGCTGAGCTACGGACACGTGACCCCGCGCGGATGTCGGCGTTGACATCTGCTCTGCGCTGAGGTGCGCGGGGTATGAAAAGAGGGGTTTACTCGAAGTGGCCTGAATGGGGTGGAAGAACTCAGGCGTTGCTGCGGATCCGGCGGAGAGCGGATACGCGGGGTGCACGCCGGGGCTGGGCGCGGCGGGTGGTCCAGCTCTGCTGGTGAATCAGTGG
>NZ_JBIWPF010000249.1:0-1155 GCF_044768125.1 Streptomyces sp. NPDC101166
CGAATGACCCGTGCACCCGGATAGCTCCGGCTCCGGTTTCGTCGTCGTCGCCAACCGGCTCCCGGTCGACCTGGAGCGCCTGCCCGACGGAACCACTCGCTGGAAGCGCAGCCCCGGCGGTCTGGTCACGGCACTGGAACCGGTACTGCGCAATAACAAGGGCGCCTGGGTCGGCTGGGCCGGCGTCCCGGACGTGGAGCTCGATCCGATCGTCGAGGACGGTCTGGAACTGCATCCCGTCCCGTTGTCGGGCGACGAGGTCGCCGATTACTACGAGGGCTTCTCCAACGCGACGCTGTGGCCGCTGTATCACGACGTGATCGTGCGGCCGGTCTACGACCGCCAGTGGTGGCAGGCGTACGTGCAGGTGAATCGGCGTTTCGCCGAGTACACCGCGAAGGTGGCCGCCGAGGGCGCGACCGTGTGGGTCCAGGACTACCAGCTGCAGCTGGTGCCGAAGATGCTGCGCATGCTCCGCCCCGACCTGACCATCGGCTTCTTCCTGCACATTCCGTTCCCGCCGGTGGAACTGTTCATGCAGATGCCGTGGCGCACCGAGATCGTCGAGGGCCTGCTCGGCGCCGACCTGATCGGCTTCCATCTCCCGGGCGGCGCGCAGAACTTCCTGTATCTGGCCAGGAGGCTGGCCGGGCAGCCGACGTCGCGCGGCAATGTGGGCGTGCGTTCGAAACTCGGTGTGGTGCAGGTGGGTTTCCGCACCGTGCGGGTGGGAGCGTTCCCGATCTCCATCACCTCCGCGGAACTGGACGAGTATTCGCGTCGCCGCGATGTGCGGGAGCGGGCCGCGAAAATCCGTGCGGAACTGGGCAATCCGAAGACGATCCTGCTGGGCGTCGACCGCCTCGACTACACCAAGGGCATCGACATCCGGCTCGCCGCGCTCGAGGAGCTGCTGCACGACGGCCGTATCGATCCCACGGACACGGTGATGGTGCAGCTGGCCACGCCGTCCCGCGAACGCGTCGAGTCCTACAAGCAGATGCGCGGCGATATCGAACGCCAGGTGGGCCGCATCAACGGTGAGTTCGCCCGGGTGGGTTACCCGGTGGTGCACTATCTGCACCGCCCCATCCCGCGCGAGGAGCTGATCGCATTCTTCGTGGCCGCCGACGTCATGGTGGTGACCCCGCTGCG
>NZ_JBIWPF010000250.1:0-1153 GCF_044768125.1 Streptomyces sp. NPDC101166
CCGCGCCACGCCGGGAACCGTCGGGTCGGATTACTGTTTCGGTATGGGTGTCGGGGGCCAGGCCACGGGCGGTGATCCCGAAGCGCTGGACCGGGTGCTGGCCGGCGCCCGGGGAGTCCGGGTCCGCGAGATGCCGGGCGACGCGCCGACCCTGATAGAGGAGCGCGACCCGGTTGCCGTGCGAGCGCTGCGGGAGGCGCTGCGCGTCTCCGACCTGCCCGGCTTCGTGTGCATGTGCTGGGGCGATGTGGTCCTCGACTTCTTCGACGCCGGCGAACGCCCCCTCACCTCCGTGACCCTGCATCACGGCTACTCGATCCGCTGGCCCGGTTGGCCGCAGGACGCGCGGCTCGCGGACGGGATGCGCTCACTGGAATGGCTGGCGGTGCGCGGTGTCGCGGTGCCGCTGCAGGAGTTCCGCGCGGCCGAGCGGCGCCAGGCCGAGAGCGACCGCATCGCATACCGCTGGGTGGCCGAGATTCCCGATCCGCTCATCCCCTTCGCCGGACTCTTCCTGGATACGTCCACCACCACCGGCGGCGGTCTGACCGGGCCCCAGGTGGAGGAGGCCCGCGCCCTGCTCCTCATGACGTACCCGGATCCCGTCGATCGAATCCTGCGACTGTGCGCCTGGTTCGCCGGAGGCACCGGGAGGTACTCGGGATACCCTGCGCACGAACGTATTCCGGCGCAGTTCCTACTGCTGGAGGACCACGCCGATTTCGCGCGTGCGGTGGAGCTGGCCGACGAACACGCCACCGCGGGCGCCGTCCGCTACCTGCTCAGCTGGGATACCCGGAAGCGCTTGGCCCACCTGCTGGCCGCGCTCTCCCCGGGCGGCCGCCGCAAGATTCTGGTGCACGCCCGGGACACGGAAGCCCGCCGCTGGCTACAACGCCGCATCGCGGGATTGCAATAGATCAGCCGACCGGGGCCGGGCGCAGCAGCTGCTCACCGCAGAAGCGCCGGACCACTTCCTCATCGCTGAATTCGGACTCGGGAACGCCCTTTTCGTCGTCGACGCGGCAGGTGCTGTGACCGTCCTTGTCGTAGGTCCGGATGATCTCGGCGACGAACACCAGCTTCGATCCGACGAACTTCTGGAATTCGATGTACTTGTCCGCGGGACCGTTCTTGGCCTCCCCCGCGATGT
>NZ_JBIWPF010000251.1:0-1151 GCF_044768125.1 Streptomyces sp. NPDC101166
CCTCGCCTCTACGCTGCGCAGCCAGTTCGACGCCTTCGGCAAGGTCGAGGAGCAGTCCGTCCTCGGCTTCGCCGGCTGAGCGGAGACCCTTCTCGATGCTGGAACCGACGAAACCCGGCTTCACCGAGACGGTTTGGGAATCCAAGCCGCCCGAAGAGCTGGCGCGTGAACTGGTGACGGGCGCCGGGGCGATCCCCGCCGCCGAAGCCGGGCTCGCGTGGACTCGACTGAGCGCGGGTTTCGCCGCCGCCGCTGTGGAGTACGAGAGAATTCTCGTAATCCTCGACAGTGCTTGGGAATCCAAGCACAGCGGGCCCTTCATCGAACGCATCAGAGCGCTGCGTGACTGGATGGGGGCTTCTGCCTCCGCGGCCGCCGGTAATGCAGTGCAGGCCGAAACGCACGCGGCCGCATACGAACTCGCGAAACTGACCATGCCGGACGTCGACGAGGTCGAGAAGCTCAAGGATCTGCAGCAGCTGATGCAGCAGCTCGGGCTGGCGGGCGGGATGCCCCTGCTGGGCGGGCTCGCCAAGACCGACATGGACGCCGACGCGGCCAAGGCGCAGGCGGCGCGGGTCATGCGGACCTACGAGGCCGCCACCGAATCGCTGGCCAAGCCGTGGGAACACCAGGCTCCGCCGCAGGTCACCGCCGGGCTGACGCCCGCCGAACAGCCTGTCGCGCCGGTCGAGGTGGAAGCGCCCGCGGTTCCGACGCCGTCGATGCCGAATATCAACCTCGGCTCGCTCAACCTGCCGCCCATGCCGTTGACGCAGGTGCGCGCCACCACCGTCGAGGCCAAGGAAACCACCACGCAACGCGTTGTGACGCAACCGGTTACGGTGCAGCAGAGTGGGACGACCATGGCCCCTGCGCCGATGGGGGGCGCCGGCCAGTCCAGCGACGAGGAGCACACGCCGCGGGCCGGTCTCGTCGGCGCGCCCACCAGCGACAACGAACTGGGCCTCACCTCCGGCATGCAGGTCGCGCCCGCCGTCCTCGGCGGCCTCGACCCGGCCGCCCAGCGCGCGCCCGTCGACATCGCCTTCAACGCGGGCAGTGGGTCCGAAAAGGCGACCAGCACAGCGGAATCCGGCGGCAGTCAGGGGTCGGCCACATGACCACCCTCACCAACGACGGACTCATCG
>NZ_JBIWPF010000252.1:0-1150 GCF_044768125.1 Streptomyces sp. NPDC101166
GTGATCCTGGGCTCGATCCTGGGCACCGCGCGGGCCAAGCGGCCCGAGGACGCCGTCCCGGTCCGCGCCTAGTCCTCGGACTCCTCGGAGTCCTTCGCCGCGGCCTCGTCCAGCTTGCGCTGCTTGCGCGCCCCGCCCTTGCGCTCGATCCGCGGATCCTCGCTGACCTCGTACCGCTTCACGTACTCCCCGAGGAACGCCTGCAAGGTGGCGGTCGCCGGAATGGCCAGCAGCGCACCCACCGCCCCCAGCAGCGCCCCGCCCATGATCACCGACAGCAGCGCCACCGCCGGATTCACGTCCACCGTCCGCGCGGTGATCCGCGGCTGCAGCACATAGTCCTGAATCCACTGGTAGACCACCACGAACAGCAGAATCCACACCGCGTCGAGCGGTCTGATGGTGAGCGCCACCAGGATCGGCAGCACGCCCGCGATATAGGTTCCGATGGTCGGCACGAACGAGGCCACCACACCGAACCAGATGCCCAGCGCCAGCGCGTTCGGTATGCCGAGCAGCGCCAGGAACGCCCCGTGCGCGACCGCCGAGATGACCGCCAGCAACGCCCGCGAATACAAGTACCCACCGGTCTTGTCGATGGCCAGGTCCCAGGCATGCAGCACCGCACCCTGTTTCGCGGGCGGCAGCAGCGAGCACACCGAGCGCCGCAGCTTGGGCCCGTCAGCGGTCATGTACACGCTGAACAGTGCGATGGTGATGAACTGCGCCAGCCCGCCCAGCACCGTGCTCGACAGCCCCCACACATTGTTCGCGGCCCGCTCGGCATAGGAACTGATGACGTCCGAGTCCTTGAACAGCCGATCGCGCAACTGATCCAAGGTGAAATTCTGGTGGAATACGCGATTGACCCAATCCACCAATTCGCCGACCAGTCGCGGCAGTTCGCTCACCACATGGGAGACGGTCTCGACCAGGAGCACGCCCAGCGTCGCGAGGAATCCCGCGGTGCACGCGAACACGATGATGAACACCAGCCCGGTGGCCAGCCCGCGATTCACGCCGCGCCCGGCGAGCCCGTCCACCGCCGGCTCCATGGCGAGCGACACGAAGAACGCCACCGTCATCATGATCGCGATCCCGATGAGCTGGTGGGCCGCCCAATTGGCGAGTTCGAACAGTCCGAGCAGGG
>NZ_JBIWPF010000253.1:0-1150 GCF_044768125.1 Streptomyces sp. NPDC101166
CGGTGACCTCGACCGAGGACACCTCGCGGGCGTGGATCTTGTCCGCGAGTTCCGCCGCGGACAGCTTGGTCAGGTCGGTCATTCGCCCTCTCCCAGAATCTGCGGAACCATGAACCGCTGCTCCTCGACGGCCGGGGCCATGGCGAGCGCCTCGTCCGGAGTCAGGCACGGGCGCGGCACATCCGGGCGCGTCACGTTGGTCTCCGGATTCGGGGATGCGGTGGCGGGCACATCGGCGGCGGCGACCTGCGAGATCTGTGCGACGTGGGTCAGGATGGAATCCAGCTGACCGGCGTACAGATCGAGTTCGTCGTCCGTCAAAGCGAGCCGGGACAGCCGGGCGAGGTGGGCTACCTCGTCCCTGGAGATGGCGGGCACCGCGGGACCCCTTTCGGCATGGTTCGAGCTAGGTGATTGGCCATCCGACAGCCTAGTGGGTTCACCTTCGGCCACCGGTCGCAGGTACGCGCCGGACCTGGCACCATCAATGTGTGACCCACGGGTAGGTGGCCCGCGTCACAGCAGATGCTTCGATTCGATAACGGGCTCTCGAGGGTGTAAGTATTGCGGGACTCGGGTACCCGTCGGAAAGTTTCGGTCGCACAGTAAAGAAAGGAAGGCACGTGTCATACCTGCTTCGCGTGCAACTTCCGGATCGCCCGGGGAGTCTCGGATCGCTGGCGCTGGCGCTGGGTTCCGTTGGCGCGGACATCCTCTCGCTGGATGTCGTCGAGCGCGGCGACGGCTTCGCGATCGACGACATCGTCGTCGAGGTGCCGACGGGCGCATTGCCCGACACCCTCATCACCGCCGCCGAATCACTGCACGATGTGCAAGTGGATTCGCTGCGGCCGTACTCGGGGATCCTCGACACCCACCGCGAACTCGAGCTCATCGACCAGGTCGCCAACGCACGCGACGACCGGTTGCAGGTGCTCGTCGACGGTGCGCCCCGGGTGCTGCGGGTCGGCTGGTCGACCGTGATCGACATGGGCCCGCAGGGCGCCTACCGGGTCGTGGGTTCCCAGAGCGCGCCGTCCACACAGGCCGCCTCCGCGCCGTGGATGCCCTTGGAGAAGCCGTCGGTGCTCGACGGTGACGCCGACTGGGTGCCGGACCTATGGAAGGACATGGACACCAAGCTGGCGGC
>NZ_JBIWPF010000254.1:0-1147 GCF_044768125.1 Streptomyces sp. NPDC101166
TGGAGTCGATGCGCTCCAGGTATTCCACGATGTCGGCGTTGAGGTCCACGTCCCACAGATTGGCGATGGCGTAACCGGGCATTTCGAGCTCCTCGATCGGATTGCTGTGCTGCCCTTGATGTTTCCGCCTACGCGGAACGAAGTCGATTACCTGCCGGGTAATGCCGCCGGTCCAGCCCGGGAAAACGAAACGGGCCGCCCGACCGTGAGGTCGAGCGGCCCGCGTCAGTGCCGAGTGATCAGCTCAGGCGCTCGATGATCATCGCCATGCCCTGGCCGCCACCGACACACATGGTCTCCAGACCGAACTGCTTGTCGTGGGTCTGCAGGTTGTTGATGAGGGTCGCGGTGATGCGGGCGCCTGTCATACCGAACGGGTGGCCCAGGGCGATGGCGCCACCGGACACGTTCAGCTTGTCCTCGTCCATGTTCAGCTCGCGAGCCGAACCCAGGACCTGAACGGCGAAGGCCTCGTTGATCTCGTACAGGTCGAGGTCGTTGATGGTCATGTTCGCGTTCTTCAGGGTGTTGCGCACGGCCTCGATCGGGCCCAGGCCCATGACCTCGGGCGACAGGCCGGAGACGCCGGTGGCCACGACGCGGGCCAGCGGGGTCAGGCCCAGGGCCTTGGCCTTGGTGTCGGACATGACGACCAGCGCCGCCGCACCGTCGTTCAGCGGGCAGGCGTTACCGGCGGTGATGGTGCCGTTCTCGCGGAAGACCGGCTTCAGCTGCGAGATCTTCTCGTAGGAGGTGCCGGCGCGCGGGCCGTCGTCGGTGGTGACGACGGTGCCGTCGGGCAGGGTCACCGGGGTGATCTCACGCTCGAAGAAGCCGGCCTTGATGGCCTCCTCGGCGCGGTTCTGCGAACGCACGCCCCAGTGGTCCTGGTCCTCGCGGGAGATGCCGGTGAAGGTGGCGACGTTCTCGGCGGTCTCACCCATGGCGATGTAGACGTCCGGGAGCAGGCCCTCGGCGCGCGGGTCGGTCCAGGTGGCGTTGGAGGCCTTGGTCGCCTGGGTGCGGGCCTCGGCGTCGGCGAAGCGCGGGTTGTGGCTGTCCGGCCAGCCGTCCGCGGTGCCCTTCGGGAAGTTGGAGACGGTCTCGACACCGGCCGAGATGAACACGTCGCCCTCGCCCGCCATGA
>NZ_JBIWPF010000255.1:0-1141 GCF_044768125.1 Streptomyces sp. NPDC101166
CGCCCCGACTATGTCTTCACCACCGCCACCCGCCCCAGCGACAGTGGCGGCGACGAGACCCCGCAGGACTACATCGACGTCTGGTCGGCCCTGTCCGACCGCGGCCTCGAGGTCATCGGCATCCGCGACACCCCGTGGTTGCGCCGCAACGGCATCCGCTACCGCGCCATCGACTGCCTGGCCAGCGGCGGCGACCGGGTGAGCTGCGGTCTGAAGCGCTCCGAGGCCCTCTCGCCCCTGAACCCCGCCGAGGACCCCGCGTCCGCCTTCCCGAACATGCACCTGATCGACCCCAACGACGCGGTCTGCGAGCCCGTCGTCTGCGCCGTCGTCGAGGGCAACATCCTCGTCTACCACGACGAACACCACCTGACCGCGAGCTACGCGCGCTCCCTGGCCCCCGAGCTCGGGCGCGAACTGCGCCCGATTCTCGGCTGGTGGTGATCCCGCTCCGCGGGTGTGTGCGAGACTCCTTGGACTGCAACGGGTATCGAGCAAGTACGCGAGGAGTCGGGTGTCTTTCGAACTGTGGAGCGCGAGTTGGGAATCGGTACCGCTGTCCGAGGCGGTGAAGCGCTACGACATCGGCAAAGCCAGCGACGACCACGTGGAGGATCTGGAAGACCTCTTCGAGGAGGAGCCGGAGTGCTTCTTCGTGCACCAGGGTGACCTGACCGTCGACGGGTCGTTGTCGATCGGGAACGATCCCGGTCTGGCGGAGGACACCGTGTACGTCATCGATGGCGACCTGACGGTCGACGGGCCGATGCGGTTTCTGAACGGAGACGTCTACACGCCGCTCTACGTCACCGGCTCGGTCACCGCGCGGCACCTGATGTGTCTGCTGGACAGCAACCTTTTCATCGGCGGCTCGCTCACCGTCGGGGGCCTGCTGATGACGGAGTTCTCCGACATGGGGATGCTCGCCGTGCACGGCGCCGCGACAGCGGGGGCGTGGTTCGAGGCCGGGGACAGGGGCGAGGTCGTCTTCCTCGGTGATGTGAAGGCCCCGCGAGTGCGGGTGTCCGAGGCCGACGTCCTGTTGCCCGAGTTCCTGGACGGGGACATCGAGGATGCCGCGGACAAGCTCTGGGCCGCGGCCCTCGAAGGACGTCCCCTGCTGCGCCCCTGATTCCGACTA
>NZ_JBIWPF010000256.1:0-1139 GCF_044768125.1 Streptomyces sp. NPDC101166
ACTTACCGCGCGTTAGCCGAAAGTTGGCTCAGCAACGTCGGGTCACTCGACGCACCCGGGACGGTGGGTATAGGCAGGGGAACCGTCCCGAGTTCGGTACGCGGGTCCGGGGGGAGAGACTCGCGGGCCGATGTCGCATTGACCCGAAAGTCACTGATCGTTTGCCGTTCATCACGATACAGAGCGGGCGAACTGGACGGAATACTTTTCGAGGAACTTTTTAGGTTTTATTTGACCGCCCCTCGCGACGCGCCGCCGGACCAGCGCCGGAGCCGGCGCAGGGGCGGAGTACCCACGCCGCATCCGGATAATCCGGACACGAAAAAAGGGCCCGATCCCCGAAACCGCGGGAGGGCCCTTCCGCATCGCTCGGCACCTGTTCAGTTGCCGAAAGATGGCGCTCGCGTGGCTACTTGGCAGAAAGACTCGCGGAGCCGGTAGCCAGCAGCTTGAACAGGGTCTGAGAAAGAACATCCGAAAGGAAGTTCGCCATGGTGGTGCTCCGATCCGAACGATTGCCAGTGCCGTCACTGACTGTTTGCCATCGCGACGATACCGAGCCGATACCCCCGGAGGGAAGATTACGGATGAACTTTCTAGAACCAACCCGATAGAGCACTAGATTACGCGGGCACCTCGGGCTCTCCCAAGGTGAGCATCAGACGGTTGGCCCACGAGAACGAGGCCGCCGACAACACCAGATCATGCAGCTCCGAGGCGTCGAAACCCAACTGCCGCAAGCGGTTCAGATGGCCGGCGGTGGCGCGGGGCGGATTGGCGGCGAGGGCGTCCACGAAATCGATTACCGCGTCCCATCTTTCGTCGATGCGCACGTCGTTGCCTTCGTCCAGCAACCGCTGAACATCCCCGTGCCGCTTGGACAACGCAGATGTGAAACGTGAATGAACGGAGGCGCAGTACTCGCACCCATTGTGCCGGGAGGTAACGGTCGCCGCGAGTTCGCGCTCCGCGCGGGTCAGCCCCCCTCGACCGTAGAAGATCTCTTTGTCGTTGCCACTGCGATGGGCCAGCACCTCCGGGTTGCGCGCGAGTAGCCGGAAGTACGGCCCGATCCCGCGATCACCCTCCAGCAGGGGTTTCTGCAACTCATCGGCATCGGCCAGCCGGATGGGTTCCAC
>NZ_JBIWPF010000257.1:0-1144 GCF_044768125.1 Streptomyces sp. NPDC101166
CTCAAGAAGCTGCCCGGTTTCGGTGACCAGAAGGCCCGGATCTTCCTCGCCCTGCTGGGCAAACAGCGTGGTCTGGCCGCCGCGGGCTGGCGTGAGGCGGCCGGTGCGTACGGCGAGGACGGCTCCCGCCGCTCGGTCGCCGACGTCACCGACGCCGAATCCCTCACCCAGGTGCGGGAATTCAAGAAGCAGGCCAAGGCCGCCGCCAAGGCGAAGTAATCTCCCTCACTTCCACGGCATCGAATCAAGCTGGTTTTTAACCTCCAGATTCACAGGGGGTTCACAGATGCTTGCCGCCGACAGTTCAGTTCTCGGCAGTGGAAGCAGTAAAGAAAATGAAGATGAGGGAATTCGCCGGGATCGCGGCATTGCTGGTCGCGGCGACGGGGGTCACCGCCGGCACCGCGTACGCCGGTCCGGCCAAGACCGACGACGGCACGATCAACTACACGTCCCAGGTCACCGAGCAGGGCAACACGGTGGTCAGCACCGACGCCGGTTCGCTGGTCGTCGAGGACGGTGCGCTGAAGGTCAAGGCGGCGAATGGAACCACCGTCGCCGGCACCGAATTGAAGTTCCGGATCGACGATTTCGAGTTCCCGATCGCGGCGCAGATCAGCGACCGCACCGCCACCCTGACGCCGCAGGCCGATCTGGCGCACGCGGTGTACAAGCCGGTCGCGCTGCCCTACGAGGATCAGGCGCCGTGGAAGACCCAGTACGACCGTGAGCTGGCCGCCTGGAACCGTTTGACCAGCACCATCTCCGCGGGCGCGACCATCGGCACCGTGGTCGGCGGCCTCGGCGGCGCGGCACTCGGCTGCGTCCTGGGCGGCGTCGCCTTCGCGACGGCGACGGCCCCGCTGGCCACGCTGTTCGGCCGTCGGACCGCTGGCGGGTTGCTTGATCGGAGCCAGCACGGTCGGCTTCCTGGGCACGATCGGCGGTCAATTGCTGGTGACCGCGCCGATCGCGATCGCTGCCGCGGTGCAGTACTTCACCACTATCAACCAGCCGTTTTCCGCGCCCAAATAGGCATTTTCGGCAACCGATGGGCAAAGGTTCACCGCGCCAAAACCCAGCTGCCACGCGGCGTTAGTCAAGGCCGGTTTCCATCACTGGGCCCCGGGGGATACACCTGACC
>NZ_JBIWPF010000258.1:0-1136 GCF_044768125.1 Streptomyces sp. NPDC101166
ATCACCAGCCGGATGAGCATCGAGGACGCGGTGGAGGCCGCCCTGATCGCGGGGGCCGACAATGCCCTGTGGATCACCACGGACGCGGTGCCGAAGGTGCTGGACCGGCTCGTGGCGGCGGTGAACAGTGGCCGCTTACCGGGATCCCAGGTGGATGCCTCGGTCTTGCGCATGGCAAAGTTCAAGGGCTCCGCGCCGCACTGCTGAGATCGGCCCCGACGCCGCCGTCCAGGCATGGCGAATCACCGGCAATTCACACTGGCGGAACTTACCATGGAGTAAGATAAGGGCTTCGGCGCTTGCGATGAGCGCCGACTGTCCGGTCCGAGGAGAGTGAATGGCAGGCGGAACGAAACGGCTTCCTCGCGCGGTGCGCGAGCAGCAGATGCTCGACGCCGCCGTGGAGGTCTTCTCGCGCAAGGGCTACCACGACACCTCGATGGACGCGATCGCCGCCGAGGCGAAGATCTCCAAGCCGATGCTGTACCTCTACTACGGCTCCAAGGACGAACTCTTCCGCGCCTGCATCCTGCGCGAGAGCGCGCGGTTCATCGAAGCGGTCGCGGTCGCGGGCAACCCCAAGCTCACCCCGCACGAGCAGCTGCGCGCGGGCCTGGAGGCATTCCTCGCCTACGTGGACCAGAACCGGCTGTCCTGGCAGGTCCTCTACCGGCAGGCGCTCGGCCAGCAGCCGTTCGCCACCGAGATCGCCAACAGCCGCGACCGGATCATCGAGCTCACCGCGAAACTGCTGGAGTCCAGCGCCAAGTACGCCGAGCCGGGCACCAATTTCGAGGTGGTGTCGGTGGCGGTGATCGGCGCGGGCGAGGCCATCGCCGACCGGGTCGCCAGCGGGCAGATCGACATGGACGTGGCCGTGAACCTGCTCGACGATCTGGCCTGGCGCGGTCTGTCCGGCAACAAGAAGCGGGCCGAGCCCGCCTGAACCGGTGCGGCCCGCCGGACTTGCCGTCCCGGCGCGCGCCTGCCACAGTTCGCTGCGATCGTGTTGCAGGACGGCCCTTCCGGCCGGGGAGCGGGGACATCTTGTTCGGCTTGCTGAAGCCGTGCGCGCACAGTGCGGCACGGCACGGAATCGACCCCTCGGCGTGGCAGGCGCATATGTGCGGTCTGTG
>NZ_JBIWPF010000259.1:0-1136 GCF_044768125.1 Streptomyces sp. NPDC101166
GCCATTTGCCAGCACTCCCCCAAGCGCCTCGGAACGGACGCTTGACCAGCATCGATTCGTGATCTTGGTCGGTTCGCGATCCGAAAGCGATCCGAGCGCTGACCTTCAGCAACAACACTCCGCCCCGGCCCACACCCCAAACCAGCCGATCGAGTGAGTTTGGTCACATAGAAGCAAAAAGGCCGCCTCCCACAGTGGAAGGCGGCCTGTTTTTCGACCCGGTGAGGCGGCGGTTACTCCCCGCCGTAGACCTTCGGATCCAGGGTGCCGATGTAAGGCAGATCGCGGTACCGCTCGGCGTAGTCGAGGCCGTAGCCGACCACGAACTCGTTCGGGATGTCGAAGCCGACGGCCATCACGTCCACCTGGGTGCGCAACGCGTCGGGCTTGCGCAGCAGCGTGACGACCTCGAGCGAGGCCGGATTGCGGCTGGACAGGTTGCGCAGCAGCCACGACAGCGTCAGGCCGGAGTCGATGATGTCCTCGACGATCAGCACATTGCGCCCGGCGATGTCCTTGTCCAGGTCCTTCATGATGCGCACCACGCCCGAGGACGAGGTGGAGGAGCCGTACGACGAGACGGCCATGAACTCCATCTGCGTCGGCACGGTGAGCTTCTTGGCCAGGTCGGTCATGAAGAAGATCGCGCCCTTGAGCACGCCCACCAGCAGCAGGTCACCCTCGGGGGCATCGGCGGGATACCGTTTGGCGACCAGTTCGGCCAGTTCCTCGACCTTGGCGGCGATCTCTTCCTCGCTGATCAGCACCGACGCGATGTCGTCCCCGTACACGTCCGCTGGTTTCCCTTCAGTCGACCCGACTGTGACTCTTGCAATGAACGGGTTCACTCCGACCCGAGTATGAGCCTGCCATGTTCACGCGCGGCAACCAACCTGGTCCCGCTGGGTGAACCACCCACCGCGACCCCGCCCTGCCCACGCCACCGCGTGACCAGCGCTTCCACCGCGCGTAAATTGCTGTCCGTCAATGATTTTGCGCCACGTTCGAGCAGCCACGCGCGAATGACGCGGCGCCGGATCGCGGGTTCGGCAGTGGCGAGCGTCTCGATCCCCAGCCCGTCACCCACCCGCGCGGCCACCAGCAACCGACCGGCGAGCGCGTCCAGCACGGCCGAG
>NZ_JBIWPF010000260.1:0-1134 GCF_044768125.1 Streptomyces sp. NPDC101166
CCCGCCGCGGTCCGCGCCGAACTCTCCGGCGACCGGCTGTCCATCCCCGCCCCCGAGGGCGCGGCCACCCTCTCCGAGGCGTTGCGGCGGCTCGACAGCGCGGCCGTCAAGCTCGCCGACATCGGCCTGCGCCGCCCCTCGCTCGACGACGTCTTCCTCACCCTCACCGGACACTCCGGTACCAAGGAGACCGTCGGCGCGGAAGGCGCCGCGTGACCGCGGCCGCGGCGAACGCCGCCGATCTCTTCGCCGGGGTGCCCCCGGCCCGGCCCAACAGCTTCGCGCAGTGGCGGGCACTGACCGGGCGCGTGGTCTGGGTGATGTTCACCAAGGGCGAGATGCTCATCGCGGTCATCGTGCCGCTGGTCTTCACCCTCGGCTTCTACCTGCCGCTGCGCTACGTGATGAAGTTCCAGGGCATCGACTACGCCCAGTTCGTCATGCCGATCATCGTGCTGCAGACCATGTCCTTCACCATGATGTCCAACGCGCAGCTGGCCGCGTTCGAAGCCATGACCGGACTCAACACCCGCATGCAGACCATGCCCATCGGCAAGATGGTGCCGCTGGTGTCGCGACTGTCCGCGGGCTTCGTCCGCTCGGTGGTCTCGCTGATCGCGGCGCTGGCCTGGGGACACCTCATCGGATTCCACTTCGTCGCCGGCTGGGGTCAGGCCGCGCTGTTCTGCGGGTTCTCCCTCGCCGTCGGCACCATCCTGGCCATCGGCGCCGACGGGCTCGGGTCGCTGACCAAGAGCCCCGAATCCCTGAGCCAGGCCCTGACCCTGCCGACCCTCATCTTCGGCATGCTGTCCTGCGGCTTCGTGCCGGAGAACGGATTCCCCGTGTGGGTGCGGCCGTTCGTGCGCAACCAGCCCATCTCGCAGTTCTCCTTCGCACTGCGCGACATGGCTCAGCACGGGGTGACCTGGAATGTGTTGTGGGTGCCGCTGGTGTGGCTGGGCGGCCTGCTGGTCGTCTTCCTGCCGCTGGCGGTCTGGGCGAGCGTGAGGCGGTCATGAGCACGGCGACCACGGCCGAGACGGCCGTCGAGGAATCCGGGAACCCGGTGACCCAATCCGATTCGTGGGCGGGGCATCAGCCGCTGCCCGTGGTGAAACCCCGCTCGGAGCG
>NZ_JBIWPF010000261.1:0-1132 GCF_044768125.1 Streptomyces sp. NPDC101166
CATGGATCGTCTGTGTCTGCACGAAACTCTCAGTGTTGCAGTCGATATGGTTCGCTTCATCCCCTCGAAACTGGGGGGTCGGAACCGGCCTCGGTACCGGTTGCGCCGGACTGATACGTGTTCTACTGTCTGCCGGAAGAAGATCGGTACCAGATCCGAAATCGCCTGTGTGGCAATCGATTACACAGTGCTGCTGCTTGGAGAGTGTGGCAATGACGAGTACTGAATCCACCGCGCTG
The DNA here is from genome assembly GCF_044768125.1 of Streptomyces sp. NPDC101166. NCBI lineage: Bacteria > Bacillati > Actinomycetota > Actinomycetes > Kitasatosporales > Streptomycetaceae > Streptomyces > Streptomyces sp. NPDC101166. The sequence continues at coordinate 240 of NZ_JBIWPF010000261.1, forward strand.
GGCTGCCCGGTCAGTCGCATCACCACCCAAACCGGGGATGATGCATGGCTGGTGACCGGCTATTCACTCGTGCGAAAGATGTTCTGCGACAAGCGGCTTGGTCGAGCGCATCCGACCCCGGAGACGGCTCCGCGTAAGACGGAGTCGGTGATGTTCGGTGGTCCGATCGGCAACTTCGACACCGAGTGGGAGGACCATGAACGGCTGCGGGCGCAGCTCAATCCGCTCTTCTCGCCGACCGCGATGCGCGAACTGCTGCCCCGCGTCGAATCGGTCACCGCGCAGGTGTTGGAAGAATTCGCCGCCCTCGGATCGCCGGCCGACTTTCACGAGCACGTCGCGAGTCGCCTACCGGTGCTTGTGATCTGTGAGCTCCTGGGCGTGCCGTTCGAAGATCGGGACAAGCTCCAGCATTGGAGTGCGGCGATATTCGACACCCGTGACGGGCAGAAGTCCGCTCAGGCGGGTGCCGAGTGGTTCGTCTATTGCCTGGCATTGATCCAGCGCAAGCGCGTGGAGCCCGGCCCGGACGTGCTGTCCCGGCTGTGCGAGAACCCCGAGCTCACAGACGACTCGATCGCCACGTTGGCGATGGTGTTGTTGTTGGCGGGGCAGGAGACGACCGTAGTCGAACTGGGCCTGGGCTTGGTGAAGCTGCTCGAGAACCGTGGTCAGTGGCAGCAGCTGGCGGACGATCCGCAGATCATCCCCAGTGCGATGGAAGAGCTACTGCGAGTACAAGATTCGACCGGATTCGTGCGCTACGCCCGGACCGACATGGAAATCGAAGGGCAACGATTCGCCACGGGCGATCTTGTCCTGCTCGACGTGGATTCAGCCAATCACGACCCCGAGATCTTCGCCGATCCGTACGAACTCGACGTAACGCGAAA
>NZ_JBIWPF010000262.1:0-1132 GCF_044768125.1 Streptomyces sp. NPDC101166
GACCGACACCTCGACCTGGTGCCGGTCAAGCAGAGCTTTGCTCACAACGCGGTCCCGTGGTTGCCCCCGCTTGTGTGACACGCGGATTCGGCGGAGCATACGAAAAGGCATGAGGGGACCGGCTTCAAACCCGCATCAGGGCGGGGCATCCGTCGCGCGAAGCGCGTGCTGGGATCTGTCCCTTCTGGGCCGGCTTTCAGATCGAGTTCACGGAGGTGCCTCGGGGACCTCGTCAGGTCTTCCACCGACTCCTTCGAAAGCCTGGGACTCCACAGCCGCAGCTCGACTCGGTCGCCGACTCGACGCCATGGTCATGCGCACGGGACGAGTTCGAGGGCTGCAGGTCATGAATAGGCTGCAGGAGTGTGGCCTTTTGCTGACGACCGAGCGTTCTGGGTGTGGGCGCTGGATCCCGATGCGGTGTTGATGGAGCAGGATGAGGATCTCCTGCTACACGACCCTGCGGGGCTACCGTTCCTGGTAAGCGCTGCTGAGAACGCCGACTGTCCCAAGCAGAGCTACTGTGCCGCAGTCCTGCATGACTACTCCCGCCGGATAGTGGGTTGGCAGCGCGCACAGGACTACGCCGCGTTGCGAGCTGCTGCCGCGCAAGCGTCGGCCAGCCGGGATATGCGGATGCGATGGTGGTCGGACTATGTAACCCGGTTGTTCTCGTACCTCAGCGATGCCCGGCCCGTGAACAGAACCGAGGCCGAACAGATGGCGACAGACCTGTTGACCGGCCCCGCCGACAGGCTGGTGATACAGATCGCACCAGGCGAAAAACACTGGCAGTGTGCTGAATCCGGCCGCTACTCGACATACCTCTACATCGAGCGGAAGACCGGTGAGTTTCGGATGGTGCGGGCGAGTCCATTGTTCAGGCAGGAACTTAGGAAGTTGCATCGATAACGGTCCTGACCGCAGTCTTCCGACACCGAGTTGTGTCGGAAGACTTGGCGAATGCCCGTTCATCACCATTAACCAGTGGCACCGGGTAGCCCGCACCGGTCACGCTGGCGAAGCATGCCAGGCGATCGGCAGCTGAGCATCGATCGGCGCCGGGTAGCGTGTGGCCAATGATCGAGGCTGTCGTGTTCGATGTCGGGGAAACGCTCGTGGATGAGACGCG
>NZ_JBIWPF010000263.1:0-1130 GCF_044768125.1 Streptomyces sp. NPDC101166
CTTGATGCCGATGGTGAGCTTGCCGTCGGCGGCGTGCTGGCTGGCGGTCTTGTTGCTGCCGCCGCCGCACGCGGTGACGGCGAGGGCCAGGGCAGCCACTCCGGCGGCGATCCTGAGCGCGGGGTTGATCCTCATCGAACGTCCTGTTCTCTTGTGGAGTCAGTGGGAGAGGATCTTGCCGAGGAAGTCCCTGGCGCGATCCGATTTCGGTGCGGTGAAGAAGGATTCGGGTTCGGTGTCCTCGACGATCTGCCCGTCGGCCATGAACAGCACCCGATTGCCGGCGCGGCGCGCGAAGCCCATCTCGTGGGTGACGACCAGCATGGTCATGCCGTCGCGGGCCAGCCCGACCATGACCTCGAGCACCTCGGACACCATTTCCGGGTCGAGTGCGGAGGTGGGCTCGTCGAACAGCATCACCTTCGGGCTCATGGCCAGCGCGCGGGCGATGGCCACGCGCTGCTGCTGTCCGCCGGACAGCTGCGCCGGATACTTGTCGGCCTGATTGGCGATGCCGACCCGGTCGAGCAGCTCCAGCGCCCGGGCTCGCGCCTTGGCCTTGTCGGTGCGGCGCACCTTCACCGGCGCCAGCATCACATTGTCGAGAATTGTCTTGTGCGCGAACAGGTTGAACTGCTGGAACACCATGCCCACGTCGGCGCGCAGTTTGGCGAGGGCCTTGCCTTCCTCGGGCAGTTTCACCCCGTCGACGGCGATCTCACCGGAATCGATGGTCTCGAGCCGGTTGATGGTTCGGCACAACGTCGACTTGCCGGAGCCCGAGGGTCCCACCACGATCACGACCTGCCCCTTGGGCACTTCGAGATTGATGTCACGCAAGACGTGCAGCGAGCCGAAGTGCTTGTCCACATTCCGCATCGAGATCATCGGCGCGGGAGTGCTGATGGAATCGGCCACGTCGGTCATGACCAGTGACCCTAACCACCTTGCGCCCGAAATGCTCGTCTTTGCCGGTCCGGCCCGGGCTGTGCCGAGACTCGACACCCGCGCGTAACCAGCGATTGACGCCGCCGAGACCAGTCCGGCCGGTCGGGCGTTGATTCAGCGACAACTCCGCGACCATCGGCGGCCGTCGACCGATGGCGTTTATGGCCCGCGCGGGGCAGCTA
>NZ_JBIWPF010000264.1:0-1129 GCF_044768125.1 Streptomyces sp. NPDC101166
CACCACCCGCTCGCGGCGGCGCAGGTTCACCGCGTCGACGTCGCGCAGGAACGCCACCGACTCCCCCGCGCCGAGTTCGGTCGCGCGGGCGATCAGGGCGCGCACGTCCTTCGGCAGGCAGCCGCCGCCGTAGCCCAGACCGGCGCCCAGGAACTTGCGGCCGATCCGGTCGTCGTGGCCCAGGGCGTCGGCCAGCAGGGTCACGTCCGCGCCGGTCAGATCACACAGCTCGGCCATGGCGTTGATGAACGAGATCTTGGTCGCCAGAAAGGCGTTCGCGGACACCTTGATCAGTTCCGCGGTGGGCAGGTTGGTGATCACCACCGGTGATCCCCCGGCGATGGGGGTGGCGTAGACCTGCCGCAGCGCCCATTCGGCGTCCGGGGTGGTCACGCCGAACACCAGCCGGTTCGGGTGCAGGGTGTCGTGGACGGCGTGCCCCTCGCGCAGGAACTCCGGGTTCCAGGCCAGATCCACCGAGATGCCCTCGGGAGCCAGCTCGGCGATGCGCGCGGTGAGCGCCTCGGCCGTGCCCACCGGCACCGTGGACTTGCCGACGATCAGGCAGTTGCGGGTCAGGTGCGGCACCAGGCCGTCCAGCGCGCTGTAGAGCTGCGACAGGTCCGCGGCCCCGTTCACGCCGGGCGGCGTTCCCACACAGAGGAAGTGGACGTCGGCGAACTCGGCGGCCGCGATCAGCGAGGTGCCGAAGCGCAGGCGGCCGTTGGCCACGTGCCCGGCCAGCAGGTCCGGCAGGCCGGGTTCGTGGAAGGGCACCCGCCCGGCCGACAGCGCCGCGGCCTTGGCCGGGTCGTTGTCCACGCCGAGCACGTCGAATCCGAGTTCGGCCATGCCCGCGGCGTGGGTGGCGCCCAGGTAGCCGGTGCCGATGACGGAGATGCGCAGCATCAGGATGCCTCCTTGGCAGCCGGGACCTCGCCCGGCACCGGGTCGGACCGCAGCGCCGAATCGGGCTGCGCGCGTTCCGCGATCACCTCGCGGTAGTGGCGGATGAGCAGGTCGTTGACCGCGGCCCAGGAGCGGTCGCGCACGCTGCGCACCGCGGTGGCCGCGGTCTGCTCGCGCAGCCGGTCGTCCTCGACCAGGCGGCACACCAGCGCGGTCATGG
>NZ_JBIWPF010000265.1:0-1128 GCF_044768125.1 Streptomyces sp. NPDC101166
CGACAACTCGTTCCGCATTTGCGGGCGGCGGCTGGGATCGAACGCATGGTGTCCGAGCAGGCGCGGGAATTGCGGCTCACCACGGACATCCTCGAACAGCTCGATCGGGGTGGGCTGCTGATCGACCAGCACGGGTTCGTGCGGCACATGAACTCGGCCGCGCACGCGATCCTGACGCGTCGGGACGGACTGTCGGTGGACGGACTCGGCGAGCTCAGCGCCGCCGCACCGGGAACTCGGACGGCCTTACGGGCCCTGATCGCGTTCGCCTGCGGCCGGGACGATGCGGTACCCGCCGCCGGGAGCCTGCGCGTCCCCCGATCCGAGCCCGGGCAGTACTACGTCCTGCACGCGGTGCCGATTCGACTGGGCGACAGTGCGTTTCAGTGCCCCCGGCTCGCGCTGATCACCATCGTGGACCCGGAGGACGCGTTGCGGCGGTCTCCGGTGGAGATCTGGCGGATGCTCTACGGATTCACCCCGCGCGAGGCGGCCATCGTCGAAGGCGTGCTGCGCGGCGAGGGGCTGCAGGCGGTGGCCGATGCGCTGGCGGTCACGCTGCCCACGGTGCGGGTGCATCTGCAGCACATCTTCCAGAAGACCGGCACCCACCGTCAGGCCGAACTCACCCGGCTGTTGCTCGCGACCGGACCGGTCTTCACAAGCCCTTGAGTCGTCGGCCGCGCACGGCGACGGGTCGCGACCGCGGCGGCGACCAGGAGCGCCACGGTGAGCCAGATGTAGGCGTTGTGAACGATGACGGCGAAATGGCCCGGGTCCGCCAGGCGCAGAATGCTTTCGGAGGGCAGGCCGAGGAACGGGAAGACACCGCCCGAGCAGAGGAGGAAGATCGCGATCAGCGCCGCGGCGGTCAGCGGCGAACGGCGGCGAACAGTGAGGTCGGCCGCGCAGATCAGCAGGGGTGCGAGCCAGACCCAGTGGTGAATCCAGGTGTAGGGGGAGATGGCGGCGGCGGTCATGCCGCACAGGGTCAGGGCGGGGAGTTCCTGGCCGGTCGCGGAGAGGCGGCGGGCCACGACCAGACAGGCCAGGGCGGTGGCGAGGGCGGCTGCGGGCCAGAGCAATTGGGCCAGGCCGCCGGAGCCGAGGGAGCGGGCGAGCAGGCCG
>NZ_JBIWPF010000266.1:0-1128 GCF_044768125.1 Streptomyces sp. NPDC101166
GCCGGCTGCTGGCGGAGACCGTCGCCGCCGTCGCTACCCGAGGCATTGTCTCCGATGGACGAAAGGCAGTTATCCCAGATGAGCGAGTTCTCCGGTGAGTGAACGCAAGCCGATCAAGCGGGCCCTCGTAAGCGTCTACGACAAGACTGGGCTGATCGAACTGGCCACGGGTCTTCACCAGGCGGGCGTGGAGCTGGTCTCCACCGGTTCGACCGCCGGCAAGATCGCCGACGCCGGCATTCCGGTCACCAAAGTCGAAGACCTGACCGGTTTCCCGGAGACCCTGGACGGCCGGGTCAAGACGCTGCACCCCCGCGTGCACGCCGGCATCCTGGCCGACACCCGCAAGGAAGAGCACGTCGACCAGTTGGTCGAGCTCGGTGTCGAGGCCTTCCAGCTCGTCGTGGTGAACCTGTACCCGTTCACCCAGACCGTGGCCTCGGGCGCGAGCGTCGACGAGTGCGTGGAGCAGATCGACATCGGCGGTCCGTCCATGGTGCGCGCCGCCGCCAAGAACCACCCGTCGGTCGCGGTGGTCGTCAACACCGGTGACTACGCCGAGGTGATCGCCGCCGTGGCGCAGGGTGGTTTCACCCTCGCCGAGCGGACCGCCCTGGCCGCCAAGGCTTTCCAGCACACCGCCACCTACGACGTGGCCGTCGCGAGCTGGATGACCAGTGTCGCGGTTCCGGCCGTGGCGCCGGAATCCGCTGCCGCGCAGCAGTTCCCGGAGTGGATCGGCGGCACCTGGCAGCGCGAGGACGTGCTGCGCTACGGCGAGAACCCGCATCAGGCGGCCGCGCTGTACACCAGCCAGGGCGGCCCGCGCGGGCTGGCGCAGGCGCGGCAGTTGCACGGCAAGGAGATGTCGTACAACAACTACACCGACGCGGACGCCGCCTGGCGCGCCGCCTACGACTTCGACGCTCCGGCCGTGGCGGTCATCAAGCACGCCAACCCGTGCGGCATCGCTGTCGGCGCGGATATCGCCGAGGCGCACCGTAAGGCGCACGCCACCGACCCGGTCTCCGCGTACGGCGGCGTGATCGCGGCCAACCGTGAGGTCTCGGTCGAGATGGCCGAGCAGGTCGCCGAGATCTTCACCGAGGTCGTGGTGGCCCCGTCCTA
>NZ_JBIWPF010000267.1:0-1126 GCF_044768125.1 Streptomyces sp. NPDC101166
AGCGGTGCAGCGACTACTGCCGCTGAGCGTGCCCGCCGCCGACCGCGAGCCGACGCTGCGACAGCTCCGCAAGTACGACGCCGTGACGCTGTTCGCCGATCGCGCCGGCACGGTCGTGCCCGGCTTCGAGGTGACCGAGGAGAACATGGCCGCGGTGGCCGGGATCTGCGCCCGGTTGGACGGTCTGCCCCTGGCGATCGAACTCGCGGCGGCTCGCATGCGCACGATGTCGCCGGACCAGATTCTGCAGCGGCTCACCGACCGGTTCGCCCTGCTCACCAGGGGTCACCGCACCGCGCCGACCCGGCAGCAGGCCCTGCGGTGGTGCATCGATTGGAGCTATGAGCTGTGCACCCCGGCCGAGCAGCGGCTGTGGGCCCGGTTGTCGGTGTTCGCCGGTGGTTTCGAACTCGAAGCCGTCGAGGCGGTGTGCGGCGGCGAGGCCGAGGCGGCGGAACTGCTCGACGTGCTGTCCTCGCTGGTGGACAAATCGGTGGTGATCAGGGAGGAACCCGACGGCGCGGTCCGCTTCCGGATGCTCGACACCGTCCGGGAGTACGGGCAGGACAAGCTGCGGGAGGCCGGTGCGGACGAGGAATTCCGGCGCGCGCACCGGGACTGGTACCGGCGGCTGGTGCTCGACGCCGAGGGCGACTGGATCAGCGACCGGCAATGCGACTGGATGGCCCGGCTCGACCGCGAGCAGGGCAATATCCGGGCAGCGCTCGAATTCTGTATGACCGACCCGACCGAGCAGTCGGCCGAAGCGGGGCTGCGCATCAGCGCCGCGTCCCTCACCTTCTGGAGCTTCCGCGGCCTGTTCGGTGAAGGCCGCCGCTGGCTCGAGCGAGCCCTGGCCCATCCGTGCGCGCGCTCCACAACCGACCAGGTCCGGGCGCTGCACGCCAGCGTATTCATGGCCACGCGGCAATGGGACCTCGAGACGGCCGCCACCCTGCTCGCCCACGGGCGGGTGCTCGCCGAGCGCGATCCCACACCCCTGAATCAAGCCTTGATCGCATATGCGGAGGGAGATCTGGCGCTCTATCGCGACGACCCCCCGCGCGCGGTGTCGTGCATCAATCGAGCCATCGAGGTGCTGAGTTCCGAGCCGCGCGGATGCCTG
>NZ_JBIWPF010000268.1:0-1126 GCF_044768125.1 Streptomyces sp. NPDC101166
ATTGGGACGCGGACTTCTTCGGCTCGCTCGACGGCCTGCTCACGGCCTGGGTCCGCTACTTCTACGACCACCCGCTCGAACGCGCCATGACCGCGGCCGCCAACCTCGAGCCCGACCCGGTCGCCCGCACCGCCGTGCGAGAAGCCGTCAACGTCCACTACCTCGAGGTCCTGGGCCCCCTCTTCGAGGCCGCGACCCGGGGCGGAGCGCTGCGCCCGGACACCGACGCCCAGGTCCTGCTCGCCCTGCTCCTACTGCTGTTGCCGCAGTTGGCCCTCGCCCCGCACGTCGAGGGCCTCGACCCGCTGCTCGGCCTCGCCGAGGGCGACGCCGACCACGCCGTCGCCACCGCCCTGCGCCTGGTCCACGTCGTGGTCGACCCCTATCGTGGCCAGGGATCGTAGGCTCGCACCGTGCCGACACTGCTGATCATCCACCACACCCCGTCGCCGTTCATGCAGGAGATGTTCGAGGCGGTACTGGCGGGCGCGACCGATCCGGAAATCGAAGGCGTCGAGGTGATCCGCCGCCCGGCCCTGGGCGTCACCGCCAGCGATGTGCTCGCCGCCGACGGCTACCTGCTCGGCACTCCGGCCAATCTCGGCTACATGAGCGGTGCCCTCAAGCACGCCTTCGACACCTTCTACTACCCGTGCCTGGATTCGACCACCGGTCGGCCGTACGGGCTCTACATCCACGGCAATCAGGGCACCGAGGGCGCGGAACGCAGTGTCGAGAGCGCGACCACCGGGCTGGGGTGGGAGAAAGCGGCCGCGCCGGTGATCATTTCGGGCAAGCCGGAGAAGGCCGATATCGAACGCTGCTGGGAGCTGGGCGCGACCGTCGCGGCCCGATTGATGGAGTGAGTCCGGGCTGCCCCCGAATTCTGGTGTCTGACACATTCGGGGGCGAGCCCGTCATACTCGAGGGGGCGTTCTCCGGGAACGCCCACTGGGAGTGTGGGAAGAGGTGACGGCCGCCGTGGAGGCGCAAGAGTCGGGAACACGCCGTATCGGGCTGGTCGAGGATCATGAATCGGTGGTGCTGGGGTTGTCGGCCATGCTGGCCCCGGAAGCCGATCTGGAATTGGTGATCACCGCGGGAACCGTCGCGGAACTGCTGGCCG
>NZ_JBIWPF010000269.1:0-1124 GCF_044768125.1 Streptomyces sp. NPDC101166
CCTTGGCCAGCGAGACCGCCTCGGTGGCCAAGGTGGCCGAGATGGGCCTGGCCGCCATGATCGCGCCCGGACAGGATCCGCGCACCGCCATCATCGCCTGCTACGTGGCCATGGAAAGCGGTCTGGCGCAGGCGCGGGAGGTCGCGCCGCTGGCCTCCGACACCCCCTCCGAGGTGCTGGCGCGGGCCTTCGACCGCGGCTTCCTGCACGACGCGTCGGCGCGGGAACTGGTGTCGCTGTTCGAGGAGGCGCGGTTCAGTCCGCACTCCATGCTGGAGTGGCAGCGGATGCGGGCCGAGCAGCTGCTGCGTATCGTATTGGCAGATCTTCAGGGGCTGGCCGCATGAAAGCTGTTGTGGCGGGGGAGATCTGGGTGGACCGAACGGGGGATCGGCCATGAATCGGGGCGCGATCGTGACCGGCGCGGTGGTGCTGGTGGTGTTGTTCGAGTTCGTCGCGCTCGGCAATCAGCGCGAACTGCTGCCGCTGCTGACCGGCGTTCCGGTGGCGGGCGCACTCGGACTGCTGGTGTGGACGCTGGTCGAGCGGTCGCGGCGGCTCGCCCCCGTCGAGGAGGACAACGACATCGACAACGGCCCCGTCGAGATGCTGCGCCGCTGGCAGGCGCGCGCCACGATGCTGGCCGACCGGTCCGAGGGCACCCGCGCCGACTGGGACCGGCACCTGCGGCCGCTGCTGGCCAAGGAATTCGAGCTGACCAGCGGGCATCGGATGAACAAGAACCGCCGGGCCCTCGAGGTGGCGGGACAGCTACAGTTCGGCCCCGAACTGTGGCGGTGGGTGGACCCGGCCAACTCGGCGCTGCGCGACGAGGTCAATCGCGCCCCCGGCCGTGAAGCCCTCGACGAGATCCTGCGTCGGCTACAAGACATGTGAGATGAGATGCGAGAGTTGCCATGACATCACCGATGGACGTGACCATCAAGCGCACCGACGCCGTACTGCGCGAAGTATCCCGGGTCGTGGTCGGCAAGCGGGACGAGCTGCAGCTGATCATGATCGCGGTGCTGTCCGGCGGCCACATCCTGATCGAGGATCTGCCCGGCCTGGGCAAGACCCTGATCGCGCGCTCCTTCGCGACCGCGCTCGGGCTGAACTTCACC
>NZ_JBIWPF010000270.1:0-1124 GCF_044768125.1 Streptomyces sp. NPDC101166
ACCAGGGCCGCCGCCAGACCTCCTTCGCCGAGGTCGAGGTGCTGCCCGTCGTCGAGACCACCGACCACATCGAGATCCCCGAGGGCGAGATCCGCGTCGACGTGTACCGCTCCTCGGGCCCGGGCGGCCAGTCGGTCAACACCACCGACTCCGCGGTCCGCCTGACCCACATCCCGACCGGCATCGTGGTCACCTGCCAGAACGAGAAGTCGCAGCTGCAGAACAAGATCTCGGCCATGCGGGTGCTGCAGGCCAAGCTGCTCGAGCGCAAGCGGCAGGAAGAACGCGCCCAGATGGACGCGCTCAAGACCAACGAGGGCGCGTCCTGGGGCAACCAGATGCGCTCCTACGTGCTGCACCCGTACCAGATGGTCAAGGATCTGCGCACCAACTACGAGGTCAACAACCCCTCCGCCGTACTCGACGGCGACATCGATGCTTTCATCGAAGCCGGAATTCGTTGGCGCATGCGAGAGCAGTCGGCCAACTAGATCAACTCGGCTCGCCCGCTCCGCACGACGGAGGGGAGCGGAGGCACTATGAACACAGAATTCGGGAATTGGCTGCGGTCCAGCGGTTTGGAGATCGTGCTGCTCATCGTGGGCACCATGCTCTTCAGCCGCGGCGCGAACTACGTGCGGGACCGGATCACCCGGCGCATCGACGCCGGATTCCGCAGCAGTGACTCGCTGGTGCGATCGGAGGCGTCCAAGCATCGGCACGCGCTGGCCCAGGTGATCACCTGGGTGGTGCTGTCCATCGTCTACTTCCTGGTCTCGCTGGAAGTGTTGCGGCGCTTGGGCTTCGAGCTGGGCGGACTGGTCGCCCCGGCCGCCGTGCTGGGTGCCGCGCTGGGTTTCGGCGCGCAGCGCATCGTGCAGGATCTGCTCGCGGGATTCTTCCTCATCACCGAAAGGCAGTACGGCTTCGGCGATGTCGTGCGGATCGCGGTCAGCGGGAACTCCGCGGAGGCCGAGGGTACGGTGGAGGACGTCACGCTGCGCATCACCACCTTGCGCAGCGCGGACGGCGAAGTGGTCATCGTTCCCAACGGTCAGATCGTGAAAGTGACCAACCTGTCCAAGGATTGGGCGCGCGCCGCCATCGATGTGCCGGTGCCCGCC
>NZ_JBIWPF010000271.1:0-1123 GCF_044768125.1 Streptomyces sp. NPDC101166
TTCGGACATCCGGGCGGCGCAGCTGGGTCTGACCCGCGCCACCGACCCGAAGGTGAAGCCGACCGAGAACGAGCTGACGGCCATGGAGCACAAGCTGACCGAGGCCCTGGACGCGGGCTTCGTCGGCATGTCCTCGCAGCAGCTGCTGTTCGACAAGCTCGACGGCGAGGTGTGCCGTTCGCGCACCCTGCCCTCGACCTACGCCACCGCCAAGGAGCGGCGTCGCCTGAATCGCATTCTGCGCGACCGCAAGCGGGCGTTGCAGGGCGGTCCGGACGTGGCCAAGCCGCAGAGCCTGATCGGCATGGCGGCCAGCAGCCTCGGCTTCTTCCGGCCGCACCTGAAGGTGAGCCTGCTGTCGGCGGCCGACATCAAGGCCATTCCCGGTGTGGTGAAGGTCTTCCCGCTGCTCGGCAAGATCATCAACAAGCTGGGCGGCGACTTCCGCTGGCAGCACCTGCCGGTGCCGTTCGAGGTGTACGCCGACGGTATCGACCTGCCGGTGTTCGAGGAATTCGGTTCCGGTGCCGCGGCTCTGCACCTGTCCAACCAGATCGAGGAACGCCGCGCGCTGCTGGCCGACGAGGAATACCGGCGCTGGTTCCGCAAGGACTACGACAAGAAGTGGGGCCCGCGAGTCTGGCACCGCGACTTCTTCGACGCCGAGATCACCGAATGCCCCGATGAGAGCGTGATCGGCAAGACCTTCGGTCAGGTCGGCGTGGATCGCGGCGGCGTGCACCCCGTGGACGCCTTCCTGGATCTGGTGGTGGAGTACGGGCCCAAGGTGCGCTGGCGCACCACCATCTCCAACCACCGGCCCGAGGTGCTGAACGTACTGGCCGCGGATCCCAGTGTGCAGCTGGGCTTCTCGGACGCGGGCGCGCACCTGCGGAACATGGCGTTCTACAACTTCGGGCTGCGGCTGCTCGAGCGAGTGCAGCGGGCGCAGCGGGCGGGCAACCCGTTCATGACGGTCGAGCACGCCGTGCACCGGGTCACCGGTGAGCTGGCCGACTGGTACGACCTCGACGCCGGGCATCTGCGCGAGGGCGACCGGGCCGATGTGCTGATCATCGATCCCGAGCGGCTCGACGACAGTCTCACCGCCTACGCCGAGAAC
>NZ_JBIWPF010000272.1:0-1122 GCF_044768125.1 Streptomyces sp. NPDC101166
CGAACACGCAACCTGGCGCTTGACGAAGACGGCCCCGGTCCGCGACGCCCTCGGGGTCCTGGCCACCAACGCCATCCACACCCTCGGGGGCCCCGACCGCGGCCGCGTCAAGAACTGCGAAGGCCCCGGCTGCGCCGGACTCTTCCTCGACACGAGCCGCGGATCCAACCGACGCTGGTGCTCCATGAACACCTGCGGCAACAAGGTCAAGAAGTCACGCCTCGCAGCGAACCGACCCGACAAAGCCGCGGTCAGGCGCCCGAGCCGGTAGTGCTACAGACCATCGAAACCGCGCTGCACATCGTTCTGCACGAACTGGAGAAGCTCGGCGAATCCGACGGTGGCGCTGGTTAATTCGATTGATGCGTTTGGCCGATCTCCGCCCGGGTAGGTCGAGAGCGGGTTGCGCTCGCCGCAGCCCATCCGCCGAAGCGAGAAAGGAGATGCTCATGAGCGCCACCGACAAGGCCAAGAACAAATCCGAAGAACTCCGCGGTAAGGCCAAGGAGAAGTTCGGTGCGGCCACGAACGACCCCGAGCGTGAGCAAGAAGGCAAGATCGACCAGGTGAAATCCGACCTGAAGTCGGCGGGAGAGAAGGTCAAGGACGCCTTCAAGCACTGACCTGGTACCGCGACCGTTCAGAGAGACGATCACTCGCAATGCCGTACGACAGCATGCTTGTTAGCGAAGTGATCATTCGGGTAAGCGGTGGTCAGAGGAGGTGCAAAGACATGGTTGCGCTACTGCTCGTGCTGCTGCTCGTCCTGGTTCTGTTCGGAGCGGGTTTCGCGCTGAAAGCCTTGTGGTGGGCCGCGGTCGTGGTGCTGGTGCTGTGGATCCTCGGATTCTTCTTCGCCAGTTCCGACGCGGCCGGGACCCGAAAACGTTGGTACCGCTGGTGAATCAGCAGTATGGCCGGGGTTCGTGTGCCCGGCCGAAACAGTCAGAACGTGGCGCGATAATTCACCGGTGTTCGATACCGCCGACTTCTCGGTCAAGCCCACGCTGATCGGCTCGAAAGTGATCCTGCGGCCGTTCGTTTCCGATGACCTCGACGCGATCGTGGCAGCGCTGCGCGATCCCGACGTCCGCCGGCTCACCGGCACCGTCCACGACGAGA
>NZ_JBIWPF010000273.1:0-1122 GCF_044768125.1 Streptomyces sp. NPDC101166
GTCTCGCCCGCCTCGGCCAGACCGGCGACCTCGAACGAAGTGTTCTCCGCGACCTCGTCGGCGGTCACACCGGGGTGCAGCGACAGCGCGCGCAGGGTGTGGTCCGGGCCGTTGAAGTCGAACACGCCCAGGTTCGAAACCACCCGGTGCAGGTGGTGGAACCGGTAGGCCGGGTTCTCCGGGTCGATCTTGTCGTAGCCGATACCGGAGACGATGTCGACCTGGTCCACGAACACCCGCTTGTTGTGCTTGGGCACGAAGTAGCTGGTGGCGTGGTTGATGGTGTTGCCCGGCGCGCCGCGCACACCGAACATCTGGCGGGTCGGCTGCTGCAGCGGGCCGAACGCCGACAGGTTCTGGTTGCCGAAGCGGTCGATCTGGTTGGCGCCCATGACCACGTGGCGGCGACCGGAGTTCACGACGTCGAAGACCTTCGAGAACGGGATCCAGCCCTCGATGGGAGCCTTGCCGCCGATCGGCGGGACCTCGGCGAAGAACAGCGCCTCACCGTCGGACAGCAGCAGGTCGGGCTCGAAGGTGAGCCGCGCCAGGCGCGCGCCGATGGTGGTGACGGTGGACATCGGGGAGGCCATGATCTCGCCCGCGCCCCGGAAGATCTCCGCGGCCGCGACGACGCAGATCTCGGCCCGAGTGATCGTGGTGGTGTCGGTCATTACTTCTGCTCCTCGGCGAAAGCCTTGACGGCGGCCTGGTATTCGGCCTCGGACACGTCCAGGAAGCGAGCCTTGAACTCGGCCCACGACTCGGGGGTCTTGGCGGCCTCGACGTAGTGGCGCTGGAACTTCTCGTCGCGGCCGTAGCTGCCGGAGAAGGTGAAGTGCGCGCCGCCGGGAGCCTCGACGACTCCGTCGACCATCATGCGGTTCAGGACGAGGGACTGCGTCGGAACGGCTTTCACCAGTTCCTCGGTCTCGACCAGGCGGTCCACCGACAGGTAGCGCTTCTCGGCCGAGAGCAGGTACAGGTCGTCCATGTACGGGTCGACGCCGGTGTAGGCGGCGTTGCCGTGCTTGTCGCCCAGGTCCAGGTGCACGAAGGCGGCGTCCAGGTTCAGCGCGGGCATGGCGACCAGGGTCTCGTTCTTGCCGTCGGTCGGGTACG
>NZ_JBIWPF010000274.1:0-1122 GCF_044768125.1 Streptomyces sp. NPDC101166
GACCTTCAGGCTGTTGATCTCGGTTTCCTCGACGAACGGGGCGTCGTAGGTCTTGCGAGTGTTGAGGTCGAAGTACGGGTACGTCTTCTTCTCGGTGCCGATCGGGAAGCGGTACTGCAGACCGGTGTGCTGCACCGGGTCCATGACCGACTCGCCCTTCTTGTCGACCGTCACGGCGATCGCGCCGTTCGGGCCGCCGTCGACCGACTCGACCGGCTCACCGGTCTTGCGGTCCACGGTGACGCGGTCGATGCTCGCGGTCAGCAGGCCGGTGTCGCCCTGCTTGTCCGTGCGGCGCAGGGTCTGACCGGCCTGAATGGTCATTTCCGAAGCGTCGGACGGGTTTTCGACGGTGAGGAAGCGCTGCGAGACGAGCGGGACGTTCTGGTCCACCTTCGCCGAGCCGGTCGTCGAAGTCAGCGACTTCGAGTCCAGCACCTCACTGGGCGCCCCGGTCTGCGGGTTGGTCGCGACGGTCGTGATCTCCAGATCCAACGGCGTCTTCGCGAGGCGGCTGACCGTGTAGGTGGGGATCATGATGGCAGCGACGAGCAGCATCGCGCCGAGCCCCACGAGTACGCAGGCAACCGTCCTTCTGGTACCGGCACTGAGTGCCATGCAGGTTCTCCTCGTCGTCGAACGCGTGTTTCTTCCAGTACTGCGGTCGCCGCGCAGCACTCGTGAGCCCAGACACTAACAGTCCGAGCGGTCCCTGAGTGCGGCCGAGGCAGGAAAACACCCCGAAACGCCCCCAAGTCAAAAGCCGGATGATCCGCGGAACGCCCGCAAGGCACACTGGGACCCGATGACGACGACCACCCTCACCACCGCGGAGACGCCCGACCTGGCCCCGGCGCCGGTCCGTCCGGGCCGCTTCGTTCCCGCACTCGAGGGCATGCGCGCGCTCGCCGCCCTGGGGGTCGTGCTCACCCACGTCGCCTTCCAGACCGGCGCGACCGGACAGCCGGTGCTCGGCCGGGTGTGGGAGCGCTTCGATCTCGCGGTCGCGGTGTTCTTCGCGCTGTCCGGATTCCTGCTGTGGCGGCCGCACGCCGCGGCGGCCCGCGGGCACGGGGTGGCACCGAGCGCCGGACGTTATCTGCTGCATCGCGCGGCCCGCAT
>NZ_JBIWPF010000275.1:0-1119 GCF_044768125.1 Streptomyces sp. NPDC101166
CCAGGCCCCGCGGGCGATCGTCATGATCTTCGGAACGGCCAGGGTGACCATCTTGTCGAGCATCCACATCGGCGCTTCGGCGGCGACGCACCAGTCCTCGAGCCGCTCCGGGGTCAGAGCGCGCTCGCCGCTCTCCAGCTTCCGGTAGAGGGAGAGCGAGACGTACATGCGCCGGGCGATCTCCTCCTGGGTGATGCCCAGGGTCTCGCGCCGGTAGCGCAGGTACATCGCGAGCAGGGACGGTTCGGGTTCGGCGTTCGTCATGCGAGCGCGAACGGGTCGACGGTGGCGGTGCCGGGGGTTCGCGGCGTGAGGACGAACAACTGGTAGGAGCAGTCCTGGGGGTGATAGGCGTTGTAGGCGCGCATGGTGAAGTGTCGGAGCTCGCCGGCTTCCGGATCGCGGACCAGCATGAGCGAATCGGTGTAGAGGTCCTCGTCCATGGGCGTGTTCCACATGCGCTCGAATTCCGGATTCGTGCGGCAGGTCCGGATGATCTGCGTGAGCCGTTCGGGAGCGACGACGCCGGGTGCGAGAACTCGGAGGGTGAACAGCAACCGGTGGGCCACGGTGTCCCAGTTGACCAGGGACTCGCGCGCTTCGGACACGGTCATCATCTGTTCGATGACGTTCACCGGCCGCTCGGAGCCCTCGGGTGCGGGGGCCAGCCAGGGGAACGCGGCTGTCGCCGCCGAATTGGCCGCCAGCACCTCGTATTCGGGGAACCGGTGATAGAAGGCCGGATACGGCAGGGCCTGAAGATGATCGAGGTCTTCCCGACGCAGCACGGGCGGCCACACTCCCCGCGCCACCTTCACGATCTTCGGCATCGTCAGCGAGACCATCTTCTCGAGCATCCAGCTCGGCGCGTCCATGACGGCACACCAGTCCGAGAGCCGCTCGGCGGTGAGCATGCGTTCCCCGCTCTCGAGCTTCCGATACAGCGAGAGGCTGACGAACATGCGCTTGGCGGTTTCCTCCTGGGTGATGCCGAGCGTCTCGCGCCGGTACCGCATGTAGATCCCGAGCAAGGGTTGTTCGGGGATCGAGTCGAACACTCCTAGCACCTGTTGTCCACCCTTCCGGAAATCTTCCGCCAGCCTACGGTCCGGTGCAGGT
>NZ_JBIWPF010000276.1:0-1119 GCF_044768125.1 Streptomyces sp. NPDC101166
ATCCGGGCCGCCACGCGGGCAACCGTTCCCGGCCGGGCCGCACCAGGGTCAGGCTCACCACATCCTCGGCTTCCGCCTCGACCGTCTCGACGACGACGTCCATGTCGAAGCCGTTGTGGCGCACCGGGTGCGGTCGCGACAGCCCGGGAGTGGTGAACACCTTCTTGTACACGTCCACCGCCGCGCCCAGCGCCCGCAGGCCGAAGGTCGGCGCGGCCGTCATGCGCGGGCCGCCGGCGAGTGCGCCAGGTAGCGCAATGCGTTGTCCATCGAACCCAATTGGGAGGGATGGAATCTCCGATCCAGGTAGCGCGGCATCTCGGTGACGAAGGTGGTGAAGTTCGGAATCACCTGCCGCCGGGTCGCGCTCACGAACTGCTTCAGCCAGAAGCGCCCCTTGTCCGGGCTCGGATCGCGGCGGTACAGGTACGCGGTCGACACCACGAACAGCGGCAGCAGCAGTCCGCTGGCCAGCAGCCCGGTCCGGGCCCGCCGTCCGTATCCGCCGTCGACGTGCATGTACGCGTCGAACACCACGCTGCGGTGCTCGACCTCCTCGGCGCCGTGCCACCGGACCAGATCCAGCATGGTCGGATCCATTCCGGCGCGTTGCAGCGCGTCGGTTTCCAGCAGCCACTCGCCGATGACCGCGGTGAAATGCTCCATCCCCGCGAACAATCCGAGCCGCTCCTTGAGCCACTCCTGCTTCGCGCGCCCGGTGAGGCCGTGATCGCCGAGCACCCGATCGGTGAGCCACGCGATCTTCGAGACATAGGACTCGACGTCGAGTCCGATCTCCTGCAGGTGTTTCCGCGCCCCCTCGTGGCTGCTCGCGTGCATCGACTCCTGTCCGACGAACCCCGCGACCTCTTCCCGCAACCGCTCGTCGTCGATCAATGGCAGCGCCTCGGCCAGGCAGGCCGCCATGGCCCGCTCCCCCTCCGGCAGCACCAGGTGCATGACATTCACGACGTGCGTGGCCAGCACCTCCCCCGGGATGTAGTGCATCGGCACCGACGAGAAGTCGAAATGCACGTCCCGAGCCTGAATCGCGTGGGCTTCGTCCTGATAGGAGCGCCTCGTTGCACTGTCCTCAGCCATGGCCCGACCGTAACAAAG
>NZ_JBIWPF010000277.1:0-290 GCF_044768125.1 Streptomyces sp. NPDC101166
GTCCAGGCCGAAGGTGTCGACCAGCTCCATCGGGTCGACCACATTGCCGACCGACTTGGACATCTTCTCGCCCTTGTAGTTGACGAAGCCGTGCACGAAAACCCGCTTCGGCAGTGCGATTCCGGCGCTCATCAGGAACGCGGGCCAGTACACGGTGTGGAACCGCGAGATGTCCTTGCCGATGATGTGCAGATCCGCGGGCCAGTACTTCTGGAACGAGGCCGAGGAGGTGTCGGGGTAGCCCGCGCCGGTGAGGTAGTTGGTGAGCGCGTCCACCCACACGTACATGA
>NZ_JBIWPF010000277.1:300-1117 GCF_044768125.1 Streptomyces sp. NPDC101166
GTGATCGGGATGCCCGGGCACCGGAACGCCCCAGTCGAAGGTGGTCCGCGAGATCGACAGATCCTTCAGGCCGGCCTTCACGTACGAGACGATCTCGTTGCGCCGCGTCGCGGGTGCGATGAACTCCGGCTGCGTCTCGTACAGTTCGAGCAGCTTGTCCTGGTACTTGGACAGGCGGAAGAAGTAGTTCGACTCCTCGGTCCACTCCACCGGGGTCTTGGTGTCGGTGGAGATGCGGGTGCCGTCCTCGAGGACGGTGGTCTCCTCCTCGGTGTAGAACGCCTCGTCGCGCACCGAGTACCAGCCGGCGTAGGTGTCGAGGTAGATGTCGCCCGCGGCGACCATCTGCTCCCAGATCGCGACCGACGCGGCGAGGTGGTCCTCGTCGGTGGTGCGGATGAAGCGGTCGAAGGAGATGTCGAGCGTCTTGTCCATGTTCTCGAAGACGTCGGAGTTGCGCGAGGCGTACTCCTGCTCCGAGAGACCCGCGGCCTTGGCGGCCTGCTGCACCTTCTGGCCGTGCTCGTCGGTGCCGGTCATGTAGAACACATCGAAGCCGTCCAGCCGTTTGAAGCGGGCCAGGGCATCGGAGGAGATGTACTCGTAGGCGTGCCCGATGTGCGGTGCGCCGTTCGGGTACGCGATGGCCGTGGTGACGTAAAAGGCGGGGCGATCGGATGCGCTCATGGTGTGTCTACTCTATCTGCGTGTCCTTCGTCGCTCGCGTGAATATCCCCGTCCATGAGTAGCCGCCGACCTGCGCCCGAGCCGCCGGAGCCGCTGTCGCCGCTGATCGACGCGCACACCCACATCGACG
>NZ_JBIWPF010000278.1:0-1118 GCF_044768125.1 Streptomyces sp. NPDC101166
AGTGGAGCTATCTGCCCAACGCGCACAACGACTTCATCTTCGCCATCATCGGCGAGGAGCTCGGCTTCCTCGGCTGCGCGCTGGTGCTCGGGCTGTTCGCGCTGTTCGTGTACACCGGCCTGCGGATCGCCTCGCGGTCGGTGGATCCGTTCATCCGGCTGCTGACCGCCTCGGCCACCACCTGGATCACCGGGCAGGCGCTGATCAATGTCGGCTACGTGGTGGGTTTGCTGCCGGTGACCGGTCTGCAGCTGCCGCTGGTCTCCGCGGGAGGCTCCTCGCTGGCCATCACCCTGTTCATGTTCGGCATCATCGCCAATGCCGCCCGGCACGAGCCGGAGGCGGTGGCGGCCCTGCACGCCGGACAGGATGGCCGCTTCAGCCGTCTGCTGCGGCTGCCCACACCCGACATCTACTCGCCCGCCCGGGCCGCGCGCGCCCGCGCCAAGTCCAAGGCGACCGGCAAGCCCAAGCCCAAGCCCAAGGCGAACGCGAAGGTGAAGTCCGCGCCGCAGAAGCGCGCGCTACCCTCGGGGCGGGGCCGGGGCGGCTCGGCGGAAACATCCTCGCGGCGGTCGGTAGATTCGGATTCGGCCCGGCGCACCAGCCGCTCCACGGAATCGTGGCGCAGCACCCGGGCCTGGGAGCCCAACTATCCGATGAAACACGCCAGGGAACGGGGTAATTCGAGGTGACAGTGGAGCGGCCGGACAGTGATGTGGGTACCGCGGAAGCTCACACCGATCTACCCGAGCATCTGCGGCGCGTGCACATGATCGGCATCGGCGGTGCCGGTATGTCCGGTATCGCCCGAATTCTCCTGTCGCGCGGCGGCATGGTGTCCGGTTCCGACGCCAAGGAGAGCCGCGGCGTGCTGGCTCTGCGGGCGCGCGGCGCGCAGGTGCGCATCGGCCACGACGCCTCGGCGCTGGACCTGCTGCCCGGCGGACCCACCGCAGTGGTGACCACCTACGCCGCCATCCCCAAGACCAATCCCGAACTGGTGGAAGCCCATCGGCGCGGGGTGCCGGTGCTGTTGCGCCCGGCGGTGCTGGCCTCGCTCATGCAGGGGCACAAGACGCTGCTGGTGTCGGGCACCCATGGCAAGACCTCCACCA
>NZ_JBIWPF010000279.1:0-1116 GCF_044768125.1 Streptomyces sp. NPDC101166
CGCTTCAACAGCGCCTACATGGTCGTCTACTTCATCGGCGGAAGCCTCGGCACCGCGTTCGGCGCCGCCGCGGTCGGCTGGTTCGGCTGGACCGCCACCGCCCTGGCCGCTGCCACGGCGACCATCCTGGCCGCGACCATCACCGCCCTCACCGGACGCGACACCGCACGGGCGTCATCCCTGAAGAGCCTTCACTAGCACCACCGCCGTCTCGGCGCCGGCCCGGCGATCCTCCGAGATCCGTTGATAATCATCCGATTCCGCCCACGCCCGAAACGCCGCCTCATCGGGAAAGCTCATCAACACCACCTTGTCCCGATCCCACTCCCCTTCCACGACCCGCGGCGCCTCATCCGCCACGAGCAGCGTTCCCGAATACCGCTGGAACACATCCATGAACGCTGCCTGATACCGGTTGTAGGCGTCGCGGTCGGTGAACTTCAACTGTGCGATGGCATAGACGGTCATCCGGCCACCTTATCCCCGAGTGCGTCGATGACCTGCGATGCTGCGCACCGAGATTGGTGCGCTCGCCGTCAGGATGTGCGGACGCTGAATTCGGCGGTGATGGCGTCGATGAAATCGGGGAGATCGTCGGGTTTGCGGGAGGTGATCAGGGTCCAGCCTTCGGCGTCGCTGCGGACGACCGGCGCGTCGATCCAGGTCGCCCCCGCATTGACCAGATCGGTGCGCAGCGAATGATAGGAGGTGAGGGTTTTGCCGGTCACCACCGCTGCCTCGACCAGCAGCCACGGGCCGTGGCAGATGGCCGCGACCGGGCGGTCGGCGGCGATCGCGGATCGGACGAGTTCTCGTGCCGTGGCATTGGTTCGGAGTTTGTCGGCATTGACCGTGCCGCCCGGAATCACCATGGCGTCGAACGAACGGGGATTCACATCGTTCAGCGACATGTCGGGCCGCACGGATTCGGACGGGATGAGGTCGTGCCGAAACGTGTGCACGTCGATGCCCTCCGTGGCCGCGTGGGTCACGAGCGCGCCGCGAGCGCGCAATTGATCTCGGGGAACCAGTAGTTCGTCCCGTTCCACCCCGGTATTGGAGGTGACGATCAGGACGCGAACACCATCGAGTTCTACAGACACCGACCTCTCCTCT
>NZ_JBIWPF010000280.1:0-1115 GCF_044768125.1 Streptomyces sp. NPDC101166
TGGCTCGAGAATTGATACCGCGACACATCGGTAAGGAAGTCACATGGCGAGTACAGCCAGTCAGATCGATAGCGCAATCTACGTCGAACGGATGAGGAGTATGTGCGCTGCGGTCAAGGCGCACGATATCGACACCGTTCTCTCCTACTTCGACGACGCCTGCGTTTTCATCAACGGCGTGACCGGCACGACCTCCGAGAAGTCGGAGCTCGTCGAATTCCTGAACGAGACCTGGTCAGTCTTCCCCGACTACGCACCCCAGCCGGTGGCGACGTACATGCAGGGCGACACCCTGGGTGTGCTGTTCGAGATCACTGCGACCGCTCCGCAGGCGGAAGGGCAGGCCGCACCGGAGCAGATCCGTTGGCTCGCAACATCCTTCACCACTTTCGATCCGGTCTCCCTCCGGATCGTGCGCGACGCCTACTATGTCGACGAAGACGCGATCCAGCGGCAGATCATCGCCGCGCAGCGAACCGGGAACCACTGACCTCGACGCCCGGGCGTCACGCGCCGACAGGCGATAGGTCGCCACCACGTTCATGACCTGGATGGAAGGCACCCTCGAGACCGGCAAGAACGCGGCGGGCGATGCCCATAGGCCAAGTGACCCGGTCTGCCGCCCGGAGCTGACCATCTCCCTCGCCATCCGGGTTCGAATCCAAGCCTGGTCGGCCTGTCGCCCCAGATTCGGTACGCCGGTGCTGGGGCGCACGCCTTCCGGTGACCGTGCTGCGCAGCTGCAGGTCAAGCTCTCCTGTGCGCATTGATGTTCGGGCCAATGCCGTTCGCCGGCGAGGCTGTGCAACGTGCACCGCGGTCCGGGAAACCGTGAGGGGAATTGATATCGATTGCCGCGGGCACCGAAGAGCACGGTTGAGATCCGTGCCGGACCGGTGAATGGCCAGCGCGCGCCGTAAGCAAGGCGATGTCCTTGCCGTCGACGCGGTAGCCCGTGCCACTGCACCGTGTTCGACAGCAGCCAAGGAGAGGGATGGGAGAACGATGACCGAACCAGCCGAGCTGAGGCATGCGCTTGGTGCCCGTGAGGTCGGTGGCAGCCGTTGATGGATAGACCGAACAGCGATATCCCGCTTCCGTTTTCACCGCTCGAG
>NZ_JBIWPF010000281.1:0-1114 GCF_044768125.1 Streptomyces sp. NPDC101166
CCACGCGTTTGCCCTCGAGCGGGCGTTCGCCCTCGGGGTCACCGGCACTACGGGGGCGGCGGGCAGCACGGAATTCGATCATGGGACAGGCAACCTTCATCAGAGGATTGAGCATGAACCATGCACCGATACCCCGCCGACAGTATCGATACCGCCGCGCCTCCCGGCTGCTAACCGATAGCTGGCAGTGCGGCGGAACACATTCTATTCGGTCGGGTCATAACGCCGGGCGCGTTCGGCCACACAGATCTCGTCGATTCCGGACACGATGTCCCGCAACAGTTCCGAGGGCAGCGCCGCCGGACGCAACCGGCAGGTGAAGGTGATGAAGCCGTGGTCCTCGTCGTCGAGTTCACGCAGGTAACGGGAGCGCACGCCGTAGGTCATGGCCGAGATCACGGTGAAGCAGCCGGTGCGCTCACGGTGCCCGGAGAACAGGTCGTGCAGGCCGTGGAACACCCGCGCGTAGTTGGACATGGGCGCGAAAAGCGAGATGCGGTAGGCCGGTCCGCGCTCCGAGGAGCTGATCACGGTGTCGGCCAGGTACTCCGCGTCGCGCAGCGTCAGCACCTTCGGAGCGAACATGAGCGCGCCCGCCGCGGCATTGCGGACCGGCATGCCGGCGCGGCCGCCCGCCGAGGCTGCGATGGCGCCCAGCGACTTCCGGGCGCGGGCGCCGACCTCACGCCGGGCACGCAGCGACAGGTTGGGGGTGGTGGGGTGCAGGCTCGACCACTGGCCGAAACGGACCGTGCCCAGCTGCACGGTGCCGGTGCCGACCGGGCGCGCGACCTTCAGCGGCGCGGTATCGATCCAGCGGCCCACCTGCAGCATGGAGTCGCCCGGGGACTGGATCTCGCGGAAGGAGTGCTCCACCCAGGTGTCGAAGTCCAGGAAGCGGTGCGCGTCGGTGGTGAGCCAGGTGCGGTCCTTGTCCACGCCGGTCACCTCGAGGGTGAGCGCGGTGATGATGCCGGTGCGCCCGCCGCCGCCCAGGATCTTGCGGAAGCGTTCCGCGTGGTGGGTGCGCCCGCAGGTGCCGAATCGACCATCCTGATCGACGTATTCGAGTTCGACGACATTGTCGGAGAACATGCCGAAGCGATGCGACGCC
>NZ_JBIWPF010000282.1:0-1114 GCF_044768125.1 Streptomyces sp. NPDC101166
CCACACCACCATCACCGCCGCGGCCGCCCTGATCGTCTGGGGACTCGGTTACGGCGCGGTCCCCGTCACCTTCCAAACCTGGATCATGCGCGCCGCCCCCGACACCACCGAGGCCGCCTCCTCCCTGTTCGTCTCCACCTTCAATATCTCCATCGCCTTGGGCGCCCTCTGCGGCGGCGTCATCGTCAACGCCCTCCCGACCACCGGCGTCCTCTGGATCGGCGCGGGCCTGATCCTGTTCGCCCTGCCCATCATTCACCGCTCCCGTCGGTGACCGATCCGCGTACGGGCGGCTACCAGATGTTCCAACTGGACCGCCCGCGCATCGACTCGATCTCCTTGGCGATCGTCTCGAGCCGGGGCACCAGTCCCTGGAAATACCGCCGCGCATCACAACTCTCACCGCACCCCTGATGCACGGTCAAACCCCGCTGCGCCGCTTGCAAATTCATGACCGGATAGTCGGGCGCGTCGTGCGAAACCACCCTCACGACCGCACCCCCATCCGCTGCGCCGCCGCATTGATCACGGCAATTGCCTGACGTTTCCTGGCGCACACTGACATCGGGCACCCCTCGTGTACCCGCAACACGTCCCGCGCGGACGCGGTAGTCATCATGGTCACCGCTTCATGGCTCTCGATCGGTATGCGGAACATGCTCGACTCCGATTGTCGGCGTGGATGTTTGAGTTCCCCTTCGTTGGGGTGCGTCAAGTAGACCACTTATCGAATCGCGAGTGGAAAGTTTCCGACGCGACGGTGGTCCTTAATTCTCTCCATTCCGAAACAACGCACCACCGATAGCGAGACTGAGGGAATGACCCGTTCGGTTGTCAGATCACGTGTCCCACATCGGTTTTCACCAATCGATCCAGGGCGCGCTCGGCAAGGGCGGCGATCGTCATCGACGGATTACAGGCCGCGGTATTGCCGGGCATGAGGGCGCCGTCGAGGACATAGAGGCCGGATTGGCCGAGGACCCGGCCGTCCAGGTCGCACACCGCGCCCATACTGGCGCCACCGAGCGGGTGCCAAGTGGAGGGGAAGGCGAGGTTGGTGTCGAACAGGGTGCTCGACGGGCCGGCGATGCGCTGGACGGCGGGGCCGATGTGG
>NZ_JBIWPF010000283.1:0-1110 GCF_044768125.1 Streptomyces sp. NPDC101166
CCTGCGACGGGGTCTGCACCATGTAGGCGACGGCGTAGCTGTGCACGCCGACCAGGCATGCCGCGAAAACCGCCGTCAAGAGCACCATGCTGACCCGCGGCGCGAAGAGCAGCCGCATGTCCATGAGCGGGACACGCGAGCGCAGCTCGACGATCACGAACAGCGCCAAGGCCACCACACCGGCGATCAGCCACGCCACGGTGGTGGGCTTGGACCACCCCCAGCCGTTTCCCTTGGACACGAACAGCAGCACCATGGCCACGCCGCCGGAAAGCAGTACGGCTCCGGCGAAGTCGACCTTGCTGCGCACGCGCAGTTTCGACTCGGGGACGACCAGCGCCACCAGTGGCGTCATGACGACCACGAAGATGAGCAGCACCCAGAACATCGCTCGCCAGCTGTGCTGGTCGACCAGGTACCCGGCCAGGATCGGCGCGACGGCGGCCGAGAAGCCGAGTCCGGTCGCCGAGATTCCGAGTCCGATCGGAACGTACTTGTGGGGCATGAGATCTCGGATCAGCCCGTAAGCGACGATCGCCATGCCGGCCGCGGTCGATTGCAGGCAGCGTCCGGCCAGGAACAGCGGCCAACTGGTCGTGGTCGCGGAGATCAGGCATCCGGCGGCGAACACGACTCCGCAGATCAGAAAGATCCGCTTCTTGCCGTAGATGTCGCTGAGCTTGCCGATCACCGGTGACGCCGATGCCCCGATGAGCCCGAACACGATCAGCGACCAGGTGATATTCGGCCCCGCCGCGGGAAACGAGGGCGCGATCTTCTGCAGAGCGGCCGACACCATCGTGAACTGAATCGGTGCGACCTCGGTGTAGAGGACGATGACCGCCAGCACCGTGAAGACCCGAAGCCGCGACGCATCGTCGAGGCGGCCGGTATCCGGTCCCGGCACGTCGGACGTGCCGACAGTGGAAGTTGTTGACATTGTGCCTTCTTCGTCGAACGCGGTAGAGGTCCCGCCAGGCTGCCCGCGAATACCGCTGCTTCAGTGCTGGTTTCGGTCAGTGGAACGGTGACGGTGTGTGCGTGCCGTCGGGCCAGGGGTGTCCGGCGACCGAGTGCCACTGACCGAAACCGTGGAGCGAGCCCGGTTCT
>NZ_JBIWPF010000284.1:0-1110 GCF_044768125.1 Streptomyces sp. NPDC101166
CTCCCGCGAGGGTGGGCCGCAACGCACCGGTCTCGGCGAGCTCGCGCAGCGCGTCCATGCCCGTGTGATCGGCCTCGACGAGCATGACCGCGGCCCGGACGCCGAGCTCCTCGGCCGCGGCCTTCACGTGGTCGGCGCCCAAGGCGCGCAGCGTGACCAGGAGGCCGCCGGGGCGCAGCGTCCGCAGTGAGCGCAGCGCGTGGTCGGCGTCGATGGGGTCGAGAACCATGTCGATATCACGCAGCGTCTCGGCGAAATCGGTGGTGCGGTAGTCGAGTACCTCGTCCGCGCCGATGCTCCGCAGGAAATCGTGATTGGCGGAGCCGGCGGTGCCGATCACGTACGCGCCGCGGGCCTTGGCGATCTGTACGGCGAAGTGGCCCACGCCCCCGGCGGCGGCGTGGATCAGGACCCGCTGCCCGGCCACGACGTTCGCGGTGTCGACCAGGGCTTGGTAGGCGGTCAGGGCGGCCAGCGGGATCGCGGCGGCCTCCGGGTGCCCCAGATTGGCGGGCTTGCGGGCGAAGGCGCGGGCCGGTGCGGTGACGAATTCGGCCGCGGCGCCGTGCCCGTGCGGGTACGGCAGCATGCCGAACACTTCGTCACCGGGCTCGAACAGGGTGACGCCGACGCCGGTGGCGACGACCTCGCCCGAGACGTCCCAGCCCAGCACGTACGGGGGTGCGGGCAGGAACAGGCCCGCGCGGGCGCGGTGCGCCCAGTCGGTCGGGTTCAACGCGGTGGCGCGAACCCGGACCAGCAGCTCGCTCGGACCGGGCTGCGGCACCGGCACTTTCACCTCGTGCAGGACCTCGGGACCGCCGAGCACGTCCTGTCCGATGGCCGTCATGGTGGTGGGGAGGGTGTAGCCCTTGTCGCTCATGCCCTCAGCATGCCGAAAGGAGCCGATCCAGTAAATGGCATGATCGCCATTATTCGATAGGATCGTGCCATGGAGTCGGAGGTTGCTCGGCCGCATACCGTGGTGGTGCTGGCGCTCGACGGGGTGTATCCGTTCGAGCTCGGCATCCCGAACCGGGTGTTCGGGACCGCGGACGGGCGGTACCGGGTGATCACCTGCTCGCTCGACGGGCGACCGGTGCGCAGCAG
>NZ_JBIWPF010000285.1:0-1109 GCF_044768125.1 Streptomyces sp. NPDC101166
ACCCGTCCTGGTAGCAAACCCACCCGGCATGGTCGCCTTCGTGCAGTAGCGCCAAGATGTCCTCGATAGTCACGGCATGGCCTCGCTCGCGGCGGGTCCAGTCCGGGCGGCGGTTGCCCTCTGGCCTGGTTCCGGAGTGTCGAGTAGTGCGCGACCGCGCCTGCTGATCGCGAAGCGTGATCCTGTGGACGTCAGCATCCACGCGTTGCCGCGTTTGCCCATGGTGCCGTAGGTGAAGCCTTTGGCGGCAAGCGATCTGATGCCGGTCTGAGCGCTGCGGACGGATATGCCCGCGGAGCGTGCGATCTGGTTCATCGTGAGCGGGCCGCCGGCTGCGAGCACGCGCATCACCCTGGCTTCTGTCGTGTTCACGGAAGGTCCCCTCCCGAGCTTCGATGCGTAGCTCCCGGGTTCGGAAGCTGATTCCCAGAATGTCACTGGTCAATGTCCCAAAACACGTCATTCGAGGGGACATTGCAAAGACATTTTCTGTCTCCAAGAGGACAAAGACTCCCAAGTGCGGGCGTAAGATGGTGCGGCATGACCTCCCCACTTCGCCTGGCGCGCTTGAGTCTTGGCTACCGATCCCAGGAGGATCTGGCGAAGGCCCTCAACGAAACCGCTCGGAGCATCGGCCTGCGCATCGCGGTGACCAAGAAGACCATCGGGCGATGGGAATCGGACGCACCGCCATGGCCGCAGGCCGACCACGCTCAGGCCCTGCAGGCCTTGTTCAATCGGCCGATCGCCGAGCTGGGCTTCACCTCATCCCGCAGATCCGGCTCCGAATCGTCTCGCCCGCAGGCGATCGGAAACCGGGAGACCTGGGCATCCCGACATGCGGGCGCGGTACCGGGGACGCTGCCTCAGTCGGTGGCATCGGACTTCATGTCCGCGGCGGCCGCGTACCGCCGCATGTATTGGTCGGTGCCCGCTGACCGTCTACAGCAGTTGGTGGCCACGCACTCCGCGCTGGGATGGGATCTGCTGGAACAGGTTCCGGGGTCTGGCCAGAGGTTGATGGCGCGCGCGGTTGCCGAAACCAGTCTCTTGGCAGGCCGGCTGGAGTTCTTCGATCTGCAGCAGCCGCAACTCGCCGTAGCGAGTTT
>NZ_JBIWPF010000286.1:0-1108 GCF_044768125.1 Streptomyces sp. NPDC101166
CCCTCAGACTCTCGTCTGAGGGGCTCCAGCTGTGGCGGATGAAGGATTTGAACCTCCGAAGCATTACGCGGCTGATTTACAGTCAGCTCCCTTTGGCCGCTCGGGCAATCCGCCAGGGTACGCCTTCCAGCGCTTCAGCAGAATACCCTGAACCCACGCCCGGAATGCAAACCGGCTGGATACAGCCATGCCGGAGCGGCTAGCGTCGGCGTTGGAACATCCCGAATATCCGATCTCGGACAGGAGAAGAGTGTGGCGGATTCGTCGTTCGATGTGGTCAGCAAGATCGATCGCCAGGAGGTGGACAACGCCCTGAACCAGGCTGCCAAGGAGCTGAGCCAGCGCTACGACTTCCGCGGCACCGGAGCGAGCATCGAATGGTCGGGCGAGGAGAAGATCATCCTCAGCGCCGAGTCCGAGGACCGCGTGAAGGCGGCTCTGGACGTGTTCAAGGAGAAGCTGATCCGCCGCGACATCTCGCTCAAGGCGTTCGACGCGGGCGATCCGCAGGCCTCCGGCAAGGTGTACAAAATCACAGGGAACCTGGTGCAGGGCATCACCACGGAGAACGCGAAGAAGATCGCCAAGAAGATCCGTGACGAGGGCCCCAAGAGCGTCAAGGCGCAGATCCAGGGCGAGGAGCTGCGCGTCAGCAGCAAGAACCGTGACGATCTCCAGGCCGTCATCGCGCTGCTCAAGGGCGGCGACTTCGATATCGCCCTGCAGTTCGTGAACTACCGCTAGCTAGTAGTTCCGGTTTCCACCGGCCAACTCCTCGAGGCGGGCGATGCGGTCCGCCATCGGGGGGTGGGTGGAGAACCAGCGGGCCATCTTGTCGCCGGCCCGGAAGGGGTTGGCGATCATCAGGTGGGACTGGGCGGTCAGCTGCGGTTCGGGGGGTAGCGGGGCGGCCTGGGTGCCGCGTTCCAGTTTGCGCAGGGCCGAGGCGAGCGCCAGGGGGTCGCCGGTGAGTTCCGCGCCGTCCTGGTCGGCCTGGTATTCGCGGGAGCGGGAGACGGCCAGTTTGATCAGCGAGGCCGCGATCGGCCCCAGCAGTGAGACCAGCAGCAGCGCAATGACATTCGGCCCCTCGCCATTGCGGTTGCCG
>NZ_JBIWPF010000287.1:0-1107 GCF_044768125.1 Streptomyces sp. NPDC101166
CTCGTCGGCGGAGACGCCGCCGTAGGTCCGTTGCCCGGTCACGAACCGATTCTGGCACGGGAGCGATTCTGGCAGAAGCTCTTGCCAGAATCTGTCATCTGGGGGACTCTGTTTCCAGATGTGGTGGCGGCCATCACACCGGACCGGGAGGCAACGATGCCTGCACAGAGTGGCTACTTCTCCGACGACTCGATGATCCGGCGGGTCATGCGCAAACGCGCGGTCGGAGTCACCTACGGCCAGCGGGCGCTGGTCATCGGCGCGGTGCATCCGCTGCTCTACGTCGGGACCGCCGAGAACACCCAGCACCGGACCACCCCGTACACCCGCCTGGCCCTCACCGGCCGCCTGTTCGAGGCCGTCTCCCTGGGCACCCGCGAAGAAGCCGACCGCGCACGGGAATTCACCCGCAAGCGCCACGCCCCGGTCGAGGGCGCGCTGCCCGAGTCCGCGGGCACGGCGAACCCGGCGGGCACCCGCTACTCCGCCAACGACCCGCACCTGATGTTCATGACCATGGCCTTCACCTTCGACTCCGCCGAGGTCATGCACGATCTGCTGGTCCGCCGCCTCACCCCGACCGAGCGCGAGGGCCTCTACCAGGACTACGTCCGCTGGGGCGAACTGTTCGGCATGCCGCGCGCCGCCGCCCCCTACACCTACCGCGAATTCCGCGACTACTTCGACGGCTACCTGGCCTCCGCCGAACCCCACCTCACCGACGAGGCCAAACTGGTCGGCTCCTACCTGATGGGCCAGCGCGTCCCCCACCCCCTCCCGATGCCCGCCCAGCAGGCCCTCTCCGGCTTCTCCCTCCTCGTCCAGGGCAGCCTCCCCGCCCGCATCCGCGACATGTACGACCTCCCCTGGGGCCTCCGCGAAGAAGTCGCCTTCCGCACCCTGGCCCGAGCCGTCCGCACCGCCCACATCACCCCACCCCTGCTCGGCAACCCCCTCAACGCCCCCATGACCGGCCCCAGCTACCCCCTGTACAAGCTGGTCACCCGACGCGAACAGCGCCTGATCGGCTCGGGCCGGGCCAGCATGCCGGGGGTGGATCCGCGGTCCTGGGTGGCCAGAAATACGGCCTAGCGGCCATGCGAAGAT
>NZ_JBIWPF010000288.1:0-1106 GCF_044768125.1 Streptomyces sp. NPDC101166
GATCTGGCCGGGGTGCAGCGCTTCTGCGAGGACCTCGCCGTGCACGACTGGCTGCTGTCCACCCTCGCCGCCGCGCTGTCGGACGCGAATCGTCCCGTGCTCGAACGTGATCCCACCGGCGAACTGGCTCCCCTGCTCGAACAGCTGGTGCACCTGTGGATGCCGGGCGCGCACACCCCGCCCCGGCTGCGTGAACTGTGGACCCGGCTGGAATCCGATCCCGGCTTCACCCGGCAGTGGACCGCGCAGGTCGGGCACCTGCGCGACCGGCTGGCGGTGGCCACCCTGGAGGCGCTGCGCAGCTCCAAGATCAGCACCGTGCAGTGGTGAGGACTGTTCTCAGAGCCGGAACCAGCGACGCACCAACAGGGCGAAGAACACCGACATGGTGACCGCGCCGGTGTACGCCTCGGTGACGAACACCGCCCGGCCGCCCACCCGCAGGTGATCGGTGTCGCCGATACCGAGCGGGTTGAGGTAGTTCATCAGCACCTGGTACACCGTCACGGCCACCGGCTGCTCCGCGCGCAACGCCACCGCGCCGGTGAAGACCAGAAGCTGGAACACCACGAACCACAGCATGCGGAACGGCCGATACCCGTAGCCGCAGACCAGATCCGGGACCAGGCCGCCGAGCCGCCGCCAGGCCTGCGGCTGCGCCTGCCGCCGGGCGCGGGACAGCGCGAGCCCGCAGCGGTCCTCGGCGTCGGTGTCCTCGTCGATGCGGTACAGACTGCCCGCGCGCCGATAGGCCAGGGCGGCATGGCCGGGCAGTCCGGCCTGGACCAGCGGACGGCCCAGACGTTCGTATGCCTCGGCGAGCAGCCGATTCTGGGTGCGGCTCAGCCGGAGCGGACCCCGGAACTCGACCTCGGCGGCGATGAGCGCCGCGAGCAGCTCGTTGACCGGCACGGCCTGTGGATCCGGCCCGGCCGGGCGGCGCAGCGCGGGCGCGTAGATGTGGCCGAAGACGAGACTGTCGCCGGCCCGGCGGATTCCGGGCGGATCGTAGGTGGCGACCACCGCCTCGGTGTGCCGGGTGAACAGATCCAGCAGGGGTTGTTCGGTGGCACGCCGGCGTAATCCGTGTGGCTGGGCCAGGAATT
>NZ_JBIWPF010000289.1:0-1104 GCF_044768125.1 Streptomyces sp. NPDC101166
CATTGCGGGCCGATGGCTGATCGGTGACCTGCGGGGACCGGAACTCGGTGCCGTCCCCGGAATCCCCGCTCGAGCACGCCGCCGCCACCGGCAGGATGGCCGCGGCCCCCAGCCCGGCCATGAGCATGCGCCGACGCCGCACGCCGCTGCTGGTATTCGCCTCGCCGTCCGCGGCGGCCTGGTCCGTCCCCCCGCCGCCCTCGATCACCGCTTCACCAGATCGAGGGGATGCCGGACCAGCTCGCCGACGCTCTTGTGCGGCCGCGAGAACACCACGGTCCCGATCATCCGCTTGTTGTCGAGGCCGAAGGTGGCCACCGCGCCGCGCACCTGATTGGAGGTGGTCTGGCCGAGTTCGATGACGCCGATGGTGCCGTCACAGCGCCGCGCCAGCGCGATGGCGTCGGCCGCCGCGGTGACCGGCGCGCACTCCACGACGATGTGGTCGAACTCGCTGCGCAGCTTGGACATGATGTCGGCGAACCGCTCCGAGTCGAGCAGGTCGGGGGTGCGGAAATCCACGCCGCCCAGCGGCAGCACATTGATCCCCACCTCGGGCCAGGGCATGACCACTGCCGAAGGATTCCCGTTGCTGCGCAACAGTTCCGAGAGCCCGGCCGCCGCGGCCGCGGGCGTGCGCCGGGTGGAGCCGTGCCCGGTGGTGTCGGCGTCGACCAGCACCACCCGCGCGCCGGTGTCGGCGAAGGTGCGGGCCAGGCCGATCGACACGTCCGGTTCCGAATGCGGGGTCAGCGAGGTCATCAGCAGGCTGACCAGTTCGGGATCCTCGGTGAGCCGGGTCCGCAGCCGCCGCAGCTCCCCGGCCGCGCCGGGCCGCCCGTCGTCCACGATGCCCAGGATCGGCACCGGGAGAATGCCTTCCAGCTCGGTGGACGTGCGCACCCGCTTGTCGAGCTTGTCGCGCACCACCGCCGCGCCCAGGCCCAGCATCAGCCCGGCCAGCACGCCGAGGATGTAGAAGCGCTTCTTCTGCGGGGCGCTGGGCTGGGTCGGGGTCTGCGCCTTGTCGATCACCTCGGCGCGGGCCGCGGGCGCGGCGTCGGTCTGGGTGACCTCGAGCCGCGAGACCAGCGCGCGGAACTG
>NZ_JBIWPF010000290.1:0-1104 GCF_044768125.1 Streptomyces sp. NPDC101166
GGATGACTGACCGGACGCGGGGTGAGCAAGGCCCGGCCATTACCCGCACACTCCAGCGTCACCCGCGTGGTGACCTGCGCAAACGCCTTCAGCGCAGCCACATCCAACCGCAACCGGCGCTGCACCCGGCCCGCGATGGTGAGCTTCCAGGGCGCGTCCACCGCGACATATGGAATGTCGTAATGGGCCAGCACGTAATGCAGCCCCGGCGGGGTGACGTCGTAGCGCAGCGCTTCGAGCGGGATGCCGTGATTGCGCGTGGCCAGCGCGAGTTCGTCCGGCCCGATGCCCTCACCAGGGGCGGCCAGCCGGGCGCGTGAGCTCAGGTCAGCGAGTCGATGGCCCATGTACTGATTATCGCGCCACGGACCTGTCCAGATGTGCGGTCCGGGGGTCTGTAGCCGCCCCGCGACGCTGCCCATCTCACGCACAGTACGGATCTCGTCAATAGCCGGGTCGGCACCGCAAACACCGCGTCAAGGCGTCTGTCACCCCCACCCTGTGCGCCTAGCGTCCGATTCCTGTCCGGATCTCGTTTCGGACGGCGAGGAGATGGTTGGGATGTACGGCGGCGAACACTACGACCCGGTGCTGCTGGACGACCTGACATCACATCCCCACGTCGTCGAGATCCTCGACCTGCTGTCCGAATCCGGCTGCAACACCGTACTTCTGGCCAGGATCATCCGAGCGCCCAGTCCGGATCTGGCGTCCGCCCTCCGCGTGATCGCAGCGAACGGACTCCTCACCACCAGTGACCCGGGCAGCTGGGACGACCCCCTGGCGATCTCCGGACCGATCCGGCTGAACGACCGCGGCGAAGCGGTCGCTCAGGTGCTGTCGGACCCGAGGATGAGCCGAACCGCACACGACGGTCGTCGAACCGTGATGCGTGGCCTATTCCGGCGCAGCAGGCCGGTCTAGACGCTCCATTCCGAGCCGGGCGAGCAGTGCTCGGTATCGACGCAGTACGTCGGCCCGGTCGGATTCCTCGGTGATGGACTCACGAGCCGAATGCCCGCTGGACCAGACGTTCATAGCTCACCTGCGTGGCGATGACCCGCACATACCCGTTCTTATCGGTGCGGACCGGGCTGGGATTCC
>NZ_JBIWPF010000291.1:0-1103 GCF_044768125.1 Streptomyces sp. NPDC101166
CCGAGGTCGGTCACATTGGTGACGGTGATGGTGGCGTTGTTCTGCCGGTAGGCCTCGGCCAGGCGGCCGGGCAGGGCCGGGTCGGCGTTGGCGCCCTGCATCATGTCCAGCTTCTGCGCGTCCGGGATGCTCGGATCCAGCGCCTTCTGCAGCTGGGCATTCAGGTCCGCCACGGACGGAGCCGCCGGGTAGTTGTTCTGCGCGCCGGTGACCTTGGAGGTGGTGGCCTTGGTGGGCTTGGTCTCCTTCTTGTCACCGCTGCCACACGCCGACAGCCCGAGTACGGTCACGACAGCCAGGGTGGCGACCGCGATACGTCCAGTCTTCTGAAGCTTCAACTGCTCGTCCTTTGCGTTCGAGTAGGTCCGTTCGACAAGTGACAGCTACACCGCGGCGGCGCTGCCCGACTGGCGACACTACCAACGCCCGGTCGCGGAAACCGCGTCCGAGGGCGGTGGCGCGGCATATTCAGGCCGAATCCTCATAATTCGCGCATTCGGGTCTTAACGCCTTCAGCGCAGGCTGCCCAGTGGATCCGCCCTGGTGAGAGCCGGATCCTCGGCGGCGAAGGTGCGCGTGGGACCCGATCCGGTGGAACGGGTCTCGAAGCGGACCGTCACCACCCCGTGCCCCGCGCCCTGCACCCAGCCGTGGCCGAAATCGGGGTGCTCGACATCCAGTCCCGGATACCAGGTTCCGATCGCGAAGGAGCGAGTCGCGGGCGGTACCAGCGGATCCGGACCGCCGGGCGCGGCCAGCGTGGGCTCCTCGGCGACCGCGTCGGCGTCCACCGTCTGATCCAGTTCCGGGAACAGCGATTCCTGCCGGATCTCCGACAGCCCGGCGAAACCCACGCCCACCAAGCGAATCGGACCGATCTCGACCGGGTCCAGGGCCGAGCGCTGCGCGGCGGCGGTCAGGGTGACCAGGTCCTCGGTGGCGTAGGGCAGCGTGGAGGATCGGGTCACGATGCTCATATCGGTCTTCTTCAGCTTGAGCACCACCGTGCGCGCCGCGCGCCCGTCCGCGCTCAGCCGCCGGTGCGCCGAGGACGCCATGGCGTCGATGGCCGGGCGCAGCTGGGCGAGGGTGAGAATGTCGGT
>NZ_JBIWPF010000292.1:0-1101 GCF_044768125.1 Streptomyces sp. NPDC101166
CTGCCGCCCGCGTTCGCCGTGAAGGCCACCACCGCCGATACCGAAGGCCGCTTCTCACTCCTGGAAGTCACCCTCGCGCACGACATCCCCCGCCACACCCATCATGTGGCCGACGAATGCATCTACGTGCTGGACGGCACGCTCGAAGTGGAATTCGACGACCGGGTCGAGCACGCCACCGGCGGGATGTTCGTCCTACTCCCACATGGCATTCCGCACGCGCTGCGCCGCGGCTCGGCCCTCCCGCCGAGGCTCATCCAGATCTCGTCACCGGGCGGCTGGGAGTGCTATCTGGAGGATCTGATCGAGGCGGGGCCGACCGTGTTCACCGCGGGCGCCCTCGACCCGGCCAAGATCAACCCCATTGCCGCCGGGCATCGCATCCGGTACGAGGAACCCGCGGTGTGACCCGACCCGATCGCGGGTCCACGGTCTGAACTCGGGAAACACAAAACCCCCGACTCTAGTAAGAGCCGGGGGCCGAGTTGTGTCTCAACCACACAGTCGGGGTGACAGGATTTGAACCTGCGACCTCTTCGTCCCGAACGAAGCGCGCTACCAAGCTGCGCCACACCCCGTGAAGTGAACCTGCAGTAGCTTAGCGCACCCGTTGTCCAGGTGTTAAATCGGCTGGTCAGGGGGCTAAAGGAGGCGGAAAGTGGCGAAGATTCGGCGGGCCAGATCGGCCGAGACGGAGCGGTCCACGCCGGTGTCGGCGACTATGACCAGGACCAGGGAGCCGCTGGTGGGGCCGGCGCTCACGGCGTACGTGAAGACCGAGAACGTGGTAGCGCAGCCGGCGGGGGCGGTGAGGGTGCCGGTGGTCTCGACGAATGTGCCGTGGAGGGTGTTGTCGCCGGAGTCCAGGGGTTGGGGGGTGCCCGCTTTCGACGAGGATTGGGTGGACCAGCCGATGCGGGCGGCGTGGGCGCCGATGTCGGTGGCCGCGGCGGTGGCGTCGGAGAGATCGGAGGTGGAGAGAAACATGTTGGTGCGCACATTGTTCGGGCAGTAGTCGACGCCCTCCTGGGCGAAACCGGCGGCGGGGATGTGGTCGGCGTCGGTGCCGTACTTGGTGGTGGAGAGGTCGACGGTCCAGTC
>NZ_JBIWPF010000293.1:0-1101 GCF_044768125.1 Streptomyces sp. NPDC101166
CTCGACGTCGGCCACTACTCGACCACGCCACGAAAGTTCACCGGCTCGCCCACCGGGGAGGAGGGCCGGGCCCTCGCCGCGAGCGCGATCGCCGAGGGCATGCCCGACCCCTTCCAGATCGACACCTCCCTCGATCACCGCTACGGGACCGCGCAGACGAGTCCGGCCGGGGCCGCGACCATGATCGCCGGGACCAGCACGCCGCTCACCCAGCCCGTGATGGAGAAGTACGGGATGATCAGCGCCTACGGGGTGGTCGGTCTCACCAAGCGATTCACCGAGTGGAGCAGCAAGCCGGAGGGCAACATGCTGCTGATCCTGACCATGTCCTATCCGAACCCGGACGCCGCCGCCCGCGCGGCCACGGACATGGAGGCGATCGACTTCGCCGCCAGCCCCGACAATGTCCGGATCCCGATCCCCGGATTCGCCCAGGCGCACGCGCACTATCGGCCGACCTCCCCGACCATCGGCGCGACCTGGTCGTACCGCACCTTCGTCACCTCGATCATCGCGGCGCTGGATATGACGCGAGTCGACGCCGACGCCCTCGCCCAGCGAGTCGGTCAGGTGTTCACCGCCCAGTCCCCGCTGCTGGACACCGTGCGCATGGTCGTCGACGCCTCGCTGACCATGCAGACCCGCGATCCGGATCAGATGCTGCACCGGGCCTTCGTCACCAATGACCAGCAGCTGATCTCCCCCACGTACGGCAGCATCGGCCCCCGCGCGGCGTCGCTGTGCGAGAACGCCCAACCGCATCGGGACCGGCTGTCGGAGAAGGCCGGGATCGATCGCTGCGCGACCACCGATGACAGCAATGTGCTGCGCGCCCGCGACGAGGACGCCGCGCAGACGTTCCTCACCGCGACCATCAAGTCCGACCGAACCGAGTACATCAAGCGCGACATCGACTCCCCCGCCAAGCTGGGCACGGCACGCTGCTTCGAGACCAAGGACGCGATCTGGGCCGGCGACGCCAACCTCCGGTTCCAGTGCGGCGTGACGTTCGGCAGACATGTCGCTTTTGTCTGGAGTAATGACGAGCAGGACGTGCGCCGGCGTGCTGCCGCCCAGTACGTGATCCTGGCGAACAGTTAG
>NZ_JBIWPF010000294.1:0-1100 GCF_044768125.1 Streptomyces sp. NPDC101166
CAGATTCCACCCCGCCGAAGCAGCCCGCCGCCGCGCGATCATTTCCAGATGCGGCACCAGCGCTGTGAAATACCGCTTGGCCTCACATTCCTTGCCGCAGTCGCGATGCGCCTCGAGCCCGCTCCGCGCCACCTCGAGATTCTGCACCGGATAATCCGGCACCTCATGACTGATCGCCCGCACGGTTCAGCCCCTGACCCGCCGTCGCGGCGCACGATGTCTCCCCGCCCGCCTGCGTTCCGAATTGCCGGAATTCCTGATGTCCTCGATTACGCAGACCGCAATCGACAACCCACCCAAAGCGGTCATCAACGACAAAACCCAAGCATCCCAAGGCATTACGACTCCCTGTTGTCGTGTCCGATTTCCGAGATGAGCGCTCAGGAATAAGTAGACATCGAATCCGAGTTCCGTGAAACGTTCACGGCGAATCTTTCTCGAATTACTCTGTGTTACAACACGAAACATTTCACGGTGATCGATTGTCGAATAGCGAGGCTAACGAAATGGCTGGTGTCACCGCGGTTCGCATGGCTTTCGGGGGCTTCCTGCGTCAACTGCGCGGCGCGCGCAGCCTGACCAGAGCCGGACAGCAGATCGATGTCTCACCTCCGACGGTCATGCGCTTGGAAGACGGTTTCCCATCGAAGGTCTCGACCCCGCAGATCCGCGTCCTGCTCGACTATTACGCCGCCGAGCCCGAGCAGGTCGCACACGCGCTGGCCTTGTGGGCCGACATCAAGACTCAGGAGAAGATCGCCAAAGCCGCAGGTGCGAGCAAAGGTTGGTGGCAGGGCTACAGCGATCAGTACGCGCGGGATTTCGAGAAGTACCTGCTGTTGGAGTCGGCGACCGACGATCTGACGACGCATCAGCTCGTTGTCATTCCCGGTCTGCTCCAGGCCCCTGATTACCGGCGCGCGATGATCAAGGGGACGGACACGGCCGTGACGCCGCTGGATGTCGAGCTCGGCCTGAGTCTGCTCGGCACACGCCGACGGCAGAAACTCGATGAGGAGGGGTGTCGCGTCTCGGCGGTGCTCTCCGAGGCGGTCCTGCACCACCGTCCCTGTGATCCGGAAGCTATGGCGGCCCAGCTG
>NZ_JBIWPF010000295.1:0-1100 GCF_044768125.1 Streptomyces sp. NPDC101166
CGGCCATCTTCGATTGGGCCGGAATCCAGCAGTTCGCGGACGGTTTGGTTCAGATGATCGATGGCCGCATCGTCGCCACCGATGCGAATGGCACGGTCGTGGTGATGGTCGATGTCCTGGACAGTACCGAGTACGAGATCGCCATCGACCCGGCCTCGAGCGACGCGGCTGTCCTCGCTTCGGCTGTCGCGTGCTTCGCATCGCCCCCGGTCGCATCAGCGCCTGGTACTACGACTTCCCAATTCGTGCGGGGGCCTGGTGCTCCTGTCGACCAGTAGGAACCGTACTGGGTCCTGCGCGAACCATGCGAGGTCGGAGCAGCACCTCCAGCGTCGACCTGCGTGACCGACGCGAGCACCACTTCCGAATTCACCGACGCCATAAAGTTTCTCACGCGGTGACCACCAACTGATCGGTGGTGGCTACCGGGATGCGTCCTTGGTGCTCAAGGCGTGATTCGCGGCTGCCGTGGCGAGGATTTCCGGTACGTCCTCGGCCAGCAGGAAGCCTGCTGCGACCGTCTTGTCGGTTGCCGCTCGGAATGCGGGGAGGTAGTCGTCCGGAGGGGGCCCCGGGAGTGGTCGCGTGCAGCCGAACATGATCGCCGGGCCGCCGGCCTCCTGTCCGAGCCCGGACAGCACCGCCAATGGTACGTCCAGCCACGGCGTGCGGACGCCGCCCAGCGCGTTGCCATGGACGTCCAGCATCAGTTCCCCGGCGGATACCGTGAGCCGATCGGCCTGTGCCGGAGCGGGTCCGCCATCGGCCCATTGGGACAGCGCCGCGATGGCTCGCTGCACGACGTAGTGATGTTGTGGCCCGGAATTGATCGGCTCGGGGAATTCGACGCCCAGTGGATTGCGTCGCGGCGCCATCCGCTCGGCCAGTTCCTCTGCGGTCAGTGACCCCGAGTCGGTGAACGATGCGCCCACAGTGTAGGAGTCCGCGTGCGCGGCGCCGGCCAGTTCCCAGAGCCGGAACCGGTCGGAGTCGGGCTGGCGGGAGTCGATCGAGCGCATGAGACCGACCACCTCGAACTCGGTTTGGAGCACGAGCACCGGCGCGATCGAATCCGCACGCACCCGCGTACCGCCGTCCAG
>NZ_JBIWPF010000296.1:0-559 GCF_044768125.1 Streptomyces sp. NPDC101166
TGGGAACTGCACCAGGTCCCCGCGCTGGTCGCGGCCGGATACCGGGTCTGCACGTTCGACAACCGCGGCATCGCGCCCTCCTTCGAATCGCCCGCCGGGATCACCATCGAGGACCTGGTCCGCGACACGGTCGCCCTGATCGAATTCCTCGGTGAGGGCCCGGTCTTCCTGGTCGGCCAGTCGATGGGCTCGCGAGTCGCACAAGAAGTGGCGCTCGCCCGCCCCGATCTGGTCCGCAAGGCCGTGTTCATGGCGGGACACGCCCGGCTCGACCAGTTCCAGAAAACTCTCGGACACGGCGAGCACGACCTCGACGACGCCGGCGTGCGGCTGCCCGCCAAATACGAGGCCGCCATGACCGCCCTGATGAACCTGTCCCCGGCCTCGCTGGCCGACCAGCACGCCGCCCGCGACTGGCTCGACCTGTTCGAATTCACCGGTGGCCCGGTCACCCCGGGTGTGCGGGCGCAGCGCCGCATGGACCACGATTTCGACCGCACCGCGGCCTATCGTCGGCGAAGCCCAGCGCCAGGCAGGGCACGGTGATGCCGCGATAGGC
>NZ_JBIWPF010000296.1:569-1099 GCF_044768125.1 Streptomyces sp. NPDC101166
ATTTCGACCGCACCGCGGCCTATCGCGGCATCACCGTGCCCTGCCTGGCGCTGGGCTTCGCCGACGATCGGATGATCCCGCCCTACCTCGCGCGAGAGGTCGCCGATATCATTCCGGGTGCCCGCTACCAGGAGGTTCCCGACGCCGGGCACTTCGGCTACCTGGAGCAACCGGAGGTCGTCAATAAGATCCTTGTCGAATTCTTCGTGGCCTGAACGAAGTGCAGGTAACCGCCCAGCGGTAACGCCTGCCTTGCTAGGGTCGAATCAACGTCGGGGGCTCGTTCCAACACTGCGGTGGCTGGACGATCCGTCTACGTACCCGTACACAGCGCCAGTATCCAGTGAGGTGAAATGAGCACCAATCCCTTCGATGACGAAGACGGCCGGTTCTTCGTCCTGGTCAACGATGAGGAACAGCACTCCCTCTGGCCGGCCTTCGCCGAGGTTCCGGCGGGTTGGCGAGTCGTGTTCGGCGAGGACTCCCGCGCCGCATGCGTCGAGTACGTCGAGAAGAACTGGACCGACATG
>NZ_JBIWPF010000297.1:0-1098 GCF_044768125.1 Streptomyces sp. NPDC101166
GGAGTGAGTCGGTGGCAATCGAAGTCGTTTCCGCGTCGATGATGACAAGCGATCTGACCGCGCACATCGCCCGCTGTGTCGGTGGCGACCGCTGGGTGGTCTCCTGGCTGCCCGGCCGGACCCTCACCGGGCAGCAGGCCGTGACCGCCATGACCATCGCCTCCGCTGTCACCGACGAGAGCCCGTCGGACGCCGGCTGGGCGATCCTCGACGGGCTCGCCCTGGAGCTGGGCCTCACCGCCCGCGAGGCGGTCGGCATGGTTGCCATCGAGAAGCACGACCTGCACCGCCCCGGCCCCCGCCCGCGGTCGCTCGAATAACCACTACCCTGGTATCTCGAGTGAACGTCCCTCGAGATCAGGAGCATCGGTGTTCGAATCCCTTTCCGACCGGTTGGCCGGTGCCCTCAAGGATCTGCGTGGCAAGGGACGCCTGTCGCCGGCGGACATCGACGCGACCGCTCGTGAGATCCGCCTGGCGCTGCTCGAGGCCGACGTCGCGCTGCCCGTGGTGCGCGGCTTCATCGCCAATGTCAAGGAGCGCGCCAAGGGCGCGGAGGTCTCCGCGGCGCTGAATCCCGCGCAGCAGATCGTCAAGATCGTCAACGACGAGCTCATCAAGATCCTCGGCGGCGAGACCCGGCGGCTGCGCCTGGCCAAGAACCCGCCCACGGTCATCATGCTGGCCGGTCTGCAGGGTGCCGGTAAGACCACCCTCGCGGGCAAGCTCGCCAAACACCTGAAGGGGCAGGGTCATACGCCGCTGCTGGTCGCGTGTGA
The DNA here is from genome assembly GCF_044768125.1 of Streptomyces sp. NPDC101166. Taxonomy (NCBI): domain Bacteria; kingdom Bacillati; phylum Actinomycetota; class Actinomycetes; order Kitasatosporales; family Streptomycetaceae; genus Streptomyces; species Streptomyces sp. NPDC101166. The sequence goes on from NZ_JBIWPF010000297.1 coordinate 780, forward strand.
CCTTCAGCGTCCGGGCGCGGTCACCCAGCTGCAGGTGGTCGGCGAGCGGGCCGGGGTGCCGGTCTTCGCGCCGCACCCGGGCACCTCCATCGGCGGCGGCGAGAACCCGCTGGGCGTCTCGGCGTCCGATCCGGTCGACGTCGCGCGCGCCGGTATCGAGGAGGCCAAGGCCAAGCAGTACGACGTGGTCATCGTCGACACCGCCGGTCGCCTCGGCATCGACGAGGAGCTCATGCGGCAGGCCGCGGGCATCCGCGACGCCGTCAACCCCGACGAGACCCTGTTCGTCCTGACCGATCATGGCGTCGAGGACGAACAG
>NZ_JBIWPF010000298.1:0-1095 GCF_044768125.1 Streptomyces sp. NPDC101166
GTTCCGCCACCCGTTGACGCCGATCCCGGATCCGTGGAGCAGCAGTAGGGGAGGGCCGTCTCCGGCTTCGTGGTAGCGCAGAACGCCTTTGTCCGTGGCGATTTCGCGTCGGGTGTTCTCGTATGTGACATCCACTCCACCACGATAGAACAGGTTTCACTTGTATGTCACCGATATGTCGGCAAAAGATCTATAGTCACATGCAGACATGCGTATGCGTTACTGTCCACTCGAAAGATCGTGGCCGACAACCCCGGCCACGACAGGGCGGGCCCGCTGGCATGATCGAAGTTCCACGGCGAAAGGGGAGGGCATGCCCACGGGAACGATCGGCCGAATCCAGCGGCTGCGCAGTCTGATCGAGCATCCGCGCACCGGTGCGGCCGAACGCGCGGCCGCGCAACGCATGCTGGATCGGATACTGGCCAAGACCGGTCGGTCCGCCGCACGCCCGGGGGAGCGCAGTTACGGTGCGCGCCACGCGCGTCCTGGTCGGCACGCGAGCCTGTCGCGCATCGCGGAGATGATCACCGAGGACATCGCGGTGCTGAACGCCGTGCACGATGCTCCGGACCAGCTCACCTACTCGGTGGAAGCCCCCGCCGAGGCGGGCATTCTGATCACCGTCGGCGCTGTTCCCCGCGAGTGGGCCACCGACGCAGACGGATTCGACTCCGCGGCCCTGCGCGTCCTGGTCGATGAACTCACCGATCTGATGAACGCCTACAACCACGAGGGCACCGATGTCGCGCGCCGTTTCATCGGCCGCGTCCGCACCGAGATCGTCGACTGAGCGATCCCCGAGACGCGCGATGCCCCCGAACCGGACGGTTCGGGGGCATCGTCTCAACCGGTCACACCGGCCGGATCAACCTCAGGCGAGGTCGAAGCGGTCCAGTTCCATGACCTTCGTCCAGGCCGCGACGAAGTCCTTGGCGAACTTCTCCTTGGAGTCGTCCTCGGCGTACACCTCGGCCAGGGCCCGCAGCTGCGAGTTGGAGCCGAAGGCGAGGTCGACGCGGGAGGCGGTCCACACGGTCTTGCCGGTGGCGCGGTCGGTGCCGACGTAGCTGCTGTCCTCGGAGTCGGCCGGAG
>NZ_JBIWPF010000299.1:0-1095 GCF_044768125.1 Streptomyces sp. NPDC101166
AGCTGACCTGCCAGTATGTGCGCGACCGCAAGGCTTTCGGCAAACCGATTGGCGCACTGCAGAACACCCGTTTCGTGCTCGCCGAGCTGGCCACCAAGACCACCGCGGTCCGGGTCTTCGTCGACCGCTGCATCGAACTGCTCAACAATCGCAAGTTGAGCGTCGAGGAGGCCGCCATGGCCAAGTGGTGGTCCACCGAGGAGCAGCTCGACCTGATCAACCGCTGCCTGCAGCTGCACGGCGGCTACGGCTACATGCGCGAGTACCCGATCGCCAAGGCCTACATGGACGCCCGCATCCAGACCATCTACGGCGGCACCACCGAGATCATGAAGGAGATCATCGGCCGCAGCCTGAAGCTGACCTGACCCGGGTGCCGGCCTCCGCGGAGAGCGACCGGAATGCGTTCCGCGTCAGTGGTTTCCGCGGTGGCCGGGCCGGATGCCGGGCGGCGACGCCCGGCACGGGAGACTCCTCCGATCCGGAGTGGGCCCGAGTGGTCCACCGGCCGACACGCGATGGGTTGCTCTAATGTTGCCCCCTCGTTGACGGGCTCTGTCAAAATGGTCCGGACCTTGTCTTATGGCTGGACTTTCGCCTCGTCAGCGCAGGCTCCGCGGTCGGTAGCTGGTGATGTTCCGGGGCGTCGGCAGAGCATCCTGGAGGAGCCGGGCGTATGCAGGGATCGCGGAGCGACCACCGGACCACCTACCGTGAGCTGGATCGGCGCTCGAATCAGCTGGCGCACTTGCTCATCGAATTGCGGGTCGTGCCCGACGCGGTGCTCGCGGTCGGTATGCCGTGCTCGCCGGAATGGGTGCTGGCGGTGTGGGCGGTCGCCAAGGCCGGAGCCGGTTGGCTGTCGGTGGATCCGGCCCAACCCTACGAGCGGAATCGGTTCGTGTGCGCGGATTCCGGTGTGCGCCTGGGTATCACGCTGGAACGATACGTCGACGAGTTGCCCTTCGAGGACATGTTCTGGGTGATCCTCGACGACCGGGCCGTCACGGGGCGGATCCGGCGGTATCCGGAGACCGGCTTCGGAATCACCAAGCGTCCATTTGCCCTGTTTGGGCATTCGAATCTGTCATGATC
>NZ_JBIWPF010000300.1:0-1094 GCF_044768125.1 Streptomyces sp. NPDC101166
GCGAGTGATAGGCAGAAGGGATGCCCGGCCGGGTCGAAGGGAACTCGGCACTTGCTGGGTGCAGGCTGATGGTCAGCAAGTCGGGCACCGATCCCGTCGGCCCGCTCCTGAGCCCCGTCGAGATCGGGCGCCGCGAAATCCAGATGAATTTGCGAGGGAATGCCCTCATCCGGCCAGGACGGTGCACCGTAGTTCGGCACGCGGATAGCTGTGAGCACCAGGTGGGGAGCATGACGCTCACGAATTTCTCTGTGCCGGTTGCGATCACGCCACCCAGCAATTCTGCCCAAAAGGTTGCAAAGGTGGTCGGATCGTCGCAGTCGGCGGTGATGGATCCCAGATGCGCTACCGCCACCATCGAATACTAGAACGCGTTGCATTCGCATCGATTCCACAACGCACTCATCTACCGTCGGCCACATGGTTCGGACCGGCTGCTGTGACCTCGAAAAAGCGCTCTGAGCTGGAGTGCTAGCTGGCAGCAACCCCTATGGTTCGAACCTAAGACATGAGACCTGGGGTTTTGCGTTCGATCTGCTTCCCCTACGATGAGGGGAACACGGCTGACCTGCGGAAATGATTATTCCCAGCTGTGCCCTCGGCAGGATTCGAACCTGCGACACCCGCTTTAGGAGAGCGGTGCTCTATCCCCTGAGCTACGAGGGCTGACCGCCCGGCCGAGGCCGGGTCGTCGGCAGTCTACCTGGTTGGGGGCTCGGGGGTCGCATCCGCTGGGTCAGCGGCGGGAGGCCTCGGATTCGAGGTAGTCGGCGGGGGTGAATCTGGTTGTTTTCCAGCGGAACAGGAGGGTGGCGCCGGGCCAGTTGTTGGTGATGCGGCCCGAGGCGTTGCGGTACCAGCTGGAGCAGAAGTTCCAGGGGGTGTCCTTCAGGCGGCGCTGCAGCCAGTCGTCCCAGGACTGTTCCGCCTCGGGGGTGGCGGCCAGGTAGCGGCCGGGGCGGCGGGACAAATAGGAGATGGCCTGGCGGATGTAGCGGGACTGGGACTCCAGCATGTAGATGATGGAGCCGGAACCGACATTGGTGTTGGGGCCGTACATGAGGAACAGGTTCGGGAAACCGGGGACCGACATG
>NZ_JBIWPF010000301.1:0-1094 GCF_044768125.1 Streptomyces sp. NPDC101166
CCCGTTTCAGCAGCTCGGCGAAGATATTGATCTTGTTCTTGCGGGACGATGTCGCCCGCACGGCAGCTGACGCTTCGACCACTTCGGACAAGAGCATTTCCCGACGGTATCCCGGGCTACCGACATCGGTGTGATGCACAGCTCAGCGGGTCTGCTAATCCTGCGATTGGCAGGGATGTGAATTCGCCAATAAACTGGGCGCATGGCCAAGACTTACGTCGGAGCGCGGCTGCGGCAGCTGCGCACCGAGCGCGGTTTGAGTCAGGTCTCGCTGGCCAAGAAGCTCGAGATCTCGGCTAGCTATCTCAATCAGATCGAACACGACGTGCGCCCGCTCACCGTACCGGTATTGCTGCGCATCAGCGAAGTCTTCGGCGTCGACGCCGGCTTCTTCTCCTCCCAGGACGACACCCGGCTCATCGCCGAACTCCAGGAGGTCGTGATGGATCAGGAACTCGGGGTGGAGGCCGACGCACAGGAGATCGCCGAAATGGTGTCCGCGCATCCGGGTCTGGCGCGCGCCATGGTGAACATGCACCGCCGCTATCGGAACACCACCGCCCAGCTGGCCGCGGCCACCGAGGACCGGTTCGCCGACGGCAGCGGTTCGGCCGCCATCTCGAAACCGCACGAGGAAGTCCGCGACTACTTCTATCAGCGCCAGAACTACATTCACGAATTGGACACCGCCGCGGAGGAACTCACGCATCGCATGCGTTTCCACGGCGGCGATCTGAAACGTGAGATCCCGCGCCGCCTCGCCGACGCCCACGGCGTCCAGATCGTCGAACGCATCGACCTCGGCGACGGCGTCCTGCACCGCTTCGATCCGATCGCCCGCCGCCTCGAAATCGCCCCCCATCTCTCCGGCGGCCAGCGCGTCTTCAAACTCGCCGCCGAACTCGGCTATCTGGAATGCGGCGACCTCATCGAAAAGCTGGTGGCCGAGGGCAATTTCTCCAGCCAGGAGTCGATCGTGCTGGCGAAATTGGGCCTGGCCAACTATTTCGCGGCCGCGACCGTCCTGCCGTACACCCATTTCCACGAGGTGGCCGAGGACTTCCGCTACGACATCGAACGCCTGTCGGCCTTCT
>NZ_JBIWPF010000302.1:0-1085 GCF_044768125.1 Streptomyces sp. NPDC101166
CAGGAAAACGGCGATGGCCGGGACCCGCAGGCGGCTTGTGTTGCCGCACATAAGGTCCCGGCCACCGCCGGAAAAGCGTGCTGAATTACTGCCGGGCGGAAGGGAATCCGGGCTGCGGGGCGTACTGCGGGTACATCGGAGCCGAGGCCGCGACCGGAGCCGACACCGCCTTCTGATCCGCCTTGGCGTGCTGCATGCCCGCCACGAACAGCGCACCCGTCAGCACCAGGAAGGCGAGGGTGTGGATCACCGCGCGCACGACGTTCCAAGCCACCCAGGAGCTTTCGAACTGGGACCGCACCGCCGCCAGATCCGGGATCTGAGCGACATCACCGGCATTGGCCAGCTGGTTGTTGAGCGGCACGTTCAGGCCGGAGGTCACCGCGAAGGCGATCACATTGAGCGCCAGCGCGACGCCGACCCAGATCAGCGTGGTGCGGGTGTCCTTGCCCAGGTGCAGGGCCGCGGCCAGCACGGTGAAGCCGACCGAACCCATGAAGGCGAGCATGAACGGCGGGTTGATGATGACCACATTGATCTTCTGCATGATGTCGACGAAGGTGCGGTCGTCGGACTGGCCCAGCGCCGTCATCACCGAGGTCGCGTAGGCGAAGAAGATGCCGGCGGTGAGACCGGTGGTCAGCGTCGCCGCCACCAGCGCGGCCGTGCGAAGTGCGAACATCGATCTCTCCTGACTGGATCCGCCACCCGGACTCCCGGGCGATCAACTACATCCAGTCAACAGTCCGCGGCCCCGGAAACCCATGGCTCAGAAGCTCACCCCCATGCGCGCGGGTCCAAGGTCAGAGATCGCGCTCCGAGACGACGCCGGATTGCATGGCCAGGTTGGCGAGGCGGACGCGCTTCTGGTTCTGCGGCAGGTCCTCGACGCCGAACTTGGCGAACAGGGCGCGCAGGTGGGTCTTGATGGCGTCGACGCTGAGGAAGAGTTCGGCCGCGATCTGCTGATTCGAGGCGGGCGAGGCGAAGCCGTCATTGCCGCGCAGGGGGCGGCAGAGCGCGATCAGCACCGACCGCTGGGTCTCGGTGAGCGAGCGGAGCGTGGGCAGCCCACCGGTCGAGGT
>NZ_JBIWPF010000303.1:0-1089 GCF_044768125.1 Streptomyces sp. NPDC101166
GTGGAAGACTTCACCGCCGCCGTAGACGGGCGATACCGAACCCTTGACGCCTTGCGGGTAATTGTTCGGCGGGGCATCGATATTCGCGACCACACCGAAGCCGGCGTCGATCGAATTGACGATGTCCTTCCACAGCCGATCCTTCTGCGCGCCGGTCGGCGGGTCGTCGTGCAGATAGGTGTCGACATACTTCGCGGCGGGAAGAATCCTGTTCAGCACCGGAGTGATCAAACCGACGTAGTCGGTCCCATTCTCGGTGGTTCCGATCTCGGTGGCCAAGTATTGCTCGGAGAGATTCACCCCGCACGAATTGCAGACGATCTGGGTCGCCGCGGGACCGCACCAGAAGAACCGCTCCTGCGGGACGATCGACCTGTCGTAGGGGAGTTCCTTCTCCGTCGGTTCCCCACCCGGCGATACCGAAGCCAGCCGGTCATAGATCTCCTGGGCTTCGGACATGCGTTCGTCGTACCGATCGGGGAACGCCGACCGCTGCACTTCTTGTGCATACGAACCGGGTGAATCCGGACCGTTGTAGTCCAGCCTCGCGAGCCGCTCGTAGAACAGCCCTGCCGACGTGGTCGGGTTCATACACGTCGCGCAATCCGCCCACCAGTACTCGCCGTTGTCGCCCTGCCGGATTTGTTGCTGGAACACGCCCACCGAGAAGCCGTCGGTTCCCACGGCATCGTGTTCGATCTGCATGGACTCCGGCACCGCCGGATTCGCGTAGATCGTCAAGTTGGACTCGACCAGCCCCGTCGCCAGTGCGATCACGATGCCGCGCTGACTGATTCCGCGTCGCTGCCCCTCCGCGATAATCGCTTGGGCGACTTGATCCCGTGTCATAGCTTTGCCCCTCCTATGTCGAAAGCAGATGCGCACCCTTCGAGAATTCGCGTGATCGCGAAAAGATTCCGTTGCGTGCGTCGCCGAACGAGCATTCTGAATAAACGGCATGTCGCATATTCCGTTTATTGGGCTGCATTTCGAGGTGGGGCAGCACCTCGGAGCCCCCGTGATCCCCCCGTCGTTCGTGAACGATGCCAGTCGGTCTTCTAATTGGGCGTGAGCGCGCGCGGGCGACAC
>NZ_JBIWPF010000304.1:0-1091 GCF_044768125.1 Streptomyces sp. NPDC101166
CTCCGGAGTCGGACACCGGTTCGGGTGACCACCAGGACCTGCGGACCGTGCTCATCGTCGGCGGCGTCTTCCTGGTCGTGGCGCTGCTGCTGGCGGCGCGGAGGCTGAGCCGCCGCCGCTGATCGCGGCCGTTGGTCCGTCATTGGCGCCCCGTTGGTGGGTCCTCGCACAGTGGTCACACGCCGGAATCCCGGTCACGACTCTGGAGGGGACCCCACCACGCTGAATGTGCAGCCGTCCACGGCCGCGCGCATGGTGGACCGGCTGGTGAGCGCGGGTCTGGTGGACCGCAAACCCAATCCGGACTCGCGCCGGGAGCTCATCATCGAATTGACCCCGCACGGAAGCGAAGTCGTGGACGCGGTGACCAGCCACCGGCGCCGTGAACTGGCCGCGGTCGTCGAGCGGATGCCCGACGCCGACCGCTCCGGGCTGATTCACGCGCTCACCGCCTTCACCCGCGCGGGCGGCGAGTCCCCCGCCGATCTCGATATCGACGGCTACCAGCTCTGAACCGCGGTAGTTCCGACCGCGGCTAGCGCGCCGGGCCCAGCTGGTCGCGGAACTGGCCGGGGGTCAGACCGGTCTCCTCGCGGAAGGCGCGGTAGAAGTGGCGGTCGGTGGAGAAACCGCAGGCGGCGGCGACCGCGGCCAGCGAGCGGGCGCGATCGGCGCGAATCAGGCGGCGGGCGTGAGCGATTCGGGTCCGGCGGATCAGGGCGCCCGGCTCGCCGAAACCCTCGCACACCCGGTAGAGGGTGCGGCGGGAGAGCAGGCAGGCGTGGGCGATCTCGTCGACCGTCAGGTCCGGATTGGTGAAGTTCTTGCGGATGTAGGCGAGAACCTGCTGGCGGGTGTAGAGCGAATCCGACGGGGCGGGCGTGCCGGTACCGGTGGACAGCAGCAGGGCCGAGGCCATCATCCCGGCGGCGTCACCGCCGAATACGGTGACCGCGCGGGCGATATCGTCGGCGGGGAGTTCGGCCAGATTGCGGAAGAAGCCGGTGACCACGCCGAGGGCTCCGGTGGCGGGGACGGCGGTGGCGGTGGGCAGCTGTTGGCGGGTGAGGCCGGAGTGTTCGAGGACCAGG
>NZ_JBIWPF010000305.1:0-1091 GCF_044768125.1 Streptomyces sp. NPDC101166
CCGGACCCGGCGGATCCGGTGTCGGCGAGGGCGATCGGGAGCGGAGCGGCGAGTCCGACGGAGAGTCCGGCGGCCAGGACGGCAATGGAGCGCTTCATGGGGCCGGACGCTAGCGGCAACGCAATGGGACGCGCAGGTGTTTCACTCCGACATCGGGATGAATTCCCGCTGAGCGGGACACCGTAGCGAATCTACGACGTCGCGCCGACCAGGTTCTCCCCGCGCATCCGCTGCGAGATCACCTGCGTGATGCCGTCACCGCGCATGCTGACGCCGTAGAGGGCGTCGGCGATCTCCATGGTCGGCTTCTGGTGGGTGATCACGATCAGCTGGCTCTTCTCCCGCAGCTGCTCGAACAGTCCGATGAGCCGGCGCAGGTTGGTGTCGTCCAGCGCGGCCTCGACCTCGTCCATCACATAGAACGGCGAGGGCCGGGCGCGGAAGATCGACACCAGGAAAGCGACGGCGGCCAAGGACTTCTCGCCACCGGAGAGCAGCGACAGCCGCTTGACCTTCTTGCCCGGCGGGCGGGCCTCGACCTCGACGCCGGTGGTGAGCATGTCCGCGGGATTGGTGAGCAGCAGCCGCCCCTCACCGCCGGGGAACAGGCGGCCGAAGACGCCGGTGAACTCGCGTTCCACGTCCTCGTAGGCCTCGGTGAAGACCTGCAGGATGCGCTCGTCGACCTCGGCGACCACGTCGAGCAGGTCCTGGCGGGCCTTCTTGACGTCCTCGAGCTGGGTGTTGAGGAACGTGTAGCGCTCCTCGAGGGCCGCGAACTCCTCCAGCGCAAGGGGATTCACCTTGCCGAGGGTGACCAGGTCCTTCTCGGCGCGCTTGGCGCGGCGTTCCTGGGTGGCGCGGTCGTAGGGCATGGGCTGCGGTTCGCTGACCGTGTCGCCGCGCTCGCGGGCCTGCTCGTACTCGATCATCTCCAGCGCGGTGGGCGGCGTGGGGACGTCGGGGCCGTATTCGGCGATGAGGTCGTCGAGGCTGACGCCGAACTGTTCGGAGATGGTGGTCTCGACCTGTTCGATGCGCAGCGCGGCCTGGGCGCGGGCCACCTCGTCGCGGTGCACGGCGTCGGTGAG
>NZ_JBIWPF010000306.1:0-1091 GCF_044768125.1 Streptomyces sp. NPDC101166
CTGGGCTGCGATAACCCACAAACGGTCATGACGGCGTCGGTCGCTGCTACGATCCGGCGCCTCGCTTGTTAACCCAAAATTTGCTGCCGCACGGTCAGCAGACGACTCTCATACCTGATTTCCCACCCCCGAAGCTCCGGCCGAATCGGCGAGCACAACCCGAAAAGTCAGCGCGGGTGTCCTCGCCGGGCGACGGTCAATCCCCCGAAGTCGTGTTGCGACACCCGGCCGGACCACCTGAACCCACCCGAACAGCTTCCTCAAGATAGAACGCGTTCCACAATCGCGCAAGCAGCTACTGTCCCGAATCTTCCAGCTGTACACAACTTTCGGAAGCGACGAAACGCTAGACAGTGGAACTTGTTATCGATACAGTTCGGCGTTAAGTATCGGGACGGGGATCAAAGGGGTTGTCGGGGCGGGGATTCGGACGTGCTCGTCGTCGGTTGACTGGTTGCCGGCGGCGATCACCAACTGTGCAACGGCGAGCAGCCCTACTTGGACCAGCTCGGCAAACACTCCGCCACTTCGGCCGTCGACTGAATCAGAGGCTTGGTGGCGAGCCGGGCACTCCCGTCGATGGACTACGCATTCACCGCACGATGATCTGGATTGGGAGGGATGATGAACGGACCTACGAGGCGCGCAGGAATCGTCGGGGGCGGGGTCGGCGGGTTGGCGACTGCCATCGCGTTGCGGCAGGCCGGGTGGCACGTCACGGTGTTCGAGCAGGCGCCGGAATTCGGCCGGGCGGGGGCCGGGATCGTGTTGCCCGTCAACGGCATCGCTGCCCTCGACGCCCTCGGACTCGGGGAGCGGATCCGTGAGCATCAGGTACCTGATCGGACCGCGCAAATACAGACTGCGGCTGGTCGCACGCTGATGAGCTTTCGGTTGAGTGACGCGATGGGCTATCCGGGAATGGTTCTGCTCGCGCGATCAGATCTCATCGCTCTCCTGGTGGATGCCCTGCCCAGCGAGTGCATTCACACGGGCGTAGCGGTGCGGGCAGTGCACGAAAGCGGTGTTGTGGAAACTGATTCCAGCACGGCGGAGTTCGATCTGGTGGTCGCGGCCGACGGGGCCAATAG
>NZ_JBIWPF010000307.1:0-1091 GCF_044768125.1 Streptomyces sp. NPDC101166
CGGCCAGCTGCCAATCCTGGACGGGAGACCCGTTGACCAGCGTGCCATTGGTCGAACCGAGGTCCGAGAGCATCGCGGTCTGACCGTCCCAGCGAACCTCGATGTGCCGCCGGGAAACTCCGGTATCCGGCAGCCGGAAGTGCGCGTCCTGCCCACGACCGATGATGTTGCTGCCCTCGCGCAGCTGGTAGGTGCGGCCGGAGCCGTCGTCCAGCTGCAGCGTCGCCGAGTAGCCCGAGGCGCCCCGCGCGGGAGCCGCGCCGTAACCCGCCTGCTGCTGGTCATAGCCCTGCTGACCGTAGCCCTGCTGGTCGCCGTAACCCTGCTCGTAGCCCTGCTGCTGCCCGCCGTAGCCCTGGTCGGCATAACCCTGCTGCTGCCCGCCGTAGCCCTGGTCGGCGTACCCGCCCTGCTGCTGGCCGCCGTAGCCGCCGCCCTGCTCGTACCCCTGCTGGCCGTAGCCCTGCTGCTGGCCGTAGCCCGGGTCGGCGTAGCCCTGCTGCTGGCCGTAGCCCTGCTGGTCGCCGTAGCCCTGCTCGTAGCCCTGCTGCTGGCCATAGCCCTGCTGGTCGGCATAGCCCTGCTGCTGACCGTAGGCCTGATCGGGCGCGCCGTAGCCCGCCTGCTGCTGGCCGTAGCCCTGCTCGGCGTACCCGCCCTGCTGCTGGGCGCCGTAGCCGCCGCCCTGCTGCTGGTAGTCGTAGCCGTTCTGGTACTCGCCGTAGCCCTGCTCGGACTGGCCGTAGCCGTACTCGCCGTACCCCTGCTGACCGGGCCGGCCCGCAGGCGGGGGTGCGTACCCGCGGTTCCGCGGATCGGACTCCGCGGGCTCACGGCTGGGGTCGTAGCCTGAGTTCTGCGTCATGGGGCCAGCTCCTGGTTGCGGGTTGGGTCGTTGTGGGCGTTCAGGTCCCGGTGACGGGCTGGCCCGCCTGCCCGCGTCCGGATCCACCCGGCCGCGCGTCCTGAACTGTCCGGTGTGCAGCGTAGGGGATGCCTCGAACTCCACGTGCACTTCGCCGTAGGTCTGCCACCCTTGCTCACGGATGTGGTCCTGCAGATGTTTGGCGAACGCACGCACGGTGAGCTGG
>NZ_JBIWPF010000308.1:0-1091 GCF_044768125.1 Streptomyces sp. NPDC101166
GGCCGGTGTGCGCCGCGCCCGGGCAGACCAGCACCAGGTCGCCCTCGTGGCGGCGGCCGCGGTCGTCGATCACGGTGGTGCCGGTGACGGTGCGGGCCTCGGTGCCGGCGAAGAAGCTGTAGCGCCCGCTCGCCTCCATGTAGCGGCGCAGCGCGGGCAGCGCCTGCCGGGACTCGACGGCGGCATCGGTCGAACAGTGCAGGCCCGCGAGGAATTTGCCGCGCAGCGCGGGGTTGAGCGCGCGCACCCGCTCGGGGTCGAGCAGTTCGAAGCCGCGTTCGGCGGCCGAGCGGTTCGCCACGGCGGCCTCGGCGACCGCGAGCTCGTTCTCGCTGCGGACCAGGGTGATCGAGCCCGCGGGCCGGAAGCCCACGCCCGGCACCTTGCCGCCGATCTCCTCCCACAGCTGCCGGGATCGCAGTGTGAGTTCCAGTTCGCTGGCGCTGCGTCCCGAGACCCACACCAGACCGAAGTTGCGCACGGTCGCCCCGCGCGCCTCCACCTCGCGTTCGAGGTGGACTACTTCGTGGCCGCGCCCGATGGCGGCGAGAGCGTGGGCGGTACCGAGGATCCCTCCGCCGATGATGACCAATCGCATGGTTGTCATCGTGGGCAATGGTCTAGACCTACGGGTGTTTCGTGTGGAAACGGTAGGTTAATAATTGGTATAGACCAATCTTGTGTACGCTGGGGGCATGGAGACGAGGGAGGCCGCCGGGGTGGAAGACCAGGCGGGGCCGGGCCGAACGGCGGCCGGAACATCCAGCGCGGCAACCGATTCCGCGTCCGCCGGGCGTATGCCCAAGTCGTATCGGGTGCGCGCCGAGTTGGAGGCGCTGCTCGGTGAGCTCTCCGAGGGCGACCCGGTGCCGTCCGAGCGCGAACTCGCGCTGCGCTGCGGCGTCGCCCGCGAGACCGTGCGCCAGGCGGTGCGGGAACTGCTGGTGGAGGGGCGGATTCGCCGTCAGGGCCGCGGCACCGTGGTCTCGCGCCCGAAGATGGTGCAGCCCTTGTCCTTGCGCTCCTACACCGAGGGCGCGATCAAGTTCGGCCGCAAACCGGGCCGTCTGCTCGTCGACTGGTCCGACATC
>NZ_JBIWPF010000309.1:0-1090 GCF_044768125.1 Streptomyces sp. NPDC101166
CCACACCAGCGGACTGGAGTACCCGAATCCGTACCAGCTGGCCTCCCCGGAGGACTACCACCGCTATGCCCTCGATGTCCCAACCTCGCCCGAACAGGTGGTGGCCACCGCTGTCCAGAGCCCGCCGACCTTCGCCCCCGGAACCGGCTGGCGCTACAGCAACACCGGCTACCTGCTGGCGGGCATGATCATCGACAAAGTCACCGGCACACCGTGGTACGAGGAGGTCCGAAACAGGATCATCACTCCTCTCGGCCTCGAACACACCAGCTACCCCGGCAACACGGTCACGATCCCCGCCCCGCACGCCACCGGATACACGCAATGGCCCACAGGCGGATTGGTTGACACCACCGACAACCGGATCGGCCTGTTCGCCGCCTCCGCGGGCGCGCTGATCACCACCACAGCCGACCTCAACACCTTCTTCCGGGCATTGCTCGGCGGCAAACTCTTGAAGCCCGAACAACTCGCCGAAATGAAGAAGACCGTCGACACCGACTCCGAGGTCAAATCGATCTTCCCCGGCGCCCGCTACGGCCTGGGCCTGTTCTCGATCGAATTGTCCTGCGGTGGACGGTATTGGATGCACGGCGGCGACATCCCCGGCTACAAAACCAGAGACGGCGTCACCGACGACGGTACTCGCAGCGTCGTGGTGTCCATGTCCACCCTCCTGCAAGACACCGAAGCCCACCAGATCGCCCAGGAAAACGCCGCCATGGTCCTCGTCGACCACGCGTTGTGCCGTACGGGAAACAACTAACTTCCCCTCCGACGCCGTATCCCGGTCCGCCCGAGGCGGATCCACCGAGGCAATCGACGCACCGCGTGCCGTAATCCGGCACCTGCGGGATGCAGTCGGTGTACCGCCGAAAACCGCCACTTGCCCGCCCGGTGGCGGTTGGTGGTTGCGTTCGTGGCGATTGGGGTCACGGGGGTGGTTGGTGAGGCTACGACGATGTGGCTGGGGTTCACCGTTCTGTTCGCGATTCTGATCGGGGGAATCGTGTTCGAGAACAAGGTTATTCGGCGCAAGGTGCGGTGAGCTGGTTCGAACGAGTTCGGGTCAGTTGCCGATCAGCTGGGA
>NZ_JBIWPF010000310.1:0-1090 GCF_044768125.1 Streptomyces sp. NPDC101166
GTGGTTCGGCAACAGCCTCACCATCCGGCGGTGGCGCGACATCTGGCTGCACGAGGGCTTCGCCTGTTACGCGGAATGGATCTGGTCCGCGGCCGCGGGCGGGCCGTCGGCCGATCAGCTGGCCCGCACCGCGCACCGCAACCTGGCGCGCCTGCCACAGGACATCCTGCTCGCCGACCCGACCCCGGAGTTCATGTTCGACGACCGGGTCTACAAGCGCGGCGCGCTCACCCTGCACGCCCTGCGCCTGGAGCTGGGCGACGACGCCTTCTTCGACCTGCTGCGCGCCTGGACCACGCGGTACCGGCACGCCTCGGTGAGCACCGACGAATTCACCGACCTGGCCGGGCATTACAGCAACCGGTCGCTGCGACCGTTCTTGGACGCCTGGCTGCACGCCCGACCGCTGCCGCCGCTGCCCGCACAGCCCGCGTACCGGACCGATTTCGAGGCCGGGTAGACTTCCAGCGAACACGTTGTTGATCATGGCTGTGCCGGTGCGGAACACACCGTCACACCAGCGTCGTAGATCGCTACAACTTCCAAGCAGCCCCCACTGCGCGGCTTAGCTTTCCTTACGGCGATCGATTTTGCCCACTGGCAATCTCGCCACCTTGTGCCCCCGGCGCGGACCCGAAGTCCGCCGCACGGCTCGGGCACCTCCCGATGCCCGAAAGGCACTGCCACACTGATGAATACGACCTCTTTTGCCGCGCTCGGCGTGCGCGAACCGCTGGTGCGCGCCCTCACCGAGGCCGGTATCACCGCACCGTTCCCGATCCAGGCCGACACGCTGCCCGATTCCCTGGCCGGGCGCGACGTGCTGGGGCGCGGCAAGACCGGCAGCGGCAAGACGCTGGCGTTCTCCATTCCGATGATCGACCGCCTCGGCGCGCTGGAGGGCCGCCCCAGCCCGAACCACCCGGCGGGGCTGGTGCTCGCGCCGACCCGGGAGCTCGCGACCCAGATCGCGGCCGCGATGGAACCGCTGGCCGCGGCCTACCGCATGTCGGTGACCACGATCTTCGGAGGCGTCTCCCAGCATCGGCAGGTTCAGGCGCTGAAGCGGGGCGTCGATATCGTCATCGCC
>NZ_JBIWPF010000311.1:0-1090 GCF_044768125.1 Streptomyces sp. NPDC101166
CTTCGAGGCCGAGGCGGGTGCGCTCGCCGCCACCGGATCCCCGGAGCTGCGCCGCTTCCTGACCGGGCTGTGGTCCTGGATGGGCGGCAACCGCGCCTGGCACGCGGACAGTCGCCGCTACAACGACAATCCCTGAGCCGCTTCGCATTTCACGCGATCGGTGTTCCCGTCCCGCACCGGTGTGTTCGTTCGCGCAGTACTTCCAGCGTCATATCACCCATTCGAGAGGATGACCTGCCATGACCGCGCTTCACCCCCAGACCGACGCCGTCCTGAAGACCGAGTACCAGAAATCGGTCGCGTCGTACTGGAACAACAACCCCAACGACGACCGGGTCAACACCAAACTCGGCGAGGTGGACGGGCTCTATCACCACCACTACGGCATCGGCGCACCCGATCTGTCGGTCCTCGAGGGTCCGGAGGAGACCCGCCAGGAACGTCTGGTCGAGGAGCTGCACCGGCTCGAGACGGCCCAGGCCGACGTACTGCTCGACCAGCTCGGCGACGTCCGCCCCGGCGACGCGCTGATGGACGGCGGATCCGGTCGCGGCGGCACCAGCTTCATGGCCAACCAGCGCTTCGGCTGCCGGATGGACGGCGTCACCATCTCCGAGTACCAGGTGGGCTTCGCCAACGACCAGGCCCGCGAGCGCGGCGTCTCGGACAAGGTCCAGTTCCACTTCAAGAACATGCTCGACACCGGGTTCGAGACCGGATCCAAGCGCGGCATCTGGACCAACGAGACCACCATGTACGTGGACCTGTTCGAGCTGTTCGCCGAGTTCTCCCGGCTGCTCGAGCCGGGCGGGCGCTACGTCTGCATCACCGGCTGCTCCAATGACGTGTTCGGCGCCCGCTCCTCCTCGGTGAGCTGGATCGACGCCCACTACGGCTGCAACATCCACCCACGCAGCCAGTACTTCAAGGCGCTGGCGGCCAACAACCTGGTGCCGGTCGCGGTCCGGGACCTCACCCCGGACACCATCCCCTACTGGGAGCTGCGCACCCACTCCGAGCTGGCGACCGGAGTCGAGAAACCCTTCCTGACCTCGTACAAGGAGGGCAGCTTCCAGTACCTGATGATCGT
>NZ_JBIWPF010000312.1:0-1088 GCF_044768125.1 Streptomyces sp. NPDC101166
GACATCACCACAGCCATAGAAGATCGGTTGGCCATGGTAGATCTCGACAGGGCGAGGATGGTGGGATGAATGCCCATGCACGATGTCGACGCCGGCGTCGATGAGCCGGTGGGCGAACTGGATTTCGCTCCGCCCGATCCCGTAGCCCCAGTTCGGGCCCCAATGCACGGACACGATCAGAATATCGCCGGGACGCTTGTACGCGACCGCTTGCGCCGCGACATGGTCGGCGACATCACGGCCCGCCGGATCACCGAACAGCCACACTCCCGGCCGATCGTGCTGCGCGGCCCACGCCCGCGGGACGCCGCTGCTGGTGCTGGCGACCGAGACGATAACCACCCGCCGCCCGGCCGGCTCCACTACCTGCGGGCGGCATGCCGCGTCGATGCTCGCTCCCGCCCCGGCCGCGCGGATGCCCGCCGCGTCGAGCGCGTCGAGCGTGTCGAGCAGACCACGGTTTCCGAAGTCGAGGATGTGATTGTTGGCCAACGCGCACGTGTCGGGCCGAAACGCTTTCAGCGTCGCGATATTGGCGGGGTTCATCCGATAATGGATGCCCTTGGCGGGCGCGAATACGCCGTCGCTGGTGATCGAGGTTTCGAGGTTTATCAGCCGGACGTCGGGCGCCAGTTGGTCGAGCATCGGCCCGACGTCGCCCCACGGCCAGTCGAAGTCGACCGGGTACGGTATCGGCCCGTTCGCCTTCTCGGCCAACTCGACGTAGCGACGGGCGTCCTCGACCCACGATTCGTGCAAGAGCGGATCACCCGGATGCGGCAGGATCTGATCGACGCCACGACCGAGCATCACATCACCGCCAAGCAGCACGGTGACCGGACTCTGTTGCGATGGACTACTCGTCTGCGTCATCGATTCGCCCCCAGAACACGGCCTGCCCAAGAGCTGTCTACCTGTCCGTGACGACGGATGTAATGGCCATTGTAGCGGCGGGGATACCGCTCTGATGACCTTCACTTCTGGGCAGGGTCAGGGCGAAAGCGCAGAATCTATGTATCGCACGAATCTATTCGCCTGAATAGCGGCAGCTTATCGGGCCGCATGAGCGGAAGGCATCGTTATGAAGG
>NZ_JBIWPF010000313.1:0-1088 GCF_044768125.1 Streptomyces sp. NPDC101166
CGGGCTCTGCTCATGCGCCACGGCCGGGCCATCGACCAGGCCACCATCGCCGCCGATCTGCACATGAGCGTGCGCACCCTGCGCCGCCGCCTGGCCGACGAGGGCACCACCTTCCGGGAACTGGCCTGCGAGACGACGGGCCTGCTCGCGGAGGAATTGCTGGCCACCGGATTCACCGTCGACACGGTGGCCACGCGCCTCGGCTACACCAGCGTGTCGGCGTTCGCGACGGCGTTCCGCGATTGGAAGGGGCAGACCCCCGGGCAGTTCGCGCGTTCGGAGCCCGCACCGCCGAACCGGCGGCTGCGCCGCTAGCGCGCGTGAAGCCGTGCAGGCGGCCGTGAATCTGAATCGGGTTTCAACAGTGGTCCGATAACCGGTGTATGAACTGCACTTTCACCCCGCGTGTGCGACAGATCACATGCGTGGTTCGATGCTGCCAGTATTGACCAGGATGGGCTTTTCGAGCATGGTGTCCGAAGAACTAAGCGCTTAGTAAGTTGCCTGCTCGCCGGACCGCACCGATCATCGGAGGACTTCCACATGACCAGATTCGAGGGCAAGACCGCCATCGTCACCGGCGCGAGCCGCGGGATCGGGCTCGGCATCGCGCAGCGCCTGGTGGACGAGGGCGCGCGGGTCGTCATCACCGCCCGCAAGCAGGAAGCCCTCGATGAGGCGGTCGCCGCACTGGGCGGACCGGACAAGGCGCTGGCCGTGGCCGGTCGCGCCGACGACGTGGCCCATCAGGCCGAGACGGTGAAGCGGGCCGTCGACACCTTCGGCAGCGCCGACCTGCTGGTCAACAACACCGGCATCAACCCGGTCTACGGGACCATGATGCAGCTCGACCTCGAGGCCGCGCGCAAGATCGTCGAGGTCAACTGCCTGGCCGCGCTGTCGTGGGTGCAGCAGGCGTACGGCGCGTGGATGCGGGATCACGGCGGCGCGGTCGTGAACGTCTCCTCGGTGGCCGGGCTCAAGCCCGCGCCCGGGATCGGTTTCTACGGCGCGAGCAAGGCCATGCTGACCCACATCACCCAGGAACTCGCGGTCGAGCTCGGCCCGGACATCCGGGTGAACGCGGT
>NZ_JBIWPF010000314.1:0-1086 GCF_044768125.1 Streptomyces sp. NPDC101166
GTGAGGCCCCGCCGCCGCGAACCAAGGTGTCCACCAACACCATCGGCGGCTTCCGCAACGAAATGCAGTTCATCCTCACCGGTTTGGACATCGAGGCCAAGGCCGCGCTGGCGCAGCGTCAGCTGGAGTCGTGGCTGACGGTGCGTCCCGCCGAACTGGACTGGACGCTGGCGCGGCTGGACCGCCCCGACGCCGACACCGAGGAGCAGGCCAGCGCGCTGCTGCGCTGCGTGGTCCGCGACCCCGACCCCAACAAGGTGGGGCGCGCGTTCTCCAGTGTCGCGGTGGAATTGGCGCTGGCCAGCTTCCCCGGCTTCTCGCTGACGGCCCCGCCCGGCAATGGCGGTCCGTACGGCGTGTTCACGCCGGGATACGTGGATTCCAAGGAGATTCCGCACACCGCCGTGCTTGCCGACGGTTCCGAGGTGGCGATCGCGCCCGCCGGGGAGACCCTGGAACTGGACGTGGTCACGGAACCCGAACTGCCGCAGCCGCTTCCGTCCGGCGCCACCACCCGCGCCCCGCTGGGCGCCATCGCTCTCGCCCGCAGCGGCGACAAGGGCGGCAACGCGAATATCGGCGTCTGGGTGCGCACCGACGAGCAGTGGCGCTGGCTGGTCCACACCCTGACCGTCGAGGAGCTGCGCCGCCTGCTGCCCGAGACCGCCGACCTGCCGGTCACCCGGCACGTGCTGCCGAACCTGCGGGCGCTGAACTTCATCGTCGAGGGCCTGCTCGGCGAGGGCGTGGCCTATCAGGCTCGCTTCGATCCTCAGGCCAAGGGGCTCGGGGAATGGCTGCGAGCCCGGCACATCGAGATTCCCGTGGAGCTGCTGCCATGAGTTACGTGAGTCCCTGGAACACCCCGGAGCGTCGCGAACTGCGCGCCACCGTCCGTGGTTTCGCCGAGCGTGAGGTGCTGCCCTACCTGGACGGCTGGGAGCGCGACGGCGAGATCCCGCGGGAGCTGCACAAGAAGGCGGGCGCGCTGGGCCTGCTGGGCATCCAGTTCCCCGAGTCCGCGGGCGGTTCCGGCGGTGATGCCATCGACGCCGCCATCGTGGCCGAGGAGATGCACTACGCGGG
>NZ_JBIWPF010000315.1:0-1085 GCF_044768125.1 Streptomyces sp. NPDC101166
CCAGGCAGTATGGAAGGGTGTCCCGTTCCGAATTCGCCGAGTTCCTGATCGCCCGACGCGCCCAGCTGCAGCCCGAGGACGTCGGCCTGCCCAGCGGCCGCCGCCGGCGCACACCCGGCCTGCGCCGCGAGGAGGTGGCCGCGCTCGCCGGCGTCAGCGCAGACTACCTGGCCCGGCTGGAACAGGGACGCGACACCAACCCCTCCACCGCCGTGCTCGCCGCGCTCGCGGATGCCTTGCGGCTCAACGAAGTCGAGAAACACCACTTCGGCAAGCTGGCCTTGGGCCTGGAACAGAAGACCACCTGCCCGGCCGCCGGACAGGCCCGCGAACAGGTCTCCGACACCATCCAGGCCGTCATCGACGCGCTGCAGCCCACACCCGCCTTCGTGCTCGGCCGCTGGCTGAACCTGCTGTCCTGGAACCCGTCCTTCCGCGACTTCACCGAACCGCTCGGCATGTTCGACACCGAGGCGCACAACAACTTCGCGATCTACGTCTTCGACCATCCGGCCGCCCGGAAAACCTTCCTCAACTGGACCGACGTCGCCGACATGGCCACCTCGGCGCTGCGGGCCGCCGCCACCCGATTCCCCGACGACCCCTCGGTCGCCGGGACCATCGAGACGCTGAGCCGCAATCCCGAGTTCGAGCGGCGCTGGCGTGAGCACCGGCTCACCGACTTCCGTTCCGTCGTGGTGCGCCTGCAGCACCCGCTGCGCGGCGAGGTGGAGGTCGAAGTGGAGACCCTGGATCCGGCCGCGGACCAGACGGTCATGATCTGGCTGGTCGACCGCCGACACGCCCGAACCCCTGGATTGCGGCTGGTCAACGAATAAAAACCGCAGCTCGCAGGCCCGCGTTCCGACCGCCGGGGCGGGCCCGGCGAACTACAGTTGATCCATGGCTCGGAATTGGCCGATGGTCGAACGGGAGAACGAGCTCGAATCGATCAGGTCGGCGCTCACCGGCGGCGACTTCGTCGGTGTGGTGCTCACGGGTGACGCGGGGGTCGGGAAAACCACGCTGGCGCGGATGGCCACCGCCGCCGCCGGAAATGTCCGCTGGGTGGCCGGCACCGAATC
>NZ_JBIWPF010000316.1:0-1084 GCF_044768125.1 Streptomyces sp. NPDC101166
CCACGAACAGCAGCACCAGCGGCGCGATGGCCAGCGTGGTGGCGGCCATGATCAGCGTCCACTGCGCGTTGTATCGGGTCTGCATGTTGGCCGTAGCCACGGTCAGCACCTGCCACTTCGACCCGGAGGCGGCGACCAACGGCCACATGAAGCTGTTCCACTGCGAGACCACGGTGATGACGGTGAGGGTGGCCAGAATCGGCCGGCTCATCGGCACCACCACGCCGAACAGGATGTCGAGGGTGTTCGCGCCGTCGACCCGCGCCGCGTCGATGATCTCCCCCGGAATGGCCAGGAAGTACTGGCGCAGCAGGAAGATCGCGTACGGCGACCCGAACAGGAACGGCAGCACCAGCGCCCAGAAGGTGTTGAGCCACCCCAGTTTCGCGAACATGAGGTACAGCGGCACGAGGGTGACCGCACTGGGCACCATCATGGTCCCGAGGTACACCCAGAAAAGCACGTCCCGGCCGGGAAATCGGGTGCGCGCGAACGCATATGCCGCCAGGATCGACGTCACGAGTTGTCCACAGGTTATGCACACCGTCATCAGCGCGGTGACCGCGACGGCCCGGCCCAGCCCCTGATCCAGCACCGTGCGGAAGTTATCCACAGTCACTGGATCCGGTGTGGCCAGAGCGGATTCGGCCGCGAACTGCTTGGGAGTCTTGAACGCCGTCATGGCGCTCAACACGAGCGGCGCCACCGTCAGCAGCGCCCCGAGGATCAACACCCCGTACGCCGCGACCGCCCGCGCCGCCGCCCGCCGGTCAGTACTCATAGCTGGTCCGATTCCGGAAGTACCGGTGCTGCGCCATCGTGATCACGAACATCACCGCGAACACCACCACCGCCATGACCGCGGCCCGCCCCGGATGCGCGGCGTCGAACGCCTCCGAATAGATCCGCATGGCAACGACATCCGTGTGATGCCCCGGCCCGCCCTTGGTCAGCGCGTACACCGCGTCGAAGGTCTGGAAAACGCTGAGCACCCCGGTGACCAGCACGAAGAACATGGTCGGCCGCAACAGCGGCAGGATCAGCCAGCGCACCCGCCGCCACCCGACGGCCCCGTCCAAGGCGC
>NZ_JBIWPF010000317.1:0-1084 GCF_044768125.1 Streptomyces sp. NPDC101166
CCAGTACGGCTGGATCTGACGCCATGGCTTCGAATTTCGCCGCGGCACCTGCCCCGCAAGAGGTCGACGTCCTGATCGTCGGCGCCGGGTTCGCCGGTATCGGCATGGGCATCCAGCTGGCCCGCCGGGGCCGGGAATCGTTCGTGATCATCGAACAGGCCGAGGATGTGGGCGGCACCTGGCGCGATAACCGCTATCCCGGTGTGGCCTGCGATATTCCGGCGCACCTGTACTCGTTCTCGTTCCTGCCGAACCCGCGCTGGTCGCGAGTGTTCGCCGAGGGCGCGGAGATTCACGACTACCTGCGCTCCTGCGTGAAGCAGGAAGCCCTCGAACCGTATCTGCGGCTGAATTGCGCACTGGAACAGGCGGAATGGCTCGAGGCCGAAGAGCGCTGGCGGGTCCGCACCTCACAGGGCGAGTTCTCGGCGGCGAATCTGGTCATCGCGACCGGGCGGCTGACCGAACCCAAGATCCCGCCGATCGCGAATCTCACCGAATTCCGGGGCCGCCGTTGGCATTCGGCGCGCTGGAATCCGAAGGTCTCCCTGGTCGGCAAGCGGGTCGGACTGGTGGGCACGGGCGCGTCCGCGGTGCAGATCCTGCCGCGGCTGGCGGGCGAGGCCAGTGAGGTCGTGGTCTTCCAGCGCTCCGCCCCCTACGTGCTGCCGCGCGGGGACCGCTTCTACACCCCCGACGAACTGGCCGGATTCGCCGCCGACCCGCGGTCCATCACCGCGCTGCGGGACGAGCTGTTCGCCGAGGCGGAGCTCAGCATCGCCGCGCGCCGCCGCCGGCACCCGGAGATCGATCTGCTCAGCCGCCGCGCCCTCGACCACCTGGCCGGGCAGGTCCGCGATCCGGAACTGCGGCGGCGGCTCACCCCGGATTACGAGATCGGCTGCAAGCGAATCCTGTTCTCCGACGAGTACTACGCGGCCCTGCAACAGGACAATGTGCGGCTGGAGTCGACCGAGCTGACCCACATCAGCGACGGCCGGGCCATCGCGGCCAGCGGCGCCTCCTACGACCCCGAGGTGCTGGTCTTCGCCACCGGCTTCAACGCCACCCGGCCCTCCATCGC
>NZ_JBIWPF010000318.1:0-1082 GCF_044768125.1 Streptomyces sp. NPDC101166
TGCTGGCTGTCGTCGCCTACGTCACCTTCAACTACGTGGGCATCAAGAAGTACGGCTTCCTGAAATACATGCGCTCGTCCATCGTGGTGCCGAATGTGCCGGCCGCGCTGCACGTGCTGCTGATCCCCATCGAGTTCATCTCGACCTTCGTGTTGCGCCCGTTCACGCTCACCGTCCGTCTCATGGCGAACATGCTGGCAGGCCACATCATGTTGGTGCTGTTCTTCAGTGCCACCCAGTTCTTCCTGTTCGATGCCGCCTCCTGGATGAAGGTGTTCTCGCCGTTCTCGCTGCTCGCGGGCTTCGGCTTCACCCTCTTCGAGCTGCTGGTGGTCTTCCTGCAGGCGTACGTGTTCGCGCTGCTGACCGCTGTCTACATCGGTCTGGCGCAGCACGCCGACTCTCACTGACCGACCGCACCAACTCCATAAACCTGCCACACACGCCGCCTCGGCGGGTGGGCGACAGAAAGGGAAATAAATCAGATGAGCACCCTCTCGTACCTGGCCCAGGAAGCTGCCGAGCAGAAGTTCAAGGGTCTCGGCGCGGTCGGTTACGGCCTGGCCGCCATCGGCCCGGGCATCGGCGTCGGCATCGTCGTCGGTAAGGCCATCGAGGGCATCGCCCGTCAGCCCGAGCTGCAGGGCACCATCCGGACCAACATGTTCCTGGGTATCGCGTTCACCGAGGCCCTGGCGCTGATCGGTCTCGTCGCCGGCTTCATTTTCTGATTCCGGCCAAAGACTAGGAATCAACGATGAACAGCACCTATCTGCTTGCGGCTGAGGGGTCCGACGACGTCAACCCCCTCATCCCCGAGCCGTACGACATCTTCTGGTCTGCGGTCGTCTTCATCGTTATCGCCTTCGTCTTCGCCAAGTACGTCGTCCCGCGCCTGACCCAGGTGCTGGATGAGCGTTCGCAGAAGATCGAGGGCGGTATCGCCAAGGCCGAGGCCGTGCAGGCCGAGGCGCAGGCCACCCTGCAGCAGTACCAGGAGCAGCTGGCCGAGGCTCGCCTCGAGGCCGCTCGCATCCGCGAGGAAGCCCGCACCCAGGGTGCGGCCATCCTGTCGCAGATGC
>NZ_JBIWPF010000319.1:0-1082 GCF_044768125.1 Streptomyces sp. NPDC101166
CTGCGGATACTGGGACGCTCCTCGCTCCTCCACACCGCAATGTCAGCTGATGTACGCCTTCTTCTCGGGCAGCAGCACCCTGAGCGGGGTGCGCTGACACGCGCCGACTCCTGCGTTGCCCTCCGCCCCCCGTTTTGGCGTATCGATGCTGGTCCGCTATATTGGACGACGGTCATCGACATGCTCTCCGGAGTTTCGGTGATCACCCCACATCGTTCTACCGAAGACCGTTGGTTGCTGCCGTCAGGCGGCTGAAGGTCCGGCGATATTGCCGGCGACCCACGCAGGGAGAGCCGAGGTCGGGAAACCCGCGAGAGATCGCGATCGTTTCTTGTACGCCCCGGGTTCGCTCTGCGACCGGGGCGTTAGCTTTGTCGCCGGCCCCTGTTGGCGGAACTCGGTAGTTCATACGAGAACCGACCATCCAGAGAGGAGGCGAAGTATGGCGAATTCTGAGAAGGTCACCGCGGTCGCGGAGATCACCGAGCAGTTCAAGGCGTCCACCGCGACGGTTGTCACGGAGTACCGCGGTCTGTCGGTCAGCAAGATCACCGAGCTGCGTCGTGCGCTCGGCGCGAACGCTACTTACTCCGTCGCCAAGAACACCCTGGTCAAGCGCGCTGCCGCCGAGGCGGGCGTGGCTGGCCTGGATGACTTGTTCGTCGGTCCGACCGCTATCACCTTCATCACCGGCGAGCCGGTCGAGGCCGCCAAGGCGCTGAAGGCGTTCGCCAAGGACAACAAGGCGCTCATCATCAAGGGCGGCTACATGGACGGCGCTGCGCTGTCCGTGGCCGAGGTCGAGCGCATCGCCGACCTCGAGTCGCGCGAGGTGCTGCTGGCCAAGCTGGCCGGCGCCATGAAGGGCAACCTGTCGAAGGCTGCCGGCCTGTTCGCCGCCCCCGGCAACCAGGTCGCGCGCCTCATGGCCGCGCTGCAGGAGAAGAAGCAGGCCGAGGGTGGCGCTGCCGCTCCGGCCGCCGACGCTGCTGCCGACGCCGAATAAGTCACTACCCCAAACCTATTCGTCACCGCCGCGCGGTGACGGAACTACCGAAAGGAAATATCAATGGCCAACGTTG
>NZ_JBIWPF010000320.1:0-1082 GCF_044768125.1 Streptomyces sp. NPDC101166
CACGCTCGCGTCGGCACGCACCTTCACCAGGATCAGTTCACGGGCGACCGAGGAATCGGTGTCCTGCTCCACGATCTTGATGACATTGACCAGCTTGTTGAGCTGCTTGGTGACCTGCTCGAGCGGCAGGTCCTCCACGGTCACCACGATGGTCATGCGCGAGATCTCGGGGATCTCGGTGCCACCCACCGCGAGGGACTGGATATTGAAGCCACGCCGGGAGAACAGCGAAGCCACCCGGGCCAGCACGCCCGGCTTGTCCTCCACCAGCACGGAGAGGGTGTGGGTGGTGGTCATTCCTCGGTCCCCTTCTGGGAAGCGCGCTCGTGAGCGTTCAGCGAAGCCTTCTCGTGCGACATGGCCTCGTGGATGACGGCCGGCTCGGAAGCCTGCTCGTCGTCGTCGAACAGCGGGCGGATGCCGCGCGCGGCCATGATCTCGTCGTTCGACGTGCCGGCGGCGACCATCGGCCACACCTGCGCGTCCTTGCCGACGATGAAGTCGATCACCACGGGACGGTCGTTGATCGACTGCGCCTCGCGGATCGCGGCCTCCACGTCCTCTTCCTTCTCCACGCGAATACCGTGGCAGCCCAAGGCTTCCGCGAGCTTCACGAAGTCGGGGATGCGCAGGGTGTGGGTGCCCAGGTCGGTGTTGGAGTAGCGCTTCTCGTAGAACAGGGTCTGCCACTGGCGGACCATGCCCAGGTTGCCGTTGTTGATCAGCGCGACCTTGATCGGCACGCCCTCGACGGCACAGGTGGCCAGCTCCTGGTTGGTCATCTGGAAGCAGCCGTCACCATCGATGGCCCACACCTCGGAGTCCGGCATGCCCATCTTGGCGCCCATGGCCGCGGGCACCGCGTAACCCATGGTGCCCAGACCGCCCGAGTTCAGCCAGGTACGCGGGTTCTCGTACTTGATGAACTGCGCGGCCCACATCTGGTGCTGGCCGACGCCGGCACAGTAGATCGCCTCGGGACCGGCCAGCTGACCCAGCTTCTCGATCACGAACTCCGGCGACAGCGAACCGTCCGACGGGGTCTTCCAGCCCAGCGGGTAGGCGTCGCGGATACCGCTCAG
>NZ_JBIWPF010000321.1:0-1080 GCF_044768125.1 Streptomyces sp. NPDC101166
GTGACGCTGCTGATGTCGCTGGCCATCTACGGCACCTCCGGCAATTTCCATCTCTCCGGGTAGGGGCGGGACGAACATGGTCCAACAACAAGGCGGCACGGCGAGCCCGATCGGCACGCCGTTCGTCCAGAAGCCGGCGCCGAAGCGCCACCTCGACCAGGGGTGGGTGATCCGGCTGGCCGGCGCCGGTATGGTGCTCGGCCTGGTCGCCGTAGTCGTGTTCTGCCTGGTGAGTTTCGCCGGCGGTTTCACGAATACCGCTCTGGTGACCGTCAATTCGCCGCGCGCGGGTCTGGTCATGGATCGCGACGCCAAGGTGAAGATCCGCGGTGTCGAGATCGGCCGGGTCAAGTCGATCGACCAGACGCCCGAGGGCGCGCGCATCGAACTCTCCATGGATCCGGACAAGCTGAAGCTGGTGCCGGCCAACGCGACCGTGGACATCAACTCCACCACCGTGTTCGGCGCGAAGTACATCAACTTCATCGAGCCGCAGAACCCGTCGGGGCAGCTGCGCGCGGGAGCCGTGGTGCAGGCCGATGGCGTGACCGTCGAATTCAATACGCTGTTCCAGCATTTGAGCGACGTGCTCAACAAGGTGCAGCCGGAGAAGCTGAACGCCACGCTGACCGCGCTGGGCACCGCCCTGCAGGGTCGCGGCGAGAAGCTGGGCCTGCTGCTGTCCGACAGCGACGAGTTCCTCAAGCAGATCAACCCCTCGCTGCCCACGTTGCAGGAGGATCTGCGCAAGACCGCCTCGGTGACCGGCACCTACGCCGACACCGTGGGGGATCTGTTGCGCGTCACCGACAACATGCAGGTCACCGGTAAGACCATTACCGATGAGCAGGCGCGTGTGGATGATCTGCTGACCAACCTCATCGGGTTGGCCGACACCTCGAACTCGGTGCTGAAGCCCAGCGAGAACGATCTGATCAAGTCGCTGAACCTGTTGCGGCCCACCACGGATCTGCTGTTCGAGTACCGGTCGGCGCTGTACTGCACCATCATGACCTTCGGTATGAACGTTCCGCTGATGGACGAGCTCATCGGTGGCAGGTACCCGGCCTTCGCCATGAA
>NZ_JBIWPF010000322.1:0-1080 GCF_044768125.1 Streptomyces sp. NPDC101166
GGCCGGAACGGGTCGGCCACGAACCGGTCCGAAGTCGTCGCCGCGCGGCCGATGTAGCCGCGGGCCAGCTGCGGACCCGACAGGTACAGCTCACCGACGACGCCACCGGGGACCGGGCGCAACATGGAATCCAGGACATAGCCCGACATTCCGGCATTCGGGGTGCCGATGGTCGGGGTCTCGAACTCGGCGATGGGGGCGACCACCGCCTCGACGGTGGTCTCGGTCGGGCCGTAGCAGTTGTACACCGCGGTCCCGCCGCGTCCGCTGCTGGCGCTGAGGGCCAGCTCGCGAAGTCGCGCCCACAGGGCGGCGTCGATGGCCTCGCCGCCCAGTGCCAGCACCGGCAGTTCGCGATCCACCAGTCCGGCGGCATTGAGCTGCGCGAACATCGACGGCGTGGTGTCGATCATGTCGATGTCGCTGGCGATCATGCCCGCGCACAACCGGTGCGCGTCGCGCATCTCCACGGCGTCGAACAGGTGGATGGCCTGCCCGGCCAGCAGGCCGACCATGGGCTGCCAGGAGGCGTCGAAGCTCAGCGACCAGGCGTGCGCGATGCGCAGCGGGCGGCCCAGCCGCGCCATGGCGGGGCCGTAGACGCGGTCGCGGTGATCGGCGAAGTAGGCCATGAGCGCGGCCTGGGTTCCGGCGACGCCCTTGGGTTCACCGGTCGAGCCGGAGGTGAAGATGAGGTACGCGAGCTGATCCGAATGGCGGACGACCGGCGGGGTCGCGACATGCTCGCCCGAAAGTCCCTGCGCGACAGGGGAATCGTCCAGCACCAGCACGGAACCAGCCAGCACTGTGCCCTCGGGATCGAGGTCAGCGCGGGTGGCGGCATCGGTGACCACCAGCGCCGGGTTCGCCTGCCGCAGGATCGACTCGATGCGGGACGCGGGCAGGGTGGTGTCCACCGGCACATACGCGCCACCCGCAGCGAACGCGGCCAGCAGCGCGATGATCGATCGCGGCGAGCGCGGCATGACCAGCGCGACCACGCTTTCCGCGCCGACACCGCGCCCGGCGAACTCGACCGCCTGCCGAGCGGCCAGCTCCCGCAGCTCCCGGTAGGTCAGC
>NZ_JBIWPF010000323.1:0-1078 GCF_044768125.1 Streptomyces sp. NPDC101166
CTTCACGAAAGCGCAGCCGAGACTGTAGATATCGCCGCGATGATCCAGCGGCCCGGCGACCAGCCGTTCGGGGGCCGCGTAGGCGAGGGTCGCCATCATGGCGTCGGTGGCGGTGAGTTCGCGGCCGTCGGTCACCGACTTGGCGACGCCGAAATCGGTGAGCAGCACCCGTTCCTCGCCCGGGTGCGCGTCCTCGTCCCGGGAGAGCAGGAAGTTGGCGGGCTTCACATCCCGGTGCAGCAGCCCGCGCCGATGCGCGTAGTCCAGCGCCTTGCCCACCTCGGTGACGATGCGCAGCGCCCGCTGCGGCGTCATCCCCTCGGGCTGCTGTTTCAATTCCACGGAGGCGTCGGTGCCGGGGACGTACTGCATCGCGATCCACAGCCGCCCGTCCTCCTCACCGCGCGCGTAGACCGTCACGATGTTCGGATGATCCATTTCCGCAGCGAGATTCGCCTCGCGCGCGAACCGCGCCCGATACACCTCGTCGTGAGAGAGGTCGTTGCTGAGCACCTTCAGTGCGTCGAGCCGCCCGGGAAACATGGGATCCTGCACCAGATAGACGGTCCCCATCCCGCCACTGCCCAGCACCCGGATTATCCGATGTCCGCCCACAACAGTGCCGGGCCGCAACGGCATTCGCATCCTCCTAGCGCGCGGCCGGGATTCCGGCCATGTCGAATGTAGCAACCTTCACGATGCCCGTCCGGGCTCAGATGTGCCCGTACGCGAGCAGCTTGTACTGGGCCGAAAGCCGTTGGCGCAGATCCTGGGACTGGTCGGCGGACACCTCGGCCACATAGCGCTGGTAGGGCAGGTAGCACATGAACTTCGCGCCGATGGCGTACTTCACGTCCTTCAACTGCAGGCAGCGGGCCGTCGCCAGGCCGGGTGGCGGGTCGACGGGCTTGTAGCGGTCGAGCAATTCGTCGACGAAGGCGGCGATGAAGCGCTGGGCGGCCGCGTCGTCCTTCGTCCGGTAGATATTGCTGAGCGAACTGGCCATCACGTCGATTCCGGCGTCGGCGTACGCGCGGCGGGAGGCGACCGGTCGATCGTCGTGGCTGAGGGCGGCGTG
>NZ_JBIWPF010000324.1:0-1077 GCF_044768125.1 Streptomyces sp. NPDC101166
CCGAGGCCAAGCGTCTGGTCAATACCGACCTGCTCGAGGTCTTCGACCTGCGGGCCGAGGAACTGGCCAAACGCTCCGCAAGCTACTTCGGCACCCCCGAGGTGATCGAGGGCATGACGGCCTTCCTGCAGCGCCGCCCACCGAGCTGGGCACAATAGGTCACCATGGCGACACCCCACGAACCCAAGCAGGACCGCAGCCGGGCCACCCGGCAGCGGCTGCTGGAGGCGACCATCGACTGCCTGTCCCAGATGGGCTGGGCGGCCGCCACGGTCGCCGTCGTCGCCGAACGCGCCGGGGTGTCCCGAGGCGCCGCCCAACACCACTTCCCCACCCGTGAAGACCTGATCACCGCCGCCCTCGAGTACATGTTCGAGACCCGCATGGCCCAGGCGAAGGCGGACGCGCTCGCGGTGGCCGAGGTAGCCGAGGGCGTCGCCCGCACCGAAGCAGTCGTAGCGGGCCTGGTCGAGTCCTACACGGCCCCGATCTTCAAAGCGGCGCTCCAGGTGTGGACGCACGCCGCCGCCGACCCGGTCCTGCGCGAACGAATCGTCCCCATGGAAGCCCGCTTCGGACGCATCTCCCACCGCATGGCGATCGAAGCCCTCGGTGTGGACGACGCCGACCCGGTCACCCACCACCTGGTCCAGGCCACCCTCGACCTCGCCCGCGGCCTCGGCCTGGCCGACGTCCTCACCGACGACTCCCTGCGCCGCAAGGAAATCGTCCAGCAGTGGGCCGCCACCCTCCACACCGCCCTCAGCGCCCGCTGACCCTCACCCCGGCCGACGGGCGCGGAAGACGAGGGTCAGCCTGCGATCAGGTAGCTGTGGATCGGTTCGAACGAGATGCGGGGCTCGGTGGTGATGCCCGCCTTCTGCAGGGCCGGGGCGAGTTGTTCGTTGGCGAAGCGCTGGAAATCCTCGGCCGAGCTCCAGACGTCGGTCACCCGGAGTCCCCGGTCGGTGGTGGTCGCCCAGTGGAAGAGTCCGCCCGTAGCCATGGGACCGCCGGGCGCGAATCCCAAGATCTCGAGAATTGCGTCGTACTGCTCGACCGTGGTGTCGTCGAGTT
>NZ_JBIWPF010000325.1:0-1075 GCF_044768125.1 Streptomyces sp. NPDC101166
CGGCATTTGCGGATACCCAGTCAGATACGGCCAGACCGGTCAGCTAGCCCAATTGGCAGCGAGGGTGAGGCAGAACGGGTGGCCGCTCGGATCGAGCAGCACCCGCCAGCTTTCACCCGGTTGAAACTCGGGCACCGTAGCGCCCAACTCGACCAGTTGCTTACTGGCCATCTCGAGGTCTTCGACCGCCAAATCCAGATGGAACTGCTTGGTTCCATTCTCGTTCGGCCAGGTGGGCGGCTGATAGCCCGCGACCGTGCCGAATCCCAGCGCGTGGTCTGGACCAGTGAGCATGGCGTACTCGTCCTGCACGTGGGCGATCTCCCAACCGAGCGCGGCCGCCCAGAACTCCGCGTCTCGGCGCGCGTCGGCACTGTCCAGGGTGAGCATCTTCAGCGTGGCAACTGCCATGGATCTTTCCTCTCCGCAACAACATTGCTGTCAGCCCAGTCTGGATCGCCGACGCCGCCCACGATTGTAAGAACGCGACACCGGCCGCTGCCGCTTCGACGACTCATCGAACGAGGCGCCGTGACCCGACCACCGGGGTCCCGAACGGCTGCGCGAGGCGACGGCCACCGACGAGGGCGCTCCCGCAGCCAAGGGCGACTGGATCGGTTTCAGCAGATCCGTCACGAACACCGCAGTTCGTGACGGTCTTTGCCGTGCCCCCAAGACTTGGGGCGATCTCGAGTCCATGCGCTGCGGTATCTTCCATGCGATCGCCGCACCCTGGTCGGCGCGCAGAGGAAGCACGCCACTTGTTCAACAAATCCTTTGCGGCCGCCGCCCTCTCGGTGAGCGCCGCTGCCATTCTTGCGGCACCGCCTGCCGCCGCCGAACCGGTCAACTGGGGCGCCGTTTCCCTCAGCGCGTGGGGCAACGTCTACGCGTTTTCGGTCAACCACCCGACGGAAGCCGACGCCATTCGAGCCGCCGACCGAACGTGTAAGGGTCAAGGCATCATCGACTGCCGGATGATGGTGACGTTCGCGAACGGCTGCGGTGCAGTCGTGACGAGTCCGCTCGCGATCGTCGCAGGGTTCCCGATCGTGGGCTTCGGTAAGGGGGCGAC
>NZ_JBIWPF010000326.1:0-1074 GCF_044768125.1 Streptomyces sp. NPDC101166
TTTTCCCTGTGCAGGGTTCGCAATGGGTGGGGATGGCTCGGGGGTTGTGGGAGTCGTCGCCCGTTTTCGGGGCGCGGATGGACGAGTGTGCGCGTCTGTTGGGGGAGTTGGTGGATTGGTCGTTGCGTGATGTGCTCGGTGATGAGCAGGCATTGCAGCGTGTGGATGTCCTGCAGCCGGCGTTGTGCGCGGTGATGGTGTCGTTGGCGCAGTTGTGGCGCTCGGTGGGTGTGGTTCCTGCTGCGGTGGTGGGTCATTCGCAAGGTGAGATCGCGGCGGCGTGCGCAGCGGGCATTCTGGAGATTTCGGATGCGTTGCGGCTGAGCGTATTTCGCAGTCGCGCGATTGCCGATCGGCTGTCGGGTCATGGCGCGATGGCATCGATCGCTGTGGCCGCCGGAGAGGTCGGCTATGCGGGTGTCACCGTCGCAGCACTCAACGGTCCCGACAGCGTCGTGGTGTCGGGTGCGGTTGCCGATGTGCATGGCTATGTCGCAGACTGTGCGGCCCGTGGGATTCGCGCGCGGGTGATCCCGGTCGACTACGCGTCTCATTCGCCTCAGGTGGAGATGATTCGGGAGGCTGTGCTGGCGGCGGGGCGCGATGTCGTGACGCATCCGAGTGACATCGCCTTCTACTCCGCGGTGACCGGCGGTCGGCTGGACCCGTCCTCGATGGATGCCGAGTACTGGTATCGGAACCTGCGGGAGCCGGTACGTCTCGAGGATGCGGTCCGGGAATTGGCCGCCGCAGGCCATCGGGTTTTCGTGGAGGTCGGTCCGCACCCGGTATTGACGATGCCGGTGCAGGAGACGGTGCCGGAGGCTGTCGTACTGGGTACGTTGCGTCGGGAGGAAGACGAGTTCCGGCGGTTCCTGCTGGCGATGGGCGAGCTCTTCGCGCACGGGGTGACGGTGGACTGGCGGGCCGTCTTCGACGGTGCCGGTGCCCGTGTGGTCGACTTGCCCACCTACCCGTTCCAACGACAACGGTACTGGTTCGATGACGACCAGGCTGACCAAAATACTGATGCGCCAGTCGATCTGCTCGAGTTGGGCGACCTGCAGCGCGGGG
>NZ_JBIWPF010000327.1:0-1074 GCF_044768125.1 Streptomyces sp. NPDC101166
CCTCGACCTTCTGGGTGAGGATCTTCTCGTCCAGCACGTCGGCCACACGGACGCCGACGCGGGCGACCTTGTCCTGGTAGCAGGGGCCGATACCGCGGCCGGTGGTGCCGATCTTCTTGTTGCCGAGGAAGCGTTCGGTGACCTTATCGATGGCCACGTGGTACGGCATGATCAGGTGCGCGTCGGCCGAGAGCAGCAGGCGGGAGGTGTCCACGCCGCGCTCTTCCAGACCGGCGAGTTCGGCCAGCAGCACGCCCGGATCCACGACCACGCCATTGCCGATGACGTTGGTCACATCGGGGGTGAGAATGCCGGACGGGATCAGGTGCAGCGCGAAGCTCTCACCGTTCGGCAGCACCACGGTGTGCCCCGCGTTGTTGCCGCCCTGGTATCGAACTACCCACTGGACCCGGTCACCGAGCAGATCGGTGGCTTTGCCCTTGCCTTCGTCGCCCCACTGGGCGCCGATCAGCACGATTGCCGGCATGCGAGTGTCTCCTACGGGTTCGACGCGCAGCACCCATGTTGCTGCAGCCACCCGCCATCAGAAGGCGGTGGCCGTGGGCACACTTTACTGGATGACCACATACGTCCAGGTGCACGCCCCGGCTCCGAGTGAACCAGACATAACGGATGCGCACTGAGGACAGCGGGGCAAATGAGACAGGGCTATGGTGGCACGGGGAGAGGGACCGGCAGGGGGTTCCATCGGGACGCAGCGAGGCGGATAGGTGTTGGCAGGCCAGAGGAGGGTGTTCGGCAGTTGAGTACCCATGTTCTCCGCTGCGACGGCGCACCCGTTCCCATCGCGCTCGCTTCTCTGTCCCTCACGCAGACCGCCGCCATTCCCGACACCGGGACCCTGGACGAGCTGCTGCCGGTGATGGCCGCGGACAGTCTGCCGCGCCTCATCGTGCTCGGTGAGGACGCCGGACTGGCCGCCGTGCTCACCCACCTCATGCGCACCGAACGCCTCGGCGTGGAGATCGGCTACGTGCCCATCGACCGCACCTACGGCTCCCGCGCCTACGAGACCGGCACCGGGTCCGCCGCCGCCAAGCGCGCGCTCGAGGG
>NZ_JBIWPF010000328.1:0-1073 GCF_044768125.1 Streptomyces sp. NPDC101166
GCTCACCCACCCGGACCGCGATCACACCGGAGGCCTGTGGCGGCTCCTCGACGTCGCCCCGCACGCCCGCCTGGTCACCACCTTCATCGGGATGGGACTCATGTCCTGCGAGTGGGAGATGCCCATGGACCGCATCTACTTCCTCAACCCCGGTGAGCACCTCGACGTCGGTGACCGCCGGCTGACCGGCGTCCGGCCGCCGTTGTTCGACAACCCGGCCACCGTAGGCGTTTTCGACACCGGCTCCGGTGCGTTCTTCAGCTCCGACTGCTTCGGTGCGCCCCTGCCCACCGCCGAACTGGCGACCTCCGCCGACGCTCGTGCCCTCGGCGACCTGAGCCCGGCCCAACTGCTGTGGGCGTCAGTCGACAGCCCCTGGATCCACCTGGTTGATACCGAAAAGTATCTGTCCACAGTCGATCCCATCCGCAGACTCGATCCCTCGGGGGTCTACAGCACCCACCTGCCTCCAGCCGTGGGTATGAACGATCGCCTCTTCGACATGGCGGTGACGGCCCCCGGCGCACCGGCCTTCGTCGGACCGGATCAACGCGCGCTGCAGGCCATGCTCGCCCAATTCGAGCCCGCCGCGTATCAGTGACCCTGTCAGTCGGCCGTCAGCACGCTGTCAGCGACGCCGGACAAAGTACTCCCATCGAGCAAGAACGGCCCCGAACCGAGATCGGATCGGAGCCACCACACCCGCTTTCGAAGGAGCGCCCCATGTCCGCCACCATCGCCACCCTCGCCCTGACCGACCAGTCCAAGGCCACCCTCCGCACCGCCGCCTACGGCGCGGTCTCCCTCCTCGCCGCCGCCTCCGACAAGCCCGGCAAGGCCGCCGGCGCCGGCACCACCGCTCTGCTGTCGGCGACGGGCGAGATCGGCCACGTCCTGAACGCCAAGTCCAAGGACATCCACCTGACCGGCAAGACGGTCGCCGCCCTCGCCGACCACGTCCTGCCCGCCCTGACCGCCGCCGCGACCCTCCTCGACGCCCAGAACCCCGCCGAGGCGACCAACTTCCGCACCACCATCCTGATCGCCGCCGAAGCCGCCGCCGCCACGAGCCG
>NZ_JBIWPF010000329.1:0-1073 GCF_044768125.1 Streptomyces sp. NPDC101166
GTCGCCGAGACCGAAGGCGGACGCGTAGGAGGTGGCGATGGCGGCGGGGTCGGCGACCTCGAGGGTCACGTTGATGGCGGTGGAAGCGGCGGTGGAAGCTGTGTTCGTCATGGCTATAACGCTAAATTTCGCGCAGGCCACGGACATCCGTGGTGACTACGGAACCCACCACGGAAAGCACTCACGGAGCCCCTACCGACGCGCCCCCGGCAGCCGGGTAATCGCGGCGACCACCACGCGATAAGCGAGGTAGGCCGGGACTCCCACCAGCACGATCACGCGCAAACCCGTCAGGATCGCGGCGAGGGCGAGGTAGCCGGGGCCGAGCCCGTCGGGCGAACCGAATCCGTGCCGCGCCGACACCAGCGCCAGGACGGGCCGCAGCACGAGGTACAGGACCACCGGGATCAGCGGGATGCGGAGGAGCCGCCACACCTCGGCCAGCCATGCGGGGATTCTCATCGCGCCAGCTCCGGCCCCGAGGTGAGGAAGGCCAGTAGCAGGGCGTTGCCGATGGCTCCGGCGTTCGTGAACCGCAATCGGTCACCGCTGCGCATCGGCAGGCCCGCCAGGTCGGCGGTGCGGAAGACGCGGGTGAACACATCGTGGTTCCCGAAGGCGCGGGCCGGGGCGAGCGCGAAAGCCGTTGCGGAGACCGAGATTCCGAGGATCACCGGACCGCTGTCGATGTCACCGGGGCCGGATGACCCGCCGCCGTATTCGTGGATGGCTCCGAAACCGAGGACGCTGCGCTCCTCCCGGAACAAGCCGGCCGCCAGGTCCCGGGCGAGCGCGCGGTCCGCGAAGCCCGCGAAGTAGGCCGCGAGTCCGGTGCCCGAGGCACGCGGGGCGTCGTGCGCGCGGCCGTCGGAGCCCATGCGCTGCCACACCAGGCCGGTGGCCGGATCGATCTGGACCGCGCGGACCTGCCGGGCCCAGTGCGCGAGGACCGCGCTGTGGTCGACGCCGGTGGCGCGGCCGTGCACGGCGATCGCGGCGGCGACGGCGGCCACGTCGGTCGGGTAGGCCTCGTCGGGGAAGGTGTCGATCAGGCCGGTCGGGGCGGCGAGCAG
>NZ_JBIWPF010000330.1:0-1072 GCF_044768125.1 Streptomyces sp. NPDC101166
TTTCTCCGCCGCGTACAGTCCGACCTCGATCCGGACCGCGAGATCGACCTCTTCGGCCGCGGACAGCAGGGGAACTCGCCCGATCTGCTTCAGATACGCTCGCGTCGAATCCCCGCCGGCGGTGAGCTCGGCCTCCTTACGCGCCCGGCGCAGCGCCGGAGACTCGTCCTCATCCCACAGGTCATCCGCGGCGTCGTCGGGCCCCGCCGGGGTGCCGGTGGAGTCTTGGTCATTCGTCTCGTCTGCGGTCGTTGCCACATTCGCCTCTCCGAGAGATCAGGCCGACATCGCGATTCGACAAATTGGGGACCGCGGACAGGCCTCGAGCGGCTCGGCAATCACCGGGACCAATAACCAGCGTACTGGGCGAAAGACGAAACGAGGCGACTATCAGTTCCGCGGAGAACTGCCCGGACGGGCCCTCGTCACCGCACGATGCGAGCGATCACGGACCCTCGTGGCATAGTTGGCGATCGAGAACGGGCTTCTCACCAAGAATTTGCCCGGCTCACAAACAGAAAAGAAGTTGTAGCAACATGGCTCAAGGCAGTGTGAAGTGGTTCAACGGTGAAAAGGGCTTCGGCTTCATCGCCCAGGACGGAGGCGGCCCGGACGTCTTCGTGCATTACTCGGCCGTGAGCGGCTCGGGTTACAAATCCCTCGAAGAGGGTCAGCGCGTCGAGTTCTCGGTAGAGCAGGGCCAGAAGGGCCCGCAAGCCCAGGACGTCCGCGCCATCTGATCAGCGCGATTGGGTTCCGAGGGGAGCTTCGCACCGAGGTCGGTGCGAAGCTCCTTTTCGTCTCGGATACCGGTGTTGCCGCACCTGTGCGGCTGGACCGTCCCCGGTTACTTCAATTCGGACAGATCGAGGCCCAGCACGGCCAGCAGATGCCCGCAATCTGCGGCATCGTGCGCATAGTTCGCGACAGTTTTCGCGGCCAGTGCGTTTCGTTCGAGGTCCGCGGCCTGCTCGGCGGCACGGATTTCCGCGAAAACGGTTGCCGGACCTGCGAAATGGTTGGCGTTGGCCGATGCCATGAAGGCTCCTTGCGAGTAGCCCCGACCGAATAG
>NZ_JBIWPF010000331.1:0-1072 GCF_044768125.1 Streptomyces sp. NPDC101166
CCCGCCTGCTGTTCGCGGGTCTCGCGCGCCAGCATGATGTTGGCGGGCTTGACATCTCGATGCAGCACGCCGACCCGGTGCGCGTAGTCGAGGGCGTCGGCGGTGGCGGCGACGATCTCGACGGCACGCTCGGCGGTCATGTCGGTGACCGATTCGGCTTCGATGCCGTCGACGTACTGCATGGCGATCCACAGTCGCCCGTCCTCGACGCCGCGGTCGTAGACGGTGACCACACCGGGGTGATTCAGCCGGGCCGCGAGGTCGGCCTCGCGTTCGAATCGAGCGTGAGTCTCGCTGTCGCCGTGGTACTCCGCGTTCAACAGCTTCAGTGCGATCCAACGCGGCAGGCGTGGATGGCGTGCCAGGTACACGGCACCCATCCCGCCGCGTCCGAGCTCACGTTCGATGACATACCCGGCGAAGTTCTCACCTGGTTCGACCACGACCCCTCCCATTCCGGCGAGGTGATCATAGCCACAAACGGGCATACCTCACCGGCGGCTGGAGATTACCGCCGAGTAAGTATTTCAGCCGACCAGATTCCGCACGGATGCGGGCAGGTCGCGGGTGCGCCGGTACGGTCCGGCCACCGCCGCCCCGAACGGTCGCGCCAGCAGGCTCGTCGCGATCGAGGACACCTCCTCGGTGGTGACTTCGTCGATGCGAGCGAGGGTTTCGGACACACTGCGGTGATTGCCGTAGCTGAGCTCCGACCGCCCGATGCGGTTCATCCGCGATCCGGAGTCCTCGAGCCCCAGCACCAGTCCCCCGCGCAGCGAACCCTTGGCGCGAGCGCATTCGGCGTCGGTGATGCCGTCGGCCGCCACCTCCTCGAGCACGCCGTGCGCCAGAGCGGCTACGCGACCGAGGTTTTCGGGCTGGCAGCCCAGGTACACCGAGAACGCGCCGGTGTCGGCGAAGGTGTCGACACTGGAGTACACCGAGTACGCCAGCCCACGCTCCTCCCGAATGCGCTGGAACAGCCGCGAACTCAGGCCGCCGCCTAGCACGGTGTTGAGCACCGACAACGGCCAGCGCTTCTCACCCTCGTGCCGGCCGAAGGCGCGGGTGC
>NZ_JBIWPF010000332.1:0-1071 GCF_044768125.1 Streptomyces sp. NPDC101166
AGCGGTGGTAGTCGGCGACCGCCACCATGTTCCGCTGGGTGTGCACCACGCCCTTGGGGCGGCCGGTGGTGCCGGAGGTGTAGAGGATGATCGCCGGATCGTCCTCGGTCACCTCGGCGGCCGGATTGCCGCCCGCGAACTCCGCGATCAGCGCGGGCAGGTCGGTCTCCATGGTCAGCACCGGGATGTCGGTGCCGGTCGCGGTGGCCAGCGCGGCCCGCTTGGCGTCGGCGATCACCACCTTCGGGGCGGAGTGCTCGAGGCCGTACTCGATCTCGCGCGGCACCCACCAGGCGTTGTAGCCCACCGGGATCGCGCCCAGACGCTGCGCGGCCCAGAAGGTCAGCACCCATTCGGGGGTGTTGGCGGCCAGGATGCCGATCCGGTCGCCCTTGCCGACGCCGTAGCGCTCGGCCAGCGCGGCCGCGAGCGCGCCCGCGGCGGCGTAGTGCTCGGCGAAGGTGTAGCGGGTGCGCGCGGACACGAGGTAGTCGAGTTCGCCCAGGTCACGGGAGGCGTCCAGCAGCTCCAGCAGCGACGCGTGGCGGTGCTTGAACACCGGCTGCGGCACGCCCAGCACCTGCTCGACCGTCATCTCGAACGGACCGCCCGGGCCGGTCAGCTTTCCGGCGACCTGCGCGGCGAGCGCCTGGAGGTCAACTGCGTTGGTCATGAATCAAGTCCTCGAATCCTTGTGCGCGAACCGTGGCGGGTGATCGGAGTGAGGCCGGTCACGCCGCCCCCCGGACTGTATCGAAGGTCGCTTTCAGGTAGGCGTCGGCACGAGGCGAACCGATCAGGCCGGCCTCCATCCGATTCAT
Source organism: Streptomyces sp. NPDC101166 (assembly GCF_044768125.1). Lineage (NCBI taxonomy): Bacteria > Bacillati > Actinomycetota > Actinomycetes > Kitasatosporales > Streptomycetaceae > Streptomyces > Streptomyces sp. NPDC101166. The sequence goes on from NZ_JBIWPF010000332.1 coordinate 822, forward strand.
CGCGTAGGCGAAGGTGACCCGGTGGTCCAGGTCGTTGACCACCATCGACCCGCCGATCCCGGCCCACCAGCACACCCGGCCGTCCGGCACGTGCGGCGCGGTCTGCGGCTGCGGCAGGCCGTACCCGATGCCGAAGCGCAGCGGCACCATGATGGCCAGGTCCACGCCGTCGGACTGCTGCTCGAAGATGAGGTCGATGGTCTTGTCCGACAACAGCTTCCGGCCGCTCAGCTCGCCGCCATTGCTGATC
>NZ_JBIWPF010000333.1:0-1070 GCF_044768125.1 Streptomyces sp. NPDC101166
GTCGTCACCGGTCGACCAGGGGTGGATGAATCCGCCGTACAGCTCCGGGAATTGCAGCGCGCTGACCGTGACCGCGCTGTCGGACCACGCGCCCTGCGGTGAATCCGATTCCCGCACAACCAGAGCCGCCTTCGCGGTGTCGAGGTAGCTCATCTGCCACACCCCGCGGTTCTCGTCGTAGCGGACCGACAGTTCCCCCGCGGGCGCGTCGACGATCGGTGTGGCGCTGACGTTTCCGTTCACGGCGGGACCCCAGGAGCCGTTCTGCCAGTACTGGTAGGCGGTCGGGTTGAGCACCTGCTCCTTGGGCACCCGGGCCAGTCCGACCCCGCCCAACCGGGTGTTGGGGATGCCGAACATGTACACCCAGTCGCCCTGCGGCACCATGGACGCGACCTGGAAGCTGGAGACGCCGAAGATGTTCTCCCACTTGGCGTACGGGTCCTTGGTCCAGTGTTCGCCGTGGTCGTCGGAGTAGGCGAGCCCGCCGTAGTTGGTGAACCAGCTGCCGGGCAGGCTGTTCCAGGTGCGGATCGACATGTAGCTCATGTACTGCCGGTCGCCGAGCGCGAACCCCGAGGTGGGGATGGTGGTGATCTCGATATTGTCCAGCTTGCGGCTGCTCAGCAGTTCCGAGGCGTGGCAGCGGTCGTCGGTGACCATGCGGTCGAAGACGACGCCGTTGGCGAGATCGCGATTCTTGCTGAACGCCAGCAGGTTCGAGCGCCAGTCCTCGCCCATGCCGCCGGGCGGATGGAAATCCCGGCCGACGGTGTCGCCGAAGGCGATGGCGATCTCGTCGGGCGCGCTCTGCCACATGATGCCGAGGTCGGTGCCCTGCACCTGCCAGCGTTTGTCGGTGCGGTTGATCGAGTTCGCGCCGGTCAGTTTCGACACCTCGCGCACGTCGGAGACCTGCGGCGTGGGCCGGGCGGGGGTGCGCTCGGCGGGCTCGCTGGACGGGTGCGCGGGTTCGGGGCCGGGCGGCAGTGCGGGCGGATTCGGGTTGGGCAGTGCGAAATTGAACGGTTGCGGCCGCACGATGAGTTTCGGGATGCCGAGTTGTTCGG
>NZ_JBIWPF010000334.1:0-1070 GCF_044768125.1 Streptomyces sp. NPDC101166
CCCGCAGGTGCCGTATCCTGCCGAGTCGCAGGAGAATTCGCTGCGCCGCGAACGAACCGGCACCGGCCGCTGTGAAGTGGTCTGCTTCAGCAGTGATCACGACGGCTCCTTCGCCGAGCTCCCGGATGACCACGCCCGCTTGATGATCGACGTGTGGGCGCAGCGCACCGCCGAGCTGTACTCGCGGGGCGACATCGCCGAGGTGTTCTGTTTCGAGAACCGTGGCACGGAGATCGGTGTCACCCTCCCGCATCCGCACGGTCAGATCTACGGCTATCCGTTCCGCACCCGGCGCACCCGCACCCTGCTGCGCACGGCCGCCGAATACCGGGCCGAGCACGGCGCGGACCTGTTCGAGGCGCTCCTCGCGGCCGAGATCGCCGACGGCACCAGGGTTTTGGTGCGCACCGCGCACACCACGGCGTTCGTTCCGTATGCCGCGCGCTGGCCGGTCGAGGTGCACATTCTCCCGAACCGCCACGTGCGCAACCTGACCGAGCTCACCGACGACGAAGCCGACGATCTGGCCCGGGTCTACCGCACGGTACTGCGGGCCTTCGACGCCCTCTATGCGCGGCCGCTGCCCTACATCGCGTCCTGGCACCAATACCGGGCAGACGCCACGGAGGGCTACCTGCACGCCGAACTGTTCTCCATCCGGCGCAGCGAAGACAAGCTCAAGTACCTCGCCGGTTCGGAATCCGGGCGGGACACGTTCGTCAACGACAAAACTCCGGAAACCATCGCCGCCGAACTGCGGGCGGTGCTGCGATGACCCGGGTACGGGCGTACGCGCCGGGGCGGGTCAACCTGATCGGCGAACACACCGACTACAACGCGGGATTCGCGCTGCCGGTCGCGCTCGAGGTCGGCACCGTCGCCGAGTTCGAGGCGGGTGGACAGGACGCGACGATCCACGCCGAGTCGGACCGGCAGCCCGACATCGTGGCGGTCCCGCTCGGCACGGCCCCGGGTCCGGATCGGATCACCGGGTGGGGCGGCTACATCGCGGGCTGTGTGTGGGCGCTGCGTGAATACGGCGTTGCGGTGCCGGCCGGTCGGATGCGGAT
>NZ_JBIWPF010000335.1:0-1069 GCF_044768125.1 Streptomyces sp. NPDC101166
CTACACCGACAAGGTGCTGTCGCTGCTCAGCGTGGACGGCGGCACCCTGCTGGTGCCGGCCACCGCGGTCGCCGACGATCAGCTCGACGAGTTGGTCGAGCAGCTGTCGCGGGCCGCGCGGGTGCCGATCACCGCCACGCTGGTTCCGGCCGCGCCGCAACAGATTCCGGACGCCGCCGACCAGGCCCACGAACTCCTCGACATCGTGCACCGGCTGCGCCTGGTGCGCGGCCTGTTCCGCTTCGACGAGCTGGCCCTGGAGTATCAGCTGACCCGGCCCGGTCCCGGCCGCGACCACCTCGGGTCGCTGCTGGATCCCCTGGACGCGCACACCGAACTGCTCGAGACGCTGCAATCCCACATCAGCAACAACCTGAACCGGCAGCGCACCGCCCGCATGCTGCACGTGCACACCAATACCGTGGACTACCGGCTGAAACGGATCGGACAGCTGACCGGATTCGATCCGACCCAGCCGTCCGGTCTCTGGTATCTGCGTTCGGCGCTGGTGGCGCGCACGTATCAGGCGGGCTGACGCTCAGCAGTTGGTCGGGGCGGGCTCGCCGCGCAGGCGCGCGTCCAGCCAGCCGTACGCGGCCGGGACACCGAGCACCGCCGCGGTGAGATGGTCGGGCACCGGCTCCTGCTCGGTCCACACCTTCGCGCCCGCCGCGCAGTAGCGGTGGATGGTGTTCACCACCGCGTCCACCGGCACCAGGCCGTCGATCGGCGAATGCCATTCGAAGACAGGCATTTTCGGCACGCCAGAGTACAGCTCCAGGCTGTTCTCCGCGACCACCGACCGGGCCTGCGGGTCGTCGGTCATGACGGTGGTCTTGGCGATGTCCAGCGCGCCCTGCCCCGCGCCCGCCGCGAGAATGTCGTTGGTGCAGCTGTTGAGCAACTTGTCGCGGATGGCGAGGCCGCGGTCGTTGAGCTGATCGCTGATCGGGAACCGGTCCGGGTACTCGCGTTCCAGGCCCAGTCCGGCCGCGAGCGCCAGCCCGAACGCCGGATGCCGGTTCATGCCGAGGGTTTCCAGCATGGAGACCAGGTTCATCGGCACCCC
>NZ_JBIWPF010000336.1:0-1069 GCF_044768125.1 Streptomyces sp. NPDC101166
CAGGCGCAAGCGCTCACCCTTCCCGCGCACATCCACGGCTACCCGCAGATCGTGTTCGGCGGCTACCTCGCGGGCCTGCTGGCCGAGCGGTCCGGCGCGGACACCGTGCGCGTCGACTTCCGGCGCCCGGTCATGGTCGGCACCCCGATCCTGCTGTCGCGTCCCGAGCACGGTCACGCGATCTGCACCGCCACCGACGACACCTTGCTGGTGGAGGCCACGCCCACCACCCTGGCCCTCGACCCGCCGCCCGCCCCGTCGTGGGCGGCGGCGAAATCCGCTGTCGAGCTCAGCCTGTCGGGCGATCGGACGGTCACCGACTGCTACGGCTGCGGGTTGGCCTGCGAACCCGGCCTGGGTCTGCGCTTGTTCCCGTCGGAACTGCCCGGGCACCAGCAGATGGCCGCCACCTGGACTCCCGACGCGCGGCTGGCCGACGAGTCCGGCGAGCTCCCGCCCGAGGTGGTCTGGTCGGCGCTCGACTGCCCCGGCGGGCGCGCCGCGTTCGTGTTCTCCCACATGCGCGGCGGCGCGTTCACCGCCGCGCTCAGCGCGACCCTGCTCCGGCCCGTGTACGCCGGGAACGACTACATCTCCCACGCCTGGATCATCGCCCGCGAGGGCCGCAAACACACTGTCGGAGTGGCGCTCTCGACCGCGGACGGCGACCTGTGCGCCGTCTCCGAGGCGCTCTGGATCGAACCGCGCCAGGACTGATCGCCACCCCGCTCCACGGAGACAGCGACAGGGCGGGCAAGTCGCCCGCCCCGGCACCGGATCAGAGGTTGCCGACGGTGTGTTCGAGCCGTTCGGCGACCAGCTGACGCGCCTTCTCGCGCAGGATGGGCCGATATCCGCTGGGGTACACCGGATCCGCGGGCGCGTACCCCTTCAGCACCTCCTTGGCCAAGGTGATCTTGTGGACCTCGGTCGGCCCGTCCGCGATGGCCATGATCTGCGCGTAGGTCATCATGTCGGTGAACGGCAGATCGGTGCTGACGCCGATCGCGCCGTGCAGGTGCATGGCCCGCTGGGCGATGTCGTGCATGACCTTCGGCATGGCGACCTT
>NZ_JBIWPF010000337.1:0-1068 GCF_044768125.1 Streptomyces sp. NPDC101166
CTGCCGCTGGCGATCCGCCTGACCGGCGAACTCGACACGGCAGGTTGTAGGCCGCCGACGAGGTGTCGTACTGGTTGAGGAACCACATGCGCTGCTGCGCGAACGACAGCGGCACCAGCTCGCCCGGAATCCGGGCGCGGGCGGTCAGCTTGGCGCGCGAGGCGCCGTCGGCGTGCGATTCGATGCGGGCCGCGAGGGCCTCGACCGTGGTGGCCTCGAACAGGGTGCGCACCGCGACCGTGGTGTCCAGGGCCGCGCCGACGCGCGACACGACACGGGTGGCGATGAGCGAGTTGCCGCCCAGGTCGAAGAAGTCGTCGTCCAGGCCGACCCGCTCCAGGCCGAGGACCTCGGCGAAGACGGCGGCGACCGTCTCCTGGGTCGGGGTCTCCGGTGCGCGGAAGGCACGCGCCTGCGCGGCCGGGGCCGGGAGGGCGCGACGGTCCAGCTTGCCGTTGACGGTCAACGGGATCCGGTCCAGCACCACGACGGCCGACGGGACCATGTAGGCGGGCAGCAGCTCGGCCGCGCCGTCGCGGACGGCGTCCACGGCGGGCGCGACACCGTCCTGCGGCACCACGTAGGCGACGATGCGCTGATCGCCCGGCTGGTCCTCGCGCACGATGACCGCGGTCTGCGCGACCCCGGCCTGCGCCAGCACCGCGGACTCGATCTCGCCGAGCTCGATGCGGAAACCGCGGACCTTGACCTGGTCGTCGGCGCGGCCCAGATATTCGAGCTCGCCGAAGCGGTTCCAGCGGGCCACGTCACCGGAGCGGTACAGGCGGGTGCCCGGCGCACCGAAGGGGCTGGCCACGAAGCGGGCCGCGGACAGGTCCGGCCGGCCCAGGTAGCCGCGCGCCAATTGCGCACCGGCGACGTACATCTCACCCGCGACGCCGACCGGCACCGGGTGCAGGCGGTCGTCGAGGACGTACACGCGCAGACCGGCGATGGCCCGGCCGACCACCGAACCGGTGGCGGCGGCGATGGTGTCGGCGTCGAGCACCCGCACGGACACGTGGACCGTGGTCTCGGTGATGCCGTACATGTTCACCAGGTACGGGG
>NZ_JBIWPF010000338.1:0-1068 GCF_044768125.1 Streptomyces sp. NPDC101166
GTTCGTCCCAGGTATCGAAGAACACCCAAGGTCCCTGGTCGGCTGGGGCGTAGCACGAAACGCGTGTACCCACCCTGAGACTCGGTGTGCCGAAGGCGGCTTCCACCTCGCTGCGGCGGAAGTCGCGATCGCCTGCCCACTCCCGCACGCGGGTCAGGGGCAGCCATTCGTCGGTATCGAGCTGGCGCTCGACCGGGAGGTAGCCAAACCGGTGGTAGAGCTCGGCGTACACCGATGCGACCTCGGCTGTGCAGCGGCCATCGACACCGAAGGTCGCAGCGAAGGGGCCATGTACTCCTAGTTTTCCGAAGCGGCGCAACGATTCTCGAAGGTGTTCGTATTCGTCGTCTCGGTCGTCCAGGTAACAGAGATCTCGAAGTCGGCCACCGGCCACCGATTCCATCTCCGGTCCGGACCGGGCCCACATCTCGGGCCGGGCAAATAGCTGCCGCGACTCCACGAGCCAACACTGCTTCAGATCCTCCGATGACCGCACCCATCGAGCCTAGGCATACCGACATGTCGCCGCCCGTCGGTCAGTTGTGCACGTTCACGTGCTCGGGCGGGGGTGCCGCCGATGAGGGTGGCCGATTGTGGGGTGGGTCGACATGCGATCATCGAATCGTCGAGTCCATCGCTTGTCGAATCAAGGGAGTGAGCTCATGAGTATCGCCCTCGATCAGCTGACAGAACCTGCGGTGCGGGCGTTTGTCGCCGCGGTGAATGCGGGTGACCGCAATGCGCTCCAATCGGCCCTCACGCTCGGGGCGACGATGTCCGATGATGGCTCGGATCGGGATATCGCGGACTGGACCGAGCGGGAGATCTTCTCGTCGGAGGGTCATATGGACGTGTTGACACAAACGGGTGACGGGCTCGGTCTGGTTGCGAACTATCGCAATGACACCTGGGGGGCGATGCGCACCGCCTGGCGGTTCACTGTCGACAACGGGAAGATCAGTCGCTTCGAAACTGGGCAGGCATAGGGCGCCGGCGTGGCATCCCCATCGGCGATCGATCACGCCGACGGCGTATCCGGAACGCGCGGGGCAGGTAGACGGCCGTGGG
>NZ_JBIWPF010000339.1:0-1067 GCF_044768125.1 Streptomyces sp. NPDC101166
CTCCCTGCTATTGCTGATGGAACCACCGCCGATCCTGGATGTCAACGAGTCCTACGGTCTCGATCCAACGACGATCAGCAGTTGTGGAACGGGCCGGTCGAAGGCTGATAAACGGTTGACTTGGAGTGCGCTCCAGATTCTAGGTTTGGGGCATGAGCAGAATTCTGATTACGGGTGCCAATAAGGGAATCGGGTTCGAGGCTGCGCGGCGGTTCGTGGAGGCCGGGCATACGGTGTATCTCGGGAGCCGGGATGCCGGGCGGGGGCTGGCGGCGGCGGAAGCGGTTGGGGCGCGGGCTGTTCGGATCGATATCACCGATGATGAGTCCGTGCGCGCGGCCGCAGCGGAGATCGAAGCCGAGGGTGGGCTGGACGTGCTCATCAACAATGCGGGGATTCAGGCGGAGATGAGTGCGGACGGGGGTGTGTTGGGGGCCGGGGACATGACGGCCGAGATCATGCGGGAGACGTTCGAGACCAATGTTTTCGGGACGGTCCGGGTACTGGAAGCCTTCTTGCCGTTGCTGGAGAAGGCGGATGTGCCGGTCGTGGTGAACGTGAGTAGCGGGCTCGCGTCGTTGCACAGGCTCGCGTCGGAAGGGGATATGGTCAATCGGTATCCGGGAGTCGCGTATCCGGCGTCGAAGACCGCGGTGAATGTGCTGACGATTCAGTACGCCAAGGCTTTTCCGCGTATTCGGATCAATTCGGTGGAACCGGGATTCACCAGTACCGATCTGAACCACAACCTCGGGCATCAGACGGTGCGGGAGGCGGCGGAGATCATCGTGCGGATGGCGCAGATCGGGGCGGACGGGCCGACGGGTGGGTTCTTCGACGCGCAGGGCCCGCTGGCCTGGTGATCGGGTGGGTCAGATGGTGATTCCGACGATGTGGCCGATGGCGTAGGTGGTGACCATCGCCAGTGCGCCGCCGGCGAGGACGCGGATGGTCGCGCGGGCGACGGGAGCCTGTCCGAGGCGCGCGCCCACCGCGCCGGTCAGGGCCAAGGCGGCCAGGACCGCGCCCATGGTGAGGGGAACCCGGATCGCCTGGGGCGTCAGGAT
>NZ_JBIWPF010000340.1:0-1067 GCF_044768125.1 Streptomyces sp. NPDC101166
ATTGTGGATGAGTGCGCCGTACCCGCCGAGGAACTGCTCGATCGGTTCGGTCGCCCGCGCGAAGCCGACCTGCCCGGCCACATAGAACGCCAGGAACGCGCCGCACAGCTGCTTGGCCGCGCCCAGGATCACCCAGCCCGGGCCCGCCGCCAGCACCGCCGACCACCAGCGCCACGCGGAGGTCTCCGACTTCTCGGGCATGAATCGCAGGTAGTCGACCTGTTCGCCGATCTGCGCGATCAGCGACAGGGCCACGCCCGCACCGGCTCCCACTCCGATCGCGGTCACCCGGGCGGTGCCGCCGTCGCCGGCCCAGGACACGAAGCCGTCGAACCCGGACGGGTCGCCGACGGCGATGGTCACCAGTGGCGCGGCGAACAGGATCAGCCACAGCGGCTGGGTCCACACCTGGAACTTCGCCAGCGCCGACATGCCGTACAGCACGAGCGGGATGATGATCAGCGACCCGATCACATAGCCCAGCGGTAGCGGTATGTGGAAGGCGAGCTTCATGGCCTGCGCCATGATCGAGCCCTCCAGCGCGAAGAAGATGAAGCAGAAGCTGGCGTAGATGAGGCTGGTCAGGGTCGAGCCGAAGTATCCGAAACCGGCTCCGCGCGTGAGCAGGTCCATGTCCAGGTTGTATTTGGCGGCGTAGTAGGCGATCGGGATGCCGGTCAGGAAGATGGTCGCCGCCGCGACCAGGATGGCGACGATCGCGCTGGCCGAGCCGTGGGTCACCGCGATGGACGCGCCGATCGAGTAGTCGGCGAGATAGGCGATGCCGCCGAGGGCGGTGATCGAGCACGCCATCGGACTCCAGCGGCGGAAGGACTTGGGCGCGTAGCGCAGTGAGTAGTCCTCGATGTCGTCGCGCGCAGCCCAGGTCTGGAACCGCTGCCATCGGGTTGTGCTCATGTGTCGTTCTCCTCGGTGTCGAGGCTCCTCGGGGGCCTCGGGTACGCAACGAGAACAGACCATATGTCGAATAGTTTCATTTGAAGATAGTGCAAATGAAACTTAACATCCCGGATACCGGCGAGATATCCCGTAACTACCAGTTAACC
>NZ_JBIWPF010000341.1:0-1066 GCF_044768125.1 Streptomyces sp. NPDC101166
GTGAAGGGCTCCACCCCGGCGCAGAACATCAAGGACAAGTACGTCGCCGCCCATGAGGTGCAGCTGATCACGTACGACACCTACTCGCTGTGCGTGGAGGCGCTCAAGTCCGGCGCGGTCGACGCGGTCACCACCGACGACATCATCCTGCGCGGTTACGCGGCGCAGTCGCCGGGCGCGCTCAAGGTGGTCGGCAACACCTTCACCGTCGAGAAGTACGGCATCGGCGTGAAGAAGGGCGACACCGAATCGCGCGGCAAGATCAATGACGCCATCGACGCCATGATCGCCTCCGGAGCGTGGAAGGCCGCGCTGGAGAAGGAGTTCGGCGCCACCGGATTCCAGGTTCCGGAGCCGCCCAAGGTCGACCGGTACTGATTCGCGGACTCGTGCCGGGTGATTTCCTGCTGCTGAAATCACCTGGCACGCTTCGTTTTCCGATCGGAGGAATGGGGCAGTCGTGTTCGACTTGATCTCCAACTATCACACCAAGCTGCTCGACGCGTTCTGGGTGACCATCAAACTGACTCTGTACTCGGGGTTCTGGGCGCTGATTCTCGGCACCCTCGTCGCGGGTATGCGGGTGTCGCCGATTCCGATCGCGCGCTGGATCGGCACGTTGTACGTCAACATCATCCGGAACACGCCGCTCACGCTGATCATCGTGTTCTGCTCCATCGGCCTGTACTCCACGCTCGGGCTGCGGCTCGCGGCGGAGGGTCCGAACAGTATCTCCGAGAACAACTTCCGGTTCGCGATCGTCGGATTGAGCGTCTACACGGCGGCTTTCGTCTGCGAGTCGCTGCGGGCGGGCATCAACACGGTGCCGTTCGGGCAGTCGGAGGCGGGCCGTTCGCTGGGGTTCACCTTCGGGCAGAACCTGCGCATGGTGGTGCTGCCGCAGGCCTTCCGGGCGGTCATCGCGCCGCTGGGCAGCGTGCTCATCGCCCTGACCAAGAACTCGACCATCGCCTCGGCCATCGGTGTCGGCGAGGCGGCGCTGCTCATGGCGGAGATGAACGAGAACGAGGCGGCCGTGCTCAATATCGGCGCCATCTTCGCGCTC
>NZ_JBIWPF010000342.1:0-1066 GCF_044768125.1 Streptomyces sp. NPDC101166
CTGCGGCGACTGGAACAGCAACGCGGCACCGGCGTGCTCACCGTGGGCGATGGCGCATTTCATCTCGTCGAGGGCGCGATCGTGGCCGCCGATTGCCGGCGCACCACCGGACTCGATCGCCTGGCGATAACCGCCGGGCTCACCGACGCCGAGGGCTGGCGCCGCGCCCGGTCCGGAACCCCCGACCAGCTACCGACCGGCCCGCGGCTGGAAACCCTTGCGCTGCTGTCGGTCTTCGACGCCGCGTACCTGCTGCTGGCCACACCCGCCCGGGTGGAGTTCCGGGAAGGGCCGGCGCACTGGCTGGCCCACGCCTGCCGGATCACCCCGGGCGCGCTGATCCACGAATGCGCCCGCCGCGGCGACCCGACCGCCGGCGTATGGCCGGTGGAGCTGGTGGATCGCGTCGCCGTGGTCCCGGTGCGACGGGTGCAGCGACGGCGGGTGGTGCTCACCGGCGGCCAGGCCGAGGTGCTCGCCGCGATCGACGCCCGCCGCAGCATCACCGGGCTCGCCGAGGATCTGGGCCGCACCACCTACGGCTGCCTGCTCGCGGTGCGCGAACTCACCGCGGCGGGGCTGATCGAGGCGCCGGTCATGGTGGCCCTGGCCGACCACATCGGCGCCGCCATCGAGCCGGACCGGCCACCGGCCGAACGATCCGCCGCCGCCCCGGACGAGAACTCCGCGGCGGCAACGAATTCCGCCCCGCCGCTGCGCCGCCGGGTGCGGCAGGCCGCGGCGGTCGCCGTCCCCGACCGCTGGGAACCGCCCGACCGGGACGTCCTCATCCGGCTACGGGCGGCACTGGAGGAACTGGCATGACCGCGAACGGATAGGGAGGCGGCCTTGGAGGAGCTCGCGTGACCGCGCGGCGAAGGCGGCTCGGCGAATTGATAGGAAGGTTGACCAAAGTGGCGATGTCCGGCCCAGAACCGAACACGCAGGTACTCAGGGAGCTGAAGGCGCTGCGGGACCGGGTGCCGCAGTTGACCGGCACGCTGGTGGCGTCCACCGACGGGCTGCTCATCGCACACGATCTGCCCGCGCACATCGAGCCGGCGGG
>NZ_JBIWPF010000343.1:0-1059 GCF_044768125.1 Streptomyces sp. NPDC101166
CGCAGCGGATGGCCCAGTCGGGTGTGCCCGCCACGCTGGAGATCTGGCGCGGCCAGGTGCACGCGTTCCCGGCCATCTTCCCCAACATGCCGGAGAGCCGGGCCGCCCTCGCGCACGTGGCGCGGTTCGTCCGCGAACGCATCGAATCCGGAAGCATCGCCCGCACAGCGTGATTCGATGATGTGGGGCTCGGGGTCGTGGCCTCGGGCCCCACATCGACAGTCGGGACAACGCGAAACCCCCGCCCGGATGACCCGGGCGGGGGTTTCGACGTACAGCGCGCGGTTACTCGGCCGGAGCCGGAGTATTACTTGGCCGGAGCCGGGGAGATGTGCGGGCCGTTGATGGTGGTGAAGTACTGGATCGCGGCGGCGATGGCGACCGGCGCGGTGATCAGCAGCTGACCCGCGATGGTGCCCAGGAAGCCGACGGTGGCGGCGCCCACGAGGCAGCCGATGACCGGGCCGGCGCCGAACAGCGCGGCCAGCGGGGCCGAGGCCAGACCGGCCACACCGAAGCCGAGGACGCAGCCGACGGCCGCGGCGCCCAGGCCACCGACCAGGGTCGCGACGGTGGCGCCCAGCGCGATGGTGTCCTTCATGCGGTTCCAGGCGGCCTGCTCACGGTCGTAGTCCGACTTCCAGGGAGCCTGGTCCTCGTACGGCAGGGCGACATCCTTGGCGACCGGCGTGTAGGTGGCGTGGTCCATGTCGTACTGCGGGGTCAGGGTCGCGGTGTGGTCGGAGATCTCCGCCGCGATCGGGAACTCGAAATCGTCCACGCGCACCTTCAGCGGCATGCCGGCGACGACGTTGCCGTTGGCGGCCTTGATGACGAAGTTGCCGTTCTCGACGACCATGGAACCGGCATCCGTGCGGATGATGGTGTTGGTCTCGGAGTTGGTGGCGGTGTAGTTGATCGCACCGTTGTTGTCGGCGGCGGGCGCGGCGTTCACGGTGCCGGCGGTGACGCCCAGAGCGGCGATGACCAGCGCGGAAACCGCGGTGAAGTTCTTGAGACGCATGTGTTCGAAATTCCCTCTTGAGATGAGCGGTGTGC
>NZ_JBIWPF010000344.1:0-1058 GCF_044768125.1 Streptomyces sp. NPDC101166
GTCCAAACTCCAGCGCATCTCCTCCACCGAACAGCCCGACGCCTACATGGCCCTGTTCGGCGACCTGGTGGCCCTGGAGCAATACCGCAAGAGCCTCCTCACCCAGGCCATGGGCAACTCAGGCGACTTCGCAGGCGTCTGACGCGCACGACCCGCCAGGCGGCGAAGCTCGCCGCCTAGGGCAGGGGTGTGGGGGCGCAGCCCCCACCAGGGGCAAGGGGCAAAGCCCCAATCCCTCAGCGCCGCAGTTGGTCCTGCGGCACCAGGATCGTGGTCCGCTCGTCCAGCGGCACCATCGGCTCCAGCTTCGGCTGGGTGTTCAGCTTGTCCGCGAGCTTCTGCCGCCCCATCAACACGACCTTCCGCGTGACAGGGCTCTCACTGATCGCGCGGGTCGTCTTACTGATCTGCTCATACCGAACCCGCCCGGCCTTGGCGCCCAGCACATACCCAGCCGCCACACCGATGATCAACCGCAGCATCCCGAGAAGCTCCTCCCATAGACCAGTCCGCCCCCATATCCTGCCCGACCCCACCCCACCCTGTCGATCCGGCACCCCGTCCCCTCCCCACCCATATTCCCGCAGGTAGAGCCGCGATTTGGGAACTGTACAACCGATACGCTAAAGTTTTCTCCGGCCGGTCCGGAAGGTCCAGCCAGGGAAACAATCCCCTATAGCTCAATTGGCAGAGCAGCCGACTGTTAATCGGCAGGTTTCTGGTTCGAGTCCAGATGGGGGAGCCGAAAAGGCCCCTGACCAGCGGTTTACCCCGCAAGGTCAGGGGCCTTTCTCGTTTGGCCCCATACGCTGCTCACCGCTTGCGACATTAGCTGTTCCCGCTGATCGAAGAAGTCGACACCGACCAGATCACAGCAGAGAAGGGCAACGCCATTTCGATGAGTGACGAGGACTTCGATCCATGGCGCGAAACCATCCATCTGCACCGCTCCCCGGCAAACGCAAAGCGGCTCGCGGAAGGCATTGCTCAGGCGGAGGCTGGGGAGGTGGTGACGTTTACCCTGAGCGAGCTGGAAGATCTGGCTACCCGAGTCCAAG
>NZ_JBIWPF010000345.1:0-1054 GCF_044768125.1 Streptomyces sp. NPDC101166
AGCTGTGCCAGATGTCGGCGTACTGGGCGACCAGCCGCAGCGTCTTCTGCTCCCCGCCGCCGCCGATCAGGATGGGGATGTCGCGCACCGGCTGCGGATTCAGCTTGGCCAGCCGGTCGGTGATCCGGGCCATCGACTCCTTGAACAGCGCGAGACGGCTTCCGGCCGTGCCGAATTCGTACCCGTACCGGTCGTAGTCCTTCTCGAACCAGCCCGCACCGACACCGAGCACGAGCCGCCCGTTGCTGATGTGGTCCACGGTGCGCGCCATATCGGCCAGCAGGTCCGGATTACGGTAGCCGCCGCCGGTGACCAGCGCGCCGAGCTCCACCCGCTCGGTCTGCTCGGCGATCGCGCCCAGCATGGTCCAGCACTCGAAGTGCGCGCCCTCGGGATCGCCGTACAGCGGATAGAAGTGGTCCCAGTTGAAGACGATGTCCACCCCGATGTCCTCACATCGACGCACCGCGTCCCGGATCAACCCGTAGTCGGGCGCATGCTGCGGCTGAAGCTGGACTCCGATACGAACCGGTCGGCTCATGAATGCTCCTGGTCTCGGTGATCACTGCCGCCCATTCTGCCCTCGGCTACGCTCTGGGGCCGACCCTCGAACTCGGATCGTCCGGCACGTTCCTGCCGGTGAAGGGAAGTGTTAACCGTGGCAACGGTGACTTTCGACCAGGCCACCCGGCTGTACCCCGGCTCGGGCAAGCCCGCCGTCGACGCATTGAACCTGGAGATCGCCGATGGCGAGTTCCTGGTGCTCGTCGGCCCCTCGGGCTGCGGCAAATCCACCTCGCTGCGCATGCTCGCGGGGCTCGAGGAGGTGAGCGACGGCCGAATCCTGATCGGGGACAAGGACGTCACGCACGCCGAGCCCAAGGAACGCGATATCGCCATGGTGTTCCAGAACTACGCGCTGTACCCGCACATGAGCGTGGCCGAGAACATGGGCTTCGCGCTGAAGATGGCCAAGGTCTCCAAGGAGGAGCGGCAGCAGCGCGTGCTCGAGGCCGCCAAGCTGCTGGACCTGGAGCCCTACCTGGACCGCAAG
>NZ_JBIWPF010000346.1:0-1054 GCF_044768125.1 Streptomyces sp. NPDC101166
CTGGTCCGGTTCACCAGCGACCCGGAACTCATGGGGGAGAACGTCAATCACCGCGTCACCACCGGATTGGCCTGGCTGGTGGCCGCCATCATCACCACGCTCAACGTGGTGCTGATCTACCTGACGGCCACCGGAAAGGGCTGACGCCCGGCGCTATTCGGCGAAGACGGCCTTGCGCTTCTGCAGCATGGCCGCCGCGCCCTCGGCGAAATCGTCGGAGCCCAGCAGTTCGCACTGGCCGGACTTCTCGGCGTCCAGGGCGGCTTCCAGCGAGGTCAGCGCCGCCGCGTTGAGAGCGCGCTTGGTGAGCTCCAGCGCCCGGCGCGGGCCGTGCGCCAGCTTGGCGATCACCGCCTCCACCTTGGCGTCCAGTTCCTCGTCGGTGTACACGCCCGCGATCAGGCTGTGCTCCAGGGCCTTCCGGGCCGGGAGCCGCTCGCCCAGCAGCGCCATCTCGGCGGCCAGCGGACGTCCGGCCGCGGCCGCCACCAGCGCCGCCGCCCCGCCGTCGGGCATCAGGCCGATATTGATGAAGGCCAGCAGCAGGTAGGAGTCCTCGGCGGCATAGGTGAGATCGGCGGCCAGCGCGAAGGCCACGCCCACCCCGGCGGCCGCGCCCTTGACCCGGGCGATGACCGGGATCGGCGCGTCCACGATGGCGCGGATCATCCGGTTGGCCACGTCCATGGTCATCTCGGGGGTGATGCCGCGGGCCTTCTCCTCCGGGGCGGAGGACAGATCGGCGCCGGTGCAGAAGTCGCCGCCCTCGCCGGTCAGCACGATGACCCGCACGGCCGGATCCGCGGAGGCCGCGAGCACGGCGTCGCCCAGGCCCTCCATGGTGTCGTAGCTGAGCGCGTTCTTGCGCTTGGGATTGGTGATGGTGATGCGCAGGACGCGCCCGTCCCTGATCGCGGTGTACCCCGGCGTGCTCGTGGTCATCGGGCGCTCCCCAGATATATATGCGGCCTGGCCGCAGGCTGTGTGTTCGGCTTTGCGAATTGTGGTTAACTTAGGAGCGTTCGTCCGGCACTGTCAACAGCCGGAGTCATCG
>NZ_JBIWPF010000347.1:0-1054 GCF_044768125.1 Streptomyces sp. NPDC101166
CGATGATCTGGGAGCCGCCGCTCGCGGGGACGCTCGGGTGGCTGGTCGGCATGAAATGGCCCGACGGCAACGAGGATTCCATGTGGGGAATCGCCGACGACTGGAAGTCCAGCGCCAAGGATCTGCGCTCGATCGACGCCGACATCGACGAGGCCATCGCGGCGGTCCGCAGGGCGTATCCGACCGGCGACGGCGGCGACAAGATCATCGAGCAATTGCGGACCATGCGCGTCGGCGACCAGTCGATCGACAAACTCGCCGAATGGTTCGAGACCATCGCCGGCACCGCGGAGAACACCGGAACCGAGCTCGAATACACGAAGCTCATGTTCTATACGACGCTGATCACCCTGGCCGCCGATATCGCCGCGGCCTGGCTGTTCCCGCCGACAGCGCCGATGGCGGAGGGCGCGGCGATCGGCATCGGTCGGATCGCGGTGCGCATCCTGACACGGCGGGCCATCAATTTCCTCGGCAAGGAGGGGCTCAAGGCCACCCAGATCTCGCTGATGCGGTTCGCATTGCGGCAGACGATCATCGGCGGTGCGCTGGGCGCCTTGCAGGACGGCGCAATTCAGGCCTATCAGCACGAATTCGGTCGACGGAGCGAGATCAATACGCAGCAGCTGCTGCTCTCGGCCGGCGGCGGTGCGGCCGGTGGGCTGGTCGCGGCTCCCATCGGTAGATGGCTTCCGCAGGCGATGGTCAACCAGATCGCCAAAGCGCCCATCAAGAAGATCACCGCGGAGAAGGCCTCCAATCTGCTCGGCGGCGGAATCGCCGGCGGGGTGGCCGGGCTCGCGGGCTGGGCCGTGAGTGGCGGCGTCACGCACAACTGGCATTTCGATCCGCGGGTCGTGACCGCGGGCATCGCGGGCGGCACCTTGCCCGGCGTGGCTCATGAGGGCAAGTCGCCATGGAAGGGGAGCCCGGACAAGCTCGGAGTCACCAGCCCGAAGGCCGATGGATCGCCGTTGGCGGTCACGGACAAGCAAGTTCATCCTTCGGCGACCAATAACGGTGCGCTCAACGAGAATTCGCCACACGAGGCGAC
>NZ_JBIWPF010000348.1:0-1053 GCF_044768125.1 Streptomyces sp. NPDC101166
CTCGCAGATGGACCGGGCCCCGTTCCAGGTGGTGGATCTGCGCGAACTGCTGGACAGCACGCTGGTCATGCTGGCCCGCAAGATCGGCGACGACATCACCGTGGTCAAGGAGTACGACCCGGCGCTGCCGCCGGTGCCGTGCTACGCGGCCGAACTCAATCAGGTGTGGACGAATCTGATCGACAACGCCGTGTCCGCGATGGGCGGGCGCGGTACGCTCACCGTCCGTACCTATCGCGAGAGTGATTGCGCGGCAGTGGAAATCGGCGATACCGGGCCGGGCGTGCCGGACGAGATCCGTACCCGGATCTTCGAACCGTTCTTCACCACCAAACCGGTCGGCGAGGGTACGGGGCTGGGCCTGGACATCTCCTTCCGGATCGTGGTGAACAAGCATCACGGCGATATCCGGGTCGAATCCGAGCCCGGGAACACGCGTTTCATCGTGCGGCTGCCGCTGGAGGTGGCGAACCCCGCCCCGGCCGAGGCCGACGCGGAACCGGCGACGACAGGAGGCAACTGATGACCGAGCAGATCAAGGGCATCGATCCGAGCGTTCCGCCCAGCGGGGCGGGCTGTCTGGAATGCGACGCCGCGGGCGGCTGGTGGTTCCATCTGCGGCGCTGCGCGGAGTGCGGCCATGTCGGTTGTTGTGACAATTCGCCGAGTCAGCACGGCACCAAGCATTTCCGGGAGACCGGGCATCCCTTCATCCAGAGCTACGAGCCCGGTGAGGACTGGTTCTACAACTTCGAGACCGAGGACATGTACAGCGGCGGTCCCGACCTGGCCGCCCCGACCTCGCATCCGGCCGATCAGGGAGTGCCGGGTCCGCGCGACCGGGTGCCCGCGGACTGGCAGCAGCGCCTGAACTGACCCGCTCTGCGGCCGGTAAAAACCGGCCGACCAGACTTTTCCTTTCCGGCTCCGGCGGAGCCGGGTACGCTGCTGCGAGCGCCGGGCCGGTCCGGCGATTCGGCACTCTCGGGAAAGTTCGGAAAGCAGGGTATGAAGCGTCTTTCGATGGTCGCCCTCACCGCAGGTGCGATGGCC
>NZ_JBIWPF010000349.1:0-1050 GCF_044768125.1 Streptomyces sp. NPDC101166
ACGCCGTGCTCAGCCGCACGCTCTACCGCTCGCGGATCGCGACGGCCGAGATCGACGCGTGAACAACCGGCGGGTCGCGGCGCCTGTCGGTGACCGAAAAGTCTTGAAGGGAACCATGATTACCGAACAGAGTGCAGCGACCCGCCCACTACGCATTGCGATCGTGGGGGCGGGACCGGCCGGGATCTACGCCGCCGACGCGTTGATGAAATCCGATGGGCACGCCGGGTTCGACGGGGTGAGCATCGACCTCTACGAGCGGATGCCCGCGCCGTTCGGGCTGATCCGGTACGGCGTCGCGCCGGATCACCCGCGGATCAAGGGGATCATCACCGCCTTGCACAAGGTGCTCGACAAGGAGCAGGTGCGACTGCTGGGGAATATCGACTACGGGGTGGACATCACCCTGGAGGATCTGCGTCGGTTCTATGACGCGGTCATCTTCTCCACCGGGGCGAATGCCGATCGCGCACTGGATGTTCCGGGGATCGACCTGGACGGGTCCTACGGTGCGGCGGACTTCGTGTCCTGGTACGACGGGCATCCGGATGTGCCGCGGACCTGGCCGCTGGAGGCGGAGAAGGTCGCGGTGCTCGGCGTCGGCAATGTCGCGCTGGATGTGGCGCGGGTGCTGGCCAAGACCGGGGACGAGCTGCTGCCCACGGAGATTCCGCCGAACGTCTATACGGGTTTGCGGGCCAACCAGGCGCTGGAAGTGCACGTGTTCGGCCGCCGCGGTCCCGCGCAGGCCAAGTTCACCCCGCTCGAGCTGCGCGAGCTCGACCACTCGCCGACCATCGAGGTCATCGTCGACCCCGAGGACATCGACTACGACGAAGGCTCCGAAGCCGCGCGCCGCACCTCCAAGCAGGTCGACATGATCTGCAACACCTTGGAGCAGTGGGCTATTCGCGATGTCGGCGACCGCCCGCACAAGCTGTTCCTGCACTTCTTCGAGAACCCGTCGGAGATCCTCGGCGAGAACGGCAAGGTCGTCGGTCTGCGGACCGAGCGCACCGCACTCGACGGTACCGGGAAGGTGAAACCGAC
>NZ_JBIWPF010000350.1:0-1049 GCF_044768125.1 Streptomyces sp. NPDC101166
CGGGATGTCGGGTTCACCGGGCAATTCTTCGGCGGGCAGAACACGCCGCAGTTCATCGACCTGGCGGGCGCCGCGGCCGAGGGCGACATCGTGAACGGCGTGTTCACGCCGTCGGATCCGAGCCCGAAGGTGCAGAACTTCGTCACCAAGTTCCGGGCCAAGTTCAATACCGACCCGGGCGATTTCAATGTGTACGCCTATGACGCGCTGAACACGGTGGTGAAGGCCGCCAAGGCGGGCGGCGCGACCCGGGAGGGCGTGCTGAAGGGGTTGCGCGAGGTCAAGGACTTCGACGGAATCGGCTTGGGCACCTTCGCCTTCGATCAGCAGACGCGCCGCCCCAGCGGGGTGAAGCCGATCGAGCTGATTCTGCAGAACGGCAAGTTCGTGCCGGTCGGAAGCAAGAAGTAGATGTTCGACACGCTCATCGCGGGTCTGGTCCACGGCAATGCGTACGCGCTGATCGCCGTGGGTATCACCCTGATCTTCGGGGTCAGCAATGTCATCAATTTCGCGCACGGCGCGATCTTCGCGTTCGGTTCGGTGCTGGGCTGGTGGCTGATCGCCCAGCACGGGGTGCCGTGGTGGGCCGCGCTGGTCGTGGTGGTGGCGGTGACGGCGCTGGTCGGCGTGGCGATCGACGTGCTGGCGGTGCGGCCGCTGCGCCGGGCCCCGGCCATCGCGGCGCTGCTGGCGACGGTGGCGGTGGGGCTCATCATCGAGAACGTGGTGGCCCTGGTGTTCGGGCCGGACACCCGGCCGTTCCCGCAGGTGTTGTCCACCAACAACTTCCAGGTGGGCGGGGTGCGGTTCGGCACCTCGGACGTGGCCATGTTCGCCATCACCCTGCTGGTGATGGGCGGGCTGTGGGCGTTCCTGCGGTTCAGCCGGCACGGGCTGGCGATCCGCGCGACCGCGCAGGATCCGGATGCCGCCGCGCAGATGGGGATCGGGGTCGGGCGGGTGCAGTCGCTGGCCTTCGCCATCGCGTCCGGGCTGGGCGGGCTGGCCGGCATCTTCGTCGGGCTCTACAACTCGAACATCTCGCC
>NZ_JBIWPF010000351.1:0-1049 GCF_044768125.1 Streptomyces sp. NPDC101166
GTATGTCGGGGCTGTCGGTGCCGACGGCTGTGGAGCCGGGGGAAGCCGGGCCGATCGATCCGCTGCGGCAGGCCGCGCGGGGTTCGTTGTATCTGCATCAGCACGATGTCAGCGAAATGATGGCGGACGTCAATGCGGCCGGATACAGCCTGATCGTGTTCATCGATGATCTGGATCGGTGCAGGGCGGCAACGATTTCCGAGGTCTTCGAGGCGGTGAATCTCTTCCTGACCGGATTGACATCGGGTGGATATCACGCCCGGTTCGTGATCGGGGTGGATCCGGCGGTGGTCGCCGCACATTTGGACAGCGCGTACGAGACGGTCGGTAGCCATCGAATCGGACCGCAGGGCGATGACCCGAGCATCGGGTGGGCGTTCCTGCGGAAGCTGGTTCAACTGCCGGTCACCGTGCCGAGGATTTCCAGCCAGGCGATTTCGAGCTTCGTCGACCGGGCGACCGGTGAAGTCGGTGCGATTCTCGCAGTACCGTTCAGTTCGGTCGAAGCAACCCCGGTCGGGGTACCCGGGCCACCCGCGAGCGAGAGTCCGCAGCCGGTCGTCGCGCAATCCGCCTCCGCCCCGGCCCGATCCGTGTCCCCGGCCCGTGCCTTGCTCACGGGCCGGACGATCGTTCAGACGGTGCCGTGGCGGCTGATGGAAAAGCATCCCCGGGTACGCGGTCTGCTGGTCGAGCGCCTGGCCGCCCAGCCCGATCGATCGATTCGAGAAGCCAAGCGGCTCATCAATATCTGGCAGCTCTACGAGCGGGTGTTGTCGGCGGGCCACCCGATCGACGATCCGGTGGCGCGCATCGATCGAGCCCGGCATCTCGTGGTGCTCGCCGAGATCATCGCCCGATGGCCTGCGCTGCAACCATTTCTGAACCGGCACGACGCCGAGCAGCACGGCCTGCGGATCCTTGCCGAAGCCGTCGATGACGACGAAGCCTGGCAGCTGGGTGTCGCGCGACTCGGGATCGATCCGGAGCGGCATCGGAAAGCCCTCGCCAACCTGCGCGGCCTGCTGGAGGCCTACGACGGTAAGGCG
>NZ_JBIWPF010000352.1:0-1049 GCF_044768125.1 Streptomyces sp. NPDC101166
CGCCGGCAAGACCACCGCCGTGCGCGTGCTCACCACGCTGCTCATCCCCGACGCCGGCCACGCCGTCGTCGCCGGGGTGGACGTCCTGAAGGATCCGCAGCTGCTGCGCTCCCGCATCGGCACCTCCGGCCAGTACGCCGCGGTCGACGAATACCTCACCGGCTTCGAGAATCTCGAGATGGTGGGCCGGCTGTACCACATGGGGGTGCGGCGCAGTAAGGAGCGAGCGCGCGAACTGCTGGACCGGTTCCGCCTCGCCGATGCCGCCGACCGTCCGGTCAAGGGTTACTCCGGCGGTATGCGCCGCCGCTTGGACCTGGCGGGCGCGCTGGTCGCGAATCCGCCCGTGCTGTTCCTGGACGAACCCACCACCGGCCTGGATCCCCGTGCGCGCCTGGACCTCTGGGATGTCATCGAGGAACTGGTGGCGGGCGGCACCACGCTGCTGCTGACCACCCAGTACCTGGAGGAGGCGGACCGGCTGGCCGACTCCATCGCCGTCATCGACCACGGCCGGGTGATCGCGGAGGGCACCTCCGACGAGCTCAAGGCGATGGTGGGCGGCGACCGGATCGAGCTGGTCGTCGATCACGCCGACAATCTCGCGGTGGCGCGGCAGGCGCTGGAAGGCTTGGCGCACGGCGAGATTCGGCTCGAGCCGGGGCTGCGGCGGATCATCGTGCCGGTCGAGGACGGCTCGCAGGCGCTGGTGGAGGCGATCGGGCAGCTGACCGAGCACGAGGTGCAGATCCACGACGTGGGGCTGCGCCGGCCCTCGCTCGACGATGTGTTCCTGTCCCTGACCGGACACCAGGCCGAGGAACTGATCAACGGCAATCGATCCGCCGAGGAGAAGGAGGGCGCCCGATGAGCGCCGCGCTCGCCGTCGCCGGAAAGCCTTCGCTCGCACAGCGACTGGCCATGGTAGTGACCGACAGCATCACCATCACCAAACGCAATGTGATCAAGATCCGGCGGGTGCCGGACGTGCTGATCTTCTCGACGCTGTCGCCGATCATGTTCGTGCTCTTGTTCGCCTACGTCTTCGG
>NZ_JBIWPF010000353.1:0-1047 GCF_044768125.1 Streptomyces sp. NPDC101166
GCTACGCGCCGCAGAGCTTCGACGCCACCATTCCCTGCGCCGCCGTGGCCCAGCTGGGCGCGAAGGGCGGCACCCTGGCCGCCACCGGACCCAATGGCGCGCCGGACCTCGAGAAGTACGGATTCGTGGCCCGCGTCACCGCGGCGACCACCGCCGACGGCGTCACCACGCCCGGCAAGCTGGAAGCGATCCTGCACCACAAGACGCTGCTCAGCGTGCCCGTGGACCAGCTGGGCGCGGGCTGCGCGCTCACCGTGCACTCGGACTTCACCTCCTCCACCGCGACGCTGACCGGTTCCTCGGTCGAGCCGGTCACCCTCGACGGTGACTACCGGCCGCAGCTGGTCGGGATCTTCAGCGATCTGACCGTCTCCGACGGCGCGAAGGTCACCGCAGCGGTGGACAGCCGCTTCACCTCCACCCCGGGCCCGCTCAAGCGGATGGCCATCTGGACGGCCATCGCCGGCACCCTCGTCGCGCTGGGCGCCCTGTTCGGGCTGGACCGCCTCGACGGCCGCCGCAGCCGCCGCTTCCTGCCCAAGCACTGGTGGACCTTCCAGCCGGTCGACGCCGTGGTGCTGGGCACGCTGGTGCTGTGGCACTTCATCGGTGCCACCACCTCCGACGACGGCTACCAGTTCGGTATGGGCCGCGCGTCCCTGCACGCCGGATACATGGCCAACTACTTCGGCTACTTCGGTGTCCCCGAAACCCCGGTCGGCACACCGTATTACGACCTGATCGGCCATATGGCGCAGGTCAGCCCGGCGAGCGTGTGGATGCGCCTGCCCGCGCTGGCGGCGGGCGTGCTGATCTGGCTGGTGCTCAGCCGCGAGGTGATCCCGCGCCTGGGCGCGCGGGTGCGCCGCGACCGGATCGCGGTGTGGACCGGGGCGCTGGGCTTCCTGGCCGTGTGGCTGGCCTACAACAACGGCCTGCGGCCGGAACCGCTGGTGGCTCTCGGTGTGCTGCTCACCTGGGTGTCGGTGGAGCGGGCCATCGCGACCGGGCGGTTGCTGCCCTACGGCATCGCCGTCAGCATCGGCG
>NZ_JBIWPF010000354.1:0-1047 GCF_044768125.1 Streptomyces sp. NPDC101166
CGACGGGGCCGACACCTCGTTCGCGCGCTGGGACGGCCCCGGCGGCGGCCGCGACACCGGCGACGAGCGCGTGGACCGCGCCCGCCGGGCCCTCGACACATCCGTATTGGCAACACGCCGGGCGAGTTTCGGCCTGCTCGGCCTGGATCCGGAGGATCCCCGTGACTGACCCGTCCCACTCCGCCGACCCGGCCGCCGTCTCCGGCAACGGCAGCGTGCCCCCGGCGCCGGCCCCGCCGCTGCCGCCGGACACTCCCGGCACCCCGGTGAATCCGCCTCCGCCGCCAGAACATTGGTTCGCCGACGTGCTCGCCTCCGACGGCGGCGTGGTCGGGCTGCGGCCCATCACCCCCGACGACGCCGAGGCGCTGGAGCGCTTCCACACCGCGCTCTCCGACCGCACCCGCTACCTGCGCTACTTCGGGCCGTACCCGCGGATGACGCCCAAGGACCTGTACCGGACCACGCACGTGGACTACCGCGACCGCGTCGGGCTGGTGACCGAACTCGGCGACGAGATCATCGCGGTGGGCCGCTACGAGTACCTGGCCGACCGGCCGGGACCGCGCGCGGCCGAGGTGGCGTTCGTGGTAGCCGACGAGCATCAGGGCCGCGGGCTGGGCTCGATCCTGCTCGAACACCTGGCGGGCGCGGCCGCGGAGAACGACATCGAGACCTTCGTGGCCGAGGTGCTCGCCGAGAACAACGCCATGGTGCAGGTGTTCCGCGACGCCGGTTATCAGGTGCAGCGCAGCCGCGACGGGTCGGTGCTGCACCTGGAATTCGCCATCGACCCCACCGAAGCGCTGCTGTCGGTGCGGGATTCGCGCGAGCGGGCCTCGGAGGCACGCAGCGTCGGGAACCTGTTGTCGCCCAAGTCCATCGCGGTGATCGGGGCCACCCCGTCGACCAGCCGGGTGGGTGGCGCGGTGCTGGCCAACCTGCTCTCGGGGGCCTATCAGGGACCGGTGTTCCCGGTGAACCGGAACCGCACGGCGGTGCGCGGCGTGCGCGCGTATCCGACCGTGCGCGACATCCCCGACGAGG
>NZ_JBIWPF010000355.1:0-1046 GCF_044768125.1 Streptomyces sp. NPDC101166
GATACGAGACCGCCGAAGCCAATTCGGTCCGCAGCAGACTCCGCGTGGTGCGGTCCTCCGCACTCAGCCCCGCCGCGTCCAGCGCGTCCACCTCGGCGAGCAGTCCCCGCCAGGTGCCGAGCAACCGCTCCTCCGCCCCCGCCGACAGGTCCTCGATCCGATCATCGAATCGCCTGTCCCCCAACAGGGTCGCCTCACTGGGCGCGGACTCCAGCATGGCGTCCCAGTACCGGTCGGCGAGTGCGATGAGCTCCTTGTGCGCGTCCATGCCGACCATCATGCCCGTGCCCGCCCCCGCGGCGGGGCCGCCGCCAAACTTCGCACCCCTCAGCGGCGGGGCGGCACCGGGATTCGCATGAGGTCCTCTGCCACCACGATCTCGCCGTCGAAATGGGCTCGGGCGTCGGCGAGATGCTGGTCGAGGGTGCGGTAGCGCTGGGAGTAGTGGGTGAGGACGAGGGTGCGGACGCCGGCACGGGCCGCGACCCGAGCGGCCTGCCCCGCGGTGAGGTGGCCGTATTCGACGGCGAGCTTCTCGTCGGCGTCGACGAAGGTGGCCTCGATGACGAGCATGTCGACACCCTGGGCCAGGTCGTACACGCCGTCGCAGAGGCGGGTGTCCATGACGAAGGCGAAGCTCTGGCCCGGTCTGGCCTCGCTCACCTCGTCGAGAGTGACGGTGCGGCCACCGATCTCGACTTCACCGCGGCGCTGTAGTTCGCCGACGACCGGACCCGACAGGCCCAGTTCGCGCAGCCGTTCGGGGATGAAGCGCAGACTGTCGGGCTCGTCGAGGCGGTAGCCGAACGCCTCCACCGGATGCGAGAGTCGCGCGGCCCGCAGAGTGAAATCGGCTCCCGGTGGCGGTAGTTCGCCGTTGTCGGTGATCGGGTGCGGGTGCAGTTCGACCTGGCGGTTGTGGGCGGAGGAGTCGACCAGCCGCTCGTAGAAGACTTCGCCCGAGGCGGGGAAGTAGACGTCCACCGGGTGCAGCGCGCCGTCGAGGCTGATGCGGCCGAGCACGCCGGGCAGCCCGAAGCAGTGGT
>NZ_JBIWPF010000356.1:0-1045 GCF_044768125.1 Streptomyces sp. NPDC101166
CCGACACCGCCACGAAATCGCCGGAGTCCTGGGTGGCCTCGACCAGGTTCTCGGCCTGCACGATGGGCAATCCGGTTATCTCCGCGAGCTTGACGGTGACCAGGTCCGCGTAGCCGGGCGGGCTGGTGATGCCGGTGCCGATGGCGGTCGCGCCCATGTTCACCGCGAGCAGGTCCCCGCCGATGCGCTGCAGATGGTTGATGGCCTCGCCGATCATGACCGCGTACGCGCCGAACTCCTGGCCCAGGGTCATCGGGACCGCGTCCTGCAACTGGGTGCGGCCCATCTTGATCACGTCGGCGAATTCGATGGCCTTGGCGCGCAGTGCGTTCTGCAGTTCGCCCAGCGCCGCGGAGGCGTCCTGCAGGGACAGGTAGACGCCCAGCTTCACCGAGGTGGGGTAGACGTCATTGGTGGACTGCGAGCGGTTCACGTCGTCGTTGGGGTGCAGGTACTGGTATTCGCCCTTGTGGTGGCCCATGAGCTCCAGGCCGCGGTTGGCGATCACCTCGTTGGCGTTCATGTTGGTGGAGGTGCCCGCGCCGCCCTGCACCATGTCGACGATGAAGTTCTCGCGCAGCCGGCCGGTGAGCAGTTCGTCGCAGGCCGCGACGATGGCGTCGGCCTTGGGCTGGGCGAGCGAACCGAGTTCCGCGTTGGCCAGGGCCGCAGCCTTTTTCACGTGGGCCAAGGCATTGACCAAGTGCCCGAACTTGCGCAGTTTGATGCCCGAGATCTGGAAGTTCTCCACCGCGCGCAGGGTCTGCACCCCGTAGTACGCCTCGGCGGGCAGTTCCCGGGTGCCGAGCGAATCGTGTTCGATGCGAATGCCGCCCAGCGGCTGCTGGGCCGCGATGGCGGCCGACAGCTGGGCGGAGACCGCGCGCATGCGGTGCGCGACCAGCTGGGCGACCCGGGAGACCATGCGGTAGTAGCGATCCGGGTGCAGGACGGCCAGTTCCCGCAGGGTCGCCCGGGGCACGGTGAGCACGACCGCGCCGGTGACGCTGCGCCCGGTGGCGGTGTGGGGCGTGTCGTCGACCAG
>NZ_JBIWPF010000357.1:0-1044 GCF_044768125.1 Streptomyces sp. NPDC101166
CTCGCCCACGCGCTCCGGTCTTTTCATGCTGCCGCTGGTGCTGGGCATCATGCTGGGCGCGCAACTGTCCGGGCTGGTCACCAAGTTCACCGGACGGTACAAGGCGCTGCCGATCCTGGGCTCGCTGATCATCGCAGCCGGATCGGTGCTGTTCGCGCTGGTCCGCTTCGACAGCCCGCTGTGGCAGCCGCTGCTGTACTGCGGCGTCATCGGTTTCGGCCTGGGCGGCTGCATGCAGACGCTGATCATCGCCGCCCAGAACGCCGGACCGCGCGCCGACATGGGGGTGTCCACGGCGTCGGCCACGTTCTTCCGGCAGATGGGCGGCACCCTCGGGGTCGCGGTGTTCCTCACCATCCTGTTCAACCTGCTGCCGCGAAAGATCATGGCGGCCTTCGGCGGTCAGCTGCCGCCGGGCTTCGACGCCGCGCAACTCGGGCGGATCGAGGCCAATACCAGCGGCATCGCGGATCTGCCGGAGCAGGTGCGCACACCCATTCTGACCGGATTCACCCACGCCATGGGCGGGGTGTTCGCGGTAGCCGCCGCGGTTGCGGTAGTGGCGGCGGTCGTGCTGCTGTTCATGAAAGAGATTCCGCTGCAGGACACTCCGGTACCGGTCGTGGTGCCCGACGAGGAGTTGGTCGAGCCGGAGCTCGAGCCGGAGCCGGAGCTCGAACCGGAGCAGGAGTTCGACGCGGAGCCGGAGTTCGTGCTCGAGGAGGCGCCGCAGCTGTCGGTGTCGGGCCGGGTGCACCGGGAGGACGGGCAGTCGGTGCCCGACACCGTGCTCACCCTGATCGACCAGCGCGGACGCCAGGTCTCGCGGGCCGTCGGCGACGCGGACGGGGAGTACCTGATCGGTGCGCCGCGGACCGGCGGGTACGTGCTGATCGTGTCCGCCTACGGCTATCAGCCCGCCGCGGTGAGCATTTCGGTCGGCAACCGCCCGCATCGGCTCGATGTCGCCCTGCTCGGCTCCGGCGAGGTGTCGGGCGTGGTGCGGTCGGCGGGCCGGGGCGCGCCGCTCGGCGACGCGACCAT
>NZ_JBIWPF010000358.1:0-1043 GCF_044768125.1 Streptomyces sp. NPDC101166
ACAACAAGGTCGCCGCCATCGACGGCACCTGGTCGGGCCTGCGGTTCGTGGTCCGCCTCGCCGATCGCTGACTATTTCTCGACCGGCTGGGCCCGGTACAGGTCGGGTTCCAGGTAGATGACCCGGGCGGCCGGGACCTCGGCGCGCACCCGCGCCTCGGCCTCGTCGATGGCCGCGGCGATCTGGGCGATCTCCAGGCCGGGCACGATGGCGACCTTCGCGGCCACCAGCATCTCCTCCGGGCCCAGGTACTGGGTGCGCAGGTGGATGACCTTGTCGATGCAGCGGTCGTCGACCAGGGCGGCGCGGATGGCCGCGTCCTCCTCCGGGGTCGCGCCCTCGCCGATGAGCAGGCTCTGCATCTCGACGATCAGGATGACGGCGATGACGCCCAGCAGGATGCCGATCGACAGGGTGCCGACGCCGTCCCAGACCGGGTCGCCGGTGATCATGGTCAGGCTGATCGCGGCGAAGGCGAGGACCAGGCCGATGAGCGCGCCCGAGTCCTCCAGCAGCACCACCGGCAGTTCCGGGTTGCGCGAGTTGCGGATGAACCGCCACCAGCTGGCATTGCCCTTGAGCGGCTTGGATTCCCGCATGGCGGTGATGAAGCTGAAGCCCTCGAGTCCGATGGCCAGGCCGAGGATGATGATCGCGACGATCGGGTTGGTCAGTTCCTCGGGATGCTCGATCTTGTGGATGCCCTCGTAGATGGCGTACACCGAGCCGAGCGCGAAGATGACCAGCGCGACCACGAACGAATAGAAGTAGCGGTTGCGGCCGTAGCCGAACGGGTGCAGCTCGTCGGCCTCCTGCGCGGCGCGGCGCTGACCGAGCAGCAGCAGGCCCTGGTTGGAGGTGTCGGCCACCGAGTGCACGGCCTCGGCGAGCATGGACGCGGAGCCGGTGATGGCCGCGCCGACGAATTTGGCCGCCGCGATGCCGGCATTCGCGCTCAGCGCCGCCAGGATGGCCTTCTTACCGCCGCCCGCAGACAATGAACCGCCCCTTCCGATGTCCGTTTTCTAGGCAAAACGGACATC
>NZ_JBIWPF010000359.1:0-1042 GCF_044768125.1 Streptomyces sp. NPDC101166
GTGGACGACCCGTGGGGTTACGGCAACTCCCTGGAGTGGGCCACCACCTGCCCGCCGCCCCGGCACAACTTCTACGAGCTGCCCCGCATCCGCTCCGAACGCCCCGCCTTCGAGCTGCACTACCCGCACATGGTGCCGCGGATGCGCGCGGAGGCCCACGCCACCTGGGGTCTGCGCAAGCCGAAGCAGGTCATCGAGGCCGGGCCAGTCGACTCGCCGACCGATCATTGACATACGCTCTTGCGCGTGCTGCTTTCAGATCGCGACATCCGCAAGGAAATCGCCAATGGACGTCTCGGGCTCGACCCGTTCGACGAGAAGCTGGTGCAGCCGTCGAGCATCGATGTGCGGCTGGACAGCTTGTTCCGGGTGTTCAACAACACCCGCTACACCCATATCGACCCGGCGCAGCGGCAGGACGAGCTGACCTCGCTGGTCGAGCCCGCCGAGGGCGAGCCGTTCGTGCTGCACCCGGGTGAGTTCGTGCTCGGCTCCACGCTCGAGGTGTGCTCGCTGCCCGACGATCTGGCCGGGCGGCTGGAGGGCAAGTCCAGCCTGGGCCGGCTCGGGCTGCTGACCCACTCGACCGCCGGGTTCATCGATCCGGGGTTCAGCGGGCACATCACCCTGGAACTGTCGAACGTCGCGAACCTGCCGATCACGCTGTGGCCGGGTATGAAGATCGGCCAGCTGTGCCTGTTCCGGCTGACCAGTCCGGCCGAGCACCCGTACGGCAGCGCCACCGTGGGCTCCAAGTACCAGGGGCAGCGGGGGCCGACGCCGTCGAAGGCCTACCTGAACTTCGCCTCCCGGCAGTGAGCCACGACCCCGGCGCGCGTGAGTTGCGTTACGGGGTAGCCGGTTCGGCCGGGCATCCGGCGGAAATCGGCCGCTGCCTGGACAGTTGACCGTCATGGAATGGCGCTATTACGCCGTCCGGTGGGCGGGTTCGCCGGGTGTACGGATGGCCCGGCACGTCGTAAGGTGGCGACGACAGGTAGGTGTGAACGAGATGGGCTGGCGATGAGTTCGGTGCTGGGAG
>NZ_JBIWPF010000360.1:0-1042 GCF_044768125.1 Streptomyces sp. NPDC101166
GGTCGCTGCCCCGATTTGTACCGGCCCGACACAGCCGAGTCGAGAGACGTAGACTCGCACCGTGTCATTTGTCGATGAAGTGGTCAATCGCCTGCCCGCGCCGCTGCGGGACCTCGCGGACCGCCATTACGAACTACTGAAGTTCGCGATTGTCGGTGCGACCACGTTCGTCATCGACCTCGGAATCTTCTACGTCCTGAAATGGACGATCATGGACACCAAGCCCACGGTGGCCCGCATCATGTCGGGCATCGTCGCGGTCATCGTGTCCTACATCCTCAACCGGGAATGGACGTTCGACAAGCGCGGTGGTCGCGAGAAGCACCACGAAGCGCTGTTGTTCTTCCTGGTCAGCGGTATCGGCGTCGGCCTGGCCGCGCTACCGCTGTGGGTGTCGAGCTACGTGTTCGACCTCCGCCAGCCCAATGTGAGTTTCACCGTCGAGAACATCGCGGACTTCTTCAGCGCCTTCATCGTCGGCAACCTGCTGCAAATGGCATTCCGATTCTGGTCCATGAAGAAGTGGGTCTTCCCGGACGAAATGCAGGAACTCCAGGACGAATTCGAGGACCTGGTCAACGAAGAGCAGCTGGGTCACAGCTGAGCGTGACGGTCAGGCGGACGCCGCCTGCCGGACTTTCCCCGATTGTCGCGGTTCCACCGTGTAAGCGGGCCTGCTGAAGGACCAGCGCGAGACCCAGTCCACTGCCCGGGGTCACACTCGCCCGATAGAAGCGTTCGAAAACACGCTCGCGATCCGCGACGGGGATGCCGCCGCCATTGTCGTCGATGGTGAGGATCGCGACATCGCCCTCGGAGCGCGCCGCGATCTCGACGCGATCGGCCGCGCCGTGCCGGACCGCATTGGTGACGGCATTGTCGACGACCGAGCGCAGGCCCGCGGCCAGGCCGCGCAGGCGGATCGGCTCGACCGCGTCGGCCACGATGGTCACCCCGGGATACTGCCGCCGGGCGTCGTCCACCACCTGGTCGACCACCTCCCCCAGATCGAGATCCGCCCAATCGGATTCGGTGGTGAGAT
>NZ_JBIWPF010000361.1:0-1042 GCF_044768125.1 Streptomyces sp. NPDC101166
CCGGTCGTGAGGGCTTGCAGCACATCGCCTACTGGACCGAGGACTACCAGAGTCTCTACGACAAGGCGTTATCGCTGGGCTACGAGGTGGGCCACGAAGGGTCGATCGGCGGTGAGCAGGGCCGCTTCGCCTACTTCGACACCGAGCAGGCTTTCGGCCACGTCATCGAGATCTCCGACATCAGCGGCCCCAAAGGCCAGTTCTTCCATTACATCCGGGAAGTCGCCGCCACCTGGGATGGCAGCGAACCCATTCGCGGCGACATCGACAAACTCGCCTGACCACAGACTGCCCCGACCGAGAAGAGGCTCCCGTGACCACCATCGACTATCCGGACTCCTCCACCCTGCCCACCGCGGTGCAACAAGCGCTGACCACCCACTCGGCCAACATCTACCGCATGATCGGTCACTCCCATGGCATGGCGGTGAGCTTTCTGAACATGGCCGATGCGATGCTGCAAACCAACTCGATGCCCTTCCAGCTGCGTGAGCTGGCGATCCTTCGCGTGGGCCACGTGTACGAAGCCGCCTACGAACTGCACCATCACGAAAGGTTCGCTCGCGCGGTCGGACTCGGCGAAGACGCGATCGCCGCGGCCGCCACCGGGCACGGCGACACCCTCAGCGCGGTGGAAGCCGCCATACTGCGCTGGACCGACAAGCTCCTGCAGGAGCACACACTCGACGCAGCCACCCGGGCCGAAGCTCTCGAGATCCTCACGGTCACCGAACTGGCCGACTTCGTGCTCACCGTCGGTTTCTATCAGCTGGTCTGCAACTTCCTCAACGCCTTCGACATCACCACCGAGGGTGAAAGCTGAAGAAACACCCGATGGAACCGACCCTGCTCAGCGCGGCAGGGCGCCGACTCTCGAGTTCGCCGGAGGTTCGGCGTCTAGCGTCGGGGCGGTTCGCGCGGCGGCGCGGCGGAAGGGAGATCGGCGTGGGCCGTCGACGGGCTGTGTTTAGGTGGGGTCGTGCCTGATCGAGCGGTCGCCTCACCGTCCGCCGGAGCCGACCCGGGACCTCGTTTCCCCCGG
>NZ_JBIWPF010000362.1:0-1041 GCF_044768125.1 Streptomyces sp. NPDC101166
GTGCCCGCCGACGCTGATCTCGCCGCCGTCGGGCCGCTTCAGCGTGGACAGGATCTCCACGGTGGTGGTCTTGCCCGCGCCATTGGGTCCGAGCAGCGAGAACACGCTGCCCGCGGGCACGGTGAAGTCGATGCGGTCGAGCACGATCTGCTCGCCGAAGGATTTGCACAGGCCGGTGACGCTGATGGCCGCCGGACCGGGGTCGAGGTTCATGTCTCCCTCTCATCAATTAATAGGCATGAATGCATGCGTTATCTACGCCGTGACCGCCGAGGCTTGCGGTCAAGGTTGTCGGTTACAGCTGTTCGGTTGTGCTACCGGGATTGTCGGATCAGATGTCGAGGTCCTCGACGTTCGGATGTTCGGTGGCGTCGATGACGCGGGCGTAGAGCCGATCCGGGATCTTGCCCTTCAGCTCCCGCACGGTGTCGAAGACCTCGAGGGTGAAGTCCCCCCAATTCTGTTCCCCCACACCGAGGAAGCGCCGCCACTGCCGCCAGTCCTTGAGGATGTTGGTGTCGGCCGGGAACTCCGACCAGTTGGAGAAGTGGCTGTGCACCGCGTACGCGCCTTTGCGTGTGCGGTACACCCGGATGTCCTCGATGCGCTCATTGGTCACCTGGTGCCAGTCGGTCAGCAGGGTGGCGGAGAATCGAACCTGTCGGATCCCGTCCTTGCCGACTTTGAGGACCACCTCGTCGTAGCCCTGCCGGCGGCCCTCCTCGAGCTCGATGAAGCGCCGCAACGCCGTCACGATCGCCCCCGAGAGATTGCCCCCGACCAGCTCCTGAGCCCGCTGAAAGAGTGCGAGGTCGTCATCGGACACGTAGATCGTCTTGTTCGGCATGACCCAACTATACGTAGACGTATACATACACGGCAAGGTTCGGTTCGAGAACGCCGTCGGTCGAGCAGCGGCATTGAACCGCTAGGTACCCGGATTTCGTATCCCGAGTGAGCGGTACTCGGTCGCCGGTGGCGACCACCGAAAGGAATCGCCCATGCATAGCGGTACACGGGTCGCGGACCGGCTGGTCCAGG
>NZ_JBIWPF010000363.1:0-1040 GCF_044768125.1 Streptomyces sp. NPDC101166
GTCGGTCGCTGTTGTCGGGTCGATCGCCGTCCCGAATTCCTTCGCCCGCACGCGTTGCGCGGGCGTCACGCAGCGAGGTTCTCCGTGCTCGATTTCATCTATTACCCCGTGTCCGCCGTGCTGTGGCTGTGGCACACCGCCTTCGCGTACGTGCTGGGCGCGACCAGTGGCCTGGCCTGGGTGCTGGCCATCGTGTTCCTGGTGCTCACCCTGCGAGCCCTGCTGATCAAGCCGTTCGTGGCGCAACTGCGGTTCTCGCGGAAGCTGGCCGAGATGCAGCCGCAGATCCAGGAGATCAAGCGCAAGCACGCGGGCGACCGTGAGCAGCAGGCGCTGGCCATGCAGGAGTTGCAGAAGGAGTCCGGGGTCAATGTGCTGACCGGATTCCTGCCGATCATCGGCCAGGCGCTGGTGTTCATCGGGCTCTACCACGTGCTGCGGTCCTTCCAGCCCGGTCACACCCAGAATTACGTGTTCGGCGCCGGGCAGGTCCAGTCGTTCCTGGACGCCAAATTGTTCGGCGCGCCGCTGGCCGCCACGCTGTCCGGGGCGGGTTCGGAGTTCGGAACCATTGCCGCGGTCGCGATTCCGCTCATGGTGATCGCCGCGATCGCCACCCACTTCACCGCCCGCGCCGCCATCGCCCGCCAGCCCGCACCGGCCGAGGGCCCGGCGGCCTCGACCGCGCGCATCATGAACACGCTCTCGCAGTGGGTGTTTCCGGCGGGCGCGCTGGTGGTCGGACCGGTCATGCCGATCGCGATCCTGCTGTACTTCGTCACCCAGAATGCCTGGACATTCGCCCAGCAACACGTGGTGGCGACCCGCTTCGGCGACGACCGCGCCGAACGGGGCGGACGCGGCGAAAGCGCCGGGTCGGCGGCGGTCGCCCACGAATAGCGGGCGCTCGGGTGGTGCGCGGATAAAGCGGTGGCGGTGACCGGATAGGCTGGTAGCTGGTCGCAAGCGGTTTCGGCTGCGTCGCGAACCCCCTCGAATCAGCACAGACAAGGACTGCACAGCGCTATGACCAGCCGCAT
>NZ_JBIWPF010000364.1:0-1040 GCF_044768125.1 Streptomyces sp. NPDC101166
CGTCGAAGTACCGCCGTCCGGCGGGCGTGTGCTCCCAGGCCCCGAAGTCGCCGACCGCGAACAGCTTCGCGCAGTCACGGTGTGCCGCGACCTGCACCAGCTTCAGCGCGTGCTCGGTGTTCCCGTGCAGGTCTCCGACAATCAGGACATTCCCCATCGCCACATCGTGGCATGACGGAATTAGGCTGACCACATGAATTCTGTGTTGGTCACCGGAGCGGCCCGCGGTATCGGAAAAGCCATCTGCCTGCGGATGGCGCAGCGGGGCTGGCAGGTCTACGCGGGCGTCCGCAAGCTCTCCGACGGCGAGGCCCTGACCGCCGCGAATCCCGCCATCACCCCTGTCGTCCTGGACGTCACCGACCCCGACCAGATCGCGGCCCTCGACGCGGCGCTGCCCGCCGACCTCACCGCCGTGGTCAACAACGCGGGCGTGGTCGTCGACGGCCCCGTGGAGCTGCTCACCCAGGAGGAACTCCGAAACCAGTTCGAGGTCAATGTCTTCGGCGCGGTCGCCGTCACCCAGGCCGTCCTCCCGCGCCTGCGCGCCACCCGGGGCCGGGTGGTCTTCATCTCCTCGCTGTCCGGCCGCATCTCCACACCGGGCACCGGCGCGTACAACGCGTCCAAGTTCGCGCTCGAGGGCCTGGTCGACGCCCTGCGAGTGGAGCTGCGCCCCTGGGGAATCCGCACCTCGCTGATCGAGCCCGGCCCGATCGCCACCGACCTCTGGTTCGGCGCGACCGATATGGTCGACTCCACCACCGCCCACCTCACCGATGACCAGCGCACCCTCTACGCCGCGCACCTCGCGGGCCTGCGCCGGATGTCCCAGCAGGTCCCCAAGATCGCCGCGCCGGTCGAGTCGGTGGTCAAGGAGGTCGAAAAGGCGCTCACCGCAAAGCGACCGAGCGCCCGCTACATCCCCGGCCTCGCCGGAAAGGTCCAGGTGGTCGCTACCGCCCTGACCCCGACCCCGGTGCTGGACACCCTCTTCGCCCTGGTCTCGGGCATCAGCAAGAAGAAGTAGCGGCGGCCGA
>NZ_JBIWPF010000365.1:0-1039 GCF_044768125.1 Streptomyces sp. NPDC101166
CCACCCGCACACATGCTCTTGTAAACGACACCGTGGAGGCATTGCGATGAGCGAGAAGGAGTCGCCCGAGCGCGACGGCGTCTCGTTCGGCGTGATCGCCTCGGCCGCCCTGGTGGCGGTCATCCTGATCGCCGGCCTGGTGGTCTACTTCGGGCACGGTGACGCCAAGCCCAGCGCCAAGCCCGACCCCGGCGCCACGCCGGCGACCTCGGACACCGGCGCCACCGGATTCGCCTCGCCCGAGGTGGATCTGTTCGGCCGTCGCATCGACATCCCCAACAACACGGCGGGCCAGCCCCTGCCGCAGGAACCCGGCAAGCAGCGCAAGGCCACCGACACCGACTGGCTGACCGCGGCCCCGCTGGGCATCACCGACCCGCACGGCTGGCAGCGGGTGTACGGGGCGTCGGTCCCCTTCTCCACGTCCGACGGCCCGGCTCGCCTGGAAAACGGCCTGGCCGTGGGGTATTCGCACACCCCGCAGGGCGCGGCCCTGGCGGCGGCGCAGATCACCTACCGGCTCAACGCCCGGCCCGCGGACCGGGAGCTGTACGTGCGGCAGGTACGCGTGCCCGCCGAACAGCTCACCGCCTACGACCAGGCGCTGGCCGATCAGCGGCTGCCGAAACAGCAGCCCGAGAAGGTGACCCGCTACCTGGTCGCCCCTGACGGCTTCCAGGTCGAGAACTATGCCGACGACATGGCCATCGTGCGGCTCGCCGCGCGCGGGCCCGTCGTCGACAGCCGGCAGTTGTGGGCGGCGGTGCGCCTGATCATGGTCTGGGACGCCGGCGACTGGCGGCTCAAACCCTCCACGTCGCGGACTTCGCAGACCGAGTACGTGGATTCGCTGGCGGGGTGGACCCGTTGGTGACGACAACAGCTCCCCAGGTGACAACAGAAGATATGGCATCGCGACCCATCGAGAGGTGGACCACATGCTGAGGCGGCTAGTCACGATTCTCGCGGTCGTATTCACCGTCATGATCGCGACCCCGACGGTGGCCTACGGCCAGACCTACGGTTTCGACCAGGCCTG
>NZ_JBIWPF010000366.1:0-1039 GCF_044768125.1 Streptomyces sp. NPDC101166
TGGTCGGGGACACGGTCGCGCCGCATATGGCGCCGCCCTCCACCGACACCGCCGCGTGGCATGCGGCCGACGCGATGGCCGCGCTGCCGGATGACCCGGCCGCAGCGATCGAGGAGATCCAGCGGCGGCGGGAGGAGATCGGTTCTCCTATTTCGTGTTCGGCGCCCACGTCGCGGACAAGTTCGCTCCGGTCGTGGCCGCACTCGCGGGGCGTTAGACGGGGCGCGACCGATCCCCGGCAGGCCAGATGTTCCAACCGGGGCCGCGGCCGCGCACCATCCGCTGGACGGCGGATTCATAGTGCCGCTTGGCATTACAGTCGTCGGCGCACGCCCGGTGGCGGTCGAGCCCGGCCTTCGCCTCGACGAGAGTCGCCGGAGGGAGGTGGGGTGCGCGGTGGCGGTCACCGGTCACGCGGGACACGATTCGACTCCGTTCGGGTGGCCGGGAACTGAATGACTTTGGCGGACTGGCCCCGCTCGGACGCGACCCGGATGATCTGACTCGCCGCCATCTTCCGCTCACACAGCGCCGTGAGGCAGTCACGATGTAGGACAATCGATTCCATCGCTTCCGCGGAGTTCATCGTCGGCTCGTCGTCGCCGACGTCACAGTCCTCCAATCGGTCGTAGGAGTCCACGGCGAATTCACCTCCCGCCGCGCGCGCATTCCTTTCCGCCCCCGGCGGTGACGGCCGCGGGGTCTATTTCCATACCGACCGGAATTTCTCAAATCCTCGACCAGACAGACGATGAGGACCGTCGCGCCGGTCACGGTCAGCAGCATCAAAGCCCAAGCGTCCCAAGGCATACCGACTCCCAGATGGTCTCGGATGAATTCTCTTGCGATGGCGATCTTCTCGTGTCGAGAGGTGCTGAATTCAAGTAGACACCTGGATTTGCGGGATTGGAACGCACACAATAGATGTGCCACGAAGAATGGTGGAAGCT
Source organism: Streptomyces sp. NPDC101166 (assembly GCF_044768125.1). Taxonomy (NCBI): domain Bacteria; kingdom Bacillati; phylum Actinomycetota; class Actinomycetes; order Kitasatosporales; family Streptomycetaceae; genus Streptomyces; species Streptomyces sp. NPDC101166. The sequence goes on from NZ_JBIWPF010000366.1 coordinate 951, forward strand.
CATTTTGTGCAGGCCCAAATAGTGCTAACCCGAATAGCGAGGCTAACGAAATGAATGGAGCTACAGTCTCCCGCAGAGCATTCGGAAAG
>NZ_JBIWPF010000367.1:0-1035 GCF_044768125.1 Streptomyces sp. NPDC101166
ACCCACCTCGGCGGCGTCGGCGACCGCGGCCAGCGAGGTCGTTGCGTAGCCGTCGGCGATGAACAGCCGCCGGGCCGCGTCGAGGATCTTGCGCTCGGTCTCGGCCTTGCGGGCGTCCCACAGCGGGGACGACTTCTTGACACCCGGACTCAACTGCTGCATCCTAACTGCATCACTACAGTGATACTGCATAAATACATCGATACTGCAAAGGATAGCAGCGATGATCCCCACACTCGCCGGGGTGCATCACCTCAAGGTTCCCGTGTCCGATCTGGCACGGTCCATCGATTGGTACCGCAGCCGCCTCGGCTACACCGTCGGCCTCGAATTCCAGGAGCAGGGCGTCCTGAGCGGTGTCGTCCTGCACCATGCTGCCGGCGGGCCGATGCTCGGCCTGCGCCTACATCCGGAAATGGCTGCCGCCTCCGCGGGATTCGACTTCTTCTCGATCGGCGTCCCGGATCAAGCGGCTCTGGAAGCGCTGGCGCGGCATCTGAGCGGCCTCGGCGAATCCCACGCCGGGGTACACCGCGCCAGCCTCGGCTGGATCCCCGAACTCCGCGACCCCGACGGTCACGAAGTCCGCTTCTACTCCATGGCATCCCACACCGAACTCGGCGACGAACCCGTCACCATCGACAATCCGCGCGAGACCGCGGAAGCCGAGGAACGCGCGCAAGCCTGAACGATCACGCCGGAGAGACGTTGCGGCGCAGGAAATCCAGCTGATCGGCGACGACCCGCTCGAAACCCGCGCCGCGGTAGATGTCGAAATGCCCGTCGGCGTAGGTGCGGATCTCACCGCGCGGCGCCCGCGACGCATAACGCAGGGTGGGTTTCGCCGGTGCGACGGAATCGGTTTCGCACACCGCGAACAGGATCGGCACCTGGATGCGCCCCGTCTGGCGGCCGGGCCGATCGGTCAGGATGTCGAACACGACCCGGGCCGTGGCCTGGTTGCGGAAGTCGGCGCCGGGTGGAACCAGTGCCAGATAACCGGATTCGGCGTCAGGCGCGGTCATCAGCGCGGTG
>NZ_JBIWPF010000368.1:0-1036 GCF_044768125.1 Streptomyces sp. NPDC101166
ATCCTGGTGACCAGAAGGTCCCGATCCCGAGCAAGGAGTTTCTTATGACGACCGTGTCCGGCTCTCCGGCAACGGAATTCGTGGCCGAGCAAGTGCCGCTGCGGCGCTGGTTCGGCATCACGGCTGTGGCCATGGGCACATTCGCCATGGTGACGTCCGAACAGTTGCCGGTGGGCCTGCTCCCCTCGGTGAGCAGCGCACTCGGAGTGTCCGAGGGGACCACCGGGCTGATGGTGACCGTGCCCGGCCTGGTGGCATCGGCGACCGCGCCCATCCTGCCGGTGGCCATCGGCCGCCTGGACCGCCGGGTCGTACTGCTGGGCCTGATCACCCTCATGATCGGCGCCAATCTCCTCTCGGCCTTCGCCCCCAATTTCGCGTCGTTGCTGGCCTCTCGGTTTCTGATCGGCATCGCCATCGGCGGATTCTGGGCACTGGCCGCGGGCATCGCGGTGCGCATGGTGCCGGAGAAGCTCGTGCCCCGGGCCACCGCGATAGCCTTCGGCGGCGCCACCGCGGCCAATGTCCTCGGCATCCCGGCGGGCACGCTCATCGGCGAATTGACCGACTGGCGCATCGCATTCGGTTTACTCGGTGGCCTCGGGCTGGTGGTGGTCGTGGCGCTGCTCGCCCTGCTGCCGCACCTGCCCGCGACGCAGGCCGTGCACGTGCGCACCCTCGGTCAGCAATTCCGAAATCCGGTGGTGCGGGCCGGCGTGCTCGTCACCTTCCTCCTGGTAAGCGGGCATTTCGCGGCCTTCACCTACGTGAGCCCGATCCTGCAGAACCTGGCCGGGCTGAACAAGGCGGCGGTCGGTCCGGCCCTGCTGATCTTCGGTATCGCCGGGATCATCGGCAACTTCCTCACCGGCGCTGTGGCCGCTCGCGATGTCCGTACGGCGCTCATCACCATCAGTGCCGTGCTGGCGACGGCGCTGGTCCTCGTCGCCCTGGTGGGCGGCACCTCGATGATCGCGCTGGGCCTGCTGCTGGTGTGGGGCCTGGCCTTCGGCGGCATCCCGGTCGGTGTACAGAC
>NZ_JBIWPF010000369.1:0-1036 GCF_044768125.1 Streptomyces sp. NPDC101166
CCCAGATCATCCGGTCCGCCATCGGGCGGCAGCGCCACGGCGTGCAACTGATTCCGGAGACCACCGCGGCCCTCGCCTACCTGCGGCACACCGGCCTGCTGGACCGCTGGGACACGGTGGCGGTCATCGACATCGGGGCCAAGGGCACCACGGTCTCGGTCGCCGATCATGCCGACGACACCGTGCTGCGGTCCGAGCGCATCACCACCATCGGCGGCAACGCCATCGACGAACTGATCCTGCAGCACCTGCTGGACTGCCACCTGTCGCGGCGCGGCATCCGCCCGAACCGCGGCATCCTGCTCAATCGCAGCCGCGCCGCCAAGGAGCACCTGTCGGTGGTCCCGGCGGTGACCATCGATCATGTGGCCGGGCAGCCGCTCAAGCTGACCCGGGTGGATTTCGAGGAGATCGTCGCCGATCTGCTGCACGATCTGTCGGTGTTCGCGCGCGGCGTGTTCACGCGGGCCCCGAAGTTCCCGGAGGCGGTCGCGGTGATCGGCGGCGGCGCGAACGTGCCGATCATGGTGGTGGGGCTGGAACGCCAGCTCGACATCCCCGTGGTCACGGTGCCGGAGCCGGAGTCGGCGATCGCGAAAGGCGCGGCGCTGGTGGCGGATTCGACCGTGCCGACCGCCTTCCCGGTGATCGGCCTGGGCTCGGACGCGCCGATCGGCACCTTCACCAAACTGGCGGGCACGCTCGCCGGGGCGATCGTGGTGGTCGGGCTGATCGTCGGGTACGGGGTCAAGGAGTTCGTGATCGAGGAACCGCAGCCCGCGCATTACTCGCCGACCTCGACGCAGCAGCCGCCGACCACGCCGCCCGTGCCGACGACCACCGTTCCGGCGCCGAGTTCGGTCAACCCGACCACGAACCAGAACCCGAGCCACCGCACCACCGTCGCCGTGCCCCCGGCCCAGACCGGTTCGGCGAACGGCACTCCCACGGTCGTCCCCAGCGTCACCACGCAGCAACCGCCGCTGCGTCCGGACCCGGATCTACCCCAGATCCCGTTCCCCGCGGATCTGCCGCG
>NZ_JBIWPF010000370.1:0-1036 GCF_044768125.1 Streptomyces sp. NPDC101166
CCCTGCGCGGCGCCCTCGCCGACAAGCGGGGCACCGTCGCGGGCGGGTGTGCGGGATTGCCATGGGGATCGCGCTCAGCCCGATGGTCCGGCGCACGCCCAGCTGTTCGGCCAGCAAGCGCACCGCGGTGACGAACCGCTCCCAGCGCAGATCCGGTTCCAGCCCGGCCAGCAGCAGGAACGGCGTGCCCGCGGTGTCCTTGAGGGCCCACAGGGTCAGTTCCGGCTCGGTGTAGTCGGAGAAGTGATCGGTCTTGAAGGTCATGAGCGGACGCCGCGAGCGGTAGTCGAGCAGCTCGTCCATGTCGAACGAGGCGACCAGCTCGTGCTCGAGGCTGTCCTTGAGATGCGAGGTGGCCAGGCGTACCGCGTGTCCGGCGTCGGTGAAACCCTCGAGGCCGTGCACCAGGACCGGGCCCGAGCCGTCGGGAGAGGACAGCTGCGGAGCCGGGAATTCCAGCTCGTACATTCGCGACTCGTAGTCCATCGCGTACTCCTTCCTGCGTGGCCCACTTTCGCGACCAACCCCATTGTCCCTCATACCCATGACAGGTGCGCAGCACCCGCACCCGCTGTGCAACACGCCGAACCCGGACCCGCATTCCCGCTGTCCCGGCGCGCGGCGTGGCATTCGGTGTGAACAGCCGATTTTCGGCATAGTGGGCCGAGTGACCCAGCCCTCCGCACCCCCCGTACGCAGCACTCGCAGGACCGCGCGGATGGTGGGGATCGTCACGCTGGGCACGGTGCTGGCGGCCTGCGGGACCACGGTCACCGGGCATCCGACCGCGGTGCGCAACTCGGCGCCGGTCGCCACCGCCGACCAGACGCTCACCGCGATGCTGCCCGATCCGTCGAAGTTCCCGTCGCGCTACACCGCGGTCGTGCTGTCGCCGGAGACCGCGGCCCAGGCCGCTTACGACCTCGAGGGGTATCTGCCGGGGGCGCAGGTGGATCCGAGCACGTGCGCGCCGGTCGCGCCGAAGACCGGTCCGGCCGTGTCGGTCGGGACCGACGACCACGGTCAGGCGACGCTC
>NZ_JBIWPF010000371.1:0-1035 GCF_044768125.1 Streptomyces sp. NPDC101166
GATAGAAATATGCGTATCGGCCGCCGTCGAGGGCGTTCTTGCCGTCCATGATGCCCATCACGGCGTCGTCGTCGATCTTCTTGAAATGGTCGTGAACGGGCTGCCCGTCGAACACCATCGTCGCGGTGACCTCGCCGCGGAACTCCTCCATCCAGAGGCTGCCTTCGCCGTTCTCGGTGTTCGAATACTTGTTGCCGTCGATGTCCAGGCAGATCAGAGGCTGCACGTCGGTGGCCGAATGGAAGGTCTTGCCGAACCAGTTGATCTGGGCCAGCGTTCCGTTCTCGCGATGGCCGGTGTCGAACTCGCCACCCTCCCATTCGCCGATCATGAAGTCGATGGTCGCGGGCTCCAGCGTGGCCCAGAACTCGTCCAGGTCGGCGTCGGGGATGAGGAAACGCTGTGGTCCGGTCACCAGACGCTGGCTGGCGCGCTTCTTGAGCTCGGAGAATTTCTCGCGGGCCGGATCGTCGCTCACGGTGCTCTCCAATCCAACGGCGGAGGCTCGCATTCACGATACCGCCGTGTGCCGGAGCAATCTACTGGCAAACTCATGACTGAAGCGAAGTCGGGCATGCGGCGTTGTCATTGACGCCGGTTCAATCGGCGCGACCAGCGGCAGATGAGTGCGTCACTGTTCGGTGGATCATTTGACCGCTACGAAACAGTGGAATCTGTTCAGAGGATCGCCCACGGTGGGAGAGGCTCTCTGGCGGAAAGCCATTCGTGCGGTACGCCTCTGACGTCGGCCCGGTTTCCGATGCCGGTGTGCGCGGCCACGATGCCGCCGGCGATGGCGGCGGTGGTGTCCGCGTCACCGCCCGCTTGGATGCAGGCGGTGATGGCGGCGGGGTAGTCGTGCAGGTAGGTGGCCGCGACCCAGAGGGTGAAAGGAACGGTGTCCTGGGCGCTGACGCGGGCACCGTTCCCGAGCTCGTAGGCGGCCTCGGCGACCGTGCGGCCCAGCAGTTCCCGGGCTCGGCGAATACCCGCGGTGGTGTGTCCGTCGATCAGGTACGGGTCGACTGCGGCGAG
>NZ_JBIWPF010000372.1:0-1035 GCF_044768125.1 Streptomyces sp. NPDC101166
ATCGGAAGGAGGCACCGTGGCCGGTGCATTCGAAGCCAGTAATGAGCTCATCCAGGCCAAGGCCCAGGAGTTCCAGAAGACCCACGACATGCTCATGCACTCCATCGCCGATCTGAAGCGCGACGAGGACGATATGGTCGCCGGCTCGAATTGGCGGGGCGGCGCGGCCGACGCGTTCAACGCGTTCATGCGGCGCTACTACTTCCAGGCCGACAAGCTCAACGACAAGCTCATGCACACCGCCGAGACACTGATCAAGGTCGGCTCGAATTACGAAGAGCACGACAAGGATTACGAATCCAAGGTCAACGCCCAGATCACGAGCCTCGACCTCCCGGCTGTCTAGCCACTCGGCCACCCCTCGTTCTTTCCGGACAATTGGCAAAGGAGTTCACCATGGCAGCAGTCGACGGCCAGATCATCTCCGCCCATTTCGAGGGCGTCGCTGACGGCGCGAATTCGATTCTCCGCCGCGCGGAGGCCATCCGCGACCAGCTCGAGGCCTTCCACCGCACCGTGGAGGAGTTCGTGCGGAACAACTGGAAGGGTGACGCCAACGACGCGTTCGCCGACCTCCAGCGCCTGTGGAACCAGCACGTCCTCCAGCTCAACACCACCTTGAACGGCGCGGCCACCCTGGTCCGCACCGGCAATGCCGAACTCCAGGCCAAGGACACCGCCCTCGCGGGCCTCTTCTGAGAATTCACAACACTTTCCGGAGAGCGGGCCCGGGCCGTGCGCCCGGGCCCGCTCTCCGTGATCACGGCTCCGCGAGTGGCAGCCAGTCGGTTTGGATGAGGCCCTCGCCCGCGCGGGTGCCGTAGGTGCCGCGGCCCGGGGGCATCAGGACGGGGCGGGTGTTGCCGAAGAGGACGCCCTCGTCGCGGCCGCAGCTCATGATCAGGGACGCGGAGTTGAGTTCCTTGAGGCGGTTGAGGGTGGCCTCGTACATGGCCCGGCCCGCACCGCCGGAGCGGCGGGCCAGGATCAGGTGGAAGCCGAGATCGCGGGCGTGCGCGAGGTGGTCGACCAAGG
>NZ_JBIWPF010000373.1:0-1035 GCF_044768125.1 Streptomyces sp. NPDC101166
ACGTACGCCCCGGCCGCTAGTTCCCGGAAAACACCGAGCATGCGCACCGTCACATCTCGACCCGGCTGAGCATGACCGATTCCCGCTCGCTATGGATCGGGAACGTAGCGGCGACGCCGCCACGACCCGATCCGGCGCGCCAGGTCAGAGCGTGCGGGTGAGCCGATCGGCGAGGATCCGGGCGAAGTGCGCCGGGTCCTTCAGCTCCCCGCCCTCGGCGAGAACCGCGGTGCCGTATAGCAATTCGGCCGTCTCGGTGAGGGCGAGCGGCTTGTCCTCGTCGCCGGACACCTGCGCGTACGCGTCGCGCAGACCCGTCACCAGAGCGTGGTCCGGGTTCAGTTCCAGGATGCGCTTGCTGTGCGGCAGCTCCTGGCCGGAGGCGCGGTACATGCGTTCCAGCATCGGAGTGAAATCGAACACATCGCCGACGATGCAGGCCGGGGAGGTGGTGAGCCGGTTGGTCAGACGCACCTCCTTGACCTCCGCGTCGAGGGTCTGCTGGAGCCAGCCGAGCACGCCGGAGAAGTCCTTCTCCTGCTGTTCGCGCAGCTGCTCGGAGGCCTTCTTCTCGTCCTCGGTCTCGAGGTCGACCTCGCCCTTGGCGATGGAGACGATCGACTTGCCCTCGAACTCGGTGACCGAGCCGACCCACATCTCGTCGACCGGGTCGGTCAGCACCAGCACCTCGAGGCCCTTGGCCCGCAGCGCCTCCATGTGCGGCGAGTTCTCGATCTGCTGCCGGGACTCGCCGGTCATGTAGTAGATCGCCGACTGGGTCTCGGGCATGCGCTCGACGTACCCGGCCAGCGTGGTCAGTTCGCTCTCGGAGTGCGTGGACGCGAACGACGAGACGCCCAGGATGGTCTCGCGGTTGTCGGCGTCGGAGAGCAGGCCCTCCTTGAGCACCCGGCCGAACTCGCGCCAGAACTCCTGGTACTTGGCCTGGTCCTCGGCGTTCTTCAGATCCTTGACCGTGGACAGCACCTTCTTCACCAGGCGCTTGCGGATCATCTGGATCTGGCGGTCCTGCTG
>NZ_JBIWPF010000374.1:0-1032 GCF_044768125.1 Streptomyces sp. NPDC101166
CTCCACGATGGTCCAGCTTGCGGGCCGCCGGGCCCGGTGCGCCGCAATGCGTTCGGCGAAGTCGGCGTCGGCGGGGTCGACCGCGGCGGTGGCCACGTACCGCACCGCCTCCGACGCGACGAGCTGTTCCGCGAAGGCCGACTTGCCGGACCGGGCGCCACCGAGCACCAGGGTCCGCAGCGGCCGATCGGTTGTCTGAGCACTGTGCGACACGTCAGCACGGTATCAACTGTGCCCGTGCTCCGGCCGAGTAGGCACGGCCATCCCGGGTGCGGGAGTCAGTAGTTCTTCTCGTTGTGCACGCACTGCACCTTCAGGTCCTTGGCCGTGTACGACCAATCGGTCCCCTGCGGGCAGTCCGAGCCGTGCGCCACGCTGGCGATGATCTTGCCGTCGTGCTGCTTGGAGCAGGCCACCAGCTTGTCGTGGTTACTGGTCGACCCGCCGACAATGCATTCCCCCACCGCGGTGCGCGGATCCGTGCATCCCGCCGTCGCCGAAACCGCCGCCACCGCCAGCGGCACCGCCGCGATCATCACTGCCCACCGCATGAGTGCGCATCGTAACGGCCCGAGCCCGCTCAGGAGACCCTGGATCCGAATCGCCGCCGGTACTCCACGGGCGAGATCCCCACCAACCGCTGGAAGTGGTGCCGCAACAGCGCCCCCGACCCGAATCCGCAACGGTGGGACAGCGATTCGAGGTCCAGGTCGGTGTCCTCCAGCAGCTGTTTGGCCAGCAGTACCCGCTGCCCGGTCAGCCATTTCACCGGCGTGGTCCCGGTCTCGGCGGCGAAGCGCCGTGCGAAGGTGCGCGTCGACATGGAACTGCGCGCCGCCAGTGACTCCACCGAATGCGGCAGGTCCAGATGCTCACCCATCCAATGCAGCGTCTCGCTGAGCCCCTCGGATTCGCAGGCCACGACCGGCCGCTCGATGAACTGCCGCTGTCCGCCGTCGCGCTGCGGCGGCACCACCATGCGCCGGGCGATGGCATTGGCGACGCTGCTGCCCAGTTCCCGGCGTACCAGGT
>NZ_JBIWPF010000375.1:0-1032 GCF_044768125.1 Streptomyces sp. NPDC101166
CCTCCCCGTAACAGCGTCAGCTGCGTTGTTCCCTCGCTTTTTTGGCCAGAGCGCGCAATCCGCGCGGGCCGGGGACCGGATTTCCGTCCTCCAGCGCCATCCATTCCGCGGTGACGAGCCACTGCCGCTGGGCGCGGGCGTCGGCTGTGTCGTTGAACACCCGCCGGCCCCGGTCGTCGCGCAGCTCATAGGCCATGACCGACCAGCGTGGCGGGCGCCCGTTCTCGGCCACCTGGTCGCGCAGATAGGCCGCCACCAGGGTGCCGATCATGTTCACCGGCCGCAGCGAGACCCGGTTGCCGTAGCGGACGCCGAAGAAACGCCTTCCGGCACACAGGGATCGGGGCTCGGCGCTGTAGGCGATCCAGCCCGACCGCTGCGCGCGCTCGATGAGCCACAGGTGCTTGATGGCGGTCGGCGGGATGTCACCGACCCGGTCCCGGATCAGCGCGATCACCGGTTCGGTGAGCAGGATGTCGCGCCGGGTCGGACCGGTGCCGTGCGCGGTCCAGTATTCGTCGGTCAACTTGGCCAGGACCCGCCCGAAGTCGTCGATGCTGCGCTGCGCCCGGCGGCCCAGCCGCTCGATGCGCTCGGCCTCGGTCCGCATGTCGTTCTGCACCATGTGGGTGCGGATGGCGGCCAGGGTCGGCACCTGGCGGCGCTGCAGCAGTTCCAGGATCGCGCCCGCTGTGGCCGGATCGGCAGCCGCCGACACCGGTAGCGAATCGCGCTTGATGTCGAAATCGTGCGGGCTGATGGCCCGGCTGAGCAGTCCGACGGCGGCGCTGTCGTCCGCGAATTCGGTGCTGGAGAGCCAGGCGGTGGCGATGTCGTCGTGCGAAGGCACGGGGCATGTCCTCCGGAGGATTTGGTTGTGCCCCGGTCGGGATGAGGGACCGGCCGGGGCAACCAACCTGATGAAGGTTTGGCTACCGAAGTTGCCGATGTCCACGGTAGCCAAGGGATTGCGATCTTGCCCCACCGTTTCACAGGATCGTTATATCCGCTCTGTGGAGTTGAAACAGGACG
>NZ_JBIWPF010000376.1:0-1031 GCF_044768125.1 Streptomyces sp. NPDC101166
CCACGCGTTGTTCGGGCTGCCGTAGCGTTCGACCATGTAGCGGTAGGCCCAGCGCAATTGGGTGAGCGGGTTGAACATCCAGTCCGGGCCCTCGCTGAACATCTTGTGCGCGGGGAGGGCCTGGGGCAGCCCGTACGCGCCCGAGGTCGGGTTGATCGCGAACACCTGCCAGTCGCTCTCACGGGTGATGATGTGGTTGAACGAATCCCACTGGTCGAACGGGACCATGAAGCGGGACATGGTCTGCAGGGCGGGCTTCGAAAAGCGCTGGGCCGAGCCGACCAGTTGCAGCAGCGAGGCCGGATCGATGGGAAGCGCGACCGGGACGCCGGTGGCGGAGACGGGGTTGGCGATCTCGGTGCGGGCGTCGGCGTGTGTGACGCCGACCGTCAAGGGCGCGATGGCCGCCGTCAGCAGTCCGAGTACCGCGACTCGGATCGGGCGCCGGCGGGCGGTGTTCTCGTGGGAAGCGGGCAACGCCTGGTCCTTCCGTGTCGTTCACGAAAAAACAGACCCCATCTGTCTTCCAATCAGAAACCGACCGTACGCCCCTGAAGTTCGGTGTCCGGGTGAGCGACACGCGGGGAACTACCTGATCAGCGCTGACCCGCTGGTCAGCGCGCCCGCTCGCGCAGCAGTTCGCGCTCGCTGTCATTGGCGGTGAGTTCGGCCGCGCGCTCGAATGCCGCCCGCGCCTCGGCGGTCCGGCCCAGCCGTTCCAGCAGATCCCCGCGCACCGCGTGCAGCAGGTGATAGCCGTCCAGATCCGCTGCGACCGCGTCGATCAACTCCAGGCCCGCCGTGGGCCCGTGCACCATCGCCACCGCCACCGCGCGGTTCAACTCCACGACCGGTGACGGAAATCGTTGCGCGAGGACGGCATACAGTCCGGCGATACGCCGCCAATCGGTGTCGGCGGCGGCCGGGGTCACCGCGTGCACCGAGGCGATGGCGGCCTGCAGGGCGTAGCGGCCGGGCGGGAGCTCCCGCGTCCGATTCAGGGTGTGGGCGCGGGCCAGGGCGGCCAGTCC
>NZ_JBIWPF010000377.1:0-1029 GCF_044768125.1 Streptomyces sp. NPDC101166
TCCACGAAATATGCCACCGAGTGAGGGCGGTCGCTCTCGTCAACCTGCATGGACCCTCTTTCAATGTCATACAAGGCCCAGCCATTGCTGCCACAGGCCGGGCAGATGTGGTGGTGAGATGTCTGATCGCGGTCAATCCGCGGGAACGAATCCACCTGTTCGATGATGCGGATGGTGTCAGCGGCGGCGGGCAACGTCCAACGCGCTCCGAAAGTCCTCTGTGCCACCGCCAGTGCCAACTGAAATGCAGTCATGATCCGCACCTTCCGCAGCCGCAGGATCTCATCCGCCCGCTCAAGGTAGTCGGCGGTCCAGAACGAGGCCCAGTCGCCCTCCTGCCCAAGTTCAGCTTTGAGCTTTGTTAGGATGTCAACAAGACTGACCAGCTCGGCAACGGCTAGCTTGTTCGCTTCCTCGCTCGCAAAGCCCATGTGCACGGCGGAATCTCGCACTCTCAGTGGCTCAGCCAAGAGGGTTTCTTTCAGCGAATTGGCAGCGGGGAGCTTCCATGCTTTCGCCATCTTCGTCAGTGCCTTGAGCGCGTCGACAGCTCCCACTGTCCTCATATCCGGCAAGGTCAACGTGGGATCGAGTGGCCTCCCCGCCAGTGTAAAAGCCGTTTCGGGCTCCGCCCCCTTTGCGCGAAGCAAGGCGATATCAACGGAAGTCAGGATTGCCTTGAGCAGGAGTTCGGCCGCCACCCCGATCGAGGCGGCCTGATCGAGCCAATTCAGCGGTCCATTGTGCCCGAGGCTATCCAACGCACGGTGGGCATGGATGCGGGCTGTGTCTGTCAGTGCCTGCGGCAGATCGGCATACGCCGTGGCTCCGACTGCCATGGGCCAGCTGAACTGCGATGCCATGGTGAGTTTCTCCATTTCGGGACTAAGCCGTCCCCGTGAACCCAGGCCCGAGATAGCCCAGCGCGCTGAATATTTCACCACAGCCTCAGCGGTCATCGATAGCCGTTTTCTGCCGAGTGCTCGTCACTCCTGGACCGTTCTCGTCTACCCCCGCGGGCGCGGTGAT
>NZ_JBIWPF010000378.1:0-1029 GCF_044768125.1 Streptomyces sp. NPDC101166
CGTCCGGCCAGTTCGAAGGTCATCCCGTCCACCCGCACCGTGCACGCCGGACGGGATTCCGTGTTCACGCGGGTGACCGACTTCGCCTATGTGCCCCGCGACGCGGAGGTGGAGCTGTCGACGGTGGACGGTTTGGAGGTCGCGCTACCGATGGCTCGGTGCGGCAGGCGGCTGGAGCCGAAATATGGTCCGGCTGAGCAGGTTCCGGTCGAGGTGCGCGGTGCCGGTCCCGCCACCCGGCAGGTCACCAACTTCGGCACGCCCGGCGTGTGGGATCACGCCGACAAGCTCAATGCTTGTGAACTGATCACCCCGGACGGGAACTGGTCCTCCTATCCACCGCACAAACACGACGAAGCCTCCGAGTGCGAGGTCGTGAACGAGGAGATCTACTACTTCCGCATCGCGGGGCGCGACGGAATCACCACGAGCCCTGAAGGTTTCGGATTCCACCGCACCTACACCCCTGATGGCGCACTCGACGAGAACGTGGCCGTCCGTGACGGCGATGTCTTCCTGGTGCCGCACGGCTACCACGGTCCCTGCGTGGCCGCGCCCGGCTACCCCATGTACTACCTCAACGTGCTGGCCGGTCCCGCGCCCGAACGGTCCATGGCCTTCTGCGACGACCCTGCGCACGCCTGGGTGCGGGCGAGTTGGGCGTCGGAAGCGGCGGACCCCCGGTGCCCGGTCACCTCCCACGAAGGACGGCTCGGATGAAGCTCACGACCGCGCAGGCGCTGGTGGCCTGGCTCGTCGCCCAGCGCTCGGAAACCCTGGAAGGCGTCGAAGTGCCGTTGTTCCCGGCTGCTTTCGGCATCTTCGGGCACGGCAATGTGCTGGGTCTGGGCACCGCGCTGGCCGAGCATCGCGACGCGCTGCCGCTGTGGCGCGGGCACACCGAGGAGGGCATGGCGCTGGCCGCTGTCGGGCTGGCCAAGGCCACGCAGCGGCGACAGGTCGGGGTCGCGACCTCCTCGATCGGGCCGGGCGCGCTGAACATGGTGACGGCCGCCGGTGTGGCGCACG
>NZ_JBIWPF010000379.1:0-1028 GCF_044768125.1 Streptomyces sp. NPDC101166
AGCGCAGCTGGGTGCCGCGCACGTCGAAACCGAGCATGGAGACGAACACCGGCATCGCGACCCCGACGCCGCCGATCGACACCGCCGCCACGAAAAGCCATACGATCCGGAACTTCTGGGTCACCGACTTGGTGGACTGCCGAATGCACGCCAGCCCGCAGGCCGCACCCGCGAACGACACGATCACCGCCAGCGCGAGCACCCAGTAGCCCATCGAGAAGTAGATCATCCAGACACCTCTGTCCTTCGTAAGCCCGAACCCGGATGGGCGAACGTCAGCCGTGCTGCGCGGTTTCGCGCTGCGCCACCGTCAGCCGTTCGATCGCGTATTCGGTGACAGCGGCCAGCGACCGCCGCACCTCGACCGGGTCACGCGCGTCGATGTCCACGATCGGCACGCCCTCGCGGACGCTGAGTGCCTCGCGCAGTTCGGCGACCGGGAAGCGTGGCGCGTCCGGGAAGCGGTTGACCGCGATCAGGAACGGCAGCGACTTGGCCTCGAAGAAGTCCACGGCCGCGAAGCTGTCCTCGATGCGGCGGGTGTCGACCAGCACGACCGCGCCGATGGCGCCCTTGATCAGGTCGTCCCACATGAACCAGAACCGCCGCTGCCCGGGCGTGCCGAACAGGTACAGCACCAGGTTGCCGGGCAGGATGATGCGCCCGAAATCCATGGCCACGGTGGTGGTTTCCTTGCCGGGCGTGGCGGCGAGGTCGTCGACCCCGTCCGAGTAGCCGGTCACCATGGCCTCGGTGCGCAGCGGCACGATCTCGGAGACCGCGCCGACGAAGGTGGTCTTGCCCGCGCCGAATCCGCCCGCCACGACGATCTTGGTCGACGCGGTGCGCGACTCCTCGCCCGGCCGCGGCGGGTACTGCAGCCCCGGGTTCGGGAACTGCCCGGTCGTGTACGCCGGCCCCCCGTGCGGGCCGGCGGGGTAGCCTCCGCCGTTATAGGGCGCGGAGTCCATGCAGGGTCCTCTCCATCAGGGAGCGGCGCTCGTCGAAGGTCGCCTGATCGCTCAAAG
>NZ_JBIWPF010000380.1:0-1027 GCF_044768125.1 Streptomyces sp. NPDC101166
CACCCAGCCCGGCGTGTCGGTGACCGTGTTCGACAAGGTGACCACGCCCTACGGTCTGGCCCGCTTCGGCGTCGCGCCCGACCACACCAAGACCCGCCAGGTCGGCGAGCTGTTCGACGTGATCTCCGCGCAGCCCGGCTTCGGCTCGTACCTGAACGTCAATGTGGGCGAGCACGTTTCACACGAGGAACTGCTGGCACACCACCACGCGGTGATCTACGCCGTCGGCGCGTCCTCGGACCGCAAGCTCGGGATCCCGGGTGAGGGGCTGCCCGGCAGCACCTCCGCCACCGACTTCGTGGCCTGGTACAACGGCCACCCCGACCAGGCGGGCCGGTTCTTCGACCTGTCGGCGCGGCGCGCGGTGATCGTGGGCAACGGCAATGTGGCGCTGGACGTGGCGCGCATCCTGACCACCGATCCGGAACTGCTGGCCGGCACCGACGTGTCCCAGCGGGCGCTGAACGTGTTGCGGCGCAGCAATATCGAAGAGGTCGTGATCCTCGGGCGGCGCGGTCCGGCCGAATCCGCCTTCACCGTGCCGGAATTCGTGGGCCTGCTGGGCGCCGATGTCGACATCGTGATCGAGGGCGAGCTGCCGCCGATCGTCGAGGGCATGTCGCAGAAGGTCGAGCACAAGCTGAAGCTGCTGCACGGCTTGGCCGATCGGCCCGTGGGTGGACGCAAGCGGATCGTGTTCCGGTACCTGTCGGCGCCGGTGACCATCGCGGGCGTGGACCGGGTGACCGGGGTCGAGGTGGTGCGCAACGAGCTCGTCACCGGCGACAACGGCGCGGTGCACGCGGTTCCGACCGAGGACGTCGAGACCCTCGACGCCGGACTGGTGCTGACCTCGGTGGGCTACCGCGGTGTGGCGCTGCCGGGCGTGCCATTCGACGAGCGGGCCGGGATCATTCCGAACCTGGACGGACGGGTGCTCGAGGAGTCCGGCGGCGCGGTGGTGTCCGGCGCGTACGTGACCGGCTGGATCAAGCGCGGCCCGACCGGGTTCATCGGGACCAACAAG
>NZ_JBIWPF010000381.1:0-1024 GCF_044768125.1 Streptomyces sp. NPDC101166
AGCGCTGATTGCACCGACGCGATGAGATAGGTGCCCTGCTTCAGAATGGGTACCGGCATGTGCCCCGCCCTGGTTACCGTCCGTCGCGGTCGGTGACGCGCGACACTTCGTAGCCGAGCAGCCGCTCCGCTTCCTCGATGCCACCCTGGAGGTCACCGACGGCATTCATCTTCGACAGATCCAGGCCGATGGTGACCAGGGTAAGCGCGATCTCCGACGACAGGCCGGTAATGATGACATTGGCGCCCATCAGGCCCGACGCGTCGACGGTCTGCACCAGGTGGTTGGCCACCGTGGAGTCGATCGCGGGCACACCGGTGATGTCGATGACGACGACCTTGGCGCGGTTGGCGCGAATGGCGCGCAGCAGCTGCTCGGTGAGCTGCCGGGCGCGCTGCGAGTCCAGCACACCGATGATGGGGAGGATGAGCAGCTGCTCACGCACCTGGAGCACCGGGGTGGAGAGCTCGCGAATCGCCTCCTGCTGCTGGCGGATGACGCGCTCGCGCTCCTGCACGAAGGACACGGCCACGGTGTTGGCGATCCGGTTCGCGGCGGGTTCGTAGGCGTCGAGCACCAGCTTGAGCAGCTCGAAGTCGGACTGGTACTTCTCGAAGAGGCTGCGCGCCAGCACGTCTCGCAGCAGGAGCACGATGCCGACGACCTCGTCGGTCTCGACGCCTCGGGGGATGATGCGTTCGGACAGGTCGCGCGCGTAGGCCTGCAGCGCCTCGACGCTACCGGTCTCGAGCACCTCGACGTAGTTGTCGTAGACCGAGGTCGCTTCGGAGAAGATCTCCTCGGGGGTCATGGCGGTGAGCAGCTGGGCATCGGTGATGCGACGGGCCCACTCCTCGCGCAGTTCGGTGCGGTTCTGCCGCAAGTGCTCGACGAGCTGCGGGAGCAGATTGTCGACGGAATTCGCGGGCAGCGAATCCGCCGAGAGACCGATGGACACGTCGGACATGGAAACTCCTGCCCCTTTCGCTAAGGCCAGGTCGGGTGCTCACTTCCACGACCGTAG
>NZ_JBIWPF010000382.1:0-1023 GCF_044768125.1 Streptomyces sp. NPDC101166
CACGGCGGCCGAGACGTTCTGGGCTCGGGTGAGCGAACTCCGGGGCATGCCGGGAGGTCTCAATATCTACTGCTTCGACGAGAACGAATTCGCCTCCTTCGGCGACGGCGAGAACAACGCCTATTCGTTCCTCGGCTCGTCGGCTGCGTTGTCGCGCATGTTCGGGGGCCGTTCGCTGGTCATGGAAGAACTCGAGGGCGGCGAGCTCGCACTCCATGGCTCTATTTCCGACCTCTCGGCGCTCATCGGCGCCAATCTGAAAGTGGTGTGCGGTGAGCTCTGACCGTTTCGATGCAATGACCTCCGTTTCGCGCGTACGCGTCGAGGCGACCAACCATGACGGCGTCCTGATCGGCAAGACGCTCTCCCCGGCGAAATATCGATCGTGTCGGGAGAAGGGCATCGCGCTGCCCGATCTGGCCCTGGGGCTGGACCTCAACAACCATTCCGCCCTCGGTTTCGGTTTTCCGGAATGGCGGCGCAATGGTCTGATGACCGATATCGAACTCCGTCCGGACGAGAACACTCTGATCGAGTGGAAGCCCGGATTGGCCTCGGTGATCGGTGACCTGTGGACCCTGCAGGGCGAGCCGGTGCAGGCGGACCCCCGGCAGGCGCTCAAGCGGATCGTGGCCGCGTACGCGAAGCGCGGGCTGAACATCCTGGCGTGTGTCGAGATCGAGGCGACCGTCTTCCAGGAGTCCATCGAGCAGGCTCGCGCCCAGCAGTACCAGAACCTGACGCCGCTCGGCGGCAGTTCCGGAGCCGCGCTGGTGCACGCGAAATCTCCGGATTACGTGGAGTACGTGGAGGCCGTCGCCGCTCGTTTCGACGAGATCGGGATTCCCTGGGAGGCCTACTCCGACGAGGCCGCGAGCGGTCAGATCGAGTTCAATATCGCCCCCGCCGATCCGGTCACGGCCGCGGACCGGTGGGCGCGCGCTCGTCAGGTCATGCGCGAGGTCGCCTACTCCCTGGGCCGATCGGTCACCTTCATGGCGAAGTGGTCCGCGGCGTACGGGC
>NZ_JBIWPF010000383.1:0-1023 GCF_044768125.1 Streptomyces sp. NPDC101166
CGGGTAACGGCTTCGGAGAACGTGACGCCGGACGGGTTGGAGTAGTTGGGCACCGCCCACAGACCCTTGATGCTCGGGTCGGACGCGACCAGCTCCGCGATCAGGTGGGTGTCGGGGCCGTCGTTCTTCATCGGGATCGGGATCATCTCGAAGCCGAGCGACTCGGTGATCGCGAAGTGCCGGTCGTAACCCGGTACCGGGCACAGGAACTTGAGCACCGGCTCGTCCGCCCAGCGGCGCTCCGAATCCGCGGTCCCGTGCAGCATGGCGAACACCAGCAGGTCGTGCATCATCTCCAGGCTGGCGTTGTTGCCGGCCAGCAGATTCGACACCGGGATGCCGAGCAGTTCGGAGAAGATCGCGCGCAGCTCCGGCAGGCCGTGCAGGCCACCGTAATTGCGGACGTCGGTGCCGTTGGCGTCACGGTAGTCGGCGGCGCCCGGCAGCTCCAGGAGTCCCTGGGAGAGGTCCAGCTGCTCGGGCGATGGCTTCCCCCTCGTAATGTCCAGCGTCAGCTTCTCGGTCTTGAGCTTCGCGTAGTTCGCGGTCTGCGTCTCGTGTTCCGTCACGAGTTCCGCATGGCTCATCAAACCGAATTGCGTCTGCCGAGGCATCTGAGCGCCCTTCCAATGGCGTGGGATGTTTGTCCAGGGTTGCGCGCACCGCGAACCCAACCGCCCAGGTTACTAGGCGGCGTCTCCGATTCGGCAGGGATATCTGTACTTCCGTCACCCGCGACGACCGGGCCGGAAAAAGAAAGGGGACCCAGCGCACCCGGCAGAGCCCGTTGACCCTTGCTGCCTTCCGGCCCTGGGGGAGTTCACAGGATGCGCGCCGCGCTGGATCCGTCGGCCAGTGTAGCGGCTCACCGCGCCCGGTGCCGCCCGGGGTCGATACGATGCCTGCGATATGCGGGGTCGCCCGCGTTTTTCCGGAGGGGTGAAGACGATATGACGAGTTCCGATCCAGGAGCCGGTGCTCCGCACGATCCGCAGAAAGCCCAGGAGACCGCGCAATGGTGGG
>NZ_JBIWPF010000384.1:0-1023 GCF_044768125.1 Streptomyces sp. NPDC101166
GTTCTTCCTCAGCGCTGATGATGTACTGGACATCAAACGACGTCGTCTGGATGCGGTAAAAGGTTCCATCGAAACTGTGGGACAGCACCGTTGTAGAGCTGGACATCGGGCAAATGCTACGGCCGAACGCACATCCCCTGCCTCGGAGCGCGAGATGCCGGGCTCCGGCGCCGGTCGGCGAACGCTCTCAACTGCCGCTACTAGACCGTTAGGACTGGGCTCGCTGCTTCCGACCAGGTTGAGCGTGTTGCTGTGACGCCTCACTCGCCGCTCAACCTCTTTCTCAGTGCATCCAATCGCGCTGCCGAGCTATCGGATTCGGCGGCACCTCCCACTGGTACCACGATCACCTGGAAGTGCGATGGATCGTGCCAAAGCACCTGCCCCTCAACAAACTCGCCCTTGGCGGGGAGTTCCGCATCTCGGGGCAGAGCAGTGACCCGCAGAAGTCCAACCGCATCCGACACCTGATCAATGTCGATGAACACCCCGAAGGGCTGGCGCCCGATGACTGTGCCCGTCACGAGACTGGCAACGGGCAACGAGTCCACCGTGTTCGACCACGCACGGCGAGCTCGCGATCCCAACGCATAGTCCTCGGGCCAGAAGTACTCACTCACCGGCTGAGCATGCCATCAGCATCAAGACTGCATGGTCCAGAGGGAGAACGACCTGAAGGATATCCGCTCATGCCGCGACCCGGGCGTTTGGAATCAGCCGCAGGCGATTCTCAACGATCGTGCGGGCAGATGGTCGAACGGCGATCGCGTCGCCCCTAGGGGGTTGGGCGGCTCGTGGGTGGTGTGTAGCCGGGTGGCCAGCGTGTGGTCTGGTCGTAGTAGATGTTGGTGAGGTCTGTGCGGTCGATGACGGCATCGGCGAGGTTCGCGCCGGCCAGGTTGGCGGAGGTGAGATTCGCTTCGATCAGCCTCGCCTTGGTGAAGTCCGCGTCCCCGATGTAGGCACCGGCGAGGTTCGTATGACCGAACCAGACATTGGTGAGGTTCGTGCCGTCCAGGAAGG
>NZ_JBIWPF010000385.1:0-1023 GCF_044768125.1 Streptomyces sp. NPDC101166
CACGCCCTGGGCGAAGGTCGGCACATATGAGGTGAGCCCCAGCAGGATCGCGCCGACCAGCAGGGAGACCAGGCTGCTGGCCACCACCACGCGGCGGGTGAAGATCCACAGCGGCAGAATCGGATTCGCGGCCCGCCGCTCCACCAGCGCGAACGCCACCAGCGTCGCCGCGCCGCCGCCGAACAGCGCCAGGCTGGCGGCCGAACCCCAGGCCCAGGCCTGCCCGCCCTCGAGCAGCGCCAGAATCAGCGCGCCCGCACCGACCGTCAGCAGCCCGGCTCCGAGATAGTCGATCCGATGGCTCTGCCGCGGAGCGCTTTCGGTGAACTTGCGCTGGATCATCCAGCCGGCCAACGCGGCCAGCGGCAGGTTGACCAGGAAGATCCACCGCCAGCTGACGTATTCGGAGAACACCCCGCCCAGCAGCGGACCCACCACCGAGGAGGTCGCCCACACACTGGCCAGGTACGCCTGCACCTTGGCCCGCTCCTGCACGGTGTAGACGTCGCCGGCGATGGTCATCGCGATCGGGCTGACCGCGCCCGCCCCGATGCCCTGCACCGCCCGGAACACGATGAGCCCGAGCATGCTGGTGGCGAGCCCGCACAGCAGCGACCCGAGCGCGAACACCCCGATCCCGAACAACATCACCGGTTTCCGCCCCACCATGTCGGCGAGCTTGCCGTAGATCGGCACGGTCACCGCCTGCGCCAGCAGATAGATGCTGAACAGCCAAGGGAACTGCGCGAATCCGCCGAGCTGGTCGGTGATGGTGAGCACCGCGGTCGCGATCACCGTGGAGTCCAGCGCCACCAGCGACGTCGACAACATCAACGCGGCCAGAATCGGCCCACGCTCCGACCGCAATCCGATCGACGACTTCACATCCGTAGCCGTCACCGGCAACCCCTTCTCCGCAACCCGACTCATCCTCGAGTCGAACGCATCGCCGGGGCGGCTATTCCCGTCGAGCCGGCATCTCCGGGTGGACCGTTCCCAGGTCGAATCCCCGCCGGGCCACCT
>NZ_JBIWPF010000386.1:0-1023 GCF_044768125.1 Streptomyces sp. NPDC101166
CCGAGATCGCCGGTGCGCAGCCACTTTCCGCGGATCTTGGCGGCGGTCAGTTCGGGCTGCTTCCAGTACCGGGTCATCCGGGTCCGGCCCTCGACCCACACCTCGCCGATCTCGCCCTCGGCGGCGGGCGTCTCGTCGTCGCGAGTCACCTGAATTCGCACCCCCGGCAACGGCAGTCCGACCGACTCGCCCTTGGCGCCGATCAGCTCCGGAGGCAGCGCGGTGCACGCCGCGGTGAACTCGGTCATGCCGTAGCCGTGCAGCAATGTCAGATGGGGCCAGCGGTCGAGCAGCTCCTCCGACCAGGCCGCGGGCATCGGACTGCCGGCGAACAAGACGGCCCGTGCGCGCTCATAGGCGGCATCGGAGTCCTCGGCGACCATGAGCAGGCGCAGGATGCTGGGAACGGCCGTCAGGTAGGTGACCGGACGCTCGCGCAGTTCCGCCAGCGCCGCCGCCGTCCGGAAGCGAGGAAGCAGATGGGTACTGCCTCCGGCGACGAGCAGGGCGCCGAGCTGGTCGTTGAATCCGGTGTTGTGGAACAGCGGGACCAGGACGAGCGTGCTGTCGCCGGGCCCGAGCTCCACACAATCCGAGATCATCTGGGCGGCAATGACGATCGCCTCGTGGGAAAGCACCGCGCCCTTCGGCGCGCCGGTCGTTCCGGAGGTGAAGCTGACGACAGCGTCATCGTGGGGGTGGGGCCAGGGATGCTCGCTGCTCAGCCCTGGCCCGCCACTGGCAGCGAGGTCGTCGAGTAGATGCGCGGGCCTGCCCGAGGCGGATGCCAGGTGTTCGTGGTCGGCGTCGTGGGCGACGATCCGGGCGTCCAGCAACTCGCATTGCCGCCGGAACTGGTCGAGGTCGATCCGGTTGTTGGCCGGTGACACGACAGCGCCGATACGGAGTCCGGCGAGGTAGGTGAGCACCCAGCCGACGCTGTTGTGCCCGACGATGACGACGCGGTCCCCGGGTCCGACGCCGAGCTGGACCAGCCGAGCGGCGACCCGCTCGCACCGCTCC
>NZ_JBIWPF010000387.1:0-1021 GCF_044768125.1 Streptomyces sp. NPDC101166
GTATTCGCCGGGGCCCTGGGCGAATCCGTGAGCGCGCGGCAGTGGCTGGGCTTCGGCGTGGGCGGGGTGGGCGTGGGCCTCGCGGTGCTGGATCAACCGGCCTTCTCGCTGCCGGGCCTGCTGCTGTGCGTGGTCGGGCTGCTCGGCCTGAGCCTGGGCACCGTGTATCAGAAGCGCTTCACCCCGGCGCTCGATCCGCGCACGGGCACCGCCCTGCACGTGGCGGTGAGCGCGCCCTTCGCGGGCGTGATGGCCTGGGCCGGTGGGGAATTCCACGTCGCCGACCCGTCCCGCTTCGCCGGTTCCATGGTGTGGATGGTGCTGGTGAACTCGATGGGCGCGTTCCTGCTGTTGAACACCATGCTGCAGCGCTGGGACACCACCCGGGTCGGCCGCTTCTTCTTCGCGATTCCGGCCGTCACCGCGGTGATGGCCTGGCTGGTGATCGATCAGCCGTTGCGGCCCTTGACGATCGCGGGCCTGGGCGTCGGACTGGTCGGCCTGGTCCTGGCATCGCGCCGGGCGCCGGCCGCGCCCGCCGCCGCCGAACGACCCGGTATCGCCGGGCGACAGCCCGTGCGGGCCTGACGGTTCCGGACACCCGGGCACGGCAGACTGGGCGCATGCTGCACCTGCGGATCCTGGCCCCCGCCACCCTGACCGACCCGGTACTCGAGGTACTCGACGACGACGCGGTGACGGGCCTGGTGGTCCTGCGCGGCGCGGCGGTGCGCCCGGCGGGCGACCTGATCACCGCGCAGCTCGCCCGCGAGGCCGCCAACGACGTCATCCAGCGGCTGCGCGACCTGCGGGTGCATCAGGAGGGCAGCATCGAGGTCGAGCAGGTCGGAACCTGGCTGTCGCGCAGCGGTTTCGAGGCGGAGGTGCGCACCCCGGGCAGCAGTTCGGATTCGGTGGTGTGGGCGCAGGTGGCGCAGCGAGCCTACGACGAATCCGAACTGAACTGGACCTACCTGAGCTTCCTGACGCTGGCCATCGTCATCGCGAGCGTCGCCATCGT
>NZ_JBIWPF010000388.1:0-1021 GCF_044768125.1 Streptomyces sp. NPDC101166
CGCCCGGGCTGCGCAGCCCGATGAAGATCTGCATGCGCCCGGGATAGGCGGTGCTGTTGACATTGAACAGCTGCCCGACGATCCGCGCCGTCGCACCGTCGCCGTTCCGCAACCGGATGACCGGGCGGGCGCGCTCGTAGCGGGCGGTGGTGTCCGACCAGATCTCCAGGAACAGCGGGAACCGGCCCAGCTCCTGCAGCAGGTCGTCGAACCAGCTGGTGTCGCCGAACTGGGCGATGTAGCCGTGCAGCCATTGGATCGAGATCCGTAGCTCCCGCTCCCATTCGACCAGCGCGTGCCGCGCGCGGGGATCCCCGAGCATCCAGCGCAGCAGATTGCCGTCCTGGGTCAGTCCCGGGAAACCCGCGGCGAAGCTGTCGTTCCACATCAGGACGTTCAGGCGGGTGTCGACGTAGGCGGCCAGGTGCGGCTCGTACAAGGCCAAGGCCTGCGGAATACCGCGCCCGAGATCGGCGCGCAGGTCATCGGTCGAGGGCTGCTCCACCGGACCCAGTCCGGCCAGATCCGACAATTGCCGGAACTCCTCCGGGGCCAGTGCCGCCAGGCGATCGAGATAGCGCATCAACGCCGTCACCACTTCACGGGTGGGCCGCTCACGTTCACCCTTCTCCAGGTGATTCACATAGCTGGCGCTGACCCCCGAATTGAATGCCAGCCGCTCCCTCGACACGCCGCGCGCATCGCGTAGCCGGCGCAATACCGACCCGAACGTGGGCGCATTGGGAAGCCCGTCCCCCTCCACCTCGGTATCGAACTCCTCCATCGCCGCCTCTCCCACGCGCGAACCTTCCGGTGTGCTGATTCTTCCATTCCCCCAATCAGCGCGCGTCCCAGGGGAAACTGGGCGATACTGGACGAATCGGGCGTGATCGGATGGCGGGGAGCCGGCTCGCAGTCCAGGGTCGGCGGATGAGGCCAAGCGGATTCACGCTCGCCGAAGGAGCTGTCCCCCATGGTTTCCGAGCGAATCATCCTTCCCGACTTCTACATGCCGTATCCT
>NZ_JBIWPF010000389.1:0-1021 GCF_044768125.1 Streptomyces sp. NPDC101166
ACTTCTTCGCCCTGGGCGGCAGCTCGCTGCTCGCGGCCAAGGCGGTCGCCCGCATCGGCGCGCTGTTCGACACCACCGTCGGCGTGCGCGCGCTGTTCGAGGCCCCGACCGTGGCGGCGCTGGCCGCGCGGGTGCAGGCCGAGGCCGACGGCCCGAAGCGGCCGGTGCTGGCCGCGGGCGCCCGTCCCGAGCACCTGCCGCTCTCGCCCGCCCAGCAGCGCATGTGGTTCCTGAACCGCTTCGACCGCTCGTCGACGGCTTACAACATCCCGGTGGCGCTGCGCCTGACCGGCGAGCTGGACGCCCCGGCGCTGGAGGCCGCGTTCGCGGCGGTGATCGAACGCCACGAGACCCTGCGCACCGTCTACCCGGAGCTGGCCGCGGGCCCCGCGCAGGTGATCCTGCCCGCCGCGGAGGTGATCTCGGAGCTCAAGCCGGTCGACCTCACCGAGGCCGAACTGGTCGGCAAGGTCACCGAATTCGCCACGACCACCTTCGACGTGACGGTGGACGTGCCGGTGCGGGTGCTGCTGCTGCGCATCGTGGACGCCGACGGCGTGCCGACCGGTGATCACGTGCTCGCCGGTGTGCTGCACCACATCTCGGCCGACGGCTCCTCGGTGGTGCCGTTCGTGCGCGACCTGATGATCGCCTACAACGCCTGCCTGGGCGGTGCCAAGCCGTCCTGGACGCCGCTGGCCGTGCAGTACGCCGACTACGCGCTGTGGCAGCGCGCGCTGCTGGGCTCGGAGGACGATCCGGAGTCGGTGGCCGCGGGCCAGCTCGCCTACTGGCGCGAGACCCTGGCCGGGCTGCCCGACCAGCTGGACCTGCCCGCCGACCACCCGCGTCCGGCGCGACAGAGCCTGCGCGGCAGCTACATCCGGCTCCCGCTGGACGCCGAGCTGCACGCCGGCCTGACCGAACTGGGCCGCCGCCACGGCGCGACCCTGTTCATGGTGGTGCACGCGGCCTGGGCCGCCCTGCTGTCGCGGCTGTCGGGCACCTCCGACATCGCGGT
>NZ_JBIWPF010000390.1:0-1021 GCF_044768125.1 Streptomyces sp. NPDC101166
CATCGACGTCCCGGTCGACGACGCGCGCGTCGCGATCGAGGAACTCGCCATGAAACTCGGCCGGGTCCTGCTCGTACTCGGTGCCATGCACTTCGCGAACCTGATCGCCTTGAACAAGATCCGTCGCAGCCGGCACACGGAGCAGCAGGCCGGTGTCCCGCCGGTTGCGTTCGACGCCGCCCAACTAGCCTGAGCCCCATGCCCCGCCCCGAGCCCGCGACCGCGCGCGGCGAGGAAACTCGCCAGCAGATCATCGACGCCGCCCTGCGCCTGTTCGAGCAGAACGGCTACACGAAGACCACCATGCGCGCGATCGCGGGCGAAGCCGGTGTCAGCGTCGGCAACGCCTACTACTACTTCGCATCCAAAGAGCACCTGGTCCAGGGTTTCTACCAGCACATCCAGGCTCTCCACCAGCAGCGGGTCGAGCAGACCCCCCGCAGCGAATCCCTCGCCGACCGATGGCAAGCGATGGAATCGGCCTTCGTCGACGTGGCCGCGCCGTACCACGAATTCGGAGGCAAGTTCTTCGCCATCGCCGCCGAACCCACGAGCCCGCTCAGCCCGTTCAGCGACGAAAGCCGGCCCGCCCGACAGACATCCACCGCCATCATGGGCGACCTGGTCATCGGCGCGGACGTCAAGGGCGACAAGCGCCTGCTGGCCGAGCTGCCGAATCTGCTGTGGCTGGCCCACATGGGCATCGTCCTGTTCTGGGTCCACGACCGCAGCCCCGACCAGCAACGCACCCGACTGCTGATCCGCCGCACCGCCCCCCTCGTCGAACGCATCGTGGCGTTGTCGAGGCTCCGCCCACTGCGCCCCGTCCTCTACCCGGCCCTGGATCTCATCCAGGAACTCAGCGACTGATCAGCCGCACCGCGCTCACGAAGCAGTGCGGCAGTCGCCGCCCCGGCTACCGGCCGACACCGATAATTCCTCCCGCCGTCGACTGAAACGTCCACACCCGGCAGGGTGGGGCAACCCCACTCTGCCGTGACGAGGACCGAGGTCGAACGGG
>NZ_JBIWPF010000391.1:0-1019 GCF_044768125.1 Streptomyces sp. NPDC101166
GCCGGGCGTTTTTGTGTTCCCTGGGAGGGCATAGTGTCAACCACCGATGTGGCGCCGGAGCTGGTCGCCGTCGAGCCGGTCGCCGATCGGCGGGTGCATCCGTTCGCGTGGAAGGGCGTCCTGGCGGTCTCGCTGGGGTTCGCCGCCGTGCTCGGCCTCCCCGCGGCTCGGATCAACTACTTCGGCGACGAGCTGTACTTCTTGGCGGCCGGGCGACGGCTCGCCTGGGCCTACCCGGATCAGGGTCCGCTGGCGCCGTTCGTGGCGCACGTGATGGATCTGATCGCCCCGGGTTCGGTGCTGGCGCTGCGCATTCCGGCGCTGCTGCTGATGGCCGCCGCGGCGGTCGTCTCGGCCGCCACCGCCCGGGAGCTGGGTGCGAGCGCGCGGTATCAGGTGCTGGCCGCGACGGCCTACGCGGTATCACCGCTGGCTTTCAACCAGATGCAGCTGATCACGCTGACCTTCGACATTCCCTTGCAGGCGGCCATCATCTGGCTGCTCATCCGCTGGGTGCGCACGCGGCAGGACTACCTGCTGATCGTCGCGGGCGTGGCGGCGGCGCTGGCGTTCCAGGCGAAGTGGATGATGCCCGGCGTGTGGGCGCTGCTCGGCCTGGGCGTGCTGATCGCGGGCCCGCGCGAACTGCTGCGCCGCCCGGCGCTGTACGTCGGCACCGCGATCCTGACGCTGTCGATGGTTCCCGGCATCGTGTGGCAGGTGCAACACGGCTGGGTGGAATCGCAGATGACCGAGATCATCGCCCAGGAGCAGTACGCCGCCAATACCGGTCCGCTGATCTGCGCGATCGAGATCGCCGTCCAGTGCGGTCTGCTCGGCGGCCTGCTGAGCATCTTCGGCCTGTGGGGCCTCACCCGGCTGGAGGCGTTGCGCCCCTACCGTTTCGCGCTGATCGCGGGCCTGGGCCTGCTGATCATCGTCCTGGTCGAGAACGGTCGCTCCTACTACGTGGCGGGCTTCTGGCCCGCCCTGGTCGGCGCGGGCGCGTTCGCGTTGAG
>NZ_JBIWPF010000392.1:0-1017 GCF_044768125.1 Streptomyces sp. NPDC101166
TCGACTGAGGGCGTCGATCGGAAGCGCTTACAGCGCAACCAGGATGACGATGATGATCAGCAGGCCGATGAGCAGGCCGATCGCCACCGCCAGCGGGCCCGCGTTCGGGCCCAGCTTGCTGAAATCGAACTCGAAGCCCTTCGGCTTGGGCTGCGCCGCGACCGGGGCCGCGGGGGTGGTGCGCTGCGGGCGCGGTAGCGGGCTGGAGTTGGGGCTGCGCAGTCCGGCCGCGGAATTGCGGGCCGCCCACGCCGGAATCGTCCCGTCCTCGGTGCGGACCGGAGCGTTCAGGATGTAGGGCGCGGTGCCGGGACCGAAAGCGGCGGTGAGGATCTCGTTGCGGGCCTCGGTCATGGTGGGGCGGCGCTGCGGGGCGGGCTCCATCATGTGCAGCAGGACCTCGGTGAGCGGGCCGCTGCGGGCGGGCGGGGCGATCTGGGCCATGGCGGCGCGCTCCACGATGACATTGCTGTCCTCGTCGAAACCGTAGGGCGGCTGACCCTCGATGGCGGTGTACAGCGTTGCGCCGAGCGAGAATACGTCGCTGGCGGTGGTGGGGCGGGCCCCGCGGGCGACCTCCGGCGGCAGATAGGCGGGGGTGCCGGTGATGACGTCGCTGATCTCCTCGCTGGTGTCGTTGGCGCCGCTGGAGATGCCGAAGTCGGAGAGCTTGACCATGCCGACCTCGTCGCCGCGGTCGGCGACCAGGATGTTGCCGGGCTTGATGTCGCGGTGCACGATGCCCGCGGCGTGCGCGGTGGCGAGCGCGTCGGCCACCTGCGCGCCGATCTGCGCCACCTCGATCGGGGACAACTGATCCACCAGCGCAAGGGCTTTGGCGACACTGCGCGAGGGCAGGTACTCCATGACCAGCCAGGGTTCACCGGCCTCGAGCACCACGTCGTAGACGGCGATGGCGTGCTCGTGCGACAGTTTGGCCGCGACCCGGCCCTCGTGCATGATCCGGCTGCGGACCTCGCGCGCCTCGTCCTCGCTCAGGCCCTGCGTGGTGAGGAC
>NZ_JBIWPF010000393.1:0-1016 GCF_044768125.1 Streptomyces sp. NPDC101166
CCGCCGAGCACGGATTCACCGATATCAGCCACACCATGGAAATCTTCGGCACCTGCCGCGAATGCTGCGCCGCGAAGGGCTGACCAGCCGGAATCCCGCCTGGCCCACACAAATTCGCAACGGATGGGACAGGGCTGACATGGCATTGTCAGCTTGTTGAGAACGAATATTCGTTTTAATTTGGGCGCATGCCCAGAGTCAGCGATGCACACCTGGAACGCCGCAGACAACAGATTCTCGACGCCGCACAGACCTGCTTCGCCCGCAAAGGCCTGCACGCCACCACCATGCAGGACGTCTTCGCCGAATCCGGGCTCTCCGCCGGAGCGGTCTACCGCTACTTCAAATCCAAGAACGACATCATCGAGGCCCTCGCCACCGAAGCCACCGTCGACCTGCGCGCCGCTCTCTCCGAAGCCGTCTACAGCGACCCGCTACCGACGCCGCCCGCCCTGGTCCGGCTGATGAGCGAGGACATCGTCAGGCTCAGCGCCCCCGGCGGGCCGGTGCGGGTCATCCCGCAGGCCTGGGCGCTGGCGCTCACCGACGCCAATATCGCCGATTACGTGCGCACCAATATCCTCGGCTTCCGCCGCCTGTGGTTCGACTACGCCAATCGCATGCGCGACGCGGGCTGGTTCCCGCCGGACGCCGACACCGACGCCATCGCCAAGATCTTCCTGGGGCTGCTGCCCGGGATCATCCTGCAGCATCTCATTCTCGGCGACGCCGATCCCGACACCTTCGCACGCGGCATCACCGAGATCCTGCCCGGCTATCGCGACGCCGCCGGGGAACCCGAAACCGCCCGGGCCTGAACCGATCCCGGGCGGCGACCCCCGTCAGGGCAGCAGACCCTGGCGGGCGCGACCCGCACCGGAGAGCGTCAACAACAGCAGGGTGGCCAGCGGCTCGTCCTCCAGCCCGGCGGCCGGGAAGGTATAGCGCAGGATCACATCCGCCAGCTTGTCGCGCGACACCACGGTCAGCGTGCCGAACTGGAGCGCGGCATTGCG
>NZ_JBIWPF010000394.1:0-1016 GCF_044768125.1 Streptomyces sp. NPDC101166
CCCGATGCACAGCGTGCCCCAGCTCAAGAAGCTCATCGACTGGGGGCACTACACCGTCGAACAGAAGCACGCGCTGGGCCGCAGGATCCCGCAGACCCACGGCAAGGTGGTCGGCGGGTCCAGCTCCGTCAACGGCATGGTGTTCGTGCGCGGCAACCGCCGCAACTTCGACGACTGGGCCGCCGAGGGCAACACCGGCTGGTCCTACGAGGACGTACTGCCCAGCTTCCGCACATTCGAGTCCTTCGAGGACGGCGCCAACCAGTTCCGCGGCGACTCCGGCCCGATCAAGGTGATCCGGGCCCGCGACCTGACCCCCGCCTCCGAATCGTTCATGCAGGCCTTCACCGAGACCACCGACCTGCCGCTCAACCCCGACTACAACGGGGCGGAACAGGAAGGCGTCTCGATCCTGCAGCAGAGCAACAGCGACGGCCTGCGCTCCAGCACCTCGGTCGGCTACCTCGACGACCGGCCGAAAACCCTGACCGTGCTGGCGAATACGCAGGTCCTGCGCATCGTGATCGACAACGGCCGGGCCGTCGGCGTGGAATACCGCACCGGCCACGGGACCGAGTTCCTGCACGCCGACCGCGAGATCATCGTCAGCGCAGGCGCTTTCGGCTCACCCCACCTGCTCATGCTCTCCGGCATCGGCCCCGCCGACCACCTGCGCGCCTTCGGCATCGACGTCGCCGCCGACCTCCCCGTCGGCGACAACCTGCACGACCACCTGTTCGTCCCCATGTCCTTCGCCATGCCCACCGCCCTGCGCCGCTCCTCTCCGGCCTACTTCGCCCGCGCCTTCGTCCGGGAATCGTTGCGCAACAACACCACCTGGCTGGCCCGCAGCGTCTTCGAAGCCGTCGCCTTCCTGCGCACCCCCTACACCACCGGCATCCCCGACCTGCAACTCCACGTCCTCCCCTGGAGCTACCCCGGCCCCAACCAGGACGCCCCCCCCCCCCCCCACCCCCCCCCCCCCCCCACCCAAAAAAAAAAAGTTCACAAAAAAA
>NZ_JBIWPF010000395.1:0-1014 GCF_044768125.1 Streptomyces sp. NPDC101166
TGAAGTACTCGTCGACGAGCTCCTGCGCCAGGCCGACGACCTGGAACAGCTGCGCGCCACGGTAGGAGGCGATGGTGGAGATGCCCATCTTGGACATCACCTTCAGCACGCCCTTGCCGGCCGCCTTGTTGTAGTTGTAGACGGCCTTCTTGAAGTCGGCCGCGTGATCGCCGGTGCTGCCCGGCATCTGCAGCGCGCCACGCTCCAGCATGTCCTCGATGGACTCGAAGGCCATGTAGGGGTTGATGGCCGCCGCGCCGAAGCCGACGAGCATGGCCATGTGGTGCACCTCGCGGGCGTCACCGGCCTCGATGACCAGGCCGACCTTGGTGCGGGTGCGTTCCCGGACCAGGTGGTGGTGCACCGCGGCGGTCAGCAGCAGCGACGGGATCGGGGCCAGCTTCTCGTTCGACTCGCGGTCGGACAGCACGATGATGCGCGCGCCGCCGTCGATGGCCGCCGAGACCTGACGCTGCACGGCCTCGATGGCCTTGCGCAGCCCCTTGCCGCCCTTCTTGACCGGGTACAGGCCGTGCACGACGACCGAACGCAGGTCGGGACGGGAGCCGTCGTCATTGATGTGGACGAGCTTGGACAGCTCGTCGTTGTCCAGGATCGGCTGGGTCAGGGTGATCTGACGACAGGACTCCGCACCCGGGTTCAGCAGGTCGGCCTCCGGGCCCACCATGCTGCGCAGCGAGGTCACGACCTCTTCGCGGATGGCGTCCAGCGGCGGGTTGGTGACCTGCGCGAAGAGCTGCGAGAAGTAGTCGAACAGCAGGCGCGGTCGCGAGGACAGCACCGCGATCGGGGTGTCGGTGCCCATCGAGCCGAGCGCCTCGCCACCGGTCTGCGCCATCGGCGAGATCAGGATGTTCAGTTCCTCGGTGGAGTATCCGAAGATCTGCTGGCGGATCAGCACGCGGTCGTGCGACATGTGCACGTGCGGGCGGTCGGGCAGGTCGCTCAGCTTGGTCGGGCCCTCGTCCAGCCACTGCTGGTACGGGAACTCGG
>NZ_JBIWPF010000396.1:0-447 GCF_044768125.1 Streptomyces sp. NPDC101166
GCTTCTTCGCCCGCGCGGGCACGTCCACGCTGGCCATGTGCATGATCGGCACCGTCCTGGTGATCATGGCGTGGCTGCTGCTGGGCCGCTTCGCGGTCGGCGGGTGGGGCGGGGATCCGCGGCACCGGCTCAGCCGGTCGCAGATGGATCGGACGCTGCTGCTGTGGATCATTCCGCTCAGCGTCGCGCCGCCCATGTTCAGCAATGACGTGTATTCGTATCTGGCGCAGAGCGAGATCGCGAACCGCGGCCTGGACCCCTATTCGGTCGGGCCGGTCGACGGGCTCGGGCTCGACAATGTGCTGACCAACAACGTGCCCAATATCTGGCGCTCGACCGCCGCGCCCTACGGGCCGCTGTTCCTCTGGATGGGTCGCGGGATCGCGCAGATCACCGGCGACAACATCGTGCTCGGCGTGTGGCTGCACCGGGCGCTCGCGCTGGCGG
>NZ_JBIWPF010000396.1:457-1014 GCF_044768125.1 Streptomyces sp. NPDC101166
CTGGCGGGCGTCGCCTTGATCGTGTGGGCGCTGCCGCGGCTCTCGCGCCGCTGCGGGGTCGCGCCGGTGAGCGCGCTGTGGCTGGGCGCGGCGAACCCGCTGGTGCTGTTCCACCTGGTCGGCGGGGTGCACAATGACGCGCTGATGCTCGGACTGATGCTGGCGGGGCTGGAGTTCTGCTTGCGGGCCATCGACGATTGTCCCGACTTCGATCAAAGGGCTTGGGCGCTGCTGATTTTCGGAGCCGTACTGATCACGCTGTCGTCGTCTGTGAAGATCATCTCGCTGGTGAGCCTGGGATTCGTCGGCATGGCCCTGGCACGACGGTGGGGCGGCGGACTCAAACCGGTGCTCATTGTCGGCGGGATACTTGGCGTCGTAGCCGTGGTCACCACGCTTTCCGTGAGCTACGCCAGCGGGCTCGGCTTCGGCTGGGTCAATACCGTCGGCACCGCCACCACCGTGCGCAGCTATCTGTCGCTACCGACGGCCATCGGAATCATCACCGGATTCGGCGGTGTGCTGCTCGGGCTGGGCGATCACACCACCGCCCTGCT
>NZ_JBIWPF010000397.1:0-1014 GCF_044768125.1 Streptomyces sp. NPDC101166
AACGGCTTTCTCGCGCAGCTGCTGCGCTTCTTCGACATCGAGCGCTTCACGTCGAGCCCGTTCGGCGCGACGGTGTTCGAGCCCCCGGCCTGGCTCTGGGTGCTCGTGGTACTGCCGGTCGCGGTCCTCGGCCTGCTCGCCGCCGTCCTGGCCCACCGCGCGAACCGTGAGCTACTTGCCGTCACCGTGACGGGTATGACCGCAGCCTGCGTCTCCCCGTTCTCCTGGGGACACCACTGGGTGTGGTTCATGCCGTTGGCGATTCTGACCTGGCATTACGCGCGCACCGCCACCGTCCGCTGGGCGATGCTGGCCCCCGCGACCGTCGTCCTCATCGGATTCAGCTGGTGGTGGACCTTTTCCGACCGTCCGCCCATGGAGGGCTCCCCGCATCCGATCGGCATCGGCCTGTTCATGCTGCCCCGCGCAGACCGGTCGGTGTGGTGGGCGTACCTCACCGTGCCGACCTACGCGGGCTGCTATCCGCTGCTGATGATCGCGACCAGTGCCGTGATCATCTGGCGCAGTGCGTGGTTCAGGGAACGAACGCGCCCATGGTCGGCAACCATTCGGTGATCCGCTTGTCCTCGAGCAGGCCCTCCCGATTGAACGGGTCGTCCTCGAACAGCTTGGTGACCGCGGCCAGATCCTCGGCCGAGACCAGGATGAGCGCCCCGGACCCGTCCGCGTAGGGCCCGCTGGTGAGCACGGTGCCCTCGTCGACGAGTGCGTTCAGCCAGGCCCGGTGCTCGGGCCGGTGGATGTCGCGGGCCGGGACGGTGGCCTCGGAGTAGACGTAGTGGACGGCGAAGACGGCCATGGGCACGCTCCTGATCGAAGTCGGTGACGGATACGGAAGAGTCAGAGCGTCAACAGCATTCGGGTATTCCCGAGCGTGTTCGGCTTGACGTAGGACAGGTCCAGGAATTCGGCGACACCGGTGTCGTAGGACCGGCACATCTCGGCGTACACCTCCGCCGTGACCGGCGTGCCCTCGATCTCCGCGAACCCGTG
>NZ_JBIWPF010000398.1:0-1013 GCF_044768125.1 Streptomyces sp. NPDC101166
TCGTCAGCGACCCGTCGATCGTGGCGCTGATCGGCCCCACCTTCTCCGGTGAGACCAAGGCGACCGGCGCGATCCTCAACCAGGCCAACCTGTTGTCGCTGACGCCGTCGGCCACCAATGTCACCCTCACCACCAACGGCTGGACCAACTTCTTCCGCGGTCTGGGCAATGACGGCATCCAGGGCCCGGCGGTGGCCGGATACCTCAAGGGCACCGGCAAGTTCAAGAAGATCTGCGTCATCCAGGACGACTCGGATTACGGCACCGGCCTGGCCAAGACGGTCACCGAGGGCCTGGGTCCGATCGCCGACCCGAGCTGCGCGGCCAGCGTGAAGGCGAAGCAGAAGGACTTCTCGGCGACCGTGTCCAAGATGGCATCGGCCAAGCCGGACGGCATCTTCTACGCGGGCTACTACGCCGAGGCCGCCCCGCTGGTGAGCCAGCTGCGCGACGGCGGCGTGACCGCGACCTTCATCTCCGACGACGGCACCAAGGACGTCGAGTTCACCAAGCAGGCCGGCAGCAAGTCCAAGGACGCGCTGCTCTCCTGCCCGTGTGGTCCGGCCGGTGACAAGTTCGCCACCGCCTACAAGGCGTTCAACAACTACGAGCCCGGCACCTACTCGACCGAGGGCTACGACCTGACCACGATCGTGCTCAAGGGCATCGAGGCCGGTAAGGTCAGCCGCCCCGACCTGGTCGAATACGTGCGCGGCTACGACGGCCAGGGTCTGGCGCGTCAGTACAAGTGGGGTTCCACCGGTGAATTGGCCAACGCGTTGATCTGGATGTATCAGGTCAAGTAGCGATCACTGTTAATCGGAACAGCGTGTGCCGAAATTCGTTTCGGCACACGCTGTTTTCCACGACAGCGGAAAGTAACGAATGTCTGCACCCGCTTTGGCCGATGTGACCCTCCTCGCGAGCGGGTCCATCAAGTTCGATCTGTCCGGGGTCGTGGAAAACAGCGTGTGCCGAAACGAATTTCGGCACACGCTGTTCCGATTAACAGT
>NZ_JBIWPF010000399.1:0-1013 GCF_044768125.1 Streptomyces sp. NPDC101166
CATCGCGACGCCGCCGGAACCGAAGTACCACGCGGACTTCCCGGCGGTTACCCAGTTCCGCGCCTCGGTGTGTGTGCTGGGTCCGCTGATGGCGCGCTGCAAGCGGGCCGTGGTGGCGCTGCCCGGCGGTGACGCGATCGGTTCGCGTCCGCTGGACATGCACCAGCAGGGTCTGCGGTTACTCGGCGCGACCTCGGAGATCGAGCACGGCTGCCTGGTGGCCCGGGCCGAGGAGCTGCAGGGCGCGCGGATCCGGCTGGACTTTCCCTCGGTCGGCGCGACCGAGAACATTCTGATGGCCGCGGTGCTCGCCGAGGGCGAGACCGTCATCGACAATGCCGCGCGTGAGCCGGAGATCGTGGATCTCTGCAACATGCTGAACCGGATGGGCGCGAAGATCGCCGGCGCCGGCACCTCGGTCCTGACCATCCAGGGCGTGGAGAAGCTGGCCCCTACTACCCACCGGGTGATCGGCGACCGCATCGTCGCCGCGACCTGGGGCATCGCCGCCGCCATGACCACCGGTGACGTGCGGGTGACGGGCATCAACCCCAAGCACCTGTCCCTGGTGCTGGACAAGCTGCGTTCGGCGGGCGCCCGAATCTCGTTCGAACCGGATGGCTTTCGCGTGGTGCAGGCGGATCGCCCTCGTGCCGTGAACTTCTCGACCCTGCCGTTCCCGGGTTTCCCCACCGACCTGCAGCCGATGGCCATCGGCCTGGCCGCCATCGCGGACGGCACCTCGATGATCACCGAGAACATCTTCGAGGCGCGCTTCCGTTTCGTCGAAGAGATGATCCGGCTCGGCGCGGACGCCCGCACCGATGGGCATCACGCTGTGGTGCGCGGTATTCCGCGACTGTCCTCGGCGCCGGTGTGGTCCTCCGACATTCGGGCCGGCGCGGGTCTGGTGCTCGCGGGTCTGGTGGCCGACGGTGTCACCGAAGTCCACGATGTCTTCCACATCGACCGGGGTTACCCGTCTTTCGTGGAGAACCTGCGCGGGCTCGGAG
>NZ_JBIWPF010000400.1:0-1012 GCF_044768125.1 Streptomyces sp. NPDC101166
CTGAGCGAACTCTCGGCCGTGGTCGCCGACAATCTCGCGCACCCCGCGCTGGGCATCCTGCACCTGGCCATCGCCCGCGCCGTGGAACTGCAATCGGAGGGCCCGGCCCGCATCCTGTTCGGCGATCACTCCGGCAGCCGCGTGCTCGAACAACGCCGCACCGCCCTGCTCACCGAGGCCACCGACCTGCTCATCGCCACCGCCCGCCCGTACCTGCGCCCGGGCGTCGACGAATCCGATCTGCGCATGGGCGTGCTGATGAGCATCGGCGGCTTCATCGAACTGCTGACCGCCTGGCGAGCCGGGATCATCGAGGCCGATGCCGCCCGCATCGTCGATCACGTCAGCCACGCGGCCGATCTGCTCGGCGCGGAATACCTGGCTCTGCCCTGACCGATACCCGGCCAGGCCCCGGCCGCCGTTATTTGATCGCCCACACCATCGATTCGGGCCCGGCGAGGTGCTCGGTCTGCGGGTCGCGGAAGCCCGCGTCGGCGAGCCAGCCGCGCAGGTCGGCGGCGGTGTAGTCGAAGCCGCCGGGCGTCTCGATCAGCATGTTGAGGCTCATGAGCAGGCCGGGCAGATTGGTCCGGCGGTCATCGTCGATGAGGGATTCGTAGACCAGGATCGCGCCGCCCTCGGGCAGCGCGCGGTAGGCCTTCTCCAGCAGCATGCGCTTGGTGTCGAGATCCCAGTCGTGCAGGATGTGGCCGAAGACCAGCACATCGGCTTCCGGCAGTTCCTCGGTGAAGAAGTCCCCGGCCCGGAAGCCGCTCCGATCCGCCACCGGGGCAATGTAATCGGTGAAGATCGGCTCGACGGGGGCCAGGTCGTAGCCGATGCCGTGCAGGTGCGGATTGGTCTCCAGAACGGTGCGCAGCAGCGCGCCCTGGGCGGTGCCGATATCGGCGACGGTCTTCCAGCGCTGCCACGGGAAGACCTCGGCGATGACGTGCGCGCCGGGCAGCGACAGCCCGGTCATGGCGCGCTGAAAGTCGTAGAGCCGCTCGGG
>NZ_JBIWPF010000401.1:0-372 GCF_044768125.1 Streptomyces sp. NPDC101166
CTTAAGCTGAATAGGCCCAGGCCCAGGACGCGAACAAGGAGCCAACGCAGCGTGACCACCAAAGGCAGCGTGAGTGCAGCCGTCGAGGCTGCCACCGGTCCACGCGGGGGTCGTGTGGACGGTCGCAAACGTCGCTGGCAGCAGCACAAGATCGACCGACGCGAAGAACTGGTGGACGGCACCCTCGCCGCCATCCGCAAGCGCGGCGGCGATGCCGGAATGGACGAGATCGCCGCCGAGATCGGCGTCTCCAAAACCGTGCTCTACCGGTATTTCTCGGACAAGCAGGATTTGACCCGCGCCACCATGGAACGGTTCATCGAGACCACCCTGATGCCGCGCATCTACGGTGCCATCAGCGACGACCTCGAC
>NZ_JBIWPF010000401.1:382-1012 GCF_044768125.1 Streptomyces sp. NPDC101166
CGACGAATACCAATTGGTCCGCAACACGCTGGCGGCGTACGTCCACACCGTGGATTCGGACACCGATGTGTACCGGTTCATCATGGGCAACGGCGCGGCGACCGACACCTCCACCCTCGCCGACTTCGAGAAGTTGTTCGCGCAGGTGGTCTCGGCGGTCATCATCGACAAGTCCTTCGACCGCGGCCTGCAGACCGAAGGCGCCATGCTGTGGTCCTACGTGCTGGTCGGCGGCGTGCAGCTGGCGACGGACTGGTGGATCTCCAACCGCACCATGTCCAGCGAGGAAATGCTCGACTACCTCACCATGATGGCCTGGAGCGCCATCGAGGGCATGGTCCGCGCGGGCGGCGACCGCCATTACTTCAACTCGCGCCCCCACGTGCTACCCGATGCGGAGAACAACCAAAACAGTGCTAGCTGACGGCTAGCACTGGAGTTCCCAGTGTGGTTAGTCTGAGGTCGGCGGAGCGCACCCTCTGAGACGCTCACATCACAGGGGTTCCGCCATGTCGGCACCAACGGGGGTGTTGGCTCCCATGGAGGGTCACTGATGGCGAAAGAGCTGCCCACATCCAGGCTCGCGCGGGGGACGAAGCTGGGAATCGCTGTAGCCGGTAATGCCTTGCG
>NZ_JBIWPF010000402.1:0-1011 GCF_044768125.1 Streptomyces sp. NPDC101166
CAGCCGACCGCGCCACCACCATGCGCGTGCTGGCCGACCCCACCGCCAAATCCGATGATCTGACTCGTCCGGGGCATGTGGTTCCGTTGCGCGCCAAGGACGGTGGTGTGCTGCGCCGTCCCGGCCACACCGAGGCCGCCGTGGATCTGGCCCGGATGGCCGGACTCAGCCCCGCCGGAGTCATCTGCGAGATCGTGAGCCAGAAGAACGAAGGTGATATGGCGCGCACCGACGAGCTGCGCGTCTTCGCCGACGAACACGATCTGGCGCTGATCTCCATCGCCGACATGATCTCCTGGCGCCGCCGCAACGAGAAGCACGTCAAGCAGGTCGCCGAGGCCAAGCTGCCCACCGAGTTCGGCGACTTCCTGGCCATCGGCTACGAGAGCGAATACGACGACGCCGAGCATGTCGCCCTGGTGATGGGCGAGATCGGCGACGGCCGTGACGTGCTGGTGCGCGTGCACTCCGAATGCCTCACCGGCGACGCCTTCGGCTCGCTGCGCTGCGACTGCGGCCCGCAGCTCGACGCCGCCATGGAGCTGATCGCCGAGCAGGGCCGCGGCGTGCTGCTCTACATGCGCGGCCACGAGGGCCGCGGCATCGGCCTGCTGCACAAGCTGCAGGCCTACCAGCTGCAGGACAGCGGTGATGACACCGTCGACGCCAACCTCAACCTGGGCCTGCCGGCCGACGCCCGCGACTACGGCATCGGCGCGCAGATCCTGGTCGACCTGGGCATCAATTCGATGCGGCTGCTCACCAACAACCCGGACAAGCGCGCCGGGATCGAGGGCTACGGTCTGAGCATCAGTGAGCGCGTGGCCATGCCGGTGCGCGCCAACAAGCACAATCTGCGGTACCTGCGCACCAAGCGGGATCGGATGGGCCACGACCTGGTCGGCCTGGAAGACCTGGACCTGGGCGAGACTGCGAACTGACAACCGAGAGGGCGGAACAACGATGAGCGGTACCGGCGTACCGGCTTTCGAGCTCGCCGATGCCAAGGAC
>NZ_JBIWPF010000403.1:0-1009 GCF_044768125.1 Streptomyces sp. NPDC101166
CACGAACGCGGCGGTGTCGCCGGTGACCTCGATGCCCGCGATGTTCTCGTCGGTGACCAGGCAGACGCCATTGGCGGTTTCGGCGACCGTCCAGCCGCGCTGGATGTAGTCCTGCGCAGATTCCGCAACGGCTGACGAAAACGTCGTACGCACTGGTTTCTCCATTCCCCGGTAGATCTAGTTCCTGCTCTGGTGGCGTATCGGAGCGGGGGGTTCGCGGCGTTACACACCCTTTTTCACCTCGAGTCCGGATTCTTTGCAGAACGTCATGTGTCCAGTCCGCTTCGACCGAAAAGCGGCTTTGGCTCATCTGCGACACCCGGATACCGGACCGGCTCTCGCCTGCGACGACGCGTCAAGGGCGCTACCGCTCGGTTCGGAGCCCGTCATCAGCCGCCGGCGTGACGTGTTCTACAACACACTCTCTCGTCGTGCGGGCCTCCGGCGTTACCGGAGACACTGAATCGGCCGAAACCGGAGACACAGAATCGGCCGAACGGGTCTGCGGGAGAGGAGATCGTCGGCATGGCCGAACAGCCGGGGGAGTCGGAACTCGAGAAGCTCGAGGAGCTCATCGAGGAAGGGCGCTGGGCCGCCTTCAAGGAGGCCGCCACCCGCCGCATGTCCCGGCGGCTCGCCGAGGAAGAGGACCCCGAGGAGCCGGTCGAACCCTTCACCAGCCCAGGAGCTTTCGGCGCGTGGAGCGTGGATGCCGCCCGCGCCCTGCTGGACCTGCAGTTTCACCACGCCGCCACCCGCACGCTGCTGCCGCTGGCGTATCTGCTGGGCTTGGCGGGCGCTTTCACCATCCCGATCGTGGGAACCGTAGGGCTGTGGCGAATCTCGGCCTGGCTGGGAATCGTGTTCGCGGTGGTGTTCGCGGTGCCGCTGGGCCTGGTGATCGCCGCGGTGGTGCGCCTGCTGCTGGAGTTCGTGCTCAACGCCTCCCGGCTGGCGGCGCGGGTCGAGCATATTTCCGATATGGCCGACGATCTGTTCCAGGCGTTGT
>NZ_JBIWPF010000404.1:0-1006 GCF_044768125.1 Streptomyces sp. NPDC101166
CTTCATCCCCATGATCTTCGTACTGGCCCTGGCCGGTTCGCTGGCGGCGCAGGGGCACACTCCCGCCTCCGAGGGCACGCTGCCGACGCATCGGCCGCAGTTCGTCGGCATGGTCGCGGGCGTCACCGTCATCCTGGTCGCGCTCACCTTCCTGCCGATGCTGGCGCTCGGCCCGCTCGCTGAAGGAATCCACTCATGAGCACTCCCACCATCGACTCCGCGCCGGTGCAGACCGCGCACAGCAACCCGAAACGCGGTGTGTCAGCGGGGTTGTTCGACCCCAAGATGCTGCTCGGGTCGCTGCCGGACGCGTTGAAGAAGCTGGATCCGCGCATCATGTGGCGCAATCCGGTGATGCTGATCGTCGAGATCGGCGCGGTCTGGGCCACCGTCCTGGCCATCGCGAGTCCGACGTTCTTCGCCTGGGCGATCGTCGTCTGGCTGTGGCTGACGGTGATCTTCGCCAATCTGGCCGAAGCCGTGGCCGAGGGCCGCGGCAAGGCGCAGGCGGACACGCTGCGAAAGGCCAAGACCGACACGGTCGCTCGCCGTCTGGCGAACTGGTCGCCGGGCGCGCGCGTCGTCGAGGAGCGGGTGCCCGCTCCCGAACTTCGCCGCGGCGACTACGTGGTCGTCGAGGCGGGGCAGGTCATCCCGGGTGACGGTGATGTCGTGGAAGGCATTGCCTCCGTGGACGAATCGGCCATCACCGGTGAGTCCGCACCCGTCATCCGCGAATCCGGCGGTGACCGGTCGGCCGTGACCGGCGGCACCACCGTGTTGTCGGACCGCATCGTCGTCCAGATCACCCAGGAGCCGGGCGGTTCGTTCATCGACAAGATGATCGCGCTCGTCGAGGGCGCGTCGCGGCAGAAGACGCCGAACGAGATCGCGCTCAATATCCTGCTGGCCGCGTTGACGATCATCTTCGTGTTCGCGGTGGCGACCTTGCAGCCGTCGGCCATCTTCTCGAAGGCCAACAACCCTGGCGTGCTGGACAATCTGG
>NZ_JBIWPF010000405.1:0-1004 GCF_044768125.1 Streptomyces sp. NPDC101166
GGCGAACACGGTCATGCCCATCGCGGCCAGCCACAAGACCCACAGAATCAGTCCGGGTATTCCCATCACGCCACCATCATACGGAGCGACGACCCGGCCACCGCGACTTCCGGGCACGACACGAATCCGCACGACCTCCGGAACGAGCGGCACTGCCCCGGAAACGAGCGTCGCCCCCACGCACCGGAGTGCGCGAGGGCGACAAGCTCTTTCGCGGAACGCGAAGACCTACTTCTTGGCCGGGGCGGCCTTCTTGGCCGGGGCAGCCTTCTTGGCGGGCGCGGCCTTCTTGGCCGGAGCGGCCTTCTTGGCGGCGGGGGCCTCGTCCTCGACCGGAGCGGTCTCGGTGGTCACGTCCACGACCTCGGCGTCGACGGTCTCGTCGGCCGGGGCCTCCTCCTTGGCGGTGAAGCCGAGGTACGGGCCGACCTGGTCGCTGACCTTGCCCAGCACGTCCTGGGTCTGGGCCAGCAGGTCGTTGTAGCGGGTCTCGACCAGCTCGATGCGGTCCTCGAAGGCCGGGTTGGCGCGCAGCTTCTCGACGGTCTCCTCGCCGCGGGCGGCCAGGTCGGCGTAGAAGTCCAGCAGCTGGTGGTAGTACTGGTCGACCAGCTTGCGCAGCTCTTCGGGGGTGGCCTTCTCGCGCAGCTCGGCCAGGTCCTCGGGCAGCTCGGACGGCAGCGCCTGCACGCGCTGGCGCAGGGTCTCGGCCTGCTCCTGCAGGTCGGCGGGAAGGTTGGCGAAGCGCTCGCGGGCCTCTTCGATGCGACCCTGCACGTCGGCGGAGTTGGCGCGCTCACGGATCTGCGAGACGGCGTCGGTCACGACGGCGTAGAGGGCGTCGCCGGCACCGACGGTGGCGTAGATCGGCTTGGTGACGGTGGCGGTCAGATTCGATTCGGTCATGATGGTTCGCTCTCCTGGCGTGGCGGAACTTCGGTTGTGCGGTGCGGAACCTCGTTGTCCCTGTTTCCCCCGGGAACGCCCCCCATTAGCTCCGTTGC
>NZ_JBIWPF010000406.1:0-1003 GCF_044768125.1 Streptomyces sp. NPDC101166
AGAGTGGTCATCACGACCTCTTCAGGTTCTGCTGGTAAATGAAGTAGCAGGCCAGCGCGATGGTGCCCACGAGCCACAGCAGCACGGGGGTCATCAGCGACCAGGTGACCGCGTGCGCCTTGCCGCCGGGGTCGCCGCCGAGCGCGCGCAGCCCTTCGGCGTACTGCGAGACGGGCTGGTTGCGGACGAAACCCTGGACCCAGTGCGGGAATTGGCGGGCGGGGGCCAGGCCGGTGGAGAGCATGCCGAGGATGAGCGGTGGCAGCACCAGCATCTGGCTGGTGGCCTCGGGGCTGCGGGTGTAGGTGCCGATGGCGTCCGCGCCGAGGCAGAACGTGATGCCGATGGCCATGCCGAGCGCCAGGAAGCCGAGGGTGTGCCCGGCGCCGGCGGCGAAGCGGAAGCCGATCACATGGGTGCTGATCACGGCCGCGACGAGTCCGACGGCGAGTCGGAACACGTTGGCTGACATGCGCGCCGCAGCGGGCACCAGCGGGTGCATGGGCATGGCGTCGAAGCGCCGGTCGAGTCCGGAGACGGCGTCGGTGGCGGCGCGGAAGGCGGCGGAGACGGCGGTG
The DNA here is from genome assembly GCF_044768125.1 of Streptomyces sp. NPDC101166. Classification (NCBI taxonomy): domain Bacteria; kingdom Bacillati; phylum Actinomycetota; class Actinomycetes; order Kitasatosporales; family Streptomycetaceae; genus Streptomyces; species Streptomyces sp. NPDC101166. The sequence continues at coordinate 579 of NZ_JBIWPF010000406.1, forward strand.
AACGCGCAGGCCTGCAGGATCACGATGGGCGCCATGAACTGCGCGTAGCTGCTGAATCCCAGTCCGGCGAAGGACATCACGCGGTTGAGCGGGATGTAGAAGCTGGCGGTGAAGGTGACGGGTGCGGCGATAGCGGTGATGATCTCGCCGGTCTTGACCGAGGGCACGATGAGCCGCACGGTGAGCACCCACCATTGGGCGAGCGTGCCCGGGGTGGCGCGGACGTCGGTGAGCCAGCCGGTGGTGGCGGGCGCGGTGGTGGTGGTCATGCGCGGGTCCGATCGCCGTCGGCGCGGTGGCGTCCCTCGCCGTTTCGGAAGCGCACCGAGGGGGAGTCCTCCTCGGGTTCTTCGGTTTTGGCCATGTGCCCGGTGAGTTCGAGGAACACGTCGTCGAGGGAGGGCCGCCGCAGCGCGATGTCGACG
>NZ_JBIWPF010000407.1:0-1000 GCF_044768125.1 Streptomyces sp. NPDC101166
CCGGCGAAGGCCAGCACGTTGTTCTTGTGCACCAGGGTCAGGTGCTTGCGGCGCTTGCGGGCGGTCTCGAAGGCGTAGCGAACCACGCGCTCGACGCCGAAGCGGGTGTTGGTGGAGACCTCGGTGGCCACCTCGTGCGGGGTGTTGACGCGGATCGCGCCGCCGGTGCCGGTGTACGGGCCCTCGGTGCCCTCACGCACGACCACGAAGTCGATGTCCGGGTTCGAGGCCAGCGGGCTGGTGACGCCCGGGTACAGCTTCGAGGGGCGCAGGTTCACGTGGTGGTCGAGCTCGAAGCGGGTGCGCAGCAGCAGGCCGCGCTCGAGCAGGCCGGACTGCACCGACGGGTCGCCGATGGCGCCCAGCAGGATGGCGTCGTGCTGCTTGAGCTCCGGGATCACGTTCTCCGGGAGGATCTCGCCGGTGGCATGGAACCGCTTGGCTCCCAGGTCGTATGCGGTCTTCTCGACACCGGGCACCACCACATCGAGCACCTTGAGGGCCTCGGCGATGACCTCGGGGCCGATACCGTCGCCCGGAATGACAGCGAGTTTCATGAAATCCATGCTCCGTTTCGATAACGCGCGGGTGGTCCTCTCCGCGCTGACAGGAGAGTCCCGGCCACCATAGCGGGTGCCGCCATGACCCCTTTCACCAGGGCGAATCGCTCCCAACCAGTGGGATCGACGCGGTCGCGCGGAGCTCTCGATCGGCGGATCGCGCCGGTAGTGTCGGGGGATGTTCGACAATCTCCGCTTCGAGCGCAAACTCCGCCGGCTGGAACGCAAGATCGATCTGATCCTCGAGCATCTCGGCATCGACGATCCCGACCACGCCATCGACTACACCGCGATCGACGAGCATCTGCTGCGCGGCAAGAAGATCCACGCCATCAAGGCGTATCGCGAGCAGGATCCGACGGCCAGTCTGGTCGAGGCGCGCGACGCGGTCGAAGCCCGCGGTCGCCGCTGACGGCGGTCACCCACCCCACCGAACGCAC